>CAZKLT010000005.1:50162-65414 GCA_964553825.1 uncultured Gammaproteobacteria bacterium
TAAGCTTTCCGATTGCGTCCGAAACCGGAAATACCTCAAAAATACCGATACGTCCAAGATAGGCTCCGCCGTTACAAGACGTGCACGCCGCCCCGCCGATCGTCCCTTTTCCCCGGTACAGCACGATGGGTTTACTGGCGGGGAGAAGCGGTCCCAGTACCTCGCGTATATCCTGACTTACCGCATCGTCAGGGGTATACTCTTCCCGACAAACGGGACAAATCTTGCGGGCGATTCTTTGCCCGACGATGGCATTGAGAGCACTCGTAACCAAAAATGATTCAGCGCCAAGATCAAGAAGGCGGGGGATTGCTCCTGCGGCATTGTTCGTGTGCAAGGTTGAAAACACCAAGTGACCGGTAAGCGCAGCCTGAATCGCCAACTCGGTCGTTTCGCGATCACGAATTTCTCCGACCAGAACGATGTTCGGGTCTTGCCGGAGAAAGCTACGCAGTCCCGTAGCAAAGGTAAGACCCGCCTGCGGATTAATCTGCACCTGATTTACCCCGTTGATCTGATATTCGACCGGATCTTCCAGCGTCATAATATTGACTTTTGTATTATTCAGTTTCGCCAAAACCGAGTAAAGCGTCGTGGTTTTTCCGGAACCGGTAGGGCCGGTAACCAGGATGATCCCGTGTGGTTTTACGATACTTGATTCAAGATGTTTGAGGGCAAGCCCACGCAATCCCAATTCGGTCATACTTGGGATGCCGCCCGATTTCTTGAGCAAACGCATAACGATCTTCTCTCCGTGGACGGTCGGAAGGGTCGAGACACGAAGATCCACTTCCGCCTCGCCCATCTTGAAGTTAAAGCGGCCATCCTGCGGAATACGCTTTTCATCAATTTTCATGTTTCCCAAAATTTTTATGCGCGAAACAACGGCGTCATGAAGCCGCCTCGGCAAAATAAGCCGTTCTTGAAGGATACCGTCAATGCGGTATCGCACGCGGGTATCGCCATCCTGTGGTTCTATGTGGACATCCGACGAGCGCAAACGCATTGCCTGCTCAAGAACAGCCGAAACTATCTGAGCGATAGGAGCCTCCCGTATGACTTCGCCCAACCTGCCGGCTTCGTAGGTTTTTATCTCAGGCGTCTGGGTTTCTTTCAGCGCAGCGGATACATCCGCACCGATATTGTGCGTATAGATATTGTCCACAGCCGCAAGAATGTCGTCCTTGAGAGCCATATATGCACGGACATGCTTTCCGGATTTCTTCTCAAGGAATTCAATAACCTGAAAATCCAACGGATCTGCCATGGCAACATACAGTTCGTTCGTCGCCTGGTCAAATTGAAACGGAATAAGAATGTACCGTCTGATAACCGGCTCAGGGAGATAATTTACGATATCGGGAGATATGGCCCGAGCAGCCAGCGTAACAAACGGGATGCCGAGTGATGCGGCCCTGGCTTTTGAGAGATCTGCTTCGGGAACAAGCCGTTTGCGCCGGAGGATAGCTTCCGCGGTCTCTCCGGTAGAAAGCGATTCCGTTATTACCGCGTCTGCGACCTCCTGCGTTAGTTTATGATCCGCTACGAGAATAGATACAACTTCTTGGGCAGTGCCAGGCATACACTATTCATTATTGAGGGTTTTCCCCTATAATGCAAGGGAATATGCATACCTTCCTGTATGTCGGCTCATCCCGCGAAAAACGGCACGAAGCAATTACGGCAAAACTCGGTGAGTGGGGTATCGCAGCATTTGATGTGGTTGAAGTTTCCCGGGAAAATGAACACATCGTTATCGATGAGGTGAGAAGTCTCACGGCAAAACTGCAACTGAGTCCGCGCTCATCCAAAGCAACCGTTGGTATCATTTATGACGCGTGGGCGCTTACCCCGCAGGCGCAGCAAGCCCTTCTAAAACTCCTTGAGGAACCGCCGCCCAAAAGTTTGTTACTCTGCGAAACACAAAACGCCGAGGAGCTTATCCCCACGATTATTTCACGCGCCCAGGTAATCCGCCTTGCCCCACAGGATGAACCGGAAACTCCGGACCATACGGCAGCAAAAGACATCATTCGCCCGGACGCCCGGACCGTCTTCGGGCTGGTAGACGCAGTTGCCACCGACCGCGAAGCTGCCAGGACCTGGACTACCAGTGCCATCTCGTCCCTGCGGCGATTACTCATCGACACGGTGGCGGGGGACAAACAAACACGCGATATTACGCGCCGAATCAGAGCGCTATTACACGCGCAGGGGCAACTTGCCGTGAATTGTAATCCAAAACTTGCGCTCGATACCGCACTGCTTTCGTAGTTAAACGGCGCTCCTCCTGGAGCGGTCAACAACCCGACCCTCAGTGTCAATCCGATATACGACAATTTCCCCGGTAGCCAGCTCTATGGCGGCGACGTCCTCGTCTGAAACACCGTCCAGATACTTCATGAGAGCCCGAAGGCTATTGCCGTGCGCCGTTATCAGAATGTTTTTCCCTTGCTTAAGAAGGGGGAGTATCTCCGCTTCATAATACGGCACGACTCTCTGGTAAACCATTTTAAGGCTTTCTCCTTTTTCCACGGGATAATCCCATCCGCGCCGCAGTTTAAGAAATGCATCGTCCCCCAACTCCTTTTGGATTTCCCATTTATTTTTCCCGGTATAGACACCGTAGTCACGCTCATTGATCGCGGGACTTTCCGCCAATGCTACCTGTTCCTGGTGTAAGGTGTGAAGTATGATCGTCCGAGTATCTTTTGCCCGAAGAAGCGGGGAACTTACCGCCAGATCGAATCGGATGTCGGATAAAGCACGCGCGGCTGCGGCTGCTTCCGCTTTTCCTTTTTGGGTTAATCCGATATCGGTAAGCCCCGTCCACACGCCTTTTGCGTTCCACTCCGATTCGCCGTGTCTCACAAGGACTAAGAAGCTATTCATCTCTTCATGCTACCCGGCGTGTGCCTATTTTTCAATGCCTCAATGACCGGGAGCGTTCCTTTTTCGATAAATTCCAGCATGGCACTCCCACCCGTTGAAATAAGCCCGATGCGCGAGAGGAGATCCGTGTCATTGATAGTGGAGATCGTATCACCGCCCCCGATAATACTCTGCGCTTCTGACCGCGCAATCATTTCCAACGTTTTTCTCGTTCCCACAGCAAATTGTTCATCTTCATACAAACCCATGGGACCGTTCCATATAATGGTATGAGCATTTTTTACCATACCTGAAAGCTCGTCCAATGCTTTGGGGCCGATGTCATAGATACCCAATCCCAGGGGGATGGCATGGTACGGCAGCACGATGGGGAGCGTTGTGCGCTTGGCATCACTTACGACCACATCTGCCGGGAGAAGCAGTTTTGCCGAAACGCGGGTTGCTTTCCACAAGACGCCACGCGCCATTTCAATCATCTCATGATCGACCCGGGATACGCCAACGCCGATACCCCATGTGGCAAAAAACGTATTGGCTACCGCTCCTCCCAGGTAAATGGTGTCGGCCACATCAAGGAGTTTTTCGATAACACGGATTTTTTCGGGCGTTTTCCCGCCGCCAATAATAACAACCAGTGGGCGGCGCGGATGCTCAACGGCAGCTCCGATGGTCGTTATCTCCCGAGCAAGAAGCAATCCTGCATATGAAGGAAGGCGCGAAATCAAACCGACGGTAGAGGCATGCGCACGGTGTGCAGTCCCAAACGCGTCATTCACAAACACATCACCGAGGCGTGCCAGCTGCGAAACGAATTCAGGATCATTTCTTTCCTCTCCTTCATAAAATCTGACATTCTCACACAGCGCAATCGCCCCTTTGGGAAGACTTTTTGACCAGGCTTTTGCACTCCTGTCGGTATAATCATTCCGAAAGGTTACGGGTGATTTCAAAAGCGCGGACAAGCGGTCGGCTACCGGCGCAAGACTTAAGCCTTTTTCATTATTTTTTTTCGGACGGCCGAGGTGAGACAGAAGAATCACTGTGGCGCCGTGGTCCCGCAGGTATCGTATCGTGGGCAAGGATTCAGCGATTCTTTTATCATTTGCTATCTTATTGTCATGCGTGAGCGATACGTTAAAATCAACGCGGACAAGAACCCGTTTGCCTGTTATGTCTGCGTCGCGAACGGTAGGAATCATAGGTATCAGGCGGCGATATGCGACGCCAAATCAACGAGTCTATTGGCGTACCCCCACTCATTGTCATACCAAGCCGTAATGTGCACAAGCGTGCCTGCTACGACATCGGTAAGAAACGGGTCGATGGTAGCAGAATACGAACTGCCTACATAATCCGTGGACACCAGTTCTTCTGTTGCCACTGCAAGAACACCCTTCAAATTCTTTTGTGCCGCAGCAGCAAACAGTGCGTTCACCGCATCTCGTGTCGTTTTCTTGCGTACTTCAACGACGAGCTCTACGAGCGAAACGTCGGCAACAGGAACACGGATTGCCCGGCAGGGGAACTTCCCGGTCAAATGACCAAAAAGCTTCGCTACATCTGTCGCCGATCCGGACGCCGCCGGAATGAGATTAACCATACTTGATCGGCGAAGACGAACGTCTTTCCTGTGAGAATTATCGAGTATGTTCTGCGAGTCGGTGACGGCATGCACCGTCGTCATGGAACCACGCAACACGCCCAGCGTGTCATCAAGCACCTTCAGCGTCGTGGTAACGCAATTAGTCGTACATGATGAGTTGGATACAATCGCCTCACCGGCGTATGCGTGGTGATTTACCCCTACTATATATGTAGGCGTACTGTCTTTGGCTGGCGCAGAGATTACCACCCGGGATACCGATCCTTTCAGATGCGCAGCGGCATCTTTTGTCGTCCGGAACTTTCCCGTGCATTCCAAAACGATATCAACTTGCGCATCTGACCATGGTATGGTCGCAGGCTCCGATTCCCGGAAAACCCTGATGGCGACACCATCAACAAGAAGCGATCCCTCTTTGTGAGAAACAATGGGAGAAGCTGTACCGTGCACCGAATCATGTTTCAGAAGATATGCATGAGACGCTGCGTCCGAACCGCTATTGATTGCGGCAAGCGTTAGATCGCGACGCTCCAGAATGATACGGGCGGCATTTCTCCCGATGCGCCCAAATCCGTTGATACCGATCCGCTTCTTCATTCGACGACTCATGTATACCAAAGCGTACGCCCAGCAAAAGCGCCCCGCTTGACACCTATCTGACAAAAAAACACGACGATATTGGCTTGCCAGCGGCACCAAGGTGGTGTAGAATGATTTGTAGAGCTCCACAGCTCGTTTTTACTTCTTATGGCCGCAAAAAACGCATATACCGGAGAACAAATAGTCGTCCTGGAGGGCCTGGAACCCGTCAGAAAACGCCCCGCGATGTACATAGGCTCCACGTCTCTTGCCGGTGTCCATCATTGTCTCAATGAAATTATCGATAACTCCATCGACGAAGCCCTCGCAGGGTTTGCGCACAATGTCTGGGTAACGATTCACGCCGATGATAGTGTCACGGTCCGGGATGACGGACGCGGTATTCCGGTCGACAAACAGCCCAAATACAATGTGTCCGCGCTTGAATTGGTTATGACCAAGCTTCATGCGGGCGGCAAATTCGAGGGGGCTGCCTACAAGGTTTCCGGCGGTCTGCATGGCGTCGGAGCATCGGTGGTCAACGCGCTATCGACACATGTTACGGTTGAGGTGCACCGTGATGGCGGAATCTATACTCAGTCCTACAAACGCGGTATCCCGACAGGTCCCGTAAAAAAAATGGGGAAAACCGATGACAGCGGAACTACTGTCACCTTTTTACCAGACACGGAGATCTTCAAAGAAGGCATTTCCCTCAACTTTGAAACGGTCAAAAAACAGGTTCGTGACCGGGCGTATCTGATTGCAAAGCTCGCGTTTTACCTCGTCGATGAGCGGACCGGGGAGGAAGCCAGCTACTATTTCGAGGGGGGCATTTCCTCACTCGTGAAAGCGCTTAACCGAAACAAAGTTACGCTTCACGATCCGATTACCATAAAGAAAGTCTCCGCAGACGGTGACATTGATATGGAAGTGACGATCCAGTACAGTGATTCGTTTTCGGAGACGGTCGAGTCGTATGTAAACGTCATCCATACCGTAGAAGGGGGAACGCATTTAACAGGATTCCGCATGGCTCTGACCCGCGCCATTAACGATTATGCCAAAAAAATAGGAGCAAATAAAAACGGCGATGACAATATTACGGGCGAAGATACCCGAGAAGGGTTAACGGCAGTCGTGTACATGAAAATGCCCTCACAGACCCTGCAGTTTGAGGGTCAGACCAAGGGAAAACTTGGAAACGCCGAAGTACAACCGTTCGTCCAGTCAGCCGTTAAGGAGGGGCTCGACACCTATTTTGAGGAAAATCCTTCAGACGCCCGAAAAATTCTTGAGAAAGTCTATCTTGCAGCCAAGGCACGGCTTGCCGCGAAGGCCGCCAAGGATGCCATCATCAGAAAAGGCGCCCTGGAGGGATCATCCCTTCCCGGAAAACTCGCTGACTGTCAGGAAAAGGATCCGTCGGTATCGGAACTTTTCATCGTTGAGGGGGACTCGGCAGGCGGAAGCGCCAAACAGGGAAGAGACCGGAAATTCCAGGCTATTTTACCGCTTCGCGGGAAGATCCTGAATACCGAACGGGCCCGCCTGGACAAGATCGTCGAATCGGAGGAAATCAAAGCGCTTATTATCGCCCTGGGTATGGGAATTGCAGAAAGCCTGAATCCCGAAAAGCTCAGATACCATCGCATCGTCATCATGACCGATGCTGACGTCGACGGTGAGCATATCATGACGCTCCTTCTCACGCTTTTCTACCGGCATCTCCCGTACGTGATCGAGCATGGCCATCTGTACATCGCCCAACCGCCCTTGTATAAAATCTCATTTGGCAAACAGTCCATGTATGCGTACTCAGACGGAGAACGGGATGCCATGCTCAAAAAGCACGCTCCGGACATAAAGGGCACGCCAAACATTCAGCGATACAAAGGTCTGGGAGAAATGAATCCGGAACAACTGTGGGAGACAACCATGAACCCACAAAACCGGGTCATGCGTCAGGTAACGATCAGTGACGCCGCAGCAGTCGATGCGGTGTTCACGATGCTGATGGGGGACGAAGTACCGCCACGCAAACGGTTTATTCAAACGCATGCCAAATCCGCAACGCTCGATATATAATGACTAAAAAGGAGGCAACAATGAATCTATCAGCCATCAAGCCAGGAAAAAATCCACCCGAAGACGTGAACGTTATTATTGAAATACCCGAAGGGTGCATGGTCAAGTATGAGTTAGACAAGGACGCCGGTATCATCGCCGTCGACCGCTTTGTGCGCACGACCATGGGGTATCCCGCCAATTACGGATTTGTCCCGAACACCAAATCAGGCGATGGGGATCCGGTCGATGTTATGGTTTTGTGCAGCCAGCCGCTCCATCCGGGAGTTATGGTGAACGTCGTTCCCATCGGCATGCTGGAAATGGAAGACGAAGCCGGGGTCGACACCAAAGTCGTTGCCGTCCCGACGGAAAAGTCAGACCCCTTTTACGGAACCATGAAGGATGTTTCAGACATCCCGGAACCCATAAAGGCCAAGATTAAACACTTTTTTGAACACTATAAGGAGCTAGAGCCGGGCAAGTGGGTGAAGCTCAAGGAATGGAAGGGGAAAACATTTGCCCAAAAGGAGATCATGGATGGTATAGCACACGCGTAAGGGCCCGCACGCCAACGTGCTTCATATCCGGAAACGTCATATGGGAGATATCGGAAAGATCAATCAGTCGGAAATAGTGACGGAAATGCAAAAGTCGTACCTCGACTATGCCATGTCCGTTATCGTTGCCCGTGCGCTTCCCGATGTCCGTGACGGACTTAAGCCGGTACACCGGAGAATCCTGTACGCCATGCACCAGGTAGGAATGCATCATTCCTCGAAATACAAAAAAAGCGCAACCGTCGTCGGAGAAGTACTGGGCAAGTACCATCCGCACGGAGACAGCGCCGTCTATGAGGCGCTTGTCCGCCTGGCTCAGAATTTTTCCATGCGGTATATGCTCGTTGACGGACAAGGAAATTTCGGCTCGGTAGACGGTGATCCGGCAGCTGCCATGCGCTACACGGAGTGCCGTCTTGCAGCAATCTCAGACGAAATGCTCTTTGACATCGAAAAGGAAACCGTTGATTTCCTCCCGAATTTCGACGGAACCATAGAAGAGCCCGTATATCTGCCTGCCAAACTTCCCAATCTTCTTCTCATGGGTTCTGAGGGTATTGCCGTCGGTATGGCCACCAAAATCCCGCCTCATAACCTGACGGAAATCATCGATGCGATCGTGGCACTTATCGGTAAAACCAAAATCGTGAAGCAGGATGAAACAAAAGAAGACGGCACCGTTTCCAAAAAAACCGCATTCCAATTTGACGTGACGGTCGATGACCTTATGCAATATGTCACCGGTCCTGACTTTCCGACCGGGGGCAATATTTATGATATCAATGAAATTAAATCCGCCTATGCCACCGGTCGGGGCAAAATCGTCATGCGGGGCAAAGCGGACATCGAGGACATCGGTCAGGGCAAATCCGCAATAGTTATTACAGAGCTTCCATACCAGGTAAATAAAGCGCAGTTAGTCGCAAAGATCGCAGACCTGGTAAAAGAGAAAAAAATTGAAGGAATCTCAGACCTGCGTGATGAATCAGACCGCCGCGGTATTCGCGTCTGGGTTGAGCTGAAACGTGACGCGAGACCCAAGCAAGTACTGAATAACTTGTTTAAGTACACGGCACTGCAAACGACCTTCCCGGTCAACATGGTCGCCCTCGTTGATGGAACCCCGCAAACCTGCGGACTCAAACTTATTCTCGAAGAGTATGTAAAACACCGGCACGATGTCGTTCGCCGAAGAAGTGAATTTGAGCTTAGACAAGCCAAGGCCCGCGAACACATCCTGGAAGGGCTGAAGATTGCCGTTGATCACATCGACGAAGTCATAGCAATTATCAAAAAGAGCAAAGATGCCGACGAGGCGAAAACCAAACTCATGAAGCGCTTCGGCCTGTCTGAAATCCAGACCGTCGCCATCTTGGACATGCAGCTGCGGAAGCTTGCTGCCCTCGAACGCCAGAAAATTGAAGACGAGCTTGCAATGATTCGGGAAACGATTACCTACCTCGAGGATCTTTTGGCCCACCCTGAGAAAATTCTGAACGTTATCAAGGAAGAACTCGCTAAACTTAAGGAAAAATACGGAGATGAACGCCGGACCAAGGTCTACAAAAGCAAAGTCGGCGAATTCTCAGAAGAGCAACTCATCGCCAACGAAGATGTCATTATTACCATGAGTGAATCGGGATACATCAAGCGCGTACCCCGCACCACATTTAAGATGCAGGAACGAGGAGGCAAGGGCGTCATCGGCATGACCACAAAAGAAGAGGATGCCATTGATAAAATCGTATCTGCCCAAACGCACGACAATATGCTTTTCATCACGGATCGCGGCCGCGTCTATCAGGTCCGCGTCTGGGATATCCCCGAGGCCAGCCGTCAGGCCAAAGGCCAGGCCGTCGTGAACCTCATCAATACGGAATCAGGTGAAAAAGTAACGAGTGTCCTTGCCTACACCCTCAAAAAGGCGGAGCAGAAGGAACAGGGGGTCGGATTCATCATCATGGCTACCAAAAACGGCACCATCAAGAAATCGAAACTCTCTGAATATGAAAATATTCGACGAAGCGGCATCGTCGCAATCAAACTCGAAAAAGGCGATGAACTTGCCTGGGCAAAGATGACCAGCGGCAGCGATGATATCCTCTTGGTCTCCCACGACGGCAAATCCATCCGTTTTGCGGAGTCTGAAGTCCGTCCGACGGCACGCGACACGATGGGTGTTCGCGGTATCCTTCTCAAAGCTCCTGATTACGTCGTGTCTATGGACGTTATAAACGAAGAGATCAAAAAAGGTGATTTCCTCACCCTCATGGAGAAGGGGATAGGGAAAAAGACTGCCATCAAGGATTTCCCCAAACAAAAGCGCGGCGGCCAGGGCGTGAAAGTTGCGGAAGTCAAGGATAAAACCGGCAAAGTCGTTGTTTCACAAATAGTCCCATTGGAAACAGAGAGCGTCATCCTCACATCAACTAAGGGACAGGTAGTGAAATTGCCGATTAACTCAGTCCCAAGGCTCGGACGCGCTACCAGCGGCGTTATCCTCATGCGCTTTGCGGATAAGAACGACACCATCGCCGCGGCAACGTGTCTGGGGAAAACCACCTAATCATGCGCATCAAAGCGGACGCCATTCCATTTTCTCCTGCCACAAACGGCAAAGGGTGGGACTATGTTCTCCCGACAGAGGATATCGGCATTTCATATCAGGAATACGATGGGGAGGCCCCTGACCACGGCCGCTGGGTCAATACCGTCTGTTGGGAGGCGTATTTCGTCATTACGGGAAGCGCCACAATCTATGAAGATGACACGGAATACGAGGTCGGACCACGCGACGTCGTCATCATGCTTCCCGGACAAAAAATCCGCATGAACGCACGAAAACTGAAGATACTTACTATCACCAAACCGAATTGGTACGAATCCCAGGCGAAAATAGTCGAGTGAATTAATTCGCCAACTCGAACGTAAGCGTAACGGTCTTGCTGACGGTTGCACTTCCCGGCTCAAACCCGCCACCGCCTCCGCCGCCACCCTCCATCCGGTAAAGGACCGGTTGTGGTGTATAGCCTTCACTAAAGCCTACCATTTTCCCCAGTTTTCGCCCTGAGGCCGCAGCCACACGAACCGCCTTTTCCCGCGCGTTTTTCATCGCTTCTTCGATAAGACCACCCTCAAGATCGGTCGTATCGTCAACGGAGAAATTCGGGCCATAGATATTGGTGGCGCCGCTTTTGGTGAGAATATCGACAAGCGATTGGGCGCGCTCAACGTCAGTCAGGATAATCTCAACGGTATTGCTTACCCGCCATTGACCGAGTCTGGATTTCTGTCGGCCGTCCTCATAGTAAGTTTCTTCTCCCTGATACACGTTTAAATTTTGAGTCTTTATGTCTTCCGGCGGAACGCCAAAGGTCTTCATGGCATCAACGATTGCCTGCGTTTTTTTATTTACGTCCGCAACCGCGGTATCCTTATTGTCCGAAACGGCACTTACGCCGGCTGAAAAGGAAGCTTTCTGGTTCTTTTGCTTTGTTTTGGCTTCTCCAACAACGGTTACGGTATCACCGGGCGTCAGTTTAAAGCGCCCCCACGTAACGCTGCGCCATGGAATAAAGTATGCGCCGGCCAAAAGTACAACACCCAATACCCCCGCAAACGCAAAAAGTTCTACACGATCCATCTTGTGTTCCATAGTAATCCTCCATACCCATGGTATCCACACCACTCTGGGCTGTCAACAAACAGACCGGTGTCCGGCGTAGTATACTCAAGAGATATGAGACTCGATGGCCGTGCGCTTGCCGATGAACTCTTGGATGCCGTATCAACGCAGGTGGGCGCACTTGCTGCAGAGCATATCGTTCCGACACTTGCCGTCATATTGGTAGGGGACGATCCCGGCTCACTGTCCTATATCACACAAAAAAGGAAAGCCGCTGAGCGCGTCGGGGCCCGCCTCGTTTTGGAGCAGCTCCCGGCCCAGGCATCAGTTGAACTGATCGGTTCGACCATCGGACACTATAATAATGATGGCGCTGTCCATGGCCTTATCATCCAGCGTCCCCTCCCGGATGGCAGGTCAGAGGCACAGGATGTCCTCTCCTCGGTTGCTCCCCAAAAGGACGTTGACGGGTTTATTACGCATTCACCGTTTCAGGTGCCTGTGGCCAAAGCCGTGTTAACCATTCTTGAGCGCATTCACGGAAATCTCAAACAGGCGGGCTTAGTGCTACCTGACTTTGTTCGGTGGCTTAGCGCCCAGTCGGTTGCCGTTGTCGGAAGAGGGGAGACGGCGGGAAAACCTATTGCCACCCTTCTGACTCAGCTTGATGTAACACCATTTATCATACACTCCCGCACGCAAAACCCGGAAACTATTCTGAAAGAAGCAAATATCATTATCAGCTGTGTCGGCAAAGAAGCGGTTATCACCAAAGCGATGATCGAGCGCGGTGTTATCCTCATTTCTGTCGGCATCCATAGAGGAAAAGACGGAACGCTTGCAGGAGACTATGATGAGCAGGACGTTGCCGATATCGCCAGTTTTTATACACCGACCCCGGGAGGCGTCGGCCCGGTAAATGTCGCCTGTCTCATGCAAAATCTTATAAATGCCTGTATACTTCAAAAAGGAGGAACCCTATGAAAGATCTCAGCGGCGTCGTTATTCTGTTTTTCATTTCTCTTTTTGTCTACACAAAGCTGGCGGGCCCCATCCCCTTTTCCGTTTCCAGCGTCGTTACAACAAAAACTGACAGTTTTACCGTAACGGGTGAAGGAAAATCTCAGGCCGTACCGGATGTTGCCGTCGTGACCGCAGGCGTCCAAACGCAAGGGTCCACGGTCAAGCAGGTACAGGATGAGATAAACCGGAAGTCTGCCGCAATCATCGATGCGATCAAAAAGCTGGGCGTCGATGCCAAAGATATCCAGACGAGCAACTATTCCGTCCATCCGACCTACGATTACCAGGCAAGCACACAGCGGATCACCGGATATCAAGGGAACAGCACGCTCACGATAAAAGTCCGGCAAATGGATCGCGCCAACAGCGTCATTGACGCGGCAACGGCCGGAGGCGCCAATCAGGTGAGCGGTGTCTCTTTTGAGGTATCCGACAAGGCAAAGGCTGAGAATGAAGCCAGAGAGCTTGCCGTCGCCGAGGCAAAGAAAAAAGCAGAAACTGCAGCCAGGGCAGCCGGTTTTAGCCTCGGACGGGTCATCAATTACAGCGAAAACATGGGTGGCCGGCCTCCAATGCCGTATTACGCCCGGGACGCCGCCGCCATGGGTGTGCCTGAGAAGGTAGCAGCGCAGGTTGAGCCTGGAAGCTCAGAAATTATGGTCACCGTGTCCCTCAGTTACGAAATTCGATAGCCTATAGTAACTATAGGTATTGTCGGTGAGGGGTTTGGCGCGGTAGAATGGGTCTCCTATGACCCGCAGTCGCGTCTACCCAATTAAGCAACCCGATGATAACTCCTGTGGTCCGGCCGCGCTCAAAACGGCGCTGGCTATGCTGGGGAAACGCGCCTCAGTGGCGCATCTTATTGAGCTGTGCAAAACGAACAAAAACGGCACCACAACCCGAAACATGATAGGCGCAATCCGACGTCTCAAGCTCAACAGTCTGGTCATGGAAAAGACGACACTCAATCATCTGTTAAGTGCGCTTCGTACTACCAAAACAAAAAGGCGGGCGATACTCGTAAGTTATCTGTATCATATCGATGACAACGACAAACCTAATCCGGATTCCGGGCACTGGGCAGTGGTATCTGCGTACAAGCCGGCAACCGGGCGGATCGTCGTTCTTGACAGCTATTCAGGCCAAAAAATTTCGTATGCCTGGAGCGAATTCCGAAAGCGTTGGATCGACCAGAAACTGAAACGACGCAAGGTGGGAAAACGGGGAAGTGAATATAAAGTTATCAAACAGCAGGAAAAACAACTCATGATCGTGGTCGCTGATGATCGTGACAGTCTTCCGCGGTTTAACATCAACACCGCACGGATCATTTCGCCCCGTCGAGTGAATTAGTCCTTGAGAAGTTTATATCCCCGGGTAACAACCGTTTGAATGCTGTAGGGACTGCCTTGTGCTTTCAACTTACTGCGCAGGCGCGCCACGAGGCGATCGATAGCCCAATCCGACACGCCAAGTTCCTGATGCTCCGGCCAAACCGTTTCTATGATCGCTTCGCGCTCGCACAGCTCATTTTCATGATTCTTAAGAAAGGTAAACAGGAGATGTTCTTTTTTGGTGAATTCGCGGTCGCCTCCAGCGGAAGAAGAAAACTTTTCCAAGTATTCTTCAAAAAGGGGACTGAAAAGGAGTGACGTTTTTCCCATGTCTTTCACCATGCCCGTGTTCCAGAGATAGGCGGCGTCTTCCCGTTCCTTCTGAGTCAACTGATTTCCCTGACGAATCTGCAGAAGCACTTCTTTTTCTTTCTTGGTGAGACTGTCAAACAGCTCCTCAGACTGAAAAATAATCTGCTCATCACGCGTAAGAAGTGGAAGGAGCTGTTCGTACGACTCAGGCACCTGTTTTTCTTCACGCAGACGGATAATCGCCAGTTGTAAGTACTGAACATATCCTCCGGAAAGCCGGACGAGCGCTTGGCGGGTTTTGGCAGTCAGTGACGTGTGATATTCGTGTTCAAGCGTCCTGACGATAATCAGCATATCCTCATCCTGAGCCGGTGGGAGATACATGTCACGGGAAAAGAGATTCAAGAGGGGTTTGGTAAACACCTCAGGCGCCAGGTCTCCCAGAGAACGGAAGCTGGTAAATACGTACGACAGCTTATTTTTCGATGCATCCCGAAGGCTCACGAGATTGCTGAAAAATTCCGGTGTCACGACTTCCTTCAGCCGGTCAAACCGGATAAAGAAAAGAACCGGCGCATACCCGCGGGCAACGAGAAACTCCAGGGATTTGCGCACGCTCTCCAGGGTAAAAAAATGATCCCGCAGCTGGATGCTTTGCACAAACCACCGTCTGCATTGTCGCTTTTCGCTCTCCGGAAGGGTGGAACGCTGCACGGTGTCAACAACACGGGTAAGCAGAAGTGTCCAGAATGCAGATAAATTTCGCTCAACCAGATCGTTTAAGTCAATCTGAACGGAGATAGGCTGCACATTGTCCTGCATGTATGTCTTGACGATTTCTTCATGGTTGAGGAAAAACCGGAGAAAATTGCTTATACCAACACGCTTCATGCCGATGATCACCACAGAATGATGATTTTTAAGGTAGCCGCCAAGCGTGCGTGCGTCTTGCTTGCGAAAATCGACCGGATAACCGGCCTCAATGGCTCGTTTCATACGTATGCGGTATTGTAGCCATTCTCCGGGTATTTCTCAACCGGGGGCCGTCATGCTACACTGAAATGAATGTCAGGAAAATATTGCTTGTTCGTCAAGCTAGTAGAGCATAGTGCTATACAATAAGTATCCTATAATCTATGAGTTTATACATTGGTATTGATTTAGGTACTACCATTCTCAAGGGCCTCGTCATGGATGACTCAGGAAAAATCCTGGCCATTGAGTCCAAAGAAACACCGCTCATTTCTCAAAATA
>CAZKLT010000006.1:0-45147 GCA_964553825.1 uncultured Gammaproteobacteria bacterium
TGCCGCCGGTTGATCCGGTCGACCCTGTGGGTCCCGTCACACCCGTGCCGCCGGTGGGACCGGTGAATCCCGTGCCGCCGGTTGATCCGGTCGACCCTGTGGGTCCCGTCACACCCGTGCCGCCGGTTGATCCTGTTGTTCCCGTGGAACCCGTTGGTCCAAGATCACCCGTGGGTCCGGTTGATCCACTTGGGCCAGTGATACCCGTGCCACCTGTGGGTCCGTTTGCGCCTGTTGATCCCGTCGATCCTGTCGGCCCGGTCACACCCGTTGCTCCGGTAGAACCGGTGCTTCCTGAGGGTCCTGTGAATCCAGTTGAGCCGGTAGTGCCCGTCGTTCCCGTCGATCCTGTCGGCCCGGTTACACCTGTGCCTCCTGTGGAGCCGGTCGTACCAGTAGACCCCGTCGATCCTGTCGGCCCGGTAATACCGGTTGAACCGGTTGATCCCGTTGGTCCAGTGATACCTGTTGCTCCGGTTGGCCCAAGATCACCCGTGGGTCCTGTTGATCCCGTTGGTCCCGTTATACCCGTGGGTCCTGTTGATCCCGTTGGTCCCGTCACACCCGTGCCTCCCGTCGTTCCCGTTGCTCCTGTTGAACCGGATGGCCCGGTAATACCGGTTGATCCTGTTGATCCCGTTGGTCCCGTCACACCCGTGCCACCAGTCGCACCGGTCGTTCCCGTGGATCCTGTGGGACCAGTGACTCCGGTGCCTCCCGTTGGTCCCGTCACACCCGTGCCACCAGTCGCACCGGTCGTTCCCGTGGATCCTGTGGGACCAGTGACTCCAGTGCCTCCGGTCATGCCCGTGGGTCCCGTCACACCTGTGCCACCTGTGGAGCCGGTAGGACCGGTTAAACCCGTTCCTCCGGTTGGGCCAAAATCTCCTGTGGCGCCAGTCGTACCGGTCGCGCCGGAGCTTCCAGTTGGTCCGGTTATACCGGTCCCTCCGGTCGGACCGGTAAATCCTGATGATCCGGTCGATCCGGTCGATCCGGTGCTTCCTGAGGGTCCGCCCGTTCCTGTGGATCCCGTTGGACCTGCTGATCCTGTGCTACCAGTTGTTCCTGTGGGGCCGGTGACACCCGTTGCGCCGGTTGATCCTGTCGATCCGGATGGTCCCTGGATTCCCGTTGGGCCGGTTGATCCAGTCGGTCCTGTTTCACCAGTGATACCGGTTGAACCGGTTGAGCCGGAAGGACCGGCGGACCCAGCGCCACCCGTGGATCCCGTCGGACCAGCTGATCCCGTGCCACCGGTTGATCCGCTTGGGCCGGTTACACCGGCTGTTCCGGTCGGACCTGCCGAGCCGGTACCTCCGGTTGCGCCTGTCATGCCTGATGGTCCGGTTTGGCCACTAGATCCTGTGGGTCCAGATACACCACCTGAGCCGGTTGAGCCTGTCGGGCCGCCCGTTCCTTCATCTCCCGTGGGCCCCGTCGGACCGTAGTCTCCGCGCGATCCGGTTGTACCCGTGGGTCCTATTGACCCTGTGCCACCGGCGTCACCGAGTAGTCCAATAAATCCTGAAGGGCCTGTCGGTCCGGTTTCTCCTTGTGAACCGGTGGTTCCGGTGGCTCCCGTCGGTCCACTTGAGCCGGAGGCGCCGAGTATGAGTGTTTGATTGGCTAACGGTGAACCCTGGTTAGCCAGGGGATTACTTAACGGTGTCGGCGCGGCGCGGGGTCCGGCGGTGTTTTGATTCCGAATGCCGATAATTTGATATATGAGAGAGCCGCTCCCTAAGAGTGCTAGAAGCAGTAAGAAGCCAAGTCCCAATGGGGAAAGCGCCCTTCTGCCAGGCGTAAGAGGAGGAGCATTTCCTGCGGGAATAACGATGGTTTCCGGAAGATCAGACCGAACTGGTTGACTTATTGGGGGTACGTTAACGGGCGGTTGTGCGGTAATTACGGGTGGTTGCACTGGTGCACTGGCGACTGCTACGGTCGGGGAGGCGGGCGCGATAACCGGCGGAATTGCCGCTTGTATTGGGGCGGCTTCTTTTGGTGCGCCGAGGATGTGGGGGGCGTCCAAAAGATGGACCTCAGTAAGCAAAGGGACGGTTGCTTGATCGATTGCTCGCACAGAGTCTGGATTCTTGGGCACATTTGCGACGTATTTGGATGGATCGTCGATTATCCAGCCCTGCGTGGTGGCACAGCGGAAGAACATGCGCAAAGCCGAGAGACGGCGGTTAATCGTGGCTGGCGGCGTGTGGCCGATAAGCTGCGACCGCCTGTACGCGTTCAACCAGTCTGTCGTGATTTGCTGAAGAACGGATTTCTCTGAAGCGCTATTTTGGGGGAGCTCCCGGTTTTCATGGGCAGAGGACAGCCAGGAGAAAAAGTGCTTGATGTCAGTTCGATAATTTTTCTGCGTTATCTCAGAGGCCCCTTGTTCACGAAGAAATCCGACAAATATCCTTTCGATAAAGGCTTGATAATTCAACAAATTAGACCAGATTAGACCTTCCACTATTCCAGTAAATCTTATATATAATAACCCTGTCAAGAGGCTAGTTGATACATTTAGGTAAACATCAGATAGGGTAGAAAGTAATTTACTTATTGGTAATTCTGCCTTATTTTCATATATTTCACGAATTACCGAATACTTTATTACGTTGTTAAATCAATTTAAAATATAAATTGATTCAATAGTTATTGATATGAAAATAGATTGTGGCGGGAATATTTTTAACGCATGTCTTTTGCAGAAATAATTTTGACGCGATGTGTGAAAAGGCGATAGGACGGTCTCCTTGTGTTCTATACCCTGTAGTACTTTTGTAGATAAACTTATAGTAAATAGAACCAAACTGGCGTGTGAAATGCGATTTTGACGGAAATTTTAGCCTCAAAATTGCAAAAAACAGTGTTGGCATTGCAGCTGGCCGAGCGCTATGATTCATTCGTCCCGTCAGAACAGCATTGAGCGCGTGAAATGTGTGAAGCTTTGAAGCGAATAAGAACGCAGAGGAGTCGAGGAGCGGATGGAGTGGCATCGCGGAAAGCGCGAGGCAAGAATCATGAATTTAGCAGTTAACGGTGATGTGTGCTTAAAGTAATTTGTCCTATTCGGACGATCCTTTCTATAGATGTCACGCGGAGTGGTCCTCCGGTGCAAGGGAGATTGTTTGAAATTTGAGGCCAGAAGCTACACTTTGGCCATTGAATGCCATGACAATGACCGTTGCCCTATAACCTGCTAGGTATTTGTGCGTTGAAAGTGCGTGTGAAAACTTTTATAATCGGATGTATGTCAGAGAATTCATTTCATCACAAAGAAATAGAGGCCAAGTGGCAAGCCGCGTGGGATAAGGTAAAACTGAATATCTCACGGATAGAATCTGCTAAAAAGCCATTTTACAACCTCATGATGTTTCCATATCCGTCGGCCGAAGGTCTGCACGTGGGCAACATGTATGCGTTCACCGGAAGCGATATATATGGACGATTCAAGCGATTGCAGGGATACGATGTTTTTGAGCCTATCGGCCTGGACGGATTCGGAATTCACAGTGAAAACTATGCGCTGAAAGTCGGGCGGCATCCCATGGATCATGCTATCGTTACGGAAAAGAACTTTTATATGCAACTGCATCGTATCGGCGCGATGTTTGACTGGAGCCGGACGGTGGAGACGTATGATACAGATTATTATAGATGGACACAGTGGTTATTCGTGCAGATGTTTAAACATGGCCTCGCGTATCGGGGCAAGGCGGAGGTAAACTGGTGCCCCTCCTGTAAGACGGTATTGGCAGATGAACAGGTCATAGATGGGAAATGTGAAAGATGCGGGAATATAGTAGAAAAAAGATTGTTAGAACAGTGGTTCTTTAGAATTACCGCATATGCGGAAAAATTGCTGGAAAACAGTTTTAGCCTCGACTGGTCAGAAAAAGTGAAGGTCGCACAAAAGAACTGGATCGGAAAAAAAGAGGGAATAAATATAACCTATCCGGTTGTCGATGTGAATGAAAAACAGGTGGGCGTGCTTACGTGCTTCACGACCAGGCCTGACACCAACTTCGGGGCTACTTTTGTGGTGATTGCCCCGGAACATCCCTTTGTCAATCAAATACTCGGAGTGATAGAACGGAAACAGGCTGATAAGATAAGCCAATATGTTTCTACGACAAAATCAACCTCCAAGACGGATAGGGAGGCAGCCGGACGCAGGAAAACCGGAGTGCCCACAGGGCTGTTTTGTGTGAACCAGCTCAACGGAATGAAGATGCCATTGTACGTGTCTGACTTCGTGCTTATGGGCTTTGGTACCGGCGCCGTTGTCGGTGTCCCCGGGCATGATCTTCGTGATTTTGAATTTGCCACGAGCATGAAGCTTCCCGTCATCCGGGTCGTGAAAGGCGCAGACGGAGACGAATCGCCGATAACCCGAGTTGAGCAGGTGCAGGAAGACGCGGGAACCATGATGAATTCAGGCTTCCTGGATGGGATAACGATCACGGAGGCAATCGGGAAAATGATGGATCATTTGGAGAAAAAAGGGTGGGGAACGCGGGTGACGACGTATCATTTGAGAGATTGGCTTATATCACGACAGCGCTATTGGGGTCCGCCCATTCCCATGATTCGTTGTGACGCCTGTTTGTCACAAGGGAAGGGTGAGCGCCAGGATATGCCTGGATGGTACTGTGTGCCCGAAGCTCAGTTGCCCGTTGTTTTGCCTCGTATTGATGACTACCGACCGGGTGATGATGGCGTTGCTCCTTTGGCGAAACATACGGAATTTTTTGAGACAACCTGTCCAGGATGTGGGGGAAAAGCTGTTCGAGAAACAGATGTTTCTGATACATTTCTTGATAGTTCGTGGTATTTCTTGAGATATCCCTCTGTGGGCGCCAAATCTGCCGAAGCCAATCCCTTTGATACGAAAATTACGAAAAAGTGGCTACCCGTGCATATGTATACCGGTGGAGCGGAGCACAGTGTTTTGCATCTTATGTATAGCCGTTTCGTCGCTATGGCCCTCAAAGACTGGGGATATATTGATTTTGACGAGCCGTTTGCGAAATTTTATGCGCACGGATTAGTTATAAAAGATGGCGCGAAAATGAGTAAAAGCAAAGGCAATGTTGTCAATCCGGATGAATATATAGCGCTGTATGGCGCTGATGCCTTGCGCTTGTATCTTATGTTCATGGGGCCGTTTGATCAGGGGGGAGACTTCCGTGATTCTGCCATGGAGGGCATGAGCCGGTGGGTTTCCCGTATTTGGCGATTGGCCCAAAAGAGCGCTACGGGGAAAGCGCGGAGTTCCGCAGTTGTTGCCTCCACACTGCAAAAGCTTATAAAAAAAGTAACCGATGATATGGAGCGCCGTCATTACAATACGGCGATTGCCAGCATGATGGAATTTACCAATCTTATAGCGGATGAAGGGGGAGCAGTGAGCGTCAAGGATCTTCAAACGTTTACGATTCTTCTGGCGCCGTTTGCTCCGCACCTCGCTGAAGAGCTTTGGCAGTTGTTGGGCGGCAAGCAGGAGGCAACATTTGTCCCCGCGCACTCGGTGCATACACAATCGTGGCCAGTTTTTGATCCGAAGGCAGTACAAGATGAGGCAAGCGTCGTGATCGTTCAGGTGAACGGTAAGGTACGCGATTCGCTTGAGATGCCGGCTGTCCAGGCACGAGATCAAGCGGCAGTAGAGGCGGCGGCCAATGCCAGGCCGAACGTGGCAAAATATCTGACGGCAGGATCCGTCAGAAAAGTCGTCTTCGTAGCTGGACGACTCATTAATTTCGTGGTCGGGTAACAACGATGCGAGGCCTACTCGCAGCCAGTGGTATACTAGACCAAGGAGTTATTCATGGACCAGGCCGGCCAGATATGGGCAACCTACAAAGTCCCGATCATTTTGGGATCGGTGAGCATTCTCCTTGCTGGTGTATCGATAGTTTTGCTTGTTAAATCAACCCAAACAGCTAATCCTATTCAGTTTTCCCAGGCAAGCTCGTCAGGCACGATGCAGATCCTCATAGATGTCGCCGGAGCAGTCACATCACCTGGTGTGTACCGGCTTTCCGCAGGGGCGAGAGTAGAGGATGCCATCGTAGCTGCGGGCGGATTGGATATCGAGGCAGATGCAGAGTGGATTGCAAAAAATATGAATCGCGCTATGCAGCTTACAGATGGGGCAAAGTTGTATATCCCAAAGAGTGGAGAAAGTGAGACGTCGCACAATGTTAGATCCATTGTGACGACGCTCGCGGCATCGTCGTCAAATGGATCGGTGGTGTCCATAAATATGTCTTCACAATCCGAATTAGAAGGTTTGCCCGGCGTGGGTCCGGTCACCGCACAAAAAATTTTGGACAACCGGCCGTATGCCAATCTTGATGAACTGGTGAAGAAAAAGGCAATGAGCCAATCGTTATTCGATAAGCTGAGGCCACAACTATCGCTGTAAGTAGCCTCAGATTTGAGGCGCTGTATTGCCCTAGAATGGCTAAACTTTCGTAAGACGGTTCATGTATCGTTGATGTGTCGACCGTTTACGAAAAATGCTGTGATTCATGACCGTTTCTGACGTCACTGGAATAATTCATGAGCTTTTGCCAGAACCCCAGTCCGGCTTATTGGCCGGTATGATATTTGGTATAAAATCCGATTTGAATGAAGGATTGTACGAAGCGCTTATCGCTACGGGTACGCTTCATATCGTTGCCCTCTCCGGCATGAACATCTCCATTCTTATCGCGTTTACCAACGCCCTCCTGCTGGTTGTGCTCAATAGACCTATAGCAAATCTAGTGTCGTGCGGTATTATTATAGGTTTTGTTGGGTTTGTCGGGCCGTCGCCAAGTATCATACGGGCCGCCATAATGGGCTTCTTATCACTTCTCGCAGTCAATGTTGGCCGGCAATACAGTGTCCTTTTGGCCTGGTGTATAACGGTGATCGTCATGCTGGCGGTCCAGCCGGCTTTGATCGCCGATCTTTCGTTTCAGCTTTCCGTTATGGCGACGCTGGGGATTATTCTGTTTGGGGCAGCACCCACCGGCGTATATCCCGCTTCTGTTGCCCAGAAGATCAGGCATACCATTGAAGCCGATCTTCGGGTGACACTCGCCGCACAGGCCTTTACGATACCGATCATCCTGTTTGCATTTGGGCGGATTTCTCTTGTGTCTCCCCTTTCAAACCTTCTTATTGGCTGGCTTATCGCGCCGTCCATGGCTCTGGGCCTCGTCCTGGTGGCGGTCGGAAGTATCGTTCTTCCCGCGGCCTATCCGGTCGCTTGGATCGTTTGGGTTCCGTTGAGTGCGATTATCTGGGTTATTGAGTTTACCGGCCGCCTGCCGTTTGCCAGTGTTACGCTATGAGACTTCGTACCGGGTATCTTATAAGCGGCATTGCGACGGGAATTATCCTCCTGTTTAGCTTTCTGGTATCACTGCCGGACGGTCGGCTGTACCTTGTTTTTTGTGATGTCGGTCAGGGTGACGCCGCCTATGTACGGTTTCCCGATGGCCGCGACATGGTTGTGGACGGCGGACCAAATGCCAAAGTGATCGACTGCCTTGGGCGGCATATGCCATTCTGGGACCGGACCATCGACATAGTTATCATGACCCACCCGCAGAAGGATCATATGCAAGGACTCATTGAAGTGTTGAAACGATACCGCGTATCCTACTTTGTCCGCAGCGATATCGCCAACACGACACAGGGATATGTCCAACTTATGGATATTGTCCGCGAGAAAAAAATTCCCCAACAGTTTATGGTGCAGGGAAACCACATAACAATCGGTACCACTTCCCTGTCGTTTCTTTGGCCTACTGAAATGCAAATTGCCAAAGGATCCCGGGCCCGGTTGTCGTCGACAGACAGAAGCGATGTGTTGGGAACAAGCGTCGGAGACATCAATGATTACAGTTTGGTTTTTCGTCTGCGGTACGGAAGTTTTGACGCTGTATTTACCGGCGATGCTGACACCCGGGTTGAGTCCGGATACCGAGGTTTTACATTAGCAGATGAAGTCATAGAAGTGCTAAAAGTGCCACACCACGGCTCAAAGACCGGGATAAGTGAGCAATTCGCCGCAAAACTTGATCCGCAGCTTGCCGTGATTTCGCTTGGGAAAAACAGCTATGGACATCCTTCAAAAAATATCGTTGATATGCTCCAGAGTGGAGGATCGAGGGTATTGCGTACTGATGAACGCGGGGATATTACGGTAATATCTGATGGCCAAAAGTGGTGGGTTGAAGAGTAGCACTCTTAAAGATTGATTGCTAATCTTCAAAATAAAAAAGAAGCATCGAAATAGGAATCTGCAAACAGGCCTTCGTCAGCGCCACTGTCCCGCGAAATTGGGATTCAGAGTTCTGACGACGACATGCTTGCGCAAATCTCGATGCTTCTTGGTGCTCCCGGGGACACGGTGAGCAATTTTTTCCGGCTGTTATTCCGGCGGGTAAATTCGTCCAGAGACAAGCCAAGCAGTTACGCCGACTGCTACCTCTGTGCCGAAGAACCCGACCGCCGTTCGCCAGTCGCCAGCGACGCCCGTCGCCGATACGATGACGAATCCGACGATGGTCGCCAAGCAAACGCCTAGCACAAGCGAAACACCTGTAAATAACAGACGCTTTTTTGTTCTCGGACTGTAGTCGTTATTGTCCATGGTCCACTCTCCTTTCTTTGTTGGTACCGATCTTGTCCCTTTGCGATTGCGCAAAGAACCGGTTGGGTAAATGGTAAAAGCTTAATATTTTCTACGCATTTACAAGCAGCCTAGCAGGCAGAACCCAGAGGGTTACACCTGTCAGGCTGCTTAAAGTGGACCGTTTGGTAAAGAGCAAAACATCCCGCACGCGGGATGAACAAGTATCATACCAGAAAGCGCAGAGGCACGTCAACTACTATAGGTTATTTGCGTCTTGCCAGTGATACCGTACACTGGTTATATGGCCGCTCAATCCGCTTTGCTTGCTCACGATACGGTCATCGTGTTTGCCCAGGCATTGACGGGATTAGGGCACCTGCGAGTCACCCACGCCCTGTATCACGGCCTGCCGGAAGGCGCTCATGCAACACTTCTCTCTTCTCAGGATGAAACGGTCAACTATATGCACCGTCTGACCAGCATTAACCCTGCATTTCGCCGGATTATGGAGGTTACGCAAAACGGCCGGATGGAAGATGTTTTTACCTGGTTTGCACGGCAGTATTTCCGGGAAAATACGACGCTTATCGCACGACAACTGCAAACCATTCTCGATCAGCGGATCGTTCATCCCAAGCGACTCATACTGGTAGCCACCCACTCCAATCTCGCCCACCAGCTTGCCGCCATAAAAGATGAGATTTCCCGGAAAAACGATATCGCCATAACACTTATCGTTGTGGTAACGGATGATTCGCCGCAGCATATGTGGGCCGTCGGCGGTGCCGACTGGGTAATCGTACCCAGTGATCATACCAAAAAAGAACTCATCGCATATCATCAAACTCAGTCTGCTCTGCCCCCTACCCAGTATATGGTACTCCCATATATGGTGAGTCCGCTTTTGTCGACAAATATGACTACGAGTCAATTTCGTCGTCGTCAGCGTGAAGTCGATCCGCTCGCTGAGATTCCGCTTCACGTTTCAGTTCCGATATCCGGTGCCGCTGTGCAACTTATGTATATTCAGAAGCTTATTTCCTATCTGCATGCCGCGTCAGAGCGGTATGTTTTTCATATCGTTTCTCATCAGTCTTCCACGACCGCGCGGTTTCTTTCACGGATGAGTACAAACCAGGGGGTAACCGTATCGGTGTCCAGATCTCATCGTGATGTCGTGGAGCTCTATGAGGAGCTGTATGCCAAAGAAACGATTGCCATTGAGATTACGAAACCCTCTGAGCAGGCATTCAAATCCTTGTTGACGCCCAGGATGCAGGGAGGTGCAGTACTGTTATTCTCGCATCCCGTTGGACGGCAGGAATACGACAATCTCGCGTTTTTGCACCGTCATGGACTTATCCCAAGCGACGCAGATCAGCAGGCGTTATGGGAAATGGCCCAAAATAGTGAGACGCCGGATGAAGGGATAAAGGCAAAAGCGCGGCACTGGCGGGGACTCCTGTTGCCGGTGCATTCGTTGGCAGGGGCGAAATTCATTATCTGGGCACATGAGCAGAAGCTATTTGTGGCAATGATGTCGTTTGCGGGGTTTCCCAAAAGCCCCGAATTAGCCTCAGATGGGGTTGCACAGTTTTGGCGGAAGATTGACGCTCTTGTGTAGGCTTGGCCTGTTTATCAGCTCGATGCTGTATTTCTGTCGAGCGGATAAACAGGCCGTTCTCTTTATTGGTTTGTGGTCCCAACGTGGGAGAACGGGCTGCGCTTGCGATGTGATTGTGATTGTTGCCCATTACGGCTGGATTGTGGCGGTTGACGTCGCGACGGCTGTGGAGAGTTTCTCCAAAATCAAGTTGCCCGTGAACGTGTTGACCAGTTCGATGGAATCGTACTGGGTGGTCACGTATAGGGTCAGCTGATTCCCGGTCGGATGGAACGCAGCGATGCGCTCCAACAGGACCGTCATTTCGGTCATTGCGGGCTCTTGTTCTTTGAGCCAGATGCCTTGTGCGATGACGTCCGTGCCGGACAACAAGCCCGTAGCAGGCGCTGTTCCGTAGTTGAGTTTCACGGGAACATTCGCGTTGGCGATACTGCCATCAAGTACCGAAACCAGACTGGCGTAGGGTAGGTGGAATTGTTCAATGCTCCATCCGTTGCCCTTGGCCGTGAAGAACACGTCAGTCGGTTTGCCGTCAGTCCCGAAGATTTGCGAAACATCCGTCTGGACGATTCCGACTTCCGAGGTCAGCGTGATGCCGACTTCGTAGACGAATCCGCCTTCGGGACATTCTGCGACTTTCGGGAGGTCCTTGACGTGGTCGGGCAACTCGGGCCATTCGACGGTGAAACCGAATTGGGCCAGTCCGCGGAAGTGTGAGTTGATGCGACTTGCCTTGGTGACGACGGCGCCTTCGATATTGGCTTTTTCCTTATTCATGTCTTGCCAGTTATCGATTTGCCATCCCGCTTTGCCGGGGGCAGTTGGTGCCGCTCCTTCGCCAGGCGCTTCCGGTTCGACCCACGAGACGTCAATCTTGTGGTTGACCGGTTCGCCGAACGCGAACGTGTCGGGTTCGCCCTGCATATTGATATCATTCAGGTAGTATTGCTCCACCAGAACGACGTCGCAGGACTTTCCGCCGCCGAAGCCAGCCAGTCCGCAGCCGGACAGCAAAACAGACAACACAACAAACACAATCAGGGTGTTACGGGTAGGTTTCATCGAATCATCTCCATTCTCCACATAAGTGGTCTAAAATACCCGATCGCAGCCTCCGATTGCATCGTAAGCTCCGTTCGGGTATCTAGAGGAGACTCCCGTATCCCTGAAATCACATCTTGGTAATGTGCGATTGGCGCGATATGGCGGGCTATCCGCCACGCGTGCCTCTGCAGCGTAAAGCGCAGGACATATATTATACTACAGGGTATCAAGTTTTGCTATAACTATAGGTTTATTCTGAATTTCTAGCCTTACGGCTGTTTTTGAGGTAGTTTATTATAGGTTATGTATTGTGGCGCCTTTGCGGGGCATCCTACGGCCTCAGAAGGGTATGTACAAGAAAAGCGCCAAGCGGCTGTGTATTTGGCCGCAATGGCGCTTTTGCTTCTCGACCATATATCACGGGTTAGGGACTAACGAAAGGGGCAACCCGGAAGCGGGCTCCATTGTCAGATATGCCTTTTCATCCAGGTAGGTCACGCCTCCCAGGAGTTCAACAAACTCTGCGTAGGAGAGTTCACGGTACCGGGCGACCCTGGCGAGGCCATAGATATCGGCATCGTAGAGTTGACGCTCCCAAACGTTTGGGTAGGCAAACCTGGCCGTGTAGCACATCGCCAATACGCCGGCATTCATGGCAAGCGGGCCACGCTTGGCAGTGACGTGCATCACGCCATCCATGACGAATCCCGTGGTTTGCCCCGGAGGTTCATGCGTATCATCCAGCACGAAGGAATAGCAGTCGCCGTTTCCATCCGTGTTGATGATATCAAGCATCACGACCTCGTCCAGCCATACGGTCTTTTGCGTGGCGTTTGTAATGGTGATGTCCGTGCTTGTGATAGCGACGGTTTGTCCCGGTTCGATGACTTTCACGCCTGGTTGCGCAGGTCGAGTAGTCTGGTACAGCATAAATGCCGATACCAGAAGTATTCCCCCCAAAATCCAACGGTAAATCCTTTTCATTGCTGCTCCTCTTGAGTAGACGGGTAAAACGCCACCGCGTGACGTTTTTCGTAGTCTACTCAAACAAAGAAGCGTACCCGTGATAGTAAGGTGCGAGAAAAAACGCCGTGATCCCGCGTGTATTCCTGCGATCGGAGACGCAGGACCAAAGCGAGCATTTATTATACCCCATAGTATGTGGGCCGTAAAGCGTTTCGCCGGTGTTGCAATCGGGAAGCGCCTGGGTCTGAACATTTGTTGCCACGTTGCGTCAGAGTCGGTATCATCAGGGTATGGAAAATTTGGACAATGCGCAGGATGAATTTTATTTCAACAGTCCGGCGTTGCGAGTTATTCAGGGACTTCCCGAGAAATCTTTCGTGTTTGTCCGTGATTTTCAGCGCCTTGCACGGCATCATGAGCCAACGGCAAAACATGAACTGCGTGTAGCCCTGACAGTTGCGGATGCGGCGGAAGCGTTGGGAATGGATCCGCATTTTGGCGCCCTGTGTGCCATAGGCCATGATGCGGGAAAGATAAATGTCGATGCCGGGATATTGTCAATTACTGACGGGTTTGATGACAGACTTGCTCTGATGAAACGCGTCCATATGCAGCAGGTACGAAGCAGATTACAGGACATGGCAGAATCTGATTTTGCTCCCTATGAGAAGCAGGATGTCATGGCGGTAATCATGGCACACCATGAGGCATTGTCGTATCCCGGGTACCCGCGAAGTCGCATCCCGCCTGAAGCGTTGAAGGATACGATGGGCGGTCAGGAATTTATCATACGGCGGGAGGTTCCTCAACAACAGCGCAACTGGCAGTATCTGTTGGCGTTGAGCGATATAGCAGACCGTATTTGCTGGGGACTGCAGGGAGATACGCGCAGAACGACATCAGATGTGCGCGCGGGACTGCAAGAGGTTGCTATAAATATGAGACGTTCTCTGACGAATGAGGATCAACAATGGATGAGCCGGGCGATTGATATCGTTGCCGAGAGTACGGGCAAGCGAGAGCAAGAAACGATTGATGCGGCAATGCGGATCCTGATGGACGCATCGGATGATCGTGCGTGAGAGCTCATGGGGCAGCTGTTTGAGAGGTATTTGACCCCAAAAACACCACGAGCTCTCCGCGTCCGATTTGCTACACATATCACCTCTTCTTCCTCCCCAGCCGAAGGAAGAATTGACTGCCTGACCAATTCAGGCGTCAGGCAGTCTGGCTTGAGACTTTATCCACCGAGCGAATCTATCTGGTAGGGATTCTTGGTTGGTGTGTTTATCCACGTCTGAAGTTCGCTTGTGGACAGCGGAATCTCCACGTGCATCGTGTCCAGAAAGATTTCGCCCATCTTTGCGGTGACCACAAAGTTAATCCCTGTGATCTGGCCGGTGTCCAACAATCCTGACGCCTGGGCAATTCGCATGCGAACCTCCGGGTCAGAGAGCACTCTGACCACGTCGGGAATGACCCCGGCATTGTCGCCCGGGTTAAACTGGGCATGGATGCCGATGTCAATGTCGCTGGCACCGGAAGACACGAGCCCCATAGCGCTCGAGCCGAAGATACGGATGGAGATGTTGTGCTCCAGTGGGTCAATCCCCGCGTTCTTCAGTTCAGTGGCGACCTGATAGAGGACCGCATTGCTTCCCTCTATCGCTTTCATCGCCAGCTCGACGTCTACGGTGCGAATCTGAATCTCCTTACCGGGCTCGATGTCGGGATTTTTGGGTGAATTCTTCGTGTAGGCGAATTTACCGGCATAATTCTGCTCCAGATAGGAGAGCAGTTCAAGCGCCTGCTCCATGTCTGCCTCGCGGCCCATGAACTCATATCCTTCATCCGACTTCAGCCTGGTGACGATGTAATCAATGGCAAAATCGTCAGGGATGATGAGCTTGGCGCCCTCGAGGATTGAAGAGGCACTTTCCTCATCGAGCGTTGTGCCGGCGGGAACGACAACCTTCTTTGATGTCCCGTCAGAGCCGAAGATGAAGAACGCCTCCCATCCGCCCCCTGCGTCTTCACGGGGTCCGAATGTCGCGCCGGGTTCATCCACCATGGGTACGTCATCTTCCACATAAATTTTTTGTTCCCCTTCCCACTCTGGCGTCGCGGGCGGGAATGTTGCCGTGGGCTGTATGATGTCGAATCCCTCCGGCGTTACGTTTGGCGTCGGGACAACCATTCCGGGTGTTACCGGGAAGGGCGTGTCCACTACGAACGCCTCTGTCGCCGCGGGCGTCACGTCCGGGACATCAATGATGCCGCCGGATGCGGGTGTTGCCGCTTGCGCCGGGAGCAGACATTGCAGTGAGCCGTCCCACCACACGAAGCACCCTTCGGTCTGAAGGGGAGAGCTACTGGGTAGCCCGCCTCCTGTCGAGGGAGCGCATGCTGTCAGAAGCAAGACGACAGCAAGGAAACGATAGAGATATTTCTTTGACATGATGTTTTTCCTTTTCTTAATTTGGTATGTTTGTTTGGTTTGGCGTAAACTTTCTGATATGCGTTGCTTGCTGCCGAAGCTTCGCTTACCACAAGCAAAAAACGAGCTCAAACAGGCTCATTTTCTTTTCGTGGTAAGCGTAGGGTGTATATGTGTTTATCGAGAGCATATCGGACAGTAACTGTTGGTTCATGCACACAGAGCTCCGCAGACGGAGTCGCGTTCATGTCCCATAACTCTCGATAAAGTGTTTTTAATGTGCGAGACTTTAGGTGCTGTATTGTACAAGAATATCCTATAATAGTCAATGTACTGGGGATCTGGTATAATAGCGCCATGAGTGATGCTGAAATTATTCTGAGCCAAACAGCAGCGCGGGAGCGATTCAATCAGGGTCAGAATTATCGGACGCTGCTTCCTCAGTTAGATACGTTGGCTTATTCGCTGCACCAGGCTCACGACGGCGGTGCAAACGATGTGCTTGCGCATGCCATTGATGCAGCAAATGTATCGCAGCAGCAGCGTGATGTGCTTCGCGCAATTTTAGGTCTGGATGACCAATCACCGGAGAAATTGGATGAGCTAAAGAAACAGTTATCCGGGGGATTTAGCCTATATTCACCGGCCGCACTCGGCATTATGCAGCCAATGATGGAAGGGGGAGATAAATCGACATCATTCCTGTACGAGCGGCTCATGGCGTTTATGAATTCCTCAACATAATCGGAGAAATGTAGTATCGCATGCTTCACTATTTGTCTTGGCGCAAATCTGTCCAGAGGTACTCTTAAGCAGTTGGCACAAGCCGTAGTGCAATCTCCAAGTACGAACGGGGAGAATCAAAGATTTCCGGATGGGTATTGACAATTCATAAATCTGCTTATATACTAATTCTCTTAATTGAATAGCCGGTGAAATCCCAGGCAAGAGCGGTGACGCATTCGAGATGCTGAGCTCCGGATCGAAGAAAGTTACGCGAGTGACAAGTAGATCCAAGAAATAAGGGAAATAGAGTTTCCGTCAAGGCATATACGGAACTTTTCTTTTCTATCACTACGATATAGTACGATAGAGAAAAGTATATTTCCGAAGAAAGGTGGCACCACGGTGTCGGCATACGAACCGTCCTTTTGCGCCTCCATCCCTCTTTAGGGATCGAGGCTCAAGCGGACGGTTTTTTTGTGGAATCGCTGCTTTGCTGATTTTGAGAAGCGCATCGAGCCGGACTCTTGGAGCGAGAATCGTCAGAGCCGAATATGAAAAATGAGGAAATGGCAATGAATTTAGTCCGTCAAATCAGTCTAAATCAAATCAAAGCTTAGCTTTGAAATACGCCTATGAAACTTTGGCAAAAGCATTGGGAGTTGGACAAGCTGGTTGAAGCCTTTGAAACGAAGGGCGACCTTCTTTTGGATGGTCATCTGGTGCGCGCGGATGTTATCGGCAGTCTTGCACAGGCCGCAGGACTCAATCGTATCGGTATTCTGAGCGACGCTGAGCTTCAGGCGCTTCGCCGTGGACTTACCAGGATTCTTATGTTGTGGAAGCAGGAAAAATTTACCTTGAAAGCAGGGGACGAGGACGTACACACCAAGATCGAAACCTGGCTTACCCAGGAAGTAGGTGACGTTGGGAAGAAGATTCATACGGGCCGCAGCAGGAATGATCAGGTGGCCACAGCCATACGCATTTACACGAAAGAACAGCTGCATGACATTGTCACTGCGCTCTTGGCGCTGATTGCGCAGTTCGTTGCCTTTGCCCGTACGCATGAGAAACTGCCGATGCCCGGGTATACGCACATGCAGCGGGCCATGCCGTCGTCCGTTGGTCTCTGGGCGGGTGCATTTGCAGAGGGACTACTGGATAGTCTGGGTACACTTGAAGCGGCATACGCACTCAATGACCAGTCTCCGCTGGGATCTGCTGCAGGATATGGCGTGCCGTTGCCGCATGACCGTGCCTATACGGCCAAGCTCATGGGGTTTGCCAAAGTGCAAAACAATTCCCTCTCTTGCCAGAATGGGAGGGGAGTCATAGAAGCGTCGGTTGTGGCAGCGCTTATCTCCATTCTTCAGCATCTTTCCAAGTTTGCAAGTGATGTATTACTATTCACTACGAAAGAGTTTGATATGTTTATGGTTGCTGACGAGCTGTGTAGCGGCAGCAGTATCATGCCGCAGAAGCGCAATATCGATCTGGCTGAGCTTATCCGCAGCAAGACGCATGTACTTACCGGCCACTATGTGACGCTTGTGGGTATATCCGCGAATCTCATATCCGGCTATAATCGTGACCTGCAGGATACCAAAAAACCGCTGTTGGAAAGTCTTGGAACGGCACATGATACGATTGTCGCGTCATTACAGCTTCTCCGTGGCCTGGCACCCAGGCCGGTGAGACTGCGTGAAATGATGACGAGTGAAATATATTCCACACACCATGCTTTGGCCCAGGTAACCCGGGGAATATCGTTCCGCGACGCATATGCAGGGGTGAGCAAAAATGTCGCAGATGGCAAAAAGAAACAAGGTTTCGACACCCGTGTCCTCAGGGAACAAAAAGGTGACGATGCACAACCGGTCGGCTATGTGTCGGCATTGGAAGACAATAGGGAAGTACGAATTCTTGAACAATCAACGCATGAAGGTGGGACCGGAAATGTGGGCCTTGGCCCACTAGCGCGTGAAATCAAGGGGAGGCAGCGGCACTGGCAGCGCGTGATGCAGTTCTATGAGAAAAGTGTCTTAGAGTTGCTCAATACGGATATGGTATGATGGAGTCGATATGAAGGATCAGATACGTGATCTTATTGCGGAGATTGTTGCAGAGATGGGAGTTCCCGATGCGGGAATTGCGGTGGAAATTCCGGAGAACGCCAAGCACGGAGATTACACTACAAATGTGGCAATGCTTCTTGCGGGTCGTTTGAAGGCTCCGCCTATGAAAATCGGGCAGCAAATTATTGACGCCATCAAAAGACATCAAAAAGAATCAGCCAACAATACGCTCGCATGGTTGGAAACGGCCGAACTGGTACCTCCCGGATTCATTAATCTGTGGCTCTCTGCAGGCGAATTTAGCAGTGAGATGACAAAAGTGCTAAAAGAAAGGGAGCGCTATGGCGCGCTATCCCAAACCCCTTTTTCTGAGGCTAGCCCTTCCGGAGGGGTCGCAAAACAGGCTGTTGGTACGCGCCGGGCGATACGGGTGTCCAGGAAATCAGCTTCCGTGCCCTTAACCACCGGAAAAACACCGGTCATTCACCGCACTTCTACCGAATCTGCGGTAATACCGCAGAAAAGCAGGGAATCAGCCTCGTTCGGGAATCAGAAAAATATTCTGGTTGAATTTGCCCATCCGAATACACACAAAGCCTTTCACATCGGCCATCTTCGCAACATTACGACCGGTGAAAGTATCGTGCGCCTGCTTGAAAGTCAGGGAAATCGCGTGACCCGCGTCAACTATCAGGGTGACGTCGGGATGCACATCGCCAAGGCACTGTACGCGCTTCTGGAGGTCGCTCCCTACAAAGACGAGGTAACCTCGGTAACCGGCGTGAAAGCCCGCGTAGAATTCCTAGGGAAAGCCTACGCTGCAGGCAGCAAGGCGTTTGAGGAAGATGAGAAAGCACAGGCAACCATCAAGGATATAAACGCCCTGATTTACGCTTCAGCGCAGAAATATGCGCGTGAAGTGGGAAGAAATCCCGGCACAACGGACTATCTAAGCCTCGTCAAAAACCACGTCCACCCCCTTGAGCGCGTCTATGCGCTCTGGAAAGAGACACGGCAGTGGAGTCTGGACTACTTTGAGACGATTTATGAGCGTGTCGGGAGCCATTTTGACCGGCTGTATTTTGAAAGTGAATGTTTGTCCGGAGTTGATCTGGCCAAGGAGGCCGTCAAAAGCGGCGTTCTGAAAGAAAGTGATGGCGCTATCATCTTTGACGGCAAGCCGCATGGCATTGATACGCGGGTGTTTGTCAACAATCTGGGGCTGCCCACGTATGAAGGGAAGGAGCTCGCGCTGTCCCGCATGGAAACCACCGAATTCGGTACGCCGGACCAGATCGTTCATGTCGTGGGTCCGGAGCAGGCAAGTTTTTTTACCGTGACGTTTAAGGCAGAGGAGCTCCTTGGATTTGTGAAGCCTGATGTGCAGCATCACCTGATCTACGGGTGGGTGAAGCTCAAGCACGGCAAGATGAGTTCGCGTACCGGCAATGTTGTATTGGGTGAATGGCTGCTGGACGAGGCGAAGAAGGAGATTTTTGCCATTTTGGCCACCAATAAAGCAAACTACACCAAAGAAGAACAAGAAGTGATCGCCGACGCCTGCGCCGTGGCGGCAGTGAAGTACGCGTTTTTGAAAGTCGGCACGAGGCAGGAAATTGCCTTTGACCTGAAAGAATCGGTCAGCTTTGAGGGAGACTCCGGTCCCTACCTGCAATACACCTATGCCCGCTGCATGAGTGTGGTGCGCAAATCAGGGGAAGCGCCCCAAACGTTTTCGGCAGAGCGGTTGAATGAGGAGGAGCGTATTATCGTCCGGCGGATAACCCAGTTTCCGCTGACCGTTGCACAGGCGGCTGCGCGCTTCTCACCGAACACGCTGTGCACGTACCTGTTTCAGCTGGCGGGTGAGTTTAATGCGTTTTACGCCAAACACTCCATCCTAGAAGGTGGTAGTCATCATCGTATAGCGCTCACGGCCGCCACGGTCCAAGTATTGAAAAACGGCCTGACGCTTCTTGGTATTCCGGTCATTGAGCGGATGTAATAGGGTATGAATGAAACTGCCGCTTTTCCCGATCTGGAGGTAACCCAACCTGACCAGGGTATGGCGTGGTGACGATTAGCGTACCGGATCTGCCTCATCGACCATGGCCTTCGCTGTATGCTGAAACGGGGCTTCTTCGGCGGAAAGTGTTTCGTTGATAGAGACGATGCCGAAGCAGTGAACGTCCGCATGCCCGCTTCTCGGTGCGCGTCACAGTGCGTCGTATCATGGCGTCCATTTGTTCTTCGGTTGGCAGACCGGCAGTAATTTGTGTTCCCCGGATAGATCATCGGCACAATACCAGGCATCATTTGTCTGTGGTATACTGCCGCCGATATGGGAGAAGGGGAGCCGATCGGATACGAGGAGCGCCGTGCCGTGGCGCTGGAGACCGGATTTCCCCGGCATTTCGCCCCGGGCGGCGCGATCTCTGCTTCGGATGCAGAGCGTGGCGTGCTGGTGACGGTTGTTCGTACCTGCGTGGGCAGATTTCCGGCAGTGGTAGACCAGATCGCGGGTCATGGGCTTGTCTCCCAGTGTCCGTCCTGCGATCAGTCTTTTGTTTGGACAGACCGGACGCAGAGTTGGACGGCAACCTAGTATCTACTTGGAGGAGACGGGCAGTGCACGAAGCACGAGTCGTTTGCTGTCCAGGAACCCGGTACAGGTATAAACCGTGAGTGTCTCGCCTGTGGTGGGACGCAGTAAGTCAACCCGATCCGGCGTGACAACATCAATTTGGAAAATGCGGTATTGGTGAAATTTTCCGTCTGCAGATGTGAGCGTGATGTAATCGCCGATTTTCTTCTCTCTGAGCTTGCCGAATACGTTGGGGGTATTGTGTCCATAGATGATGATATTGCCGTCACTGCCCGGAAGAGCGGATTGGGCCACGTGATTGGCGGCATCCTCTGCGATCGTCCAGACGCCGTTGAGCTTGCCAGCCTGGTCTATAGGTAGCCGGCCGATGCCGTCTATGTCTATAAATACGGGAAGCTTGCGAGACACGCCCTGTTTGGTGTATAGCGCAAGGATGGAATCCGGCAGTTGGATTGATCTGGCATAGAAAATTCGATGTATACCCCAGGTCCCCATGAAGATAATACCGATAACGATAAGCACTAACGGCCAGCGATTGCCAACGTGTTTTGTTCGGGTTGATTTAGCAGCGTATTTACGTTTTTTAACTCGCTGCTTTTGTTTTTTCCGTTTGGGCATAGATTGAGTATACCGTTTTTCCTACAAAAAAGCCCCCCGCAGGGGACTTTTTTGGTTGAATATGCTGTTGCCAATTAGATTGAACGTCGCTTCATGATGGCGATTCCGGCGGCCGTTGAGAGGCCTCCAAGAATACCGACTGCGTTCATAAGCATGTCTACCGCCGTTCCGGTTGCCGCGAAATCGGTGGAAGCACCAAGAACTTGACCTTCGCTCTTTGGAGGAGCGGTACATTCCGGGCAGCTTGACCGTCCGTCGCTTCGGCCGTCTGAAAGTCCGTCACCAGGTCCGCCGATCGGAGGATCGTTGGGCGTGTTGGTCGGCGTCGGCGTGACTGTTGGTTCCTGACCTGTTGAACCGGTGGCTCCGCTTGAGCCGGTTTCCCCGGTCGTGCCGGTTGCACCGCTCGGGCCGGTTTCACCGGTTGAACCCGTGCTACCGGTTGAGCCAGATGAACCCGTTGATCCGGTTGCGCCACTCGTGCCGCTGCCACCGGGGATGTTGCATCCGTTGTTCCAGATGGCTTGTCCCTGTGTAGTCCAATTCTTCCCAGGATAGCTTCCGCCATCATAGGTAAACGGGGGAATGATGTCTCCCCACGGGTCAGCCGGGAATACGCCGCCATCGTGGTCATCATGACCGCTCACGTCTCCACTCGCGCTTGGGCTGTTTGAGATATACGGATTGCTCTTTGATCCTGTTGAGTGACAGATGGTCACTTCGGTTGGATACTGACAAACTTTTTTTACTTTTACCTTTGCTCCGTCGACATCTTTCCCGGGATTCGGGTTGAAGGTGCCTGGGAAATTTCCGGAATAATCATGGTATCCGCCCTGATTATCGTCTTCGACATCAAGCTCTACCTTCACCAGTTGATAGCCGGATTTTGCCTCTACCTTGATGCTATCCGGATTACCGTCTGCGCCGGTGTTGATGAAATCAATCACGACACGGCCGTCAGAGTAGTCACTTGACTTCGTGTATTGAAATTCTTCATTACAGTCATCAGTATTCGTCGCAAAGACGTTCAAATTGATCGCCTGTGGCGGAAGCATAAGAGACACGGCCACTGCGAGCGTCGTCACTGCACCTGCAGCTTTGTAGAAAAGAGAACGGTTTGACTTTGACATAAAAAAAACCTCCTTGGCAGGTAGGTAATAAGTACGTGCAGGGAATATATCACAATACATGTTTGTATGTCAAGATACATACTATCGGATCAAAATATGGTAGGACAAGGAGGAAGAAAAAAACGGGAATTTAGGACTTTTCTCCGAGGACAAAAAGCGTATCGCGCAGAGACGGGACGAGTTGCATAAGCAGATAGTTTCCCCATTTTCCCAGTTTCAATAGTGTTCCATCCGGCCGTGCGCGTTTTCGGGTTGGGGTATAGCTGACGAAGTGCGCGGCATGCGCGATATTCCATCCGCTGAATTGGATAAGGTGCGTGAGCTCATCCAGCGTGTATTCCCGATTATGACGGTGATAGATGATGCTGCCTCGGCCCTCATCTTCCAGAAGCTGCGCCAGGGGATAGCTGACGCTTTTGCCCAGCAAAAGCTTGGCACGGTTGATAGAGCGGGCGATATTGGGCGTGGTGACGAGAAGATGTCCGCCTTTTTTTGTCACACGCAGCATTTGTTTGAGGGCGTGCGCCGGAGCTTGCGGCAGATGCTCAAGTACTTCTGTGCAGATGACAAGGTCAAATGCGTTCACCGGAAAGGGGAATGTGTCCGTTTCGATGTTGCAGACGTTTATCTTTGGACTATGGATGGGCTCATGAGCGGACGATATGCCGTATACATCGTGGCCGGCCAGTTCAAGGGTGCGCCCCAGGTGGTACGGGTAGCATCCGACGTCAAGAATTTTCAGTTTCCGGCGCGGGTGGGAAGCGATGTTCAGAGTCTGGTGCAAAATATACGCATATCGCGCCTGATGAATGAGGAAGTATTCCCGTTCCTGAGCCGTAGCCAGGCCTTTTTCGACGGTCCCAAGGAGTGCGGTTTCGTTCATCTTTGTAGTATAGCAAAAGAGTTGCCTTCTGGGCATGAAGTTCTTACTTGACGGCGTATCCTGATTGATCTACGGTAGAAAGTGATAGCGGTACGTAATTATATATATGAAGTCATTGCAAAAAGGCACGAACCATACCATGCTCCATGGGATTCTTGCCTTGGTATTTCTTCTGCTCACGGTCACCATGCTTCTGGTTATCGTAACCCAACGGCGGAATATCGGCGATACGCGAAGCCGCGCCTCCTATGGTGGAGCGATACGGGCACCGAGCGTGAAGCCGAAAACATCCCTGACGATAGCTCCCAAACAGCAAATCAGCTGCCGAGGTGATGACTCCAATGCCTGCGGAGGTCATCCGGAGCGCTGTCATTGTCTTGATGGAGACCTCTGCACGAAAACCGCCTGTGAGAATCCGAGCGTGAAGCAGTCCTGTCTTAATCAGGGGCGATCGTGGTGCGTGAACTATCAAGGGTTCGCCTTTACGTGTTGTGCGGCGGGCTATACGTGCGGGCCAGGCGGGGTTGGATGCTATAGGGCAAAGTAAAATCAGAGCAAAGGAAGGTATCTGTATGGCGACGTGTTGCTGCCCCTTGACTTCTCTATTTAATATACCCTAGTCTGGAGTCAGTAGGGAATTTTGTTGTTTTTATGGCCGACAGCACTGATACGAATTTGCCCCAGGACACTGCCACACCGATGGGCTCTCCTACGGCGCCAAAAGATACGAACGAGACGCCAAAGCTGGATGATGCGATAGCAGGTGGATTGTTGCGTCCGGGTGCAGATGCTTCAAACGATGACGCCTCAACAGCCCCCGTCGTGCCGCCCGGCGATCCGCCGGTTGAGCCGCCCAAAGATATTCTTGCTTCCGCACCCACGCCGCTTGTTCCTCCCCCTGTTCCCCAGGCACCCCCGGAGCCTGTTTCTGAGACCGCTAACCCACCCGTAGACATAAAGCCGGACGTGGCAATGTCTGCACTCCATGACGCACCCGTGGAGCCAGCGCCGGCGATGCCGCCATCGGATATGCCTGCGCCAAAACCTGAAGAAATTTTGGCGCCCGCAGTTGCCGCGGCCGCAGCAGGAGCACTTCAGTCAGAGTCGTTTCAGCCCGATGCAGGCGCGTCTCCCTCCGGAAGCAACGGCGCTTCGTCTATTGGAAAACCCAGGAAAAAAGGCAAAAAATCTGTCCTTTTGGGCCTTATTGCGCTGTTTTTCTTCATCACGACCGGCCTAATCTTCGTATTCGTGACCCAGCGTCAGCAGATTGCTGATTTGCGCGGACGCACCGCGTATACCGGATTTCAATGCCGTCTGGACGATCCGAACGCCTGTAACGGCAACCCCCAGGATTGTCATTGTCAGAATGGCGATTTGTGTACGGGGACGTTGTGTGAGAGTAACATCCGTCAGTCCTGTCTCAACCAGGGTCGCGCATGGTGTGACAACTGGCAGGGTTTTGCCAAAACTTGCTGCGTAGAAGGATATGTTTGTGCGCCAAGCGGGCCTGGGTGCGTGCAATCAACATCATATAACTATAGCCAGGGGAATTACGGAGGAAATACACCGACCAACACGCCCACGCGTACGCCAACACATACTCCGACAAATACACCGACCAACACGCCGACGGGCACGCCGGGGAACACACCGACGAATACACCGACCGGTACGCCAGGCGATACACCGACCAACACGCCGACGGGCACGCCGGGGAACACACCGACGAATACACCGACCGGTACGCCAGGCGATACACCGACCAACACGCCGACGCCAACCAAGCCTGAAGGAGCGACAGACACCCCGACGCATACCGCTACGCCCACACAGATCGTGTATGCAGCCTGTAACCAAACGTGTACCGTCAACGCAGACTGTGGAAGTGGCCTCGTGTGTCTGGATAGCGTTTGTCGCAATCCGTCCTGCAGCGAGTCAGCTACCTGTCAGTGTGCGGTTGCAGCTGCTCCGACACCCAGAATTCCGGTCGCCGGCACCGGGCCCACGGTCTTAGGCGCATCCATCATCATGGGTGGCATGCTTCTCCTCCTCCTCGGACTGCTGTTCTAACGGTCCTCATTGCATTTTTCCCTCTTGCACAGCCCCAAAGAGATCGTATAATAAAGAAACGTAATTGTACGGTAGATTACATTCGTCTGGTCAGGTTTGGGGCCCGCCAGGGCATTGGATAGACGAATGCGTATCCCACAAGGATACAAACAGGCCAAAGTTGACCTGTTTTTGTTTCTCTGGAAGGCTATTATTCATGTCCATCGTCGCTGAATCCATTGGCGATCTGCAAATCGCGGGTGTTGGTCCCGATCGTTTTCCCGGGTTTCATGTACCAGAATTTGCCCACCCTTATCCGGGTGAGGTAGTCGTCTTTCATCAGAAGGCGATAGATGCATCCAAATATCTTTCCAGCGAATTTGGTGTCTATCTGAATCCGGTAACCATGCGACAGGAGTATATAGAAGACGTTGCGCGCCTGCGCACCGGCATGGAGGAGTTTCGTGAGCTTTCCGGTGCCCAACAGCGGCTGCGTAATCTCAAAAAGGGGAATATGTCAGATGCGGTCCGGCAGACCGACATGCGACTATATGGGGATCGTATGGATGCAATCGTAAAGCAGATCGCATCACTTTCCCTGGTTACTGACGGATCGCTTCAGAGTCAGTTTAATGGTCGGGTAACGCTTGATAGCATGTCCCAGAGCGACCGGGATTTTGCTGCTGTGCTTTTCCTTTTGTCGTATCGTAAACCGAAGTATTCCATGGCACGCGCAATCACGGAAACCGCCGGCCGCATCCTCATGCCGCAGCAGCTCAGTTGGCATGGATGGGATGAACTCGGGGAGAAGTTTGAGGGATTTTTCGGCAGACTGTCCAGTCCGTATCAGGACAAGGCGATGCGACTGTTACCCAATGAGCTTCGGCTTCTGGCATATGGGCATCGTATGGGAGTGAATGGAAAATCAAACGAGTATTTTGAGGAAATCGCCGCTCAAGCGGAATCATTGGATAGGTTTGATAGATTAGTTGATATTTTGAGACAGTCTGGGAAGAAACAGGTTTCCTATGAGACTGCGTCAGACATTTTTCGTCGAATACTCAATCTTCCGTTCTTATCCGATGAGAATGGTGCGTTCCGTCAGAAAGACGCCTTCCTGCGGTCGTACGAGGAGCCGATTCATCGGCAGTTTTTGTTCCTGCTTCGCAGCGTGCGGGATATCGGGATAGAAAATATGGATCATCTGCACCGATACCTGGGTTCATGGCTTTTGATCGGACGAGCGCAAATGGGCGCCCTTCCCGCTGCGCTGAATGAGAATGTTGCCGATATCGTGGGCAAGCGCGGACGGACTGACAAGACTGGGTATGAAGCGCTGCTGCAATCGGTCGCACGAACTGCCAGTAGTATCGGATAGCGTGTTTTTCTTTTTGTATTGCATCTTACGCCCATAGTGCTATAATCCCCCCTAACCCTCATCGGATGGGGGTTTTGTTTTCTTTTGCCTGATTTCGCTGCGCCGGGGATGAGACATCCCTGGACACAACGGAGAGACAAACGCAGAGTATATGAGCGAAGAAACACTCACGGAAATACCCCAAGCCGTCCCCGAACGGCTTTTGCCGTATGTTGGGCCCATACATTTGGAAATGCCCGCTTTTACTGCCATCGTGGACGATCTGGTGGCCAAGCAGTTTGCCTTTGATACGGTCCCTCCGTTTCACGAAAAAGAAAAACGACTGGAGAAAGCGCCGAAAGTGCTCGTTGTGGGCACCGATGAACACGCCCTTGAGGCCGTGGAGGCCCTGACGGCTGCGGGATTTGCCGTCGTCGTAACCGAAGAAGAAACCAGACCGCACAGTCTCACCCACCTGGGTGAAGACCGAGCAAAGTGGGGGCTCAAAGTGCTTTCCCATCCAAACACGATATTGCTTACGAAAACCCGCCTGACCTCCCGCCAGGTGCAGGAAGCAGGTTTCTCAGGCGTCGTTTTGTCCTACGAACTGCAAAACGATATCACAAAAACAGAAGCGGATATGTCTCTGCCGCTCGTCATACCAGCCCGTTCTCTCTTGCTTCCCGGACCACAGGCGAGGGATATCGATCACAAGTTGGCAGACCCTGACAATATAGTTGGCGGCAAGAGATTAGGCAGACTCGTGAACGGAAAAATAGGGCGCATAGCGATTACCGGTGTTGATCCCGTGCAGACCCTGGAAGCTGCACACCGAGTAGCAACGATCCACGTCGCGGACGCCGCGCACCGGAAAACAGGTGTTGGGTTTGAATACTTTCGGTACGGCGCCCTTACCCGCGGGAATCTTGGGGACATAGCGCTTTCTTTGGGCTTGGTGCCGGGAGACGTAGGGGCAACAAGTATCATTGCGCCCGATTCCACAGCGTTTTTCCAACAGACAGGGGTTGACCGTGACATGCTGCGCGCAAACAATATCGGCATCATAGAAAACGCGACTGTCCTTGGGACGACAGCCACAGAGTCACCCGGCATTATCCATGTCAATATCCGCCATCAGATAACCAACACCCGACCGCTTACGGGCGTCAAGGGATTAAGCGGGCTCGTTGTTGCCGATGGTATGGCTGTAGATTTTGGCATAAATGGATTGACCGTGCCGGTTGTTCGGGTGGGGCAAGCGCGCCATCCGAGCGCTACGAGTCAAACAGAAGCGATCCGGGAAATGATCCAAACCGTGCAGACGCAGGGTAGGAATCCCGAAGATCAGGTTTTCCGCGTGATAGACACGATAACGGGCAACGGGCAATCCCAGCGGGTAAATTACGTCACGGACTGGCTCGTTTCCAGTATGCCTATTTTCTGGAATGGACATACGCCACAGGCGGAGGCAGGAGAAAAGAAGGAGCAAACCCCCGATCAGGTGCCCGTGAAAAAGGCTGAGCCAGATATGGAGAGTCTGGTGGGTCATGAGGTGCCGCCGTTTGTTTTGCCGTATCTCAGGAACCCGGAGGAAGTTTCCGCGCAGTGGATGACGATTCGGCAAGCAGCGGAAGCAGTGTGGGCTCGATACGGAAAGTCATATAAAGATACACCGGTAAAATCCTATGAAGACTGGCTTGCCGCCAAACGGAATTTCCATGAAGAAGCCGGACATGTCGAAATAGCTATTTTTGGCGGGGGAGCAGGTGCGTATATTGCGGCAGCGCGCATCCGTGCGAAGTTTAAAAATGCCCACGTGGTCATTTTTGAGAAAGAAAATCACATGGGCGGTATGGCGCTGGAAGCCATTTCTCCATTCGTCGATGACCACGAACAGACCAAGATCAGTGCCGCCAGGACCGTCATGCAGACGATGATGGATCCGGGCGTTGATGTTATCACGAGTTTCGAGGTGAAAGATCGTGAAATTCCCTGGATGGCCAAGCAATTCGGATTTAAGGTCATGATCGATGCGCGGGGCGCCGAGCCCAATCACGTTGAGCATCTGCATTATGATGGCGAGCGCGTCATGACGATCAGTCATTTTCTGGCAAAAGTAAACCGACCGTATGACCGAGATGGTCATTTCGGCAACGTGCGGCTCCCGGTCACGTATTCGGCCAGTGGCACGGCGCATAACGCCATTATCGTGGCAGGAGGACTGGCCGGCATTGACGCGCTCCTGGCGACAGAGCTTGTTCGAACGGTTGATGATATCGAAAGAAAATGGAATATCCCGCGTCACCTCATCGACATTTCGGCGCTTCTGGACGGAGGATTATACAAAAACAGGACCGGTGATCAGTTCCCTAAACTCGCCGGGGCAAAGCCCGGGTTGGGATTCCCTCATATGTCCCATGCGCCGACGGAAGTCATTTATCGCGGCGAACTGGGAATGTCACGCATAGAGAAGCTCCTTATCAAGGCGCCCGACCTTCCCCGTGAGGACCGCGAGATGAAGAAGCTGATCGAAGCAGAGCTTCGCAGAAGGCAGGGTATGTACGGGGGATATTTTTCCGGAGATACCGCTATCATAAGTCAGCGGACAGATCCGCATTCGGGGAATCTTATCATCGGTATTGGCCGTCCGGGTAGTCGGTTTGGTCGGGAGATGGCGACAAGTTTCGTGGCGACGGCGGTGCGGTATCAAACCCGCGATGTTGTTCCCGGAACCATCAGAATCGGCATCGGCAAGTCCGGAGCCGGAGACCTGAAAGTGACCGGGGACACCATAAAGGAAGCGATGCCGGCCATAGAGGCAGCAATCGCCGCTGCACAGCCCTCCAATTTAGAACAAGCGCATCAATTTGTCGGAATGATTGAAGGACATCAGACAAGCAGTGGGCAACGGTGGACTGATAGCACTCCTGTGGATCCGATTGTGCAGTTTATGACGCGCGCTCCGGAATCACTTATTGCCAAAGGGTTCCGTCAGAAGCCTGAAGTGCAATCATCACCGGTCCAACAGGAGGAGCATTCCGTGTCTGCACCGGGAGTTGATCTAACTACGACCGTCGCCTCAACCGTGGAAGTGCCTATCCAGCGCAACGACATTCTTGATGCTCTTGAGCGAGTGCACGCGGATCGCAGAGCGCAGCTAGCCGAAGTGATGTCCAATCAAGCGGAGCCGTTGGGTTTGCCGGTACAGATGGAGCATATAGCGCTTCCGGATGTTGTCCACGTTGAACGTGCATGTACGACACTCGATGGACTGAGGAATACCGTCAGAGAGCGCAGGGACGCCCATGTCCGCGCGGTTGTTCTGACACAGTTGCGAGACACGCTTCAGGTGCGCGCCCGTGAAGGCGGATACAACGATCCCCGTGACACAGGATTGCCGGAAGCAGATACGCTTAACATGCTCATGAATCTCCGGGAAGAAGATATTGAATTGCGACAGTATTTCACCGGTGGAAAAACACGACGGAAGGGAACAGAAGATGAAGGGGAGACCGGAGATTATCTTTCCATCCATATTCATGACCGGAGACGCGGGCATGACGAAACGCGTGAGCTTCCTATCCGCATGCTGGCCAATGGCACCTTCCAATACCATGCCAACAGACAGTGGTATACGATCCACTCGGTCAATGCACTTCGCCGCGCCCTTGGGCGGGAGTTTGGTGTTCGTTATGAACAGTTTTCAGGAGACGGGTATGCGTATATGCATGCATTTCAGGATCGGTTACGCCGCGAAGTGGCACGAGATGGTCTTGCATATACGTTTGCACAACTGCGCGCGATAGGACGGGCAGATAATATAACGACGGAGCAATTAACCTTTCTGGTGCGTCAGCTTCATGTTTCTAACGAAGGGAATCTTTATGTTCGGCGGACGAATCGACGCAGTGGCGTGCGTGAGCTTGACTGGCTTGTCTCTGACCGGGCGGCGCGCAGACTATTTTCCCGTATTCTTGCCCGCGGTGAGACCCTTCCGAGCCGTTCAGAGCAGACAAAGGAAGACGCCCGGGACTTCCTGGCCCGCTATCAATACACGGCATCCTTGGTATTAGGGTTATTTGCAAAGGCAGGAATAGAACAGCTTACGCAGAATCCCCGTGCGCTCAATGATTTGACCGGTATTGCCGTTGGATGGGGGCTACTTATGAACCGCCTTATGGCGCGGGTGAAACACGGCTACGCAGCCGGCACGACAGATCACTCGATGGTGCAGCTGATGGAGCGCATTACGGGGCATGTGGCAGCCTTTGGCGTCGGCTTGCTGATTTCTGAGCCAGTAGCCGACCTATGGAATCGATTTACCGGGGGAGAGACAATGGGCGCTCAAGGTGTCGCCGCGTTTGACAGTGACACAACAGTGGGCACAGAGAGCCCGCAGATTTCCGTGCCTGAAATGAGTCCTAACGAGCCGGCTGAGTTACCTGATGATGTCGCGGGGAGCGATGTGCCGCCGGTGCAGGAGCCTGCAGAAGTAACCACTGCGCCTGAGGGGTCTTTTGACGCGTCGATCTATCACGGAGAATGGCAGGAACAGATGATAGATATGGTTGATATGCTTGGTGGCTCAGAGGGATGGATGAATACGGTTGATAACAACGGAGTTTCCCAGGCGGAAGTCATGAGCGGATGGAGAATTCTCCTGGAAGGCAAAGTTGCCGATGCTGATCTTGCGGGTATCATAGACCGGATAGCGCAAACCAAGGATATTCATGAGTATATGCAGCTTCGCGAAACGTTGCTTGAGGATGTCCGCGCCCTCCTTCGATAATCCCGTTATTAGATTTATTGCTATATATTTTGATATACTAAAGGAGTAATGACGCGCCCGCATAATTGCGTGTGTCTGCGCGTTTTTTTTGGCTCATTGACAGATCGAAGGAAGATTGACTCCGCCAGATTGGCGTTCCCCTGGACGCTGGCCTGTCGGAGTTCAATTTACTTACTGAGAAAGGATACCCTCATGATAAAGCGAAAGCGGAACATCGACCCGATTTTCTTGATTGGAGTGTTACTGTTTATACTCCTGAGGACGTTATTCGGCACATTTTGGTCAGTTTGGAGCGAAGCGTCAGGGACTAATCCCGTATACGCAGAAACACCACCGCCGACGGATACGCCGATGACGTTGCCTGCGCTTTTGTACCCGTACACGCAAGCGCCCCATACGGCAATGCCGACGGATACGCTCTCATTGACGCCTACGATCACTCAGACGGCTACGATGACACCTACACAGACGTCTACGTCTACCGAGACAGCCACGGCGACGGATACGCCATTACCTCCGTTTCGTTTTACCGTTGATCCGCGAACCGCACATGACGTGTGTGGCACCTGGCTGCATATCTTCATCACTGTGGACGGGAACGATGCTTACGTCTCGCAGTGGTGGGAGTGCTGGCTTCGGGAAACACGTGAGGACGGATGGTTGATCGTCGCTGACGAGTTCATGGTTTTTGACTTTGCGTTTCAGAAAGCCGAACCGGGATTTGATCAGTCATACATCACAGCCATTTTGCCGTTCGGGTTTCATGGAGATATCTATGAGGTCACGGTGTACTGCGATGACGAATGCCTTGTCCAGGCGTTCTATGACGCAGAAGCGAATCCGTTTTGGCAGGAGCAGGTCTTTATAAACCAGGGGATGATGACCTTCCCCATTGCCGTCGACGAGAAAGACGGCTATTTCCTCATCACGCATAAAGACCACGTCGGCGGATCGTCCGCGTACCTGTGGATCCGCAGGCCACAGCAGTAAACTTCCTTCAATCGAATCGTAAACCGCACCCGTGCAGGGGATATATATCTGGCACCCGTGCGGTTTTTTGGTGCAGAAAGCAGAGATTTGAGTAGGGGAAAGAAAAACCAATCCGTACACAAAACAATAACGATCACAAGTTCCACGCAGTGTGGTGAGTGAAGGAAATTGTGGTGTACACCGTGCGCAGGGCCAAACCCTCACTGCCATACTCCCGAATGACAGTGTTGTCTCGTATAGAGACACTGCGCACACCATGGTTCTGGGCACTTATGCGCCGGTTAACCAGCCAAAACCAAAAAGCAGGAGTACTCCAAGCAGAAGCGCTCCTGCGCCCAGCGCGATAGCGCCGGTGAGGGAATCGGAATTTGTTATCCCGGACGCGGTAAGCATGATGCCCAGGGGCAGAAAAACGGGCCAGCCGCGAACGATGCCTTGGGCGGCTTGCCGTATTCGTTTCATCCACATGAGGCGGTCACCTCCTTTCAATGGTAGGGTAGGGAGTTGCTGCACATTGAAGAGGTTTCAATGCACGGTTCTCCCTGCCCTTGAGGTGTGTGTACGTGTACGGATTGGTAAAGAGCAAACAGCCTAATAGTACGGGTTGTTTTGTGAAATAGCAAACAGGGCGCAAACGTCGCTTGTTACGTATTTTCCAAGTAACCTCTTAATTTATGTCTGATATTGGGGTGGCGTAGACGACTCAATGCTTGTGATTCGATTTGTCGGACTCGTTCGCGCGTAACGCCCATTTTACGCCCCACCTCTTCCAGGGTGTGTGCCTCGCCGTTCACGAGTCCATAGCGCAGTTCAATGATTCGTGCTTCCCGGGGCGGGATGGTCTTAATGACTTCCCGTAGCGCTTCTCGAAGCATCGCATAGGTCGCGGAGTTTTCGGTGTCGGCGTCCGCTGATTGATCGTCCGGAAGGAAGTCGCCGAGCGAAGAATCGTCATCATCATCCACGGGTGCGTCAAGGGAAACAGGACGTCGGTGAATGGCCATCATGTTTTCGATTTTTTTTGGCGGTTTGTCGAGGGCTGCGGCTATTTCCTCAACAGATGGCTCCCTGCCGAGTCGCTGCATCAGATGGTGCTGGACACGCAACATCTTATTGATATCATCGCTCATATGTACGGGAACGCGGATGGTGCGTGAATTATCGGCAATACTGCGTGTTATGGCTTGTCGAATCCACCAGGTGGCGTAGGTTGAGAATTTGTGGCCTCTTCGGTAGTCAAATTTTTTGCTTGCCCGGATAAGTCCGATATTCCCATCCTGAATAAGATCCAGAAACGGGACGCCACGGTTCATATATTTCTTGGCAACGCTGATAACGAGACGGCCATTGGCCTTTATGATGTGTTGCCTCGCTTCCCAGCCATCTTCGATGTTTTGACGAAGTTCAGTCATGCGTTTGCCGCTGATTTTTCCTTTTCCCTGGGTAAGATCTACTCTGGCCATTCGCCCCTGTTCTATGCGCTGGGCAAGCTGCACCTCTTCTTGGGCATCCAGAAGGGGAGTCTGGGCAACCTCTTTCAGATAAAGGCCAATCGGGTCATCGACATCAATATTTGCCAAGTAGTCATCGATATTTGAGTTGGGTTCGTCGGGAGTTGTATCAGTTTGTGCCACTGCAATGAGCTCGTCGTCTGTCGGTTCTTCTGTTTTGTCTTCGTCCGTGTCAGACGCTGCAATATCCGCCAGGTAGTCAGCAAGCCGCGGCGCATCTGCCGCTTCAGCCTGCTCGATGAGTTGAGTAAGAGATACACCTGCTGCATCGCGTTCATCGTCTGCTTCCGGTCGTGCCATAGGATGAGAATTATAGGATATTTTTGGAACATTTTCAATGAAGAGACGACCCTTGTTTTCTGTGAAATTGATCAATGTTATTTTTTATTTTTTCAGCGTCGCAAAAAATCGTTTTTATGTGCAGATTTCTTAGAAAAAACGGAGACGTATTTTGAGTTTATTTATCTTTAAATATTACGTTATAGGGTTTCAATTTTTTTCCGGTATTTTTTATATGTAAATGGCTTCTTTTGTTCCGGGAAATCGAGCAAATTTTGATTTATGAATTTTGGCGTTTTAACAGGCCAAAGTATCAAATATCATCGACATAAGATAAATGTATCCTATAATTTGCATGCTCAACTGCCCTATAGTTTAGCCGTGGACGGTCATTTTTCCGTGGGGAAATTGACAGTGGTTGCTCAACTCCGTGTAATGGAAATACCGTTTCTTATTTTGCTTCGCAAACCCATGCAAACCCTACTCATTTCAGCTTCAAATATTGGCCTCAACACGTTTGGAGTACTTTGCAAGACCGATAATACAACCCTGACCATATGACACGAAAAGTCTTCACTATAGGTCAGGCATCAAAACAGCTCGGCGTTTCCAAAAGTTCTATCCGTCGTTGGCTGAAAGAACACAAGATTGCCTACACCACAGATGCGCATGGGACGCATTTAATTTCCGCCGAGGAACTACAGAAAGTCGGATCGATTCAGTCGGTTCCCTCCGTGAAGCTTTCTGGCGCGTCTATGCTTTCGCCCAGCCAGGCTTCCCAAATGCTTGGTATATCAACGAGCACGCTGTTTCGATGGGAATCAGCGGGCCTTATCCAAAGCATCCGCACAGCCGGTGGCGCCCGGAGATTTTCAAAAGACGCATTGATAACGCTTTTGAGTCAGCGTGCGCCCTACCAGCGTGTTCCCGAAGCAGTAACAGTTGCCCCAGCCCCTCAGTCCGCTCCGCAGCCTGTGCCACAGGGGAGCAGCGCGACCGTGCGGCGGTTGCTGGGCGCAGCAATTTTGGTGGTCATTCTCCTTCTCTTGGGTTTTGCCAAAGTTTTCAGTGATGTCTGGCAGATGCGGCGGGAATTGAACGCAAAAAAACCTGAAACGATCGTTCGCGAGGTGAAAGAAGGCGCAGTTGTTTCGGATAGCGACATCGTTGAGCGTATTCTCGCCCGAATCGGTACGGTGTTTGGCGCGACCGGTGCCACTGGTAGGGATGGTAGTAATGGCGCAAGCGGAGCAACGGGAGCAAAAGGGGATAAGGGCGACAAAGGGGATGCGGGTGACGACGGAGCAGACGGAAGCGATGGCGTATCAGGAGGTCTCGGGCCCACCGGAGCGTCCGGAAGTGGTGGAGGAGGAAGCGGAACAGATGGTCCGACCGGGTCGACCGGTCCCACGGGAAGCGCAGGAGTGACTGGCCCGACAGGGGCCAGCGGCTTGACCGGTCCATCTGGATCAACGGGCTCCACCGGCGCTGCAGGTCAAACCGGTCCGACAGGATCATCCGGAAGCACTGGTGCGACCGGAGTGCAGGGCGCTTCAGGGCCTACTGGACCATCCGGAGCAAATGGAGAGCAGGGTCCATCGGGTTCCACCGGGCCGCCCGGCGCTACTGGGTCGACCGGAGCAAATGGAGAGCAGGGTCCATCGGGTTCCACCGGATCATCCGGCGCAACCGGTGCGACGGGAGCAGCAGGTCTGACCGGTCCAACGGGTGCAAGTGGCTCTACGGGGGCCACGGGATTGCAAGGAGCTTCCGGTCCAACGGGTTCTTCCGGTGCAACTGGAGCGACCGGAGCTGCAGGCGTCACTGGTCCAACGGGTTCATCCGGAAGCACCGGGTCAACGGGCACGGTTGGTCAAACCGGCCCGACCGGATCTTCTGGAAGTACGGGTTCAACAGGGGTTGTTGGCCAAACCGGTCCAACGGGTTCTTCCGGTGCAACTGGAGCGACCGGAGCTGCAGGCGTGGATGGCCAAACCGGTCCCACCGGATCAAGCGGGAGTACCGGCACCACCGGTTCAACCGGCCAAACCGGTCCCACCGGATCGTCAGGCGCAACCGGAGCTACGGGCACGCAGGGGGTTACGGGTCCCACGGGAAGTACTGGATTGACCGGAACAGAAGGCCCAACAGGTCCCACTGGCGCTGCCGGCGCTGCTTCAAATGGTCCAACGGGTTCAACCGGAGCCACGGGATCAGCAGGGGTAACTGGCCCAACAGGTTCATCAGGAAGTACCGGTGCAACGGGAGCAGCTGGTGTTACCGGCCCATCAGGGTCAACCGGCTCAACAGGTTCAACGGGCGCCACCGGTGTGGCTGGCGTGACTGGTCCAACGGGCTCATCAGGTTCGACAGGTGCGACGGGCGCGGGTGGCCAAACCGGCCCCACGGGATCATCAGGGAGTACCGGCGCAACCGGATCTCAAGGTGCCTCAGGGCCAACGGGATCCTCAGGATCGACCGGTTCCACAGGAGCCGTGGGTCAGACTGGTCCTTCGGGAAGCACCGGTTCTACCGGTTCAACAGGTGCCACAGGGGCAGCTGGTGTGACCGGTCCTACAGGATCATCCGGGAGTACAGGCGCCACCGGTGAGGTTGGGCAAACAGGTCCTTCAGGCTCAACAGGTTCAACGGGCGCCACCGGTGTGGCTGGCGTTACTGGTCCAACAGGATCAAGCGGAAGCACAGGATCCACCGGAGCTGTCGGGCAGACTGGGCCAACGGGGTCTTCCGGCAGTACCGGATCAACGGGTGCGGTTGGCCAAACTGGTCCGTCCGGAAGCACCGGTTCTACGGGCTCAACGGGCGCCACAGGGGTGCAAGGAGTGACCGGGCCAACAGGTTCAAGCGGCAGCACAGGTGCAACTGGTGCAATAGGTCAAACTGGTCCATCAGGCGCGACCGGCTCAACTGGCTCAACGGGCGCCACTGGCGCTGCGGGTGTTACTGGCCCCACAGGTTCATCTGGTTCAACCGGGGCAACAGGCGCAATAGGTCTTACGGGTCCAACGGGTTCGAGCGGTTCCACCGGCGCCACGGGCGCAGCCGGGGTAACCGGCCCATCAGGGTCAACCGGCTCAACAGGTTCAACCGGGGCCACCGGAGTGGCTGGCGTCACCGGTCCGACGGGTGCTTCAGGATCTACCGGCGCCACGGGAGAGCAGGGCGTCACCGGTCCCACAGGATCCAGCGGTTCCACTGGTACAACAGGTTCCACGGGCCAAACCGGTCCCACTGGCTCAACAGGTTCTACCGGGGCCACTGGACTCCAAGGCGCTTCCGGCCCAACCGGATCGACGGGGTCGTCAGGCTCAACCGGTGCAACCGGCGCAGCCGGAGTAACAGGTCCGACAGGAGCAAGTGGAAGCACCGGCGCCACGGGCGCCGTCGGTCAAACTGGTCCCACGGGTTCTTCCGGAAGCACCGGAGCGACGGGTGCGCAAGGCGTAACTGGTCCTTCTGGAAGCACGGGTTCGACTGGGAGCACCGGAGCTACGGGAGTCGTGGGTCAGACTGGTCCTTCAGGTTCGACGGGTTCCACAGGTTCAACGGGTGCCACAGGGGCAGCTGGCCTCACCGGTCCCACAGGATCAAGCGGAAGCACCGGCGCCACGGGAGCAGCAGGACAGACCGGACCAACAGGTTCAAGCGGCAGTACGGGAGCAACCGGTGAAATTGGTCAAACGGGCCCATCGGGCTCTACGGGCGCAACAGGTTCAACCGGGGCCACCGGGGCGGCTGGTGTCACCGGTCCGACGGGTGCTTCAGGTTCTACGGGAGCCACCGGTACCGTCGGGCAAACTGGCCCCACGGGATCTTCCGGAAGCACCGGAGCCACGGGTACAGCCGGTGTCACAGGCCCCTCGGGTTCAACGGGTTCCACCGGATCCACCGGCGCAACCGGATCGCAAGGTGCCTCAGGGCCAACAGGATCTTCCGGAAGCACTGGAGCCACGGGAGCGGCAGGTCAGACTGGTCCTTCAGGTTCGACGGGTTCCACGGGCTCAACGGGTGCGACAGGGGCTGCCGGTGTGACCGGTCCTACAGGATCAAGCGGAAGCACGGGCGCCACGGGAGCCGTGGGCCAGACTGGCCCTTCGGGAAGCACCGGTTCTACCGGTTCAACAGGCGCCACGGGGGCAGTTGGTGTTACTGGCCCAACCGGATCATCTGGTTCGACGGGTGCCACGGGCGCCAATGGAGAAACCGGCCCGAGTGGGTCCACCGGAGCAACAGGTTCTACCGGGGCCACCGGAGCGGCTGGCGTGACCGGTCCAACGGGTTCCTCCGGAAGCACCGGAGCCACGGGAGCGGCAGGGCAGACCGGGCCAACGGGCGCAAGTGGTTCCACCGGTGCAACCGGAGCGGCGGGTGTTACGGGGCCATCCGGTGCAACCGGCGCAACCGGCTCCACGGGTGCAACCGGAGCTGCAGGCGTCACTGGTCCAACGGGTTCATCCGGAAGCACTGGTGCCACGGGTGTCCAAGGTGTAACTGGTCCTTCGGGAAGCACCGGCTCTACGGGTTTAACCGGCCCGACAGGGTCAACGGGGCCGACAGGAAACGAAGGAGCCGCGGTTACCGGTCCAACAGGCTCGACGGGTGCCACGGGTACAGCAGGCGCAGCTGGTGTTACGGGTCCAACCGGTACGACGGGAGCCACCGGCGCCACGGGGGTTACCGGTCCGACGGGTGCATCCGGTGGTATTGGTCCGACGGGTGCAACCGGCACCGGTGGAGCTGGTCCCTGGACTGACGGAGCAGGCATTACCTACCTTACCGACACGGCAGAGGATCTCGCAGTCGGATCCACGACACTTGCCGCGCCGTTTTCCGTTGACGAATCCGCAAACACCGTACGCATCGGTGAAGGTGCAAACTCCAATGCGGTTCTGAACATGTTTGCCTCCAATGGCAGCACGGGTTCGATTACCTACACGACATCCGACGAGTGGAATCTTACGGGAGGGGGAGTAAATCTCGATAGTTATCTGGATTTGGATTCAAACAGTGCGACTGCCATGACGCTTGGGGACGGGACGAACACGTACTTCACCTTCGATGGATCCACGGATGCAGGGGATACGCTGTTTGGATTTACCTCAGCTTCAAGCGGGATTACGTCGGGGACTATAGCCGATATTCTCGCAGACACCATTGACACGGGAGTAGGCGTCAACGTTTCCATAGATGCTCTTACGACGGGCACCGGGATGGCGATAACTTCTACGTCCACAGCGTTTTCGACAGGAAGACTCATGAGTATAGATTGGTCGCCAGGAAGTGCAACGACTGCCACTGGAGATTTGGTGCGCATTAATATCGGATCAAACGGGAACGTGGGGAATCTTTTTAACATTACGGACAATGCGGCGTCGCTGTTTAGCGTTTCCGAAACGCAGATCGTTTCAGCCCTTCCTCACGCGTTTACAGCGGCTGGAGATGTGGCAGTCGCCTATGATCTGGTGTTTACCAATCAAACTTCCTCGATCATTGACAGCTATGGACCGCTCACAATTAGATCCGGAGAAAGTTTTGAAAACAACAATCTCACTTTGGCTACCTATGGAACCGGCGCGGTCGTTATCGATCGCAAATTTTCCTTTGGCGTACAAAAGAGTTTGGCGGTCAATGACACGACACCGTCCGTCGCCGCAGGAAATGTGTTTATTACCGCCAATACGTCCGCGACCGTTATTTCTACTTTTGACGATGGAACGGCAGGACAGATGATCTTTATCGAAGTGAACGATGCCAATACGGATTTTGACTGTACTTCAAGCAGCTTGAGCTGTGGAACAACCGATCTGACCGCAATCGAGGGCGGGGACAATGTTCAGTTCTGGTACGATGGGGCGACGTGGCACATGATCGGTTGGGTGGATGACGGGTCGAATTACTCGGACGGCGAAGGCGCTGATATCGCTGAGTATTTCCCGAGCACTCAGGAGCTATCTTTTGGCGAAGTGGTGAAAGTCGATCCGCAAAATCCGGAACACGTCATGCGCAGCGAGTCAGCCTATGAACATCAGGTTGTCGGTATCGTGTCCACAGAGCCCGGTATCGTGCTGGGTGTGTATACGCCCGAGAGCCATGCTATAGCCCTGGCGGGGCGTGTTCCGGTGAAAATTTCCCAAAGCTCGCAGCCGATTACGCCGGGCGATTATATAACGACAAGCAGTGAACCGGGCAAGGCAATGCGTGCGGTAGGGAACGGTAGGGTCATCGGTCAGGCACTTGAATCCTGGAGTCCAGACAGCGGAAAACAGGAAATTATCGTGTTTATTAATAACACGTGGTACGAGCCGGTAACGCCAGCGATGGACGGTACGACCGGCAGCGTTTCCCTTACAGAAGACGCGCAAAATCCCGGATATATGCTTCTTACCGATCCGGATGGTGATGTGGTTACGAAACTTGCCGGCCTTGTGGGAATACTTGTTGAGGAGATTGAGGCGCGGTTTATATCCGTTGTTCAACTGGCGGCAACTACCATTCAGACGGGCCGTATCCAGCCGCTAACCGGCGAGCGGAACGTAGCGGTCCAGATAGGAAGTGTTACAGACCAGTCGGCCCTTGGCGCATTTACGATCGTCAATTCGCGTGAAGACGTAGTCTTCTCGTTGAATGAAGCCGGCGATGCCACACTGAGCGGTATTCTTTATGCGGATGAGATTGTAAGCAGTCAGTTGAACACCCGGTTTGCATCAATCGAAGGTTTGCTTCTGGCTCTGAATGCGTCGGAGAGTGCCCAAGCGGCCCCAGAAGCGACACAAAGTGCCCAAGCGGACGATTCGGATGTTATGCAGATGCTTGCCCAGGGAGCAGCGCGTATAGCTCGGGCCGTTGCGTTTGCGGCCGAGACGACATTTGAATCTGTTGTCCGTTTCATGGGCGATGTCTGGTTTGCAGGAAATGCACGATTTACGGGTGTGACCCGGATAGAAAACACCGCAACCATCAGCGGACAGCTGACACTGCCGGACAATACGGCAGGTGTCGCGGTTATTCGCAAATATTCCCAGTCCGTGCGGGTAACCTTTGCAGAGCCGTTCCCTTCAGCTCCCATCGTCACTGCATCCCTTGTTCTACCGGAGGCCACAGGGAGTGCTTTCCTCGCTGAGGGAGTGGCCGTCGCGGTGACAGATGTAACGCCAAGCGGATTTACGCTGACCTTGGGAGAATTTGCGATCCGCGACTATACCTATCACTGGATAGCCCTTGGTGTGGGGACAAAAAATACAACGGTGTCAGAAACACTTTTTGATGATACATTGGATGTCGCAACGGTTTCCGGTGTAGCAACAGATTCAGCGGAAGCAACTCCATCAGCCAGTCCATAAAAGTATGAATACATTCGCTAATCATTCAAAAACCCGCTCCTGGCGCAGAATCATATCCATCCTGGTACTCGCCGGCGTACTTGCAGGTTTGATGCGCCTGTTTTTTATCAGGCCCAATCCTGTCTACGCAGATTCGTTGTTTTCGCTTGATGAAGGATATGGTAGCTCGGTGAACGACACAAGTGGAGCAATTTCTGCAGGAACCATAACCGGGGCCACCTGGAGAGCTGATGATTTGTGCCGGAGAGATAAGTGTTTATTTTTTGACGGCAGTGGTGACAAAGTTGCATTTTCGGATGATTCTGATGTGGATTTTACCGCAACGAATACGTTTACCATAAGCGGCTGGTTTCGTCATCCTGCCATTGCCACAAATCCCGACTATCTTGTTACCAAGCACGAATCCGGAACAGCCGGCGGCTACAAAATCTACATGGACAGCGATGGAGACATTGCTTTTGCTATTGACGATGACGGGACCTGGGGACCGGAAGACGTTATCGGGGACGACTTAGGTAAAAATTACGATGACAACAAGTGGCACCATGTAGCAGCAGTGAAAAACGGCACGACGGGTATCTATTTGTACGTGGATGGTGCGCTTATTGATGAAGACACCTCACTTACGGCAAACGGATCGTTGGCAAATGCGGCAAGTTTTCATATCGGGATTGACGCTGATGGAACAAGCAATGCATGGGAAGGATTTATTGACGATGTCAAAATCACCAGAAAAGCCAAGACTGCCCTAGAGATTGCGTCGGACTATTTGGGATCCGGTGTTTCTACGACGGGAAACGGACCTGTAGGGTACTGGAAATTGGACGAAGCCGGCGACGCCACGCGTGTAGATTCTTCCGGCAATGGAAATGACCTTACAGAAAGCGCATCTGACACCATTGATCAGGTGACGGGAAAATATGATTTTGCCGCAGATTTCGAACGCGGCGATACAGAGTATCTAAGTGTAGGAGATAATAACTCTCTTGATTTGACACAGCTGACATTGAGTGCCTGGATTAATGTAGAGAGTGCTCCAAGTTCCGGAGGGACATATCAGGGAATTATGGCGAAAGCAGCCGGAGGGCAATGGTCGTATGCCTGGTCAACAGATGCCACAAACCGGCTTCAATTTGATCTTGACAATGATGGATTTGCCGGCGGCGGAGTGCAAGTTTTTTCTGCCAATAATATCTATGCCCTAGGTGAGTGGAATCATTTTTCCATTACGTATGATGGAGCGGTGATCCGTTTGTACAAAAACGGCACGGAACAAACGAGTGGAAATTTTCCATATACGACGAATATTTCGATTCATCAGGGAACTGCGTCCCTTCGCCTGGGACAGTTTGAAAATCAAAACGGCTATTTTGACGGTAAGATAGATGAGGCCCGTCTCTATAATTACGCCCGATCGCCAGCTCAGGTACTTGAAGATATGGTAGCCAACCCGCCATCCGGCCTTTCAGCCTCATTTGGCCCGGACCAGTCCTATCTTAGTAACGGTCTTGTGGGATATTGGAAGATGGAGGAAGCAGGAGATGCAACAAGGATAGACTCATCAGGAAACGGCAATACGCTTACCGAAAGTGCTTCAGACACTATTGCGCAGGCAGCAGGAAAATTTGGCTATGCAGGGGATTTTGAACTTGGAGATACGGAATATTTAAGTATTGCGGATAACGCAACGACTTCTCTTGCTGGTTCACTGACGCTTTCGGCCTGGATTAAGCCGGAAACCGTAACTTCCGGAACATATAACATTATATCCAAGTGGGACGGATCAAACGAAAGCTATCGCCTCATGCAAAACGCAGATGAAATACGCATTGAGATTGACTCATCGGGAAATTATGTCGAAACATCTTCATCAAATTTAGTAGCCGATACATGGTATCACATTGTGGGTACATACGATTCGACAACAGCAACCGCTAAAGTATATATTAACGGATCAGAAGCTACATCTTCTATCACAGGTTCCATTCCCTCATCCATCGGCGATGACGCGGGAGTGCTTCATGTGGGAGCGGAAGATTCAACCGGCGGAGCAACCGGGTATTATGATGGAATTATAGAAGAAGCAAGACTTTATAACCGCGCCCTTTCCCCCGCCGAGGTTGCTAAACTTTATGCCTGGGCACCGGGACCTGTGGGGCATTGGAAAATGGATGAGGGCTCCTGGACAAACAACTGCTCCACAGATACAGTTTTTGACTCATCCGGAAATAATAATAATGGCGATGCCTGTCCCAATTCCACTGGCCCAACCGGCGGAGCAACAGGAAAATATGGAAAAGCTGGAGCATTTGATGCTAGCAATGATTACTTATATATGGCTAGTCCAGCTTCTTTGGATAATTTACCACAAGGTAATTTTACTATCACTAGCTGGATCAAACTAAACGCACTTTCTGGAGATCTAAATATGGTTTCTAAGCTGGTATTGACTGCAGGTGGATTCGATTTTAGATTTGACAGCTCTCAAGGCCTCACTACTGTCATAGACACGGATGGAACAGACGCAAACTTTAGATCAGGATGGAACGAATTTACAGTTGGTTCTTGGTACCACATTGCTACTGTTTGGAATTCATCTACGTTGACAGCTAAACACTACGTAAACGGAAGCGAGATTACATTTGACATAGCCACAACTGGAACAGGAAATATTATAAGTGATGCAAGTAATAATTTTTATGTTGGCTCAGATCGTTTTGGTGGTAGCAACTTCAATGGTTCAATGGACGATGTACGCATTTATAACTATGCCCGTACGCCTTCCCAAATCATCGAAGATATGAACGGCGGGCATCCCGCTCCCGGCTCACCCGTTGGATCGGCGGTTGCCTACTGGAAATTTGATGAAGGGTATGGGACGACCGTGTACGATGCCAACCAGTCTACGGGCGGATCAGAAGACCTAACCCTGTCATCGGCAACAAGCGCCTGGAGCAGTTCAGGAAAATTCAGCAAAGCATTTTATGCCAATGGCGCCAGGTGGGCGACCAGATCAGACGATGATGATCTTGATTTTACCGCATCGGAAGATATCACAATAAGCTTTTGGATGAATTCCTCGATTGCATCCGCTGGCAATCCGTCAGCCACGGAGTACATCCTCAATAAGCCTCCCTCCGGCGCCAGTAATGGAGGATACGCCGTGTATGTCAATACTTCCGGACAAGTATGTTTTGGCATTGACGATGATAATTCCAGTTTCCCCGAGGACTCGGTCTGCACAACAAGCGACGTGTATGACAACACGTGGCACAATATTATCGCGGTCAAAACCGGCACCAGCAGGCTGGATATGTATCTTGATGGCAGGCCAAACGGTACTCCTGACACATCGCTTTCCTCGACAGCCAATACGCTTACCAATACGTCTACGCTGATTATTGCATCGGAAGATGCGACGGATGACGGGGATGATTATACCGGATATTTGGATGAAATGAAGATGTATAGGAGTGCTCTTGATGCGGATCAAATAAAAGTAGAATACAGTCGGGGAAGCCAGGCCGTTATGGGCGCCCTCTCAACCGATTCCTCGGGCGTAGCCAGTAATTCTGACACCGACTCCTATTGCCCGCCGGGACAGGGATCAGGCTGCACGGCCCCGATTGCTCATTGGAAGCTCGATGAAAATACTGGCACCGCAACCAACGATACAAGCGGCAATGCCAACAATAGCACGACATGGTCCGGTACAAACACCTGGATGCCCGGTAAGTTTGGTCAGGCGCTGAATTTTAATAATAATGATGGTTCCGTTCGGTTTGCCGAAACAGCTACAACAACCGATCTTGGTGCTGTAGGAACGTCGTATACCGTGTCTGCGTGGGTCAAAAATTCGGATGTCACCAGTGCTACTGACGGAATTGTGGCAAAACACGGAGCAAACACTGGTGCAACACCATTTAGAGTTGCGCTCACCAGCTCGGCCAAAACACCCACCTTTGTCATATCAGACGGAACAACGACGACAAGCTTTTCCGGATCAAAAAACATTACCGACGGGCAGTGGCATCACATAGTGTGTGTACGCAACGT
>CAZKLT010000006.1:45157-59141 GCA_964553825.1 uncultured Gammaproteobacteria bacterium
CGTTGACACCGATACTTTGTATATCTACGTGGATGGGGTGCTTGAAGCGTCAACGACGGACACGACCAATCCAGCGCTTTCGCTTGCAAACAACGATGACATTTCTATTGGAAACAGTCGCGCAAGCTATACGACTGATGACTTTAACGGCGAGATAGATGAGGTTCGGATTTACCCATATGCCCGGACGGCTACCCAAGTAGCCTGGGAGTATAACCGAGGCGCACCGTTTACTTGGTGGAAATTCGATGAAAACACCGGTACAACGGCAAATGACAGCTCTATTTTGAATAATTCACTCACACTCTCAGCTAGCTCCTGGTCAAGCGGCAAATTCAACAGCGCATTGAACGGTGATGGCGCTACGTGGGCTTCACGAACCAATGATGCGGATTTTAACTTTCTATCCGGTATGGATTTTTCCATAGCCATGTGGGTAAAATCAGACTCTGCTGCCAACCCGTCTACCGCAGAAAGACTGCTCAATAGACAATCCGGAAGTAATGCGGGCTACAGACTCTCTTTTAATACGTCCGGTCAGCTTGTCTGTGAAATAGACGATGATACAACAAGTTTTCCGGAAGATACCGCACAGTCAACGACAGATTATTATGATGGTTCCTGGCATCACGTTCTGTGTATGCGAGATATAACGGGTGATGATTTAGATCTCTATGTCGACGGTCAATTCGCAGATGATGACGGGAACCTGGATGCCACTGGAGCAATCTCCAATTCAAATACGCTATACATAGGAGACCTCAATGGTGTCAATGACGGTGATGAGTTTAATGGCGATATTGACGATGTCAGAATACTCAAATATCTTCCCACGCTTGCACAAATTAAATTGATGATCGCAAGTGGCGCGGTGCGTTTCGGTCCGGCAAGCGGCTCGCCGTAAAATGGATCTTTCTGGGTGATAATAAAAACTTGTTCGGTATCCGACCTGAAGATTAAGCCCAACTTGTGGGGCTATATGAGCCTCGCTTTTAGCGGGAGAGACAGCATGGCGTTGTAGTTAATTTGGTATCACCACTCCCGGAGCCGGAAAATCTTTTTCTGCGGTATTGCCTGTCTCAAAATAGATGCCTTTTTTCGGGAATGTATCCGCGACATACTGTGGAAGCCATCCCGCTTCGCAGGCTCTTGGCCCTGAAACTGCGCCTGAAACATTCCATCGTGGTGTTGCTCCGGTCGCGCGGAACTCAACGGGCGCTTTTTGTACGCAAAACCATCGGTCAAATGGGAGTCGATCTCCTGCGGATCTTGGATTTTCTGGCCCATAATGCGTTACTTCAAGTCTCCGACTTGCACCAACTGATCCGGTCGGTATCCAGTTTGCCGGGTCGTACACATTTTTGAGATGCTCATCAACGGTAAAGTGTGTGGCGGCGCCACAAATTGTAATTGACAGATCCCACGACCATTGACCGGCATGTCCATACCACTGTTCACACCTCAGAAATCGCTCCCAGTCCGTTGTATCACTACCTGCAATGATGAACTGATCCCGTCCCGGCCAGTCGATTCCGTTGTGTGGGTCGTGGCCTGGTTGTTCATTTCGCCTAGGCATGCGCTGATCTCTGCGTTCCGGATAACCATGAAATATATGTCCCTGCCAGAACGAGACGTTTCCAGCGCTGTCTTTACCATAAACTTCGTAGCTGTGTATGGGGCCGGACCGGTCAGTCGGCATGCTCATGGAGTGGTACCGGATAAAGAGATCAACGCCGGATGCGCGCATGGTGAAACCTTTATATGCCTGATGCTTGAGTTCGTTTTCCCGGTTGGTAGCCTCATCACCACCATACATGACCTTATGGCCAAAGTGATTCATGCTAAATGTATCCGCCCATGCCGGCGCAGGGTCTCCGTGTTCGTGGATATTAAGGCCGTCATGTGATCCTGGCGGGTGCCAATACGATACGGTGCCAGCCTGTTGGGCGGGTGTCGAACTTGGAGAATATGTTGGTGTGATTGAAATTGTGGGGGTGTTTGAAGTGTGAGGAGGCGTTGAAATGGGCGTCGATCTTCTTTTGACCAGACGGGAACATAGAGAACTACATCGCGTAGCACACGTTGACCCTTCAGTATCAGCTTCAGTGCAGATTTTTTTACAAAGGTCTTGACAAAAATTATTGTTTTGTGCGGAGGCTTGGGCTTGCGCATTCGTATTCTGAAAAACTAGGAGAACTGAAAGTATAACCAGTACGATAAGGAAAATCAAGGAATACCATCGACTTCTCGAAGTTTTTTTCGAAGCGTCTGAGCGGCCATACTTTTTCCGCTTGTGTTTCACAAACATATGATGAGCGAGTACCGGCGCAATGTCAAGGAGCGATTATTGCGTGAAGAAAGCAAGCTACGTCTAAAAAAAGGTAGACAATGAAGAAGAATTGCGGTATGCTGCCCATACATTTTCTATGAATAAGACCGTTCGGATAGTCCTTTTTCTTGTCATTGGCGTTGTTGTTCTGGGTTCTATTCTTGCGGCAGGGTATTTCTATCGGCAGTACAGAGCCGTAGTCGGTGATACCGCCAGGGCAGAGGAGATTCAGAATGAACAGATGCTTGCCACGATTGGGCAGGGCATGGAATTGCCCCCGGAAAAACCCGCAATCGTGACGATTACCGACCGGGAGAAGCTGCAGAGTCAGGCATTTTTTCAAAAGGCATTGAATGGCGATAAAATCATCATTTACGAAGCCGCCAAGCGTGTTTATCTGTACCGACCGTCAACCAAGAAGGTGATTGATGTGGCGCCGCTTGTGTTTAACGACTCACAGGGTACGCAAAATACGACTGATGTATTTAACCAAGCGATTCTTCCGCAACCCACGGCTGCTACCAGCGCCGCAGGTCAAAGAAATGAAGCTCCTGCCTCCTCGCCATCGGCGACACCCTCGCCCACGATTGTCCCGTAATATCATCGACTTCTCCTGGAGCGTCCGGCGCTCTGGTATAATTCGTTCATGACGCACGACCATATCAGGAACTTCGCCATTATTGCCCACATTGATCATGGCAAGTCGACCCTTGCCGACCGACTGCTCGAACTCACAGGCACGGTCCAGAAACGCGAGATGCAGGAGCAGCTATTGGACAGCAACCCAATAGAGCGGGAGCGGGGGATTACCATTAAGCTTGCTCCGGTACGCATGGAATATCAGGGCTATATACTGAATCTCATTGATACGCCGGGCCATGTAGACTTCGGGTACGAAGTGAGCCGCAGCCTGGCTGCCTGCGAAGGGGCAATTCTTGTTGTAGATGCGACACAGGGGATACAGGCGCAGACGCTTGCAAACCTTCACCAAGCCCGTCTGCATAACCTGAAAATTATTCCCGTTATAAATAAGATTGACATGCCGCATGCCAGAATTACAGAAACACGGGAAGAACTTCGGGCTTTGGGCTTCTCTGACGAGGAGATGATTGAAATATCAGCAAAGGCTGGCACTAACATCGATCAAGTGCTGGAGCGCATAATTCAGGTTGTTCCAGCGCCCAAAGGTGATGAAAAGAAGCCGCTTCGGGCACTTATTTTTTCCTCGCAATATGATACACACAAAGGCGTCGTTGTTTTCGTCCGGGTTGTTGACGGACGGATTGATTTCTCGCCGTTGCTGCGACTCAAGTTTTTCGCAAGCGCATCTGAGGTAGCACCGATCGAGTCCGGCTATTTTATTCCCAAGATGACGGAGGCGAAGTTTCTTGCTTGTGGAGAAGTCGGGTACATAGCCACAGGACTCAAGGATGTGCGCTTTGCAAAGGTCGGCGATACCATCACCATCGGAAAATCCCTGAATGCAAAGGAAGCCGTGCCGCAGGCCACAGAACCGCTTCCGGGATACAAGGAACCCAAGCCGATGGTATTTTTGAGTTTGTTTCCGTTGTCTGCAGATGAATTCAGCCAAGCCCGCGAAGCGATGGAAAAGCTGCGTCTGAGTGATAGCGCTTTCACCTTCCGACCCATATCCTCGCTTGCACTGGGAAACGGGTTTCACTGTGGTTTTCTGGGTCTCCTTCACGCAGAAATCGTCCAGGAGCGGCTTTCCCGTGAGTTTGATCTCAACATGATCGCCACAGCGCCCTCCGTTGAGTATCATTTGACGCTGAAGCCGGGGGTTTCCCTCTCCAAATTAGGTCTTACCGCATCGCATGTAATTTCTTCCTCTGTCATTCCGGCCTCTGAGCCGGAATCCAAACAGGAAAAGAGGATCCCGGGTCACGCCCGGGATGACAACAAGGAGGGGAATACAGAGGTTCAAATCCAGTCTGCAGCGGAGTTTCCCGATCCGACCTATGTGGATGGCGTGAAGGAGCCGATCATGGAGGTCAAGATATTCACGCCGAAGAAGTATGTAGGCGCCATCATGCAACTTGCGCAGGAGAAGCGCGGAGAGTATATCGACCTCACGTATGTCGGGGAACAGGCGGAATTTACCTATCTCATCCCATTGTCAGAAATGATTATTGATTTTTTTGACCGGTTAAAGAGTATTTCTGAGGGATATGCGAGTCTGGATTATGAATTTTTTGAATTTCAGACGGTCGATGTGGTGAAAATTGATATTCTGGTCAACCGTGAGCGCGTCGATGCCCTTGCGTTTCTGGTCGTGCGAGACCAGGCACATCATCGGGGCATCTCAATCGTAGAGCGGTTGGCTGAGGTGATCCCCAGGCAACAGTTTGAGATTCCTATTCAGGCGGCAATCGGCGGGCAGATCGTCGCACGGTCCGATGTGAAAGCGTTTCGTAAAGATGTCATCCAGAAGCTCTACGGCGGCGACCGGACGCGCAAAGACAAACTTCTCAAGAAGCAAGCCAAAGGCAAGGCAAAAATGAAAATGATCGGGCGTGTCGAAATCCCCCAGACTGCCTTTTTTGAAGTCCTCAAGCGGGAATAGCGAAACTTAGAAGCCTAAATCGTCAATGACATCCGACCACGCCTGCCCCTTCGTTGGGCAATGATTTCATTGTCATTTCAAAGCTTAGCTTTGAAATTCGCTAGATTGTTGTGATGGGCTGGATGAGTGAGGTATGCTATATTTTTCTATGCTCCTTCGGTTTGCCTTGTATTTTCGTATTGGTATACTGATGTTGGTGAAACGCCTGGTCATCATTCTTCTTCTCGGAAGCCTGTTTCTGAATGGTGTATTTCTTATCCGTTTGTATCGTTCACAAATCGTTGTTTCCGTTCCTGACGGCGATAGTTTGCAGCTTGCGGATGGCAGGCGCGTGCGGCTCCTTGGTATAGATGCGCCGGAGAAAGGTAGATGCATGAGTGATGACGCCCGCCAAATGCTTTCCCAGCAGGCGCTTGGCCGTCATGTACGGCTCAAGAATGTCGTGACTGATGACTATGGTCGTATGCTAGCCAATGTCATCGTTGAAGATGTGCCGGGGTGGATTGGATATATGCGTAAAACATACGATCCGTACCTGAATCGTGTTCTATTGCGAAATGGTTTAGCACGGTTTGAATCAGTTAACAGCCCGTATAAAGACACCCTTGTTAAAGCTTCGACAGAAGCCAAAGAACAGAAACGGGGGATTTATTCCGAGCTGTGCCGGAAAACAACTCCACCTGCGGGTTGCTCCCTGAAAGGCAACATCCGCGAAGGCAAAAAGGTATTCTATCCGCCGACCTGCAGGTATTACAAAGACGTCATCGTGGATGAGGCATTTGGTGACGCGTGGTTCTGTTCGGAAAAGGAAGCGATTGAGGCAGGATTTTTGCCTGCTGCTTCCTGCAAATAGGCTACTTCTGCGCGCTTTTGGTATAATCCTTTCACCTGTTTCTTCTATTGGGTGCAGTCAAAAAGCGACTGTTTCCCGGTAGGTTCACGAATGATTCTGAAAGCGGGCATTGGCAGCTTGGCCCTGTGTCCGCTTTCAGAAGTCTGAAAGCACATACTTTAGCAATCGGAGGTACTCGTGAACATTTTAGGAATAGTGGTTTCAATTCTGGTATGGCTTGCGCTTTTAGCGCTGTATACCTGGCTACGTTGGCGGTTACGCAAAGAAGAAGAGCAGGTGATGAACGAGAAGCTTAAGCCGTTTCATACGGTCATGTGCGGCTTAAGTATGATCGCCACATACATAAGCGTGTGGGTTGTCCTTGACTGGAACAACGCCACGGTAGTTATTTTTTGCTTTCTCTTCGGAGGCGTGGCGGCCTGGCTGGTGTTGCGGTTTTTTAGCGCCCTGTTTGCGGCCTCGCTAGAGGACATCATCATCGACAAGCGTCATAAATAACCATAGCGCAAAGCAAATTTCATACAAAAAATCGCCGGCAAGGGGCACGCCCTTGATCTCTGAGACAAGCATGAGGGATAACACGGTGATTTTTTTATGGCAGTTTCCGAGTGAAGCGAGGATTACTGCACATATCCCCGAAGGGGATGCTTCTGGATAAGCATTGGGATAAAACACTGTCCCATCCGGTATTCTCAAAACACATACACCCGAACACCGGATGAGACACAAACACAGACGCACATCGAACCCTCACGACAGAAGAATAATGACAACTGCGCAAAACCCGCATACGACAAGGAACCAGTCCAGTTTCCGATAGTGACTGAAGGGTGCCTTGTCAAGGCTATTGGCACTGATTGCCAGGATAGCGAGCTGAGTCAGCAGCATTTGCCATGCGACCCCGTGGAACCACCATGTGCCGAGTGCCCATATGCACGCCACAACGAACATAGTGATGTATCTTGCCCGATATCCCTGAGTGTGGACACTGGGTCTCAAGAGTATGATGGGCAAGCCCGAGGTTAACATCTGAAGGAGGCTAAAGATAGGCAGGAGAAACGTCATGTTGACCTCCTTTCTCCCCAGAAAGTAAATGTGCGTTCGTCGCTGAATGGTCGAGAAGAAGCCCGAGAAATGCAGCTTGTCTCAAGTCAAACGCCGACGGGGCGAGTATAGCAGAGGGGATGGATGTTCACAAAGAAGTAACAGTGTCTCATCCGATATTCCATGCATCCAAATACCGGATGAGACATTTGTTCGCACAACATTCCTATACCAACGCCATCAATATGCAGAGCGCCGCCGCCATACTTCCAAATGTGGCGATCCACTTGTACTGGTCGTCTATCGCCGCGCGGAAGTGTTTGTCTCTGTATGCTTTGAACGACAAAACGATTGCCGCCAGTTGAATGACCGTCACCATCCACGCAGTCTGCTCGACTGTAGGTTTACCAACCAGCACGGGGACAAGTCCCACGATGAGCAGTGTTACGGCGCCGCAGGCGATAATCCAAAGCGCTGGCCGCTTCGCGTACGTGGCGTACTCACCATACTTGTTCAGGTTGAACACGTATATGCCCGCCGTAGCAATCTGGATAAGGCTTGCGACGATGGCAAGGAATGCAGGGATATTAGGCATGCTACCTCCTTTCTCCCCAGAGATGTGATGTGCGAAATGTCGATGTCAGATCGAGTTTGTTGCAGAATTGAAGCAAAACTCAACGCCAACGTCCGACGGGGCGAGTATAGCAGAGGAGTATATGGTTCTCAATCTCGCGTCACGGTAAGTCCGGTAAGCCTCGATAGAGCGGTTTTGAGCCCCCAGGAGCCCAAAAGAAGCACGATATTGACGCCAAGGACAATACCCAGGGATCGGGTGAGGGTTCCAAGAGTATTGAGCGCTATATCCAGGGCTGCCCCCGTAAGGGTAAAACGCAAGCCATAGAAGTAGGCTGCAGTCGCGATACCGCCGATCACGAGGGCAAAAGGCACGAATCCCGCCAAATCTTCGGCAGAAGAAAACATGCTGTTGGAAACGGCGAATAGTGCATATCCGGCAACCAGAAGCCAGTAAAAATCAACATTTTCCCAAAAAGGAATCCCAGATGCAAAAACAGACTCAATTAGGCCAGGCAGGAAATACGAAATTGCCGCTAGAACGATTATTCCCCAGAAAAGTGGCGCCAGCCCGATGGCATACCGGCGGAACGGATCGGATTCTCCGATCATGACACTGCCGCTTCTTACATTGTTGTCCCGCATAATTTCAGGAACGAGCGTGAGTTTCCCCGTGGGGACGCGGAGAATTTCTGCCGTAAATAAATGAGAAAGTTCGTGAACCACCGTTCCGGGGAACAGGAGAAAAAGCAGCATGGACAGGGAAACGGACCGGGATCGGAAACAAAGAAGAAATACATCAAACAGCGCCTTCGTCAGCCACTGGGAGAGGAAAAAAAGGATAACAAGCTCACCGATAAGAAGTCCGATCATAGGTTATTCGTGATTTTTTCTCTGGCCCATGGCCCACAAAAACGCCAATGGGAGTAGGATGATCCCGATAAATACCAGCGCCTGCGGCCAGAAGAAGAGATAGATCGTCTGTTGTGTTTCTTTTCCGTCGAGTACCCATCCGTTTGCCCAGTTATTGACCAGCACGTGGGTGCCCACCGGTTTGATATACGGGAAAAGCGGTGTTTGCGTGAAGGCGATCCATCCGGGATCATACGATTGGGACAGGATAATCGTTTGCCCTGTTTTCTGCGGATCATTGACACCGACGGCATACCAGGAAGGATTGTCATGCGAAACGGATGCCGGTTTCGTAAGGTGGGCTACCGGGATATCGTCGCTTCGGATGAAGCGCATTTGAGCGAGAAAATCATAGGGTATGGGATAGACACGGATCCGCTTGAGGTCGTTGACCGTTGTATTGCGTCCAATACTGATGTTGTCGAGATGAAGTGAGTATCCCAGGCCGTAGGTATCCATGGCCGGAATCACGAACCACGAAGTGATGAAGTTCTTTTTGTTTTGCGGCAGCTGCGTTTCCAAAAACGTCCTTCTGGTTTCCCGATTCGTCACGGAAAAAGAAAGCGGCCGCCCGCGTATGGCGCGGTGTTCTATTCCTACTGCATAGGCATATCGCTGCGGAAGCAAGGGAAGGTCAATGGACAGGCAGTTGCTTGATCCGGTGCTGGTGAGCTCAAGATACGATCCTTGTGCATCCGTCTTCAGATCATGACGATAGACGCCGGTATTAAATCCATCACAGCTTCTCGGCGTGTGGACGAGTCCATTTGTCGTCAGGGAATCATAGCTGAATGCGCCTGTGGTTTTCGGAAGGGCAGCAACGACAGCCATATCGCGCACCTGCACGGCAGGTTGTCCCGCAAATACCGGGAGGCCCGTTGCCGCATCCAGCTGGGCAAATGTTTGAGCAGTAGCAGCGGGATACGAGAGGGTATAGAGTTGGGGATTTGCCGGCGCCTGCCCCTCAAAGAGCAGGCGCGTTTCGTTTTCTGACACGCGAAAAGCGATATCATTCTGGCTTCTGCCCGTGAACAGAGAGCGGAACGGATACCACACGGAGGCCGCTTGATTTTTGTCGGTCATGTAGTGGCCATAATGAGCAAAAGCCATATCGGTATCGTTCCATGGTTGTGCTGGTCCTACGGCGGGAAGTGCCGGAGTTTGACTGACAAATGACGATCCTGAGGTATTGCCGGGAAGATAATACAGCGTGATGCTTCCGGACTGGAATGCTTTGGCGCTTTGGGGGATGAGTGCAAGGATGTTTTTCAGGTCATCGGTATATTGGGCGCGGTCATAGCTTGCATTGATGATATGTTCGTCAAACAATATCCAGGACACCTGGTACTGCTGAAGGACTGCCAGGACCCGTGCAGGATTTTTCGTATAGATTGCCTGGGAGAGCTGCCAGTAGAGATTTTCATTGGTGCGACTCCAGGGATCAAACGCCCGGTCTACAAGCGGTTGCGCAATGCCAAACCACTGAAATCCGCTGCCGATGACACCCCAGTTATATTGGGTCCACGCCCAATACCAGGGGGCGGGAAGTACGGCAATTCGCTCGTCGGGCTGTCGTTTGGAAAGGAAGGCAAAGGCCTCAAAATACTCGCGGGGAATGGCGACCCGCAGATTTCTGAAAAAGAAATTTCCCTGAAAAGACGGGAAGGTATACACCCCCAAAAGAGCGACAAAAGATACCGTGAGTATCGTGATGTCTTTCCTGGCGCCGTGACTTGTCCGCAGGAGTTCATGAAACGCGACGGCGATAAGAATGCTGTACGTGAGGGCATAGAGCGTAAAGAATTTGGTGAATACAAACCGGAAGACGTTATGAAACAGCGGGATATGGGTTCGCAGGGCCTCGGAAAATTGCGACAGAACCGGCACGTCGTTGCCGATGATAAGAAACGAAAAGACAAACAACAGAAGGTACGGATACCATTCCCGTTTGCCATCACGGATGATGAGAAAAGCGCCGATGGCAGCAAGGCTGAAAAATACGCCCGCTGCTATCGCCGCGACCGGCTGGTCTATATGTTTCTTCCAGGGGGCAAACATAAACTCTTGCTGGCCGGTCGTATGGTCGTATTGTGCATAGTCCAGACTGAAACTGCGCATGAGCGCGGTTGATGACAGGTCTCCGTAGCGCTGGTTTTTGGCGAAAATGTCGTCGGTAGCCATTTGATTGTTTTTGGAATTGGCGATTTCCTGCGCATGCATGAGCGTATTGTGCGCAAACGGAAGCCCCCAAAACGAATTGGTGAGAAAGGTCAACAGAACGATCGCTCCGGCCCGTTTCCATGTTGCCCATGAGTGGTAGGAGATGGCGTGGATGAGAAGTGTAGCCGCCAGAACAAGAAGGTACACGAGAAACACTGTCGGCACATGAGCCTGGGGGGTAGAAAGAAGCGACAAGACGACAAACCACAGGGCATATGCGCGCGTCCCATGATGGAGATACGAAATAACCGCCCACAGGAGCCACGGGAGAAACGCAAAGTGCACCATGAATACTTCAAAGGGGAGATAAAACATCTGTACGGTAGCAAAGTTGTATTGGTAAAAGAGCGCTGCCACGAGGCTGACTAATGCGCCTGTCATTCCGGGCTTGACCCGGAATCCATGCGTTCCTTTTGCATGTTCATGAGATCCCCGATCGGCGTGCCGGATGACATGGTAGACCAGCCAATATATCCCAAGTCCGCCGACGAAGTGCATGAGGAAAATAAACACATACCGCAGGAGATTTTGCGGAATGACAAAAGAAGTAATCCAGAGAAAGAGATAATGGGGCAGTTGTGCCGCATGGGAGAGGCCATCCTCCACCCCGAGGCCACGGTATTCCTGCCAGACGCCGAAGATCGCACGCTTGATGTTCAGCCCGAAATTGAGCTCCGGGTACATATTGTCCCACCCCACGACAAAGGTGCCGGGGGCGTAATTGGTCAGAAACAGTGCACTTTCAAGAAGAACAAGAACGAGGATTGGCCAGTGATGGAAGATAGTTCGCCAGATGTGTCTCATACGTACCCCACGGGGTTACGTATAAGTATAGTATTTTTTGGCGATGGCGGCGATTCTCGTTGTGAGGTGCGATTTTTTCAGCCATTTGGCGAGCGCCTTCTGCGGTTTGTGGGTCATGCCGCGAATGAGCATATAGGTCGGCACGATGAGCCCGGCCGGGATAAGCGATACGATGATGTACTGCAAAAGCATGATAGCCATAGCACCAAAGGAAAGTTGGTATCCCAGTTGTTTTACGGCCTCAAGGCGGATATTCACGGAATTCTGAAACTTCTCCTTCGGATTCATGAGGGAGAGATTGTTGCCATGAATACGGTATTTCAGAAGGTACTCAGGCAAATTCGCAAACCGTCCGTGATTCAGGAGCTTGAAGAAGGTGTAGTAATCATCATTCACATCCCACTTCATGGCATAGATGCGGTCAGGATTCGGCAGCAAGCTGCGTCGGATCATGACAGACGGATGGATGATAGGGTGGAGGATACCGAACTGGGCATAGATGGCTTCGTGCGTCGTGGGCATGGCCTTCAGGCCAATCGTTTTGCCGTTTTTGTCGATAACTTTGGCCTGGGTTCCTACCAGGATTGTGCCGGGATTTTCTAGTAAATAGGCCACCTGTTTTTCGATACGCGTCGCGTAGCTCACATCGTCAGCATCCATACGGGCAACAAATGATCCGCGGGCCTTCGTAAGGCCATAATTTGTGGCCCCGTTTCCGGCAGAGTTTGTCTGCTTGGAGACGCGGTAGGCGCGGATAAGCGTGGGATAGCGTTTCTTGTAGGCTTTCACCGTTTTCCACGAGTCGTCGGTTGACGCATCGTCCACAATGATAAGCTCAATCCGTTTGTAGGTCTGAGCAACGATGCTATCGATAGCAGGTCCCAGAAACACCCCCGCGTTATACACAGGCATGATGACTGAGACGAGTGGTTGTCGTTTCATGTTCATATTTCTCAAAGCAAAGCTTTGTGTTGCGCCTGCGGCGAAAGCTTAGCTTTGTTTACTTTGTCGATACACAAATTCCTTTGTGTATCGGCTTCAGCCAGTAATTGGATGTCGTTCTAAACTCCTGCCGTAGTTTAAAAGACAATTACTGGCTAGAGCTTGCACAAACTAAAACGTAAATCTTTTCTCCTTTCGGATAAAGAAAGACCTTTGGGGGTCTCGTTCTAGTCTGTGCAGAGCACATTCGAGAGGTAGGAGTCTCCTTGTGAGAGACTCCTACTTGTCTGTTGGATACGGTAGGTCATAGACCTCCGCTTTTACTTCGCGGTCCAGGATATCCCGGACGCGGTGCGATTGCCGTCGGGCGCCACATAGGTGTGGGTGCCATTGCCGAGATCATAGTAGTCGCACTTGGTGATGGACTCGCCATTCAGGGTGCCGTTGCACGCCCAGACTTCGCCAGCCGTAGTGGTCGTGAACACAAGCACGTCAATGGTCTTGTAGACCTTGAGCATGCTGTCCAGACTCGGGGGCATCAGAATTTCCGAGAGGTCGTTGCAGGTGAAAGTCGCGGTACGACCTTCAACACTCCAGCATCCTTCGTACTTCCCGATTTTCGCCGTATCCATGGCATAGCCTTGGTCGAGAATGCGCGCGGTGAACCCGGCGACGGACCCTGTGTTTCCTTCGATGACGTGCCAGCCTGCTTCGATAGCCAGGCTGTTAGTGCAGTCGTCGGTCAGGTCTTTGAGGTCCACGCCGTCCAATTTGCCGACCGGGCAGAGTTCCAGCATGGCAGGCTTGTCCACAGCGAAGATGACGACTTCGACTTCACCCGAGCGCATCAGGTCAATGGGGGACTCACTGCCGTCTCCAAATTTGCTCGGAGACTGGTTAATCCACTCACTGCCGTCAGTCGGGCCGTACCACACCAGCACGCCGGGATTATTCTTGTCCCAGCATAAGCCGGCGCAGTCTTGCGGGAAGCCAGGGGCGCCTGCTTGATATGCCGGAACGGGCCAAGGCAGGTTGCGACCGAGGATGTCCTCAGCCATTGCCTGACCGTCACCGACGGGCGCGTTGCTGTTGCCGCTGTCGTTGTTGCCATCGTCATCACTTTCAGGGGCGGTTCCGCCGATGCCGAGCAGATTGCCGGCGGGTTCTTCGGTCGGGGCGGGTTCATCGCCGTTTGCTTCACAGCGGTCCTCACCCGAAACTTCACTGTACCCTTGCTGACAACCCGAGAAGACGATATCTTCTTTGGGTTCGAACGCATCTTCGCCACTTGCGGGGCATGACACGTCGGTCAAGGAGTGGTTGTCCATCTTGACGTCTTTCAGGGTTCCACCGAGCGGGATTTCCACCTTCTGTGCGAAACCGTGTTGCAGTGCGCTGAACGTGCACGCTTCTTCGGCTTCGGGGCCGGGTTCAGGAGCATTGCGCTTGATGAGCGCGTTGGTGCCCAGCGCGATGCCCAGACACAGGACGATACCCAAAATGGCGAGAAGCCACTTGGCGCCACTGGACATCGGGCGGCGTGCGGTCGTGGGCGCAGGGTTGACCGTCAGACTGGCGGGAACGGAGGTCACCTGCCCACCGAGATTCGAAACCTTGACACTGTACTGCCCGGCATCCGCGGAAGCGGCGTGCGGGATCGTATAGGTCGCGGCGTTCGTACCGGGGAGCGGGTTACCGTTCTTGCGCCATTCGTGCGCGCCGA
>CAZKLT010000007.1:0-56670 GCA_964553825.1 uncultured Gammaproteobacteria bacterium
GAGGTCACAGACCCGGCGGCGTTGCTAACTTTGACACTGTACTGTCCGGCGTCGCCGAGTGCGGCGTGCGGGATGGTATAGGTCGCGGTGTTGGCGCCAGAGATGGGGTTACCGTTCTTCCGCCACTCGTACGTCAAGGGCGCAGTGCCGGTCGCGACGACCGTAAAGGTCGCGCTATCGTTTTCGTTCTTGGTCAGGTTGGTCGGCTGGGTCGTAATGGTGGGTGCGACAGGGGCGGGCGGAGGCGGTGTTATCGGGCGAGGGGCGACGTTAACCGTGAGAGTGGCTTCATTTGAAAAGACCTCTCCCTTGGAGTTGCGTGCCTTTGCTTTGATAACTGCTCCGTCGTCCGTGTCTGAAACCGAGTTGAGGGTGTAGCTCAAGCCGGTCGCACCAGGGATTGCGCGTCCATCGCGGTACCAGGTAACGCGGGGCGCAGGGTTGCCAGCCACAGCAACTGAGACTGTGGCATTGTCGCCGACGTTTCTCACGTTATTGCGGGGGTGGCGGGTAAATTTGGGCATGGTAGCCATTTTTTGTGTCCTCTTTCTATAGGTAGATATGAATAGGATGGTTGTTGATCCTTCTCTGCGAATGCAGACAAGGCGACGTTGTACACCGCAATTTCTCGAATTGGGAGTCTGGGTGGCTAATGAAACCACTTTACTCATCGCAGAAATTTTTGGCGTCGAACAGTACTCCCTTCGTTGGTTGGGCACATCACGACGTGACGTGTGTATACTGTTCTGCATCCCCCAAACTCTTGCTCAATCTCGTTGCGCTTCCCAATGTTGCTACAAACAATAACTGGATTGGGATATCCAGGAATTTCCGATCCGCTGCTGCGGAGCAGAAAATCCTGGACACCGTTCCAGCTATTCCCAAAATTACGCAAATCCCTTTCCATTACGGAAAGTAAAATTATCCAACAAACTAAAATTTGAATGTGCTTGGGAACCAGATAATGACATGCTTTCTGTCGAGTTGCCTCGGCATTGGACATATCACATCCAGAACCCGATTTCGACGGCACACCTGTCAGAGCGCAATGCTCTTCCCGTGTACCGGGCGAAAGTCCGACCGTGAGGTCGGGAGAAAGCGTTGTGTCAGACAGCGCTTCCTTCCGATCTCAACCCTTCTTCCGTCAATCGTAATGTGCAAACAAAAACCGGCATCTCTGCCGGTTTTTGAACATTACTATTGCGATTCGTATGGTTCCTCGGCAGAGGAGTATTTATTGTTGTCATCCCGGACCCCGATCCGGGATCCGTTACATGTGCAATGCGAACGCATGGATTCCGGGTCATGCCCGGAATGACATTACGAACGCTTCTTCAAAAGAGCTGCTCCGCCAAGTCCTACACCCAAGAAGGGGAGGATAAGGGCAAAGTCGTTAAATCCAGCAACCGGCAGGTTGGTCACGACTTCACCGTTTTTCAAACAAATCTGTGCACTGTCTGAGTCGAAACGATTCTCCGCGCGAACCTCAGCGACGTTGGTGACACAAAACAGGCTCTTGCCAGCAGGGAAGCGACTTGCGTCAACGACCTTGGCAATGATTTCCACTGTTCGCTCTTCTTTCCCGAAATTATCGAGTGTGAAGGTAAGCGCTCGTGTAGAAGCATCGTATGAGCCGGGTCCGGATACGAACTCCAGGTAAGGAGGAAGCGTATCTTTCACCGTTACTGTCTTAAAGGTTACGTCAGATGTATTTTTGATAACCAATCGGTACAAGACTTCAGCTCCGGCCTGGAAGGTCGGATCAGTAGTCGTCAGGTTATCGACATAGACGACAGAAACGCCGCCCTTAGAATCACCCTCTACCGGCTTGGCGACTTGCTTGTTAATGGTAAGGTCTGAAGGAACACAGGTAACCGTTCCGCCATACTGTGTGGTACACATGTCCGCAGAAACTGACGGCGCAAAGGTGGCCATCGCGGCGAGAACTACAGAAGAGATCAAAGCTTTATGGTTTGTTTTCATAAGTGTCCTTTCGTACTAGATTGATACTATAACACACATGTAACCCTTTGTCAAGTATTATGGGCTATGTGCTGATTTTCTCACCGGTTAACGTTTGTTCACACGTAGGGAAATCAGGCGTCCTGGCGGTGAGAATAAGGTATATTCGCACGGGTGTGCTAGGACGTTGATTATGGCGAGATTGCATGGGTGCACGATGGCGCGGTACGTTATCGTTTGGTTTTCCGTCGGCCGAAATTGGACATGTTTTTCATCCCCTGGCGGAAGTTCCACCACTGTAACGCGGACAGAACAATCCACCAAAATCCGCCGATGCAGATGAAGTTGAGCGCGAGGGCGCCCAGCGTCTTGGGGATGATGGGCCATCGGATAAAGATGGTGATAACGATGGCGGCGGCAAGAACAACGTAGTACACCGTGTTGTTGTTCGGGCGTTTGGGTTGCGGGTTGTGCTGGTCTAACATGGGTAAATTCTCCTGGGTTCTAAAAGTCGCCGGATGGCGCTCGTCTCGTGTCTCTGTTTCACACGCATACGGAGGCGCTGGCGTCTCAATATTCGCGTGAAACAATCCAATACAATCTGTTAAAGAGCAAGGTTCATACCTATCAAACGCATATGTTTGTGGTACGAAATAGATCAAAAACGAGGCTAAATTGCCTGTTTTTGCTCTTCGATAAGATCGGCAAAGATGAGCAATCGTTGCGTGGTTGACCCTGGAGGCCAACAGGTCTGGAGGATAAGGTTGCGGGTTCCCACATTCGGATAGAGATACCCGCTGGATTTGGGAGATACCACTTTCTTGTCCGTAATTTTATAGGTGTATCGTTTGCCTTTGTACATAATGACGACCAGGTCATCGTTCTCCAGATTTTTGAGCAGGTAGAAAATAGCGTTGAGATCCTGTACAAACCAGTCGTAGTTTGTCGAATGGGAGAAGAGATAGACCGTGCCATCTTCATCCGGGAAAAACGACGTGGATGCGTGGGCAATACCCGTTTCAAGTGCAGCCTGGTATTCGTCCGGATTGGCCGGGTCGACATTGGCAACTACAGCAGCGTTGATGCCGACTTTGGGAACGATGAGTGCAAATTCTTCGTTCACCGGATCTATCGTGGCTCCGTCAGGCGTGGTAAGCGGCTCAAAGACGACGGGAACAGAAGCAGGGAGTACCGGCTCAGCGTTGGCCTGATCCTGGACGCGGGATTTGACCTGGGCAGTGTAATATCCGGCTTCAAGGCGAAGGGTAGGCAACAGAGGCCCAAGCATACCACCAAAGCCAAGGGCAAGGAATGCCATTCCGGCAAGCTGTCGCAGGCTCACTGCGTGAGCGGAGCTTAACGCGTTGAGGATAGGATTAGCCCGTCGGGGAGCCACGCGATACGTTCCGTGCATGGTGCAGTCTGCGTGGTCTTTGCAGTATTCGTAGATGATGCCCCATTCGTTCATATATGTTTTGTCATTCCGGCCTGCGAGCCGGAATCCATCGTATTGAGCATGGTTATGCTCAAATGAGCCTCCTGATCTAAGCCAGGATAGTTGCGGAAGTATACACTATAGGACAGTATTTGTCAAGGTATGCAGGGCTCCGGGGAGAGAGGGAAAGGGGAGACGATTGTCTCTCTTTTCCATCTCCCCGGAGATGCACCGAACCGTTTCAGGATGAATTTGCAATTTCGCTCTGCCACGCATCGTACTGGTTTATCCCAACAAGCAGAATGATGACTGCATCGACGATGAGCCGTGCCGTGTCATTCTTGATCAGCGCGTTTGCGATGCAAACAAAGAGTCCGCCCAGCACGATCATAATGACGAGGTGCTTGAGAGCGCGTACAGCCCACGGGATGTATATGCCACCGACTTTGTCCACCAGGAATCGAACCAGATCGTGGTTGAACCGGTAATGATTCGCCGGGTTCCACCAGACGAGCAGTCCGGTCCCAAAGGCAAGCGCGGTCAGCCAGAGACTGATGACGAAAGCACCCAGGCCAAGTGCGCCCAGCGAGCAGACGATGAGCGTCAGCCATTGGGGTCCGGTCGGCCGGAGCGACAAATGACGTACGGCAATCCAGATGGTTCCTAAAACATAGACCAGGAAAACAAATATGCCTAACATGAGCGTTTCAAACCAGTCTTCAGCGACTCGGCTTGCAGCCCATAGGAGCATCATCCATACGGCAAAATCGGACAAGCCGTATAGGTCGAGATACGTGATTGGCTTTTGTTGGTTCTCCATGTGCACTCCTTGATGATTTTTTACCCCAGTTGATGGCTGGGAAACGACAACCTGCCGACATGCTATCGGTACGTTGCCGTTTCCCAAGATGGAGAACCATCCTGAATTGGTAAGGTGCGCAAAAAACGCAAAATCAGACGACAGCGGGCAAATCCGTTGCGTCCGGTTTAGCCGAACGAATATATACTATAGGGTAAAAAGAGTCAAGCTGAGTTAGTGCTGTTGGATGATGCGTTGGGAGAGTTCATGCATGGCTTCCGTGGTGGAGAGATCACCCCAGTTCGGCGACATCGTTGTTGGCCAGACTTGAAACAGTTTGATCAACCGCGCTTCATCCAGAAGCCGGAGTGCCGCCTGGGAAATGGTATTATCCGGCCAATTCGGGAGTTCCGGAAGTATTGTCCCTTTATGGTCCAGTTGCACGTCTCGCACGATGCCCAATGGGGAAAATGTGTCATGCGTGACGATGAACAGTCGGTCAGTCGGAAAATAAGAAAGGCCCATATGGGTATGTAGATAGCCATCTTCACCGAAAACCTGCATCAGGAAGGCAAAACAGTCTTTGGTATCCGAAATTCCCAGCGGGATTGATCGATTCAGTGTAACGGAAATAAGGTTTTGGTCCTGCGGATAGATGAGCGCCTGCAGTTGAACGAATTTACGCTGTGCGGTTGTATGCAGCGTATCTACGCCGGCAAGAACCGTCGGTCCAAAATCGCTGGCCTGATACCGGACCACATACCACATATTGGGTTCCACCACTTCCAGTTTCGTGACATCAGAGGGCTGTGGCGTGAACGTGTCCGGCAGGTACCCGGCCTTCTGAAATTCACGCGTTGCGGATACCGCAGCGACGCGATGTGAGCTGTCCACAAAGAGATCAGTATGGTTGAGCGGGCCGTTCTGGTCGGGGGTCATAATAGCGGGAAATAATAAACTATAGGACGAGAAGAGTCAAGAGGATGCGCGGCTCCAGGGCGAAGTGAGAATGTAAAAAGAATAAGGTATTCTGACTTCACCCTGGAACGGATGCACCAACAGTGAATGCGTCGATGAAGGTGGGCCAAGCTAGGGCGTCCAAAACCAGTTGTCTGCGCCGGTCAGTGCGATGTAGCCCAGTTCGAGCGAAATGAGAATGAGAAGCAGGAGCTCGAATCTGTACCATCGCAAGTCCGTTTCGTTTGCCCCCTTGAGGCTGGCAAATCCGGTCATAGCCTGGCCGAGAAGAAAGATTACTGCGGCAACGCCGACACCGACAAAGCCGATGTAGCCGCTCACAGCTAGACACCCCCCGATGACGATCAGCGTCACCATGAGGACGATGTTGGTCGTCCGGTAGCGACGGATGATCCGCAACTGCGTTGTGACCGCCTGGATCACTCTTTGCGATACGTCGAGCGTGTTGTCCGTCATTGCTGTCTCCTTTCTCGAATTCTGAAAGACAACGACAGACCGATGAGCGAATCATCTGCATATCGCTGTCTTTCAGTGGCACAGCATTCACGATGAGAAGGTGCGAAATAAGTTCAGCGCTATACGGTGGGCATATCCACGATACGCGATGGAACGTGCGGGAAGTGTATCACTATACCGCGCGATGGGTCAATGGAAAAAGGCAAGAATTGTTCCTTTTTGCCTTAGATTGATGCGTTATGAGCGGTTATTTGTTGCGCTAAATATCGTGGTGGAAACGGGTGTTTGTGTGGATTCTTTCAAAAACCAGTTGAAAAGATTGATGCGGATTATTGAGAGAGCCACGTCTGCATCGCGGGGATCTTTTACGAGTTTCCCGTTTTTTTCCTGGATATAGGCAAACCTGCCGCGAAATTCCTGTGCCGCTTCCGGCGTATTCAAAAGACCGGCAATGATGGCAACCCCATGAGCGGGGTACTGCGAAAATTCAACGTTGAACATATCACGGGCCGTTTCCCAGTTTCCCTGGGCATCTTCAAGGATTTCGCTTACCCGATTCACCCACGGCCGCCATGGTTCACCAAGGGATGGGTCATCATCAGGATATGTTGTCTGGATTGCTTCTAACATAAAAATCCCCACAAAGGGAAAACATATTATACAACGACCGTGGGACAGATTACAGTTTGGAGCGGTAAAATAGTGAGAATGAGCGATTATTCCGAGGTGTTTTTCCCGCTGCCCGTCCACACGAGATCGACATCCCGGGCAGATGCTTTTTTGGCTAGCGTTGCCGCTGCGTCATATTGGCCTTGCTGGATAAGATTGCGCACATTTTCGAGTGCCTGACTTGTGACGTTTTTCTCATAATCACGCACGTGCGGAAGGACTATTGGGGCCAGTTCTGGCATGGTGTCATCAAGTGTGGGGATAGCGCGGTAGAGTTCTTCAAACGACATACCCACGCGTAGGACGTCCAGCGCGCGTTGTGCGATGGCTTTGGCGCGGGCCTCGTTGATTTCTCCGGATTCCATCTTCGTTTGGAGAAATTCCACGACTTCCAGCTCTATTTGTTCTCGCAGTTCATCGGGGGTCATAGAATCAGTATACATGAGATTGCGTGGAGAAAAAATAATGACAACCGGAGCGAGCAACAGAACAAAAAAATGGTATGAAGCGCGGTGCTTCAGGTTTTTTTGAACATGTGCCCACCCCTCACTGTGGCCCGAGGATTCTTCCCATGAAGAAGGTCACACGTGCGTGAGGGGGTTGGAAATCAGATCATGTTGGATTAAGCGTGGCTATAGTTCCACGTCTTGTCGTCCGCGTTGGAGCAGGTAGCCAATCAGATTGACTAACTGGAGCGTGACGACAATCACGATCGCGACGATTGCAATCGTAACCTGCCCTACGCTCAGCCCGATGCCGACAATGATCCAAATGACCACGAGGGGGAGGGCGAGTATGAGTGCGCCTTTTGCTCCCTTCCTCAGGTTCAGTTTGACCCTGATTTTCATGAGATGCCTCCTTTCCTTTATGAATGGATATCCTCTGTGTTCCTGTAGGAGTCAGGCGATAGTAATGTATCGACTCGCTGCTACAGGAATGAGGATGGAGGGCTCCGGTTGTCAAAGAGCTATCGGAAGTCCGATAGAGAGTTGGAGTATAAAGCGTTCACTATAGGTTGTCAATAAAGGCCTATAGCCTTGACAAACATGCCTATATATGGTAGTCTAGTGCCCTTGCCCAACTGCCGTGGGGAGTGTTTGCACGTTAATAAATCCGTGTCCTATGGATTCTGGAGGAGATGAATACTCCCATTGCGGGACCGTTTCGTCTCTTGCACATCCATAGTAATACGGCATAGGAAATCAACATAATGTGTTCATGAATGCACTTCGCGGTAGAGAAGATGAGGCTAAACTCGTCTTTTGTAGCGCGAAGTGTACGTTTTTCGCGAAACGCGTTTCCCGAAGAATTTTATCAATCCACCCAACCAAGGAGGCACCGAAAAAAAGCAATTAAGGCACGACCCAGTTCGACAAGGTACGAAAAATCAACCTCAAAATCCTCGCAAGAGGCGCGTAAGGAGCGCGAAAAACATCATGAAACACATTAAACGTTTGTTTGGTAAGTTAGCAATGCTCGTCATCGTCGCCGCCCTGTTGCTCGCCGGAGTTTTCGGCGGCTATCATGGCGTGAAAGCCGCGTCCGGCACTGTGGACCTCGTCGCCGTCGGCACGGGGCATCAGACGATGTACTACATCGGTCAGCCCGGCAACGGTTCCTGCACGTCGGTTCGTATCCCGCTCGTGGACACGCTCAGCGACACCGCCACGTTCACCCTGCGCCCGCACACCATGGTCACCCTGATTGAGACCAACTGGGGCGATTACTGGAAGGTCGTCAACGGCGCGGCGGTCGCAAGCGCGGATGTGGTCGTGACCGGTCTGAACGCGGACTTTACCGCCAGCGGCGCCGTCACTGTGACGTTGCCCGCAGGTATGTCCCGCGACGTGAAGGTGTGCTACAAGCACCTTGGCACTTCCGCGACGGATACCACATGGCGCGCGTATGGTCTCGGCTCGGCTCCGGCGGCAAATGTCGTGAAACTCCCGTTTAAGGACCATGTGGTGTACAACCACACCGTGGACCTGAATGCGGACGAACACAACTTCCCCGGCGGCTTTGTCGCGTACAATGTCCCGACCGATGCGACGAGCATCACCTTCACGACCTACGACCAGACTGAAGTGTCCGCCGTCGTCTTCGGCAAAGACATCACGGTGCCCATGACCATGGACTGCACCGCGAATGTCTGCACGGCGACCTTCCCTGAAGGCACCACGCGCGCCGACTGGTCGGCCCCCCAGGTCTTCTATGACTGGGATGGCACCGGAACGGAACCCGCCACGACTGGCATCAATGTCACCGCGACCAATGCCATGACGCCATAGGCAACAGACCATCTGGATAAAAATGATTGCCCGGCCCTGGTTCGGGCAATCATTTCTCCCAGAACACAGCGGGATTTACGTTTACTCTCACGAGTTTACTTAAATCACATAGATTTCCTATGCCGCTGTTCCCAGTCTCGATATTTATCGGGGCTGAGAACAGCGCAAAACACTATTTGTTATACTTACCCCATGGTAGAAGAGGTTGCCCTCGACACTCCTGATATGCGCGTATCGCAGGATCGCCCGCGCCTTTTGTGGGAACTTGATTGGGAAGACGAACACGTGAAAGCAAAAATTGCCGAATCTGTGGAGAGTGCGTATTCAAACAGCCCAGCAAAGCCGGATATCACCCCGCTTATGCTCTATGCGCATCGGCTTGCAGCCATAGACAAAGGAACCTTCCAAAAATCCCTTCCGTCCGTGTATCGGGAAATCTACCTTGAAGATGGTGCATCAAACAAAAAACGCGTAGATCGGCTGCTTGATACCGCAGGTCTGGCGTCATTCATGCTTGGTAGTTCTTCGCCGCTTCCGGACATTCCTGTCCGCGAGGGAGATCCGCTTTCCTGGTATGTACACATTGAGCGAAGCATGTTTGAAGGTGCTCTTGAGCTGCGGTTTATGGGAAAGCGTCCGGATATATTTACCCGCGGCCTGTATACAACGAGGGATGATAAAGGAAAAGCATTGGGTGATCTTGTAGATGTGGATGTGCCGTTATGGACGGTTCGGTTTACGCCCGATGACCGGATGCATCCACAGATTCTCATCGGCGCCAGTCAGCGCGTTATCGCTCTTGAATCGTACCCCATGCGCAATAACCGTGCATGGTTTGAGAAGCAGTTCGACTGGAAAACTGCCCCGAAAAATATCACATTTGAGGAGCGGATGGCCGATGCGTTTAAGCGATACATCGCGCTGGCCACCCGTGAAGCCAATGGCGGGCCGGTTGTCTTTGACGACGCATCGCCCGGCGTTCGATATATGCTGAAGTACTTTCCCAGCGAATATTTGGTTCAAAAAATCGAATCAGGCTTCGGCATGCCATTGTCCGAACTTTCGCTCTATGCCGCGATACAGTCGTTTCAGGCCTTGGGATACCGTTCATTTGCTGCGGTCGATAACGGATCACAGCCGTCTGTCGTAAGTCATGCTGCACGCGGGGATGTGAAGATGCCGGTCGATTATGATGCATTATTTGCACCGGTATTTGAAAAAAGCGGGAAGGGGCCGTTCCCGTTCCGGTTGGAAACCAATGCCGTAGAGTTCAATTTGCCTGATCGTGCACGGAAAAATCTGCCCCCTGCATATGTTCCCTTCGGCATGGCGTTTGCACGCAATGTCGATACATTGCTGGAATAAGGAAAAAACTGGGGCTAGCGTCGCGTGTAGTGGTTTGGTAGGATGAAATCCTTCTATGAAGGCATACGATAAAACAAAATTTCCCAATGGCGTTCGACTCATTCTTATCCCCATGGAGGGCGTGGGCAGCGTCGCTACATCCGTCATGGTGGCCGTCGGCAGCAGGTACGAGACACCAGCAAATAATGGCATATCGCACTTTCTTGAGCATATGGTCTTTAAGGGTACTGAAAAATATCCGACGACCGATGACGTAAATGTGATTGAACGGGCGGGAGGACTTCAAAACGCGTATACCGACATCGATATCACCAATTACCACAACAAAGTGCTTGCAGACGACTGGCACCTGGCGCTTGAAGTAAATAAAGAACTGGTGTTGGCGCCGAGGTTGGAAGAAACGCATGTTGAAAAAGAGCGCGATGTCATCCTTGAGGAGATGAAGCGCTCCGATGACGAGCCGGCAAGCAAGGCAGGAGAGACATTCCACAGCATGATGTATCCGGGCGCCCGATTGGGAATGCGGATTATTGGTGAAGTAGCTTCGCTGAAGGCGACAAACGCCGACACGCTCCGGGGCTACCATGATGCCTGGTATAGACCGGGGCAGATGGTGGTAACACTGGCAGGAAACGTGGGAGGCAAGGAAAACGCCATAAAGGAAGCCGTGGCAGCATGGTTCGAGCCGCTCACAGGCGAGCCGGTAGGAGCGCTTGAGCGCGTCAGTACATCCACCCAAACGGCACCGAATGTAGAAGTGGTTACCAAGCCGGATGCGCAGCAAGCGCATCTGGTGATGGGAGTTCATACCTTTGCCCGGGGGAGCGAGGACCGGTTCGGATGGAATCTGTTTAACCTCATTATGGGGGTTTCGTTTACGTCACGCCTCTTTAAGGAAATTCGTGAGAAGCGGGGCCTTTGTTATCACATCCGCAGCAGCTCAGACAACTGGACCGACACCGGATACTGGTCGATCTATGCCGGCGTGGCAACGACAAAGGTAGAAGAAGCTGTGGGAGCCATCCGCCATGAGATGGAAAAAGCAGTCAGCGGCGGCGTGACGGATAATGAAGTGATGGTAGCCAAAAAACGGTTAAAAACGCTGCTTGCGTTTCGCATGGAAGACCCCGAATTTATGGGGGAGTGGTACGGCAGGCAGGAATTGTTCGGAGAATCAAAGCTCACGCTTGAACAATACATACAGAAGATCGAAGCCGTCACCCGTGAAGAGATAAACGCGCTTACCAAAAAGTATCTTGATACCCGCGGCTGGAACATGGCGATAGTCTGGAATAAGAAAAAAGATAAGAACTTTCGTCCCTTCTGAGCGGTTAATTTAGCTTCAAAATAAGACCTATAGTCTTGACTTTTCCTTGTAGATTTCGTATCATACGCTCCCTGTCTTTTCAGGGATTTGCTCTTTGAAATAGGGGAATCTGGTTTGGCTGTGGGCATGGAGATATCAAACACTCGCGTTTGATACATGCTCTCCCGCAGTCAAAATCTATTAGTAGGAAGGTGAAACATGTTAGCGATAGTGAAATGGATTCCCCCCCGACGACTGAAACCCAATGTTCTGCGCGCAATTCTGGGCATCGTGGGACTGCTCATCATTGCCTTTGCCTTGTACCGGCTTGGTGCGGCAACGCCTGATGTGTTGTTCCGGTTTGTCCGTTCGTGGCAAACGATGCTGATGATGGTCATGCTGGTGATCTACATGGTCGCCATGATTGCCGCGTTTAGCACAGACCTGATGTTTGTCCTGGTTGCGCTGGCTTTCATTAATTTCGCCGCGAGCAAAGCCGTTTTCATTGTGTGGGCCGGACAGCCGGTGCCGCAATGGGGTCCCATTGGTTTTCTTGTCGTCATGCTCGTTCTGATGGCGGTTGATCACGCGATCATCCGCATCTACAAGCTCCGCTGGGAGTTTGTCTGACGAGCAACACCCCCGACCGAAATCGCGGTAGTGGCACATATGTGTCGTTGTATTGCTGTGGTTTCCTAGGGGGTTTGTTTTTGGGAAAATTACGCCGTGTGGAGCTCTATTTTGGTGATGTCAGGCTGCCCATTGTTATCAACAGGGATAGAAAGAATTGCTTCACTGGTACGACGATCCACATATGTTTCACCCGCGTTTATATTGATGCTATCGGGGTTTACCTGCCGCCTGGCGGGCTGCTTCGTACGCTTCTCAAAGACCGCGAGAAAGTCCCGATTACTGGAGAGCGCCCGTGCAAATGACCGCCAGTCTGGATCGCCCGGATCAATCGGCGCATCGGTCTTTATGATGAAGGGTTTTGCAAATGTTTCCCCGCTGACAAACTGCGGTTCACGAACGAAATGAAATTTGTATGTACGCTTCTCGGGCGGGAACCGGAAATTTTCCAGTGTTCCACCGACGGCAATTTGGAGCCAGCTTTCAAGGTCAAGTGAAGAGGGGAGTCGCGCCGGAACGCCGTCATCGCTGAAAGATCCGTTGGGTGCCGGCTGGGAGTATAACCGGTCCGATCCCAGGTCGACGAGGTTTTTGCCGGGACGAAGGCGCCGCCAGAACGGGGACTTCGGCAGTAGTGTCTGCGCAGAAACTATCTTTCGCAGATTCCGGATCAGTGACCGGTCTGCCGGAATATCCGGTGCGCCATTCGCCTCTTGACGCGTTATGCGGATATCATTGGCGACGCGTTTGGCAAATTCCTCTGTCCGCGGCACGGTAAGGAATGCGGCGGCGGTATTTTCCGGGATAATCTCAAAGAATGATGCATCGATATTATCTGCCGACTGGAGGGGAATTTTCGCATTGGGACCGATGGAATAGATCTCCTCTCCGAAGACTTTCCGTGCGATCGTACGAACTATTCCAACACGCGTGGTAGCGGAAATGAGTGTCGGAACCGGGAGTGTCGCTTCCCGGAAGGACTCAGCAAGCAGCTCACGTTTCGAGATGGGAAACACAGTTTCTTCCCGGGCGCCGAATTGGGTAAACCCAACACGAAATGACCGCGTCGTTTGGGAAATAATCCGATACTGATCACCATCAAGGGATTCGAGTATTGTTCCCGAAACAAGGTACTCCCGGCGCAGCTGGCCCTTGAGATCATATAAATCCTCGCGTTCAACGGTCCGCTTGCTAAAAAGCTCGCTACTGAGGGTTTCCGGCGTCCGGTCCTGATAGCCGGTTGCAAAAATAACGCGGTCGACAATCCGTTGTTCCATCTCGCCGTTGGTTTTCCGCCATCGGACGACAATCTTCCCGTCATTTCTTTGGAGTATGTCGTATGCGCGGCCACCGTTCGGGTCGATGCGGGAGTAGGAATAATTCGACCTGGGCATGTCCAGGGAGATATCCACATATCGGGGACGAAGTTTTTTTAGGAGTTCTTTCTTATCCGTTGCTTCCTGTCCTACCCATGTAATATTCTGCGGCCAGTCCAGTTGAATGACGGAGTTGCCGCCGCCGGGTCCATACCCCAGAAGATCCTCAAGTACGGTGTATGCGCTGTCGCCGTCGCCAATGACCATGACGCTCCCCGTAAAATCCTTCCGGGGAAATTCATTGGCGCCGTCGCCCGTCGTCTTCCAATACCAGGAAGAATGAAGCACTTTCGGCGTTATCTTTCGTGCCAAGTCCTGTTTCGCCTGGGCGATAATCCTGGCGACGTCGGGATTGTCCGTGTCGATACCCGGGAACGCCTCTTCACCCAATCCGCCTGCATTAATAAGGCGATTGCAGTACATGGTGATCGTCCGGTCGCCGCGACCGTCCTGAATCCTGATGCCGACGCGGTATTTTGCGCCATACTGCTGTGCCTGTTGGGGGGAGAGTTTTTCAACCGTTTGCCCCGTCGCATGTAATAGCGTCGGGGCGGAAAGCATGTCGTTGGTACGGATTGCGCGCGCCAGAACACGATTGTTGGTATAGGTGTCGGTGGTAATGTCCGGCACCTGAAGTACCGCATGCTCGCCAAGGGAGTTGAGATTTCCTTTTTGTCCCGGGATGGCCCGTTCGGCTGGATCCTGCGGGCGCGTACGGCTATTGGCGTTAAAGACCTCCCGTTCGCCGTCTGCAAACTGCCCGCCCAGCCGTTCACCTGCGTCGACCAGCAGAATTTCTGCATCCGGCATGAAATGCCGTAACTCACTGGCAAATACGCTGCCATGCAGACCGGCGCCCAGCACCATGGTATCCACGACGTTATATCGGGTGCTTGCTAAGAGCTCTATACGTTGGCTTTCGCGCTCCGCTGCCCGATCGATAGCCTTGTCCAACAGCCATCCAAAACGTTCAGACCGGTATATAGCCGCAAATAGCGGGCTTAAGATGCGATAGCTGTCATTTTTTAAGCGCGTGTTTCTTTGGAGTTCTTTTCGGCGGCTTAAAAACTTTTCGGTTTGATCTTTGAATTGCCGTATGTGTGATATGACGGTAAAGAACTCCTTGAGGAAGGGGATACGCATTCTTGCGGTACGATACTCATGGCTTTTGATATCCCGGGGAGGATCTGCGGGATCATACTCTGCGCGGGGAGAGCGATTCGGTTTCTGAGCGATATCCAGCGTTGCTTTGGCAGCATCGACAATCCTCTCTGTCGTGCGCCTATCGTTGCGCTGGACGGTATCGGTGAGTTCTTTGAGCCGTCGGCCTTCCGGCGTGTCGGTATCAGGAAGACCGGTAACCGCTTGAACGACGCGGCGAATTGCCCGGACGCGATCCTGATCGAAATTCCCCCGCAATACCGCAGGATAACTCACATTATATGGTCCGTATAGGAGTTGCGACTGGAAGCGTGGAAGTGCGCCACGCACGCCATCCTGAGGTGCGTTATTGAGCTTCAGAAGTGACTCCGTGGCGATCAGCGCTGCCAGTGTTTTTTCTTTGGCATTGAGCGGCCGCCGGACGATGGTATCCAGTCCGATTGCGGAAAAGACCCCGATATCATCGCTCCGTTCGGACTGCGCCGTGGACTGGATGATCGTTGCAAGGCCATCTCCCAAATCAGCCAGTGATGTAGCCAGCCGCTGCCGGTCGAAGCCGGATGCCACAATAGCTCCTTGTCCATCAAGCGGCGGCACGATAAGTTCAGTTAATTTGCGGAAATCCTCGTCCTTCGTCCATGCAGGCAACTCCCGCTGGGCTTCTTCTCTCACTCCTTCGGGCATATACCATCAGTATCGCGATTTTTTTGTGGCCTGGCAAGAGTCTTAGCGGGGATCGGGAGGGAGTATGGCAAGGTCGCCTGTAAACATCTGCGAAAGATTCTGCCTTCGCTTCATCCGTGCGCGAAATTTGCGTTTCTTTCTTTTCTGGAGCGCTTCGGCGGTTTCCGAGACGCTGATGACGAGTCGTTGTACCGGCGGGGCGCCTCCGGAGGCCGGAATCGAAATGACGCTATACAGGAGACGGGTAAATCGCGCTTTCTTTCCGGATGAAGCGGATTTTTTGTTTTCGTACAGCGCATCAAAGGCTTCTTCAAGGTCTGCCGGAGTAACCTCCGGTGGCAGATCGTACCGGATCCAGTGGTCCGTGCGCGCTACATCCGGATCGTCCTGGGCAATCTCCTGCCAGAGTGCATCCGGCGCCAGCAGGTTGCGCAGGACGGCTTGTTTCATGGGGTGTTCTGCGTTCCGCGCCGTCTGCCCGTCCGGGTCATGGACGATGAGGCCAAATTGGCAGGGAGAATCGGACAGCAGTGGGATGATGTCCGAGATTGCGCGGAACTGGTCTGTGTAGAGCGTAACGCGGAGGGTAAGCCGTTTATTGAGCGGAAGATGATACTCGCTGAAAGCAGTTGCGGGGTTCAGTACGACGCCCTGGTCTGCCAGAGTCGGCTCCGTATAGGCAAGGCTCCCAAATGCGTTGCTTGTTTTTTTCAGTGTTTTTATGATTGCCCGGGTGATGGCTTCGGGAGATGCGGGATCTTTTGTCCCTTTCGTATTGAAGGCAAACTGCAGGTCAGCATATCCGGCAGTAATGCCGCGCGAAAATCCGTTTATCTCGCGGCGGTACCGGGTGTTTGCCGGGGCAAACGGGGAGCGGTTTGTGGGGTGCAGGATATCGTACCGGGCAATGGCATCTGCGTTGATATATGCAATGGTAAAGGCTACTGAGGCAATTTTGTATGCATTTGTCTGTGTCTCTGCTGAATAGGCCGTACCTTCCCGCAGGAACGCAGCGAAGCGGGTTTTGTATTCATGCATGGCATCGCCGTACAAAAATGCGCTTGCCCATCGGGCCTCGGCATGAGCAAGCGCGTCGGCGAAAGCGGCGCCTTTTCCCCTCGTCTGGTAGTCCGGTGTTTCGTGTAGTGCCATGGCACGCCATTATACCGTCCCTGTGCGCTAAATCACAATTAATCGTGGGAAGGTTTGGAGCGATGTGGCTCTTTTTTGGCACCGGAACGCAGGTGGCGTTGCATAAGGGAGAGTGCGTGGTCCGGCGTCATGCCTTCTATGAAAAACAGGCTGATGTTGTGGGATTTTCCGTTTTTCCCGAGCGCGAGAATGATACTCGGCTGTCGCAATCTTGCCGCAGCCAGCTCAAACTGGTGTCGCAGCATCGGCTGGTCAATGTGGGATTGCGGCACGTGCGGATTTATTCCATTGGTAGGAATTGTTAGTGCGTCTATACGGTGACGAAGCGCTGCGACGGGAACCGTGTCTTCGGATGCGGAAAGAATGCGTGTTTCATACCTCGCAATCCGGTTGTGTTTTCCTTCGGTAGGGTAGAGCGCGATGAAGGTGTCATAATCTTGCCGGGGCAATATGCAGCCTTGGAGAGCTATCTCCCTGATCACATGGGTATGCGTGGAAAATCCTTCATCTGCGGAGGTTCTTCCGATAAAAACACGCGCCCGGTCAAGGGGCGCTATTTCCATTTCTGCGTTCATATGTCTTTCGGCGGTGAATACGCCTCATCAGTTGCGCTATCGGCGCAAGAGACGGGAAATTGCCATAACTGCAGATTCATAAAATGAATGCGGTTTTACGCAATTTCCCCCAAAGAAACAAACAATTCCCGTCTCCCTGACATCAGTCAGGCAAAAGAGCATACTGGCAGCCCAATGGCTACCAGTACTTGGACCTTCAGAGCGTGGGTTACGGATTTGCGGGACCAGTGCCGCAGTTCCAATGCCCTTCACCGGGTTTGTTGGGATGGGGCACCCAGGTACAGGTCTTGTTCTTGTTGGGATCCGGATCAGCCGTTTCCACAGGCTCAGCCGTTTCCACAGGCTCAGCCGTATCGGCAGGAGCCGGGGTGTTCGCGGGTTCGGGTGTCCCGGCCGGAACATCCGTGTTCTGCGGAATGGGCGTGGATTCAACGACAGGCGTGTTCCCGGTGGAGGCGGTCGCGGTGCCGGTAGGATGAGGCACAGCGGGGCCGGTTCCACAATTCCAGTGACCTTTCTTGTCATCACCAACCCACTTGCAGGGCTTGTTGGGATTCGGAGATGGCTTGTCGGGCGTGACCGTTGGCAGAGGGGTGCCGGCAGGGACATCGGTCGCAATTGCGGTGGCGGTTGGCGAATTTCCATCGGGTGTTGCCGTAGGCTTCACCTCTTCACACTTGGAATTTACGACCGCCTGGTACATATCAGGATCTGCATGCTTGAGTTCTTGCAGAGCGTCCCAAGCGACCTGATACATCTCGCCGCGCACAGCGTCTTCCTGTCCTGTCTTTTTGCCGGGATTCATCACCCATTTTACGGTCTTATCCTGCGAGCCCGCGAGCGTACAGCTGAACTGGACCTTGCCACCTTCCTCGGGCGTATGGGCTTCGACAGTGTTACTGTTGATGGACATCAAGCCAGCGACCAGCGCGAGCATGATCAAGTAGACGGTCCATCGCGTCTTTGGGTTGTTCATTGCAACCTCCATAACTATTGTTGAGTAAAACAGATAGCCGCCGGGTAAACTTGCCCAGGTCCCTATTTCAAGGAACTTCATACCTCCGTATTACTACGGAAGACTTTCTTGCCGATATCGGGACTCACGGTCTACTGTGAATCCGTCGTGGACAGTCCCACTGGTTACTTTGTTGAACCGCACCTCTCTTTTTCTTATCAGTACTTCCCCCTCATCATCCGGGCACCAGTTGTGATGTCAGTATGATGAGGGAGAGTATGATGTTGTTGTTTCTTTGGTTGTTAAAGAGCAATCGAATCCGTACCGATAGGCCTGCTGCAAAAGCAGAATATCGGTCGGTACCGATCAAAGTCGATGTCCCGAGTGTTCGGGGCAGCGATGATTGACCGCTACTCTATAAAGACAAAAAAACCGGCACATCCTTCTTTTTCAAGAAGACTGGCCAGTTGTAAATTCCTCTGCAATCCGTCTGGCTTGCGTCGGACAAGGCGGTGTTGTCTTGTATACGTAGTATACTGCACGATGCACGGGATGTCAAGTGCTATAGGGTATTTCGTCACCTCAGAACAGAACGGATTCCGTGCTGGGGTAACGGCAGAAAATAACCAGGAAAAAGGGGCGATTGTCTGCCGAGACGACATGAAGAACGAAACAGCGACATAGGGTATCAGTGATTATCCCACGTCTCCGGGAGCGGGTGGTGGGCTTGTCGGCACCGATGGCACGTCAGGCGTCAGGCTTGGCCTGATTTCGGGCGTGGGCTGGTGCGCAAGGGGATACAGCAGGCGACCGTTGCAGATAAGGAGGTCATACTCGATATATAGGTATGTTTCCTCACCATCAATATACACCTGCCCCAAAAGGAATCGGATGCGATTGACACCGTCTTCAACGGCAATGTCTTCAATCTCGTGGACCTCTCCTGCGTACCCGTCGGCGGTAATCGTATTGACTCCGTCGAACGTGAGCGTGAACCCGATCTGCTGGGCGATGGTAACGTCCAGACTGTTTTCCGAATTGGCCACCCAGCCGGCGCGATTTTCACATGTGAGGCCGTCGCTGGCATTGTTGAATTCTATCGTTTGATAGATGACCCCAATCGCGGTGGGTTGCGGGGACGCGCAGGATACAACGAGAAACAGAAGCAAAAGGGATGCGAAGCTGCGTTTCATCATGGGCTCTTTTCTGTAAGGTGATCCACTAGTCGTGTTTCTTCATGTCAAAGAACGTTTTTGTTTGTCGTGTGGTTTCCCGCTTGTAGGTTGCTACGACGGACAAAAAAGGCCCGAAGGCCTGATGCGATTGTATCACGGCTATGCAGATCGGGCATCCTGGGGTATACTGTGGTGATTATCGAAGGAGGATCGTATGCGTGAACAAACTGTTGTTTTAGTAAAACCGGATGGATATGCGAAAAAAGTAGTCGGGCAGGTGATAGACCGTTTTGAGCGGGCAGGGCTTGACCTGGTAGCGCTGAAGATGGTGCGGCTTACCGAAGAAATTCTCAGGACATGGTATGCCCATCATGCCGATAAACCCTTTTTCCCTTCACTCGTTGCCGATATGATGGCGACTCCTGTGGTGGCGATGGTGGTGGCAGGGGAGGGAGCAATCCAGAAAGTATTTGATATCTGCGGTCCCACAGATCCTGCAGAAGCTCAGCCTGGCACGATCCGTCGTGATTTCGGTGAATCCAAGCCCAAGAATGTCGTCCACAGAAGCGATTCAAAAGAGGCCGCAGCGAAAGAAATAGGGCTACTTTTCAGGCCGGAAGAGCTATTTCAAAGCTAAGCTTTGATTTTATTTAGATTGTTCTGACGGGCTAGAGAAACAAGGTATCCTCAATTTTCCCATTGTCCGTCTGCTTGAGAATTTGGGCATATGCGATCTGATCGATCGTGAATTGTTTGTAGTCCCATGCGGTGGCAAACGACGACAATATTGCCTTCGTGTTGCAGAGTGGACGCACTTCAATATCCACATAGTCACGATATGATGACCATTTCCACTCTTCGGGCGACTGAGTTATGTGGGCGATGACGGGATTAAGATGTATATATCGAGAAACATGAAGGAGGAGTTCATCTGATTCGATCAATTTTGCCTTGAATGTATATTCAAATAATCTCCCGCTTCTATGAAGGTTAAGATTGAAAAATTTCGTGTAGCTCGTGTTGAGTTTATGCATGAATTCCGTAATACCATTGTCTGCCTTTTGTTTTATGAGGAAATGATAATGGTTCGGCATAAGGCAGTAGCATAAAACATCTATCTTCGTGTTCAAAGCTAAGCTTTGATTGTAGGAAAGGCGCGGTGTGGCGCTGCCTGTTTTGAGGATTGACCGGATTGTCGCAATGAAGCGAAGATAATGTCCGTAGCGTTGAAAAATTATTCGTTTGTCAACGCCGCGGTTATAGATGTGATAATAGCCGTTGGTAAAAAACGGGGCGGGCCTCATCCAGGAAGATTGTATCGCGGCGCTAGAAAAATTCAAAGCTTAGCTTTGAATGTGGGCTTCAAGGGTCATACCTGCTCCGAGACCTTGCGACCCTGAATTTCATACAGGTAGTCGGCGATATGGTAGGCAAGTTCTCTATAGAGGGCGAGCGCATCGGGCGGTGTCGATTCCTGATGTTGAATCATCAGTTGCAGATGGTCTACCAGCCGTTGCGTTGCGGTACGCGCCTCTGTCCAATTTTTGTGGGGGAGCCGCAGGCTGTTTTCCATAACTTCCTGTGCAAATTCGCTCATGCCCATGGCGGACAGCGCATTCCTGTGGTGCATGACATGCATCAGGTTGCGTTGTAACAGAACACCCATCGCCGTTTCCATGGGGAGTTTCTCCCCATTTTGGTATGGACGCGTATCGATAGGCAGGCCCGTCGATGTCAAAAAGGTATCGCTGATCGTCGTCGGGGCGTGGTCAATGACGGACATCAGGGCGTAGTAACGGGAGAAAATCGACGCAATTTTGGATACCGGTTTGGAATCAAGAATTGTTTGAGCATCACCATTGGCAGAAAACCGTTCTTCGATGGCGGACTGAAGCGGAAATACTTCCTTGTGGGCGATAAACGTCCAACCGTTTTCCGCGAAAAATCTGCCGATCAGTTTGCGCAGTTTCATTCGGGCACGTTTCAGGTGCCATTCATGGGCCGGGTCCCGAACCGACAATACGCGTTCGAGAAGCGGGTGATACACCTCGATGGACGCGTTTTGCCTGAGTGCACGCTGGACTTCCATCAGATACGGGGTAGGCTTGCGTAGCATCCGTTGCACGGAAGATCCCGATAACCAGTCGGCAATAATCGTTTTATACAAATCGACATCTTTGGTTTGCAGCGTATGAATGATTTTCTGATGTTGCTCAAAAAGATAATGATCTTCTCCGGGTAGGGAGAATACCGGAATATCAAGGTCAAACAGCGCAACAAACTGTTTTTCCGGATTGAGAATAATATCAGACTGGGCGATGACGGCGGCGATACGCCGCTGGGCGATAATTTTCTGGAGCACTGCGCGGTTGCCATTGACCAGGTCGCGCATGTCAGGGGCGCGATTGAGATCCCGGACACACTGGGCGACATAGAGCGGATCCAGATGCATCTGCGCCATATGGGCGGCAAGTTCATACAGATGCCGCGCGTTGGGTGTGAAGAATTTGTTGTGGGCGAGTTTCACCACGCCCGCGAGTTCTCCGGCGCGCATGGTGCTGTAGGGGATCAATTTGTTGGCACCCAGTTTCAGCAGGAATCCGCCCCAACCTCCGAGAAGCGGCACGGCACTGCGATCCTGTTTGGCGCCGCTGGTAACCGGCGTATTAAGGAGGTAAAAGATATCCAGCCGTTCATCAAGGGCGTAATCTTCGGCCAAAAGTTCCGGAAGGAACGCGTCTTCGTCCAGGGCGATGGCAAAGGCAATTTCGCCACCCATAGAGTGGCCGTTAAGCATGAGATGCTGGATGTTCTGGTGGTCTTTGTCCTGTCGCGCGCGTTTGCGGTTCGTGATATAGGAAAGCAGTTCTCGGGTGGCATGCTTCACCTGGTTCTTCCCGTGTTCCTCCAGGTGATAGCCGTAGACGCCCCACATGCGGTCGTTGACGCGGGTTTTTTCGCTGCCCATGATCGACAGAATCGCCTTCACCCGGTGGGAACTGGCGTCTTCATCTGTCCATTTGATCATGGTGTTGCGGGCCGTTTGTTCGATGGCAATCGCGCTGCCGCCGAACCCATGCCACTCAATATCCAGTCCGTTTGCCTGACGCATCTTCCGGTCGAGGATTTCCTGAGCTTCTTTGGCACGCATGGCTTGATCAAGGCGGTCAAATGAAGCGACGCCGTATTGGGGGAAAAGCACTTCGGGCGCATTCTTGCGGACGTTTGCTTCTGTGAGAAATTCGGTAACGCCTCTGAGACGGGCATCCAGATCTGTGGCTTCATTGCGGGTGAGGGAGAGGAGTATTTTCCCGGTCGTACCGCGTGCGCCGAATGCATCGATATCGTCTTTGGTCTGATGGGCCATGCCGATGTCGACCGCGAGGATGGATGTCGTCATGTCAAGCTGCGCGTCGTAGGCTTCAAAACCCGAATGTGATTGATTCCGGAGCATATCCTGGATCCACAGATGCCGCCGGCCGAATGCTTCTTTCATGGCTTCAGCGCTGTAATCCATGGGGGCAGACTCCCGGTCAAACCGGCGTGTGGTCGCGTCCATGGTTGCTGGTCGTTCTTCAGCTGCCATAATCTCAAATACCCCGCTTCGTGCGGGGGCCTCTGCTTTTGTATTGTAAATCCTCAGGCCCCAAATCGTTTTGGGAACTGGGGATTCAAAGGGAGACAGCAGGCGTTGTAAGAGAAATGATTCATCGTGAGATGAGATTTCTACAAACAAATCCTGTTTGTCACGCGTCCAATGAATCTTCCATCTTACTCCCGGGGGAGCCGCCACATACTCACCGTTTGGCTACAGGCCAAAAACGTGTATACGTCATGAGTAATGACGACTCCCTTTGGGAGGAGAAGAGGGAACACCTTCAGTCGGGGGCCGCTACCCAACGTCGGGTGAATCCTACGGGATAGGTGTTTCGGTTGGGATGAGTCGAGGCAAGACCTGTATATGGACATACTTGTCCACACCGATGATCTCACCGTACTCGATCATGGGTTCGCCGTTGAAGCTTGTGAACGCGGAGCGCTGTGCAACAATGGCGAGTTCTTTCTTGATGACCTGAATTTTGAATTTCCAGACCGTTCCCATGATCCAGCCGTGGTCGTCCTCACCGCTTATCGTGCTCAATTCGTATTGGGCAATACCAGTGGCATTGCGAACTTCAATGGCGCAGTAGTTAGCGACAACTTCTGCGGTATTCGCATCCAGGAATCGGACGCGAATCTTGAGCATTGAGGGTTTGCGCGGGCAGTTGGCAGAAGTAAACGCCAGGAGCCGCGAGGTTTCCTCAGCAGACAGAGGAGAGGTCATGATTTGAGTTGCCGTGGGTTCCACTGTGTTCGTGGAGCTTGCGGCCATCGTTGCGGTCGGCGTTTGCGGCACGATCGTAACGGTTGCGTTATTCAGCGTCGGAACTGGTGTCCGGGTCGCTGTCACCTGCGGGCTGGTTGAAGCTACAGGCGATTCCGTCGCTGTCGTGCTGGGGGTCGCGGTGTCGGGGGCAAGAAGCTCATGAATGAGCGACAAATTGCCGCCGATGGTGCCGGTAACCACCAGGCAGAGCAGGATGCCGATGATCCATGGCCACACTTTGCGGCCGTGGAATAAACGGTGACGGATGGGGATGGTTTTTTGGGACAGATTCATTAGGTTGCTCCTCTCCGTGGGGTTACCCCCTTGGAAAAATAAAATGGGTTTGAGTACAAAACGTGCACACAAGCAGGAATAGGATATTCCAGCCTCGGTGCACGCTTCGACTCAGCCAGATGGAGCTTTGCGTGATTGTCTCCCTTTGTTAAAGAGCATGCTCGTCTCCGGTAGGCCGGGCCGCAAATCGGGCACGGTACCAGAAACAAGGATCCCAGTATACTATAAGCCTATAGTTTTGTCAAGTCGGCCTACTATAGTACGAAGGACGTGGGAGCGTTGTGTGACAAATTACACGGGAGCCTGTTGTTGGAGCGTTTCGCTTATTTCATCTGCTGCGGCAAGTGCTACATCAAGAAACCGTTGTTCCATCTCAAGCGCGCCTGCAACACAAAGAATTTTGATGCCTTCAAAGAGTTGACGATTGCGCAGAAGTGCTTCTGTGAGAATAAGGGCAGAGGATATGCCTGTGGTGCTTGTGGGGCGATAGAGATCACGCCGGGCGACGATGCAGGCATCAAGCGCCTCCTGGGCTATCAGACGGAGACGGGCTTCCTCGGTTTGACTGCCTTGTCCCAACTGACGAGCAACGGCTTCTATAGCTGGGTTCATGACATTGGGGTCATAGATGCGTAAATTGTCGATAAATTCAGGTGTTGCTTTGTCCCGCATATCAACAGACATGCTTGTGCCGTCTTTCCGCTTGAGCAGATGGGTGGCGATGCCGCCGGCGAAGGTGATTTCGCGATGCCAGGTTTCGGCAGAGGTAAATCCTGCCATAACGGCAACTTGTTTTTCTTCCGGTTTTCCTGACTGTTTTTCGACCGTTTCCGTGACCTGCGATGACCCCAAATGTGAATTCTGGATGCGCACGAGTGAGTTTTCAAATAATACCTCGTCGTTGGCTTCCATGAACATTTTCCGGGCCATGGCGGCGGTATTTTCCGCGATACCGCGGAATTTTTGCGTGGACTCCTGCAGTACGGTAAGTACGGTAAAATCAAGCAACCAATCCAGTCCATATTCTGTGGTCATGAGGCGAAATGCATCCTGCAAGGAAGCAGTCAGGTCATCGGGAGATACGTAGCCCTTCTCATTTGGTCTCCCAAAGACCCGGGCATTGGCATTTGCCGATTTGCGAAATGCATACGTGTTCATAGCGTGAACGATGGGGTCGGCCATGTTGGGCATGAGCCCCAGTTCAAGGCGGCCGCGCGTATCGCGGGGCAGCATACACACAGCCATGGGGCCGAAAAATTGGCGGGTTACAAGATCGATGAATTTATTGCTGTTCATCTTCACTGCTACCAGGCGATTGAGCAGTGCTTTTTCGGCTTTCTTGTGTAAGGGATCACGGGCGAGGATGCTTCTGACTTTGGCTTCCGCTTTCGTATACCACCTTCCGTTTATTGCGTCGGCAGCCCGGTCCAGTCGGGCAACCTGTTTGGGTGATAGCTCCGTATGCACCGTCAGATCGGAAATGCCCAGGGCGTAGACAAGTTCATTGAGCGCTTTATTCTCCAGATAGTCAAGCTTCTGCGGTTCGCTTTGAAGATTGCTCTGGATCTTGTTTTTCAGCAGCCAAAGCCTGAACGGGGAGGGTATTTCATTAAATTGAACGGGGGGAAACCACTCGATTTCCAGCTCACGCGGAGGCGGCGTTTTGGTAGCGCCGACGGCGCGGGCGAGAGCAAGCGTCATTGCCTTGCCGGGAACGCCGTCCACTGACGCATGGCTCCAGTACAGCTCCACGCGGTTTTTGTCCAGGTTGTAGTGCATGTGGACGATGGACTGGCCATCTCGTGCGTGCTCAAAGAGTGCTGAATCAGGGGTGGCGGTACGGCCGACCGACATACTCATGAGCGGAGCGTCCTCTTTCAGGAATTTTCGCTTGAGCTTGGGCTTCGTCGGGACGGTGTTCCATGTATACTCACCCCCAAACGCATTGTCTTCATGAGCCTGTATGAGCCCATTGAAGATTTCCGGCGGCAGCGCTTCCAGCTTGTCTAACGGGATATCGGCATACTGCAGGCTGTTGGTCTGAGGGTTTTCGCGGAAAATGCGCACCGGCATAGTGCGAAACGTGCCGAATTCACGATAATGCGTTTTGCCGTCTATGGTGCGGGTAAGTACGTCAATGGGAGCCGCTTGTTCAGCATACGAATGCCGGATTGTCCGCAGATGTTTCTGATCCCAGAGTTCGCCGTTTTGCGCTTGCCCAAGGTGTGTCCGCGCATCATCCTGGACGCTCTGGCGTCCGGTGGTGTCGGGTGGGGCAGGATGGTAAGGTATCTGCTCAGTGGCATGTTCCAGCGCGTTCTGGGCGAAGATAAGCGACCCCTGTGCCGCCAGTTGCTGAAGCTCCAGTGTGCCGCCGGTTTTCGTGGGGTGGTCGGGTACCAGCAGTGTGCGCCATGTGCCACCGCGACCGGCGAGCGTTTCCAGAATTCTCGTCGATTTTTCATCTTTTGCCTCTTTGCTTTGGCGTACGATGGAGCCGTTCCAGGAATACCGGGGATCGGCTTCATCGCCCAGGACATATTTCTCTATAACGACGATTGCTTCGCGGATGAAATCATCTGAAATACCGGATTCATCGATATGGTTGATTTTGCAATATTGGGAGAACAAAATGCTGGCAACGTGGTTCTGGCGGTCTTCGTTTAACACCAGATCATCGTTGAGGAGCACCATGCTCTGCTTGAGCATGGTGATATTGGAGAATGTCCCATCCGTATCGCCCTGCTGCAGTTCATCAGCGTGACGCATAAGCCAGCGGATGGCTGCCCGGTCCGTGGAAAGATCTTCGTAATACGGGTCTGTTTCCGGCGGCGCACTGGCCGTCGCTTCTATGATGACATCTTGTTCTGGGGGCATACGAACTCTCTATGAGTATTGTACGCAAAAAACGGGACAATACCAACAGGCTATGCGTCATCCGCGGAAAGAGCCGCATCTTCCTCGGTCATGTTCCGCAACCAGTAATGCACTGCGAGGCGCAACCGTTTCCACCAGACGAGATTGAATTCCCTCTGCCGGTTTCGGCGGTCGTAGTATGCGTGCATGACATCGCCATAGGTATCCTGCATGTCAAACAGGACCCGGATAAGCGGATATCGTCCGGGAGCGTGGTCAAACAGACGCTCCAGATGGAAGCGGTCATCGTCGATTTTTTTCTTCACGAGATCCTCGATGCTGGGGAAGTGCTGTATTTCCACCTGGAACATCGCTTCCGTATCATCATGCATTTCCATGACGTACTTGATCCACTCCCATTTGGCGTCGGAGCTGGCGCTGCCTTTTTGCTGGTCTTCGATATACAGGAGATCATCCATCGTTGCTGATACCCGTCCTTTGTACAGGCGGAAATTGGTTTCATGCGGTGCGTTGTCCGCGTCCACCTGCATCATGATGGCATTGAGGACAAGTTGGGACGCCCATCGTTGCCACAGTCGCACAATTTCATTGACGGCATAGGGAGGAGTAGAAGGATGGCGCTCAAGAAGTTCCTGTTCAAATTGGTGAACATCCAGCCCCATCATGAAGCCGAAAATATCGCTCATGTCCTCGTTGGGGTCCTCAAGGCCGCCGCGTTCAAGATCTTTGCGGTAGGACGAGTATTCGTCCTTTACCCGGACGGAAAAGGCAAGCGGGATGGCAAACGTTGAAAAATTTATGCCATGCGCAGTGGTATCCCGAATGGTGATGAGATTCTTGAACATGTTTATTTTCCCCACTGGGATCCGGTGATAATCAAACGTTCCTGCGGACGTTTTCAGCGTGCCGATGCGGGGACCAAGGATCGTATCCATCGCGCTTCGCAGCGGGCGGATATGGGTATTTGCCTTTGTGTTGACCTGCACGTCTACACGGTCTATACGGATCATCTCAAGCATCTTGCGCATGGCGGCGTTTCGTTCGGATATCGATATTTCTTCTCCGGAGTACTGATTCATGCCAAACATCCGCAGGACAAGCTCGCCGATTTCCTGGGTTGTGGAGCCCAACGAGTCGTGCCGCATCGAGGTGAGAATCTCGGGATCGACTTTCCGTGATAACGGCATAAACTGCTGTTTGAGGAAATTTTCTACCCGTTCTGATAATTTTCCCAGTTTTCCCGGGTCGCCAATTCTGTGGACACCTGTTTCAGCGGCCGGATTGCAGAACAGGTGTTTTAACTGAGCGGAATTTTGTCTGTACAGACTGGGAGCAGTGCGTTCGCTTAAGCGAAACGTACGGAGGCGGTCCGTAATTTTTGCGTACCATCCCTCGTGCCGCGGGTTGACCCCAAATACCCGACAGACCGTATCCACGATATGTTTGAGCTCTGCACTGTGGCTGATCAATTCATAATCATGTTTGCCCCACCCTGGTTTTCTGGCCATCATGTTCGCCAAAAGAAGGGGAAACTGTGGACCTGTGTCTTTGTAGTATTCTACGGTAATATCTTCAGAAACCCACTTTGCGGCCAGAGAGATGTCTTGGATAAGCTTCATCCGCGCCTTGAGCCGGTGTTCTGAGACGCCTTTTTGTGAGAGTCTATGGAATATGCCTGGATCGACATATAAAATCGGGTGTTTCGTTTTGTCGGGATAGGAATGTTCTATGTCTTTCAACACCACACGGGCCCGGGCAAGCTGTTCGATGGCTTCATCTTTCGTCGTCGGCGCGGGAAGGCTTGCAAAACGGGCGATGTGTGATTTTCGCTGATCTTTGAGTTGGTTGTCCGGTACGCGCGGAAGATACGATATCACCCGTTTTAGCGTTTGTGCTTCATAGATGTATGCCTCTTTCTCTATCGCTTGCCGAAAGATATTGGCTTCTTCTGGTAGTCCTTCCACGCGGGCTGCACGGCGGCGCTCCGACTGAACAGATAAGCTGTCGACAAGGGAGAATGCCTTTCCCGTTTCCGTCTCGATTGACTCCTGACTGAGTAATCGCGAAACGTGCGATGGTTTGAGCTGAAGGACGCTTTGCAGCTTGTCCTGCGGGTCGTAAAATTGGACCCGATCGTGCGGTGCTGCCCCGGCAGTAACGAGAAATGTGGTGTTCTTCAGCCTTCCCGGTTTGCGTTTGCCTTTGGCGTTAGGAACGCGGGGATGATCGAAGCTATACGTATAGGAAATTCCTTCAACTACGCGTGGCTGATGGGCAACGAGATGTACCTCTTCAAATGCTTCTGCACGCGCAGCACGAATGATGTCTTTTGTGCTGATTGGGTTGGTGGGGTCATGTTTTCTTCCTCCACCGCCGACGAGAATGACTTGATTGGGGTTGACGACATTCCGGCCGCTTCCTTTTACCTCCCAGATCGTTGATGTAAGCTCGGGAAGCGGTGAGGATGCCTCCTGAAGCACGATCTGTTCCAGTTTGGCCCGGCTTAATTCGGGCTGTGTAGCAAGCAGCTGCTCCAATTCCGGCGTTGGGGGGAGCATCTGAGATGCGATGTCGGTGGGATCCATACGAAGAAGAACCAGGCGGACCGTGTCCTGGTGGTATTCGTGTTCGCGGCGCTCGTTTCGAGGGTGCCGCTCAAAGAGAAATCGTTGTATTTCCGTCATAAAAATAAAAAATCCCCCGGTCTGGTGGGGGATTTGGTACTGTCGGTTTGAACCGTTTTTTTAGACCACATCCCCGCCGCCGACATCCGTAAGGAATCGGAGAGACGTATGGACAGTAATCGGTAAACGGGCTTCCGTCATGGTGAGAGGATTATACGACCGGTATGGCTTTTTGGCAACTATTGTGAGGAGTAGTACAAAAATCCGCATAAAAAAATCCCCCCGCATTCCGCATGGTGGAACGGAGGGGACTCTATTATTTATATTCGGATATAAGGGGAGTAAGCCGGAACCAGAGGTGATCTGATACCGGTAAAACCCCCTTATGACCCTGAATTGCCGCGCATGCCGACTACAGCAACTTTGTGTGCCAGTATGCCCAGATAAAGATGAAAAGCCCGACGAGAATAAGGCCATATCCTATCCAGGCGAACAATCCGACGCCCGCGATGGCAGTCGGCAGAAGGATGGTGAAGCCTGCCAGCGTGGGATACAACCCGGGCGGTGTAAATCGCGCTTTGTGCCAGTACACGACGTTTTGCCCGATGAGACACGAGATAAGCCCAAGGGTTCCCAGAATCGCGGTGAAACGCCAATCCTGTATGTCGTTGGTTGCCAGATGGTACAGACTCCACAAGAGGCAAAGCTGGCTTAGGATGAGGCCGCCCGCATAAAACTGCGACCAGCTATTTTCGCGGTCTGCCGCGGGCTTGAGTGTTGATTGCGTCATAGTGCCGCCCTGGCAAATTTGCCGAATATGGCGCCCGCAATCGGTCCACCCATCATCCATGTTACCCACCAAACCCATGGGAATGCATCCCGGGACATATTGACGAGCGCGCCCGCGGCAAATACGCCTGCGATGCTAAGAAACGCTGTCAGTCCACGGTCGGGGATGCTAGGCGCGCCGTACATGAGGTTCATCGTAAAGAACCCAGTGCCGATGGCGGCAAGCGCCCAGATGACCACCTGGAGAATCTGATTGTCCGTGATGAGCGGTGTCGCCACTGTCAACACAGTGAGCGCGAGGGCCGTCCAACACCCCGGGTCAAGGGGCGGGCGGCTGGTGAGCATTGCCAGAAGAACGGCAAGTCCTCCTGCGATTGCCAGGGGCCACCCCCATGGACGCTCTTGAAACAATGCGGCGCCCGAAGACAGGGTGACAATCAGGGCAAACAGCAGGTGTGTGGGGTGATACCCACTATTCGGTTGTGTGTTCATGGTACCTCCAAATGTGTTGTGTCGTGCCTTGGTGAAACGGTATTGATTGTGTCTGCGCACCTCCATGTGTAGTTTTTTTGCGATGTCGTCGTTGATGAATCCGGTGCGGACACAAGGGTGTGCCCATGCCGGAATCATCAACTGCGCGGTATGGTAAAGAGCGATAGCCGAATCGTCGCGGCGATACGCGGGATTCAGTACGGGGGAATTATATCAAATAATGAGACGCGCATGATGCGACCACCAAAAACCCCGCCACGGGGGCGGGGTATACTTCATTTTTTGCTGTGGTGTGGGAGAAATATCAGTGTCGTCGCGGGACGGTACTTATGAAACTCCCACACATGCAAATATTCACAGCGACGCAATAAGCGTCTATTCTCTGCAGGGCGCATGTCTGAAAGCTTCGTTGGGTCCCAACAAGATTCCTCTTCGGGCGAAGTTGAGGGGGATTGGGTTGGGTGAAGACAGAATAGATCAGCTTTTGACTGGAGCAGGATCTGTCCAGGCGTGAAATATGCCGTTTAGTCCGAAAGTGATCATCAGCAGTCCGATCCCAGAAGATGCGGCAAGACCTGAGGTGAGTGACCAGATCTTAATGAGCTCTGCGGCTGTCTGGTAAGCGATGTATGCTCCGACCAGGGCTATCAACGCCGCTACAATACTCATAATCCATCTGATGATGGGAGGTGTGTTTGTGGACATAAAGCCTCCTTTCCATAGGTTGTTCATGAGTCGCCCGCAGCCCGTGCTGCTCTTATGCCCATGAATTGAGGGTTGACCGCGTCCGGTGCTTCTGTTGCATGCGGTCAGAGGTGATCTGTTTTGAAAATAACGAACAGATCGTTGTTTTCATCCAGACCTCCTCTGATGTGCAGGGGTGTCAAAGTGCGAAGTATTGGTCGAAAACGGAGCCGCTCAGGGCTTCGGTTCGATAGCGGGAATGTAACACTATAAGCCAATTTTGTCAAAATATCAGCTTCGTAAGGCCTGGCCATGCGAAGCCAAAAAAAATACCCCTTGGTTCCGGGCGTTCCGGAAGAAGGGGTAGAATGCTTCATATTGACGGTACGGGAGAGATTTGTCATTCTGACGGATCAGACGGACAAGAAACTCCCGTACACCATAGTCAATCTCATACAGCCGTGTGGCTGACGCATCTGTGGGACGGAGTTTCGACGTTAAATGGGGCAGTCAGCTGAAGACTATCGGAATGCTGGCTGCAATGGCGGCAAGAAGCGCGGCAAGCGCAAGCACCAGAAGCACAATGGCGGCGATGGTTATTTTCCCCAGCCTATCCATAGCGCCTCCTGTTGCGCAGATGCCTGCGGGCAAACCGGTATGCATGGTAGCCCAGAAACGCGAGCGCCGAAACGAAGAAGGGAATAGCCAGGATGATAAGCGGATGCATGCTATTCCTCCGGCGGCAGGGCGCGCAGGCGCCGCAGAGTGTCGAATCCCCAATAGACTGCGACACCGGCGGCCACCACGAAACAAATCGTGAGCACCTGTCCCTGCCATGGGATGCTGATAAACCAGTGGACGATAAACATCCGATTACCTCTTTTTTCTCCGGCTCAGGAAGCGGCCGGCAATGATGGGGACACTCAAAGCCAAGAGTGGTGTTCCCACAAGGACGAGGATGGTCTGGACGGCAGAGTTTGTGAGGAATTCCATCTCACACCTCGTATCCGAACCAGTCCAATGATTTCAACCTGCGATATGCGCGTGGCGCCAGTACAACCAGCGCGATGCAGGTGAGGGCCAGAAGCCCACGTTTCACTTTTGTGTTCATACAAAAACTCCTTTGGTGATGTTCCGAATAAAAAGTTAATACCAAGGTGGCATTAACTGCTTCCGCCGGAACACCAATCATACGATGCGTTGAGATTGTCAATGTGCGATAGCAAACATGCAGATTATAGCAGACGTCGAGAAATCAGTCATGGAAAATTTCACATTGGCCATTTTTCTAGACTGTCCTGACGGGCTAAATAAAATCAAAGCTTAGCTTTGAAATTGGCGGCATGGGGTAGGATGCGACAGCCTATGCCACGTGATGTGTCTGTACAGTGGGGACGACGGGCGCATCGTGCTCGCGGGCCTGCGCGATTGTCTGATTCCAGGTGTGTAACCAATCCTGAATCCCTGAAGCATCGACGGTAAAGACACCGGCTCGGTTGGGATCAGTCGTGATGTATTTCTGGACAAAGTCAACACCAGAGGCGGTGATGGCAGTCTCCACTGGAGGAGACGTAGGCACCGTTTCCTGAAGCGTGTGAATATTGCATGAGATGATGTTGCCAATCGTGCGCAGACCAATAATTTCGTCGATCAATACACGCATATAGCGCGTACGGACGTTGGGAAAAAGTTTGAACATGGGGTGGACGAACGTGTTGATTGCGGCATCTATGGTTGCCTGGGTATCCATTTGGCTGACGGCTCTGGCAACGACGCCCGTAAGGAGGAGTTCTTCTGATGGTTGTAGTATAAGCGATGTGTATACCCCTGCTTTTTGGAGCTGGCGGTCTGCGTGAATCATGCGAATGCGCGCCCCATTTACGATAATGGGTTCATTCATGAGCGCAGGGTCGCCATTGCGCATCGCGCTCAAGAGGTCTTCAGGGATTGCGTTTGTCCATTCCTTACGCATGGAATGATTATATCAAAAGATATCTAAGTGGATTAGAGGATAATCTTCAGCTGGCGCAGAACAGGGAGCACGACCTCAAACGGGAGGCCGATGACGTTGGTGTAGCTTCCGTCGATCTTCGTGACCAGATCCCACGGCGCTTCGTTGAGCGCGTATCCGCCGGCAAACCGGGTAAAGTCGAAACGGGTGATATAGCTTTCAATTTCCGCGGTGCTCATCTTGCGCAGCGTTACTTTCGTTGTGATTGTTTTTTCCCAGGTTTTCTTGATCTTTTCGTTTTGCACCAGAACGATATGGACTGCCGTAGTGAAGACATGGGTTTTGCCCATGAGTGCCTTCAGCATCTCGCGGGTGTTCTCGCGGTCAACCGACTTGCCGTAGACTTTCGCGCCCAGAATCGCCATAGAATCAGCGGCGATAATAAGGCTTTCCCGTTCCTCCGGGATGTTGTATACGCGGGGATGATTGGCAACCTCAAGCGCCTTGGCTGCTGCCCGTTTCTTAATGGTTATCTCCGGTTTTTTGTCGACGATGGTTTCTTCATCAACGCGGGCCACAGATACGCGGAAACGAACGCCCAATTTCTCCAACAGCATGCGCCTGCCGATAGACTGGGAAGCGAGAATAACGTCCGGTTTCGGTGGTTCGGGCGGGGGAGCATTTTTAGAGGCAAATGAGAGCTTCATAAAGGGTATTTTAACAGATTTTCGCGGGGAACGCTAGCAGGAGTATTGAGGTAAAAGTATATTCTTTTATACGATTTGAGGTAAAAAGAGCAGGACCGTCGGGCTGGTGTATGGAGGAGGCATCTCCCACCAGGACGACGGTCCTTTTTTGCCAAATGAATGACGGGTGCTCTAGGGGACAACTTGCATGGGTTTGGCAGTCACCTGCACGGGCAGACCGACGTCCGCTCCCAGAAACAGCATCGAGTAGCTGTCCTCAGAGATGGGCGTCCCGAACTGGGCGACACCTGTCTCATACGTGGCGTAGTCCTGACCTGCCGCGCGTGCGATGTATCCGTAGGCAATCGCCAGTGCTCGCGTAATGGTATCGGCATCGGGAAACGCGCCGGTTCCATCAGCAAGACAGGCAGCTACCGTGCCCAAATTGACATCAAAGTCCGTGGTGCCGCGGATGCGATAGCCGTCCAGTGTATACACCAGTGGGTTTTCCTGAAGCGAAACGACTTTTGCCTCAATCGTACAGTCGTTTATGCCCATGAACGTGGTCATCGCAAGCCATTGCGTCTGGCTGATGGTGACCTCGACGTTGGCGCCTTCCTCGACGGTAATCGTGGGGGTTTGGACCATGTTCACCTCGGGGATGGGATTGCCGCTGTCGGACGGGGCGCCGACACTGACGTTGCATGCAGTCAGCAGAAGCGCCAGAAACAAGAGAACTGACTTTTTCATCGAACACTCTCCTCTGGAGAAAATAAGATAGCCACGCCTCAAAGAACACGAGTCGTGTGCTTCATTGGCGCGGCTATGTCCGTTCATTCATCTGGAAAAGAGCAAAACAGGATTTGCCATACAATCCCGCGTTGTGAGATAGATGACAAATCAAGGCCCATAGTATATACTGATTTCGTGGATTCGGCAAGTACACGCGGTGCTATACTGGTATCCATGAATGAGTAAATTCATTCAATAGGTATCGTTCTGTATCATGCTTTCGTTTGCGAAGGCATGTATGCGGCGAGGCACCTTAAAACGAGACGGATACGGACACTGATCCCCGCCGGTCACAGAGCGAGAATGCGTTCTCTTTCTGTGGACTGCGGGGAACAAAATTTTGTGTAACGAGCAAGTTCGATGAAATGTGAGGTGAACATGTTTATCCGTATCCCCCTAATACTCCTCCTCTCGCTGGCTCTTATAGCCTGTGGTGGTGGAGCCGTAGCGGCCCCCGATACCGCTATGGATACAAGTGCAGACCTGGCGGCGCCTGTGCCGACCATGGAACCGGTCGAAGAAACGTCTACCACTCAGAGCGAGCCGACGACTGATACATCATCAGTTGAGGTCTCTCCTCAAGGCGTGCGGGCGGAAGGCGCTATTTCGTATTATAATGGTGCGAGCTACCTCAACGTCGTTATCATTGACAACGAGACCGGCACATTCCTGCGTCAAACGTGGCTCAAGGTTCGCGCCAATGGCGTCCTGGCTTATGACGACTGGGTCAGTGGTACCGTGCAGGTAAATCTTGCTGGTACGGCATTCACGCAACTTGACCTTGAGGTGTACGACAAATGCACCATATCGTTCGTCAATTCGCAGTCAACACTGCTGATTCCGCCGGACGGCATCAAAGTGAAAGCGTCCTGCACGTATTAAATTATCGGGAAACGCCCGGATAGCTTGTAGTTTCAAAGCCGTCCGGGTTTTTTCGTGGGGAAATGTTGGTCGGAATGGCGGGACTTGAACCCACGACCTCGCGGTCCCGAACCGCGCGCTCTACCAACTGAGCTACATTCCGATTCTGGGACGAAACCTACGGTTTCTTCCCAACAGATTTGTTTCTGTTAACGTTGGTATTGTACCATAGTTTTCGCTACAATACGGGTGGTTATACGCCCCTATAGCTCAACGGATAGAGCAGACCCGTCCTAAGGGTAAGATGAGGGTTCAATTCCTTCTAGGGGTGCTTTGATGTAGGTTTACCGTGACGCTTTCTCGGTATTCCGAGATTAGCGCACGGGGATTCCCTTGTGGGACAATTCTTACCGGGGATACTTAGTTATTATTTGATATACTTTGATGTTTTTTGAGCGTGGGTATATAATGCGTGCCCATGGCAATTCAAGACACGGATGAATATCTTCAGAAAGCGCAGGAATTCCTCGCCCGCCAGACGCGTGAAACTGCTGACCAGGTGGAAATAGCCCTCCAGGGTTGGGCATACGCGCAGTCCCTCTATGAACAGGGCAAATTCATCGTCAAGGTCGGCCGGACACAAGGATCGTCCCTGTGGGGCGTGGTCGATGTTGAAGTGAGCGGTGTACGTGAGAGCATCAAGCCTCATATCGGTATACGAATTCCATTGTTTGAAGGGAATCGGGAGTATCGATATTACGAGAAAGGTATTCCGTGGATGGCCAGATCAAACCGTATAAAACTGGTAGGTACTGCTAGTTCACTCTCGGCTGACACGCTGGATGCGGTACAGGCATATAAAGCAATGGGCATGGAATTTGGGGGGAAATATGGACCGTTTCATGCGTCGTCTTCCGGGGGTGGGCAGGGCGATTTTTGTCTGCATATTTCCGAGGCCACGTGGAGCGTGTTTCCGCCGAGTTTTACGAAGGCATTTCAGGCCGTTCAGGGGCCTCATCACCAGTTGGAAGAACTCAATCTCCATATAGCCTCGGCATTGTTTGGAAAAACGGCGATGGAGCAGTATGTGCCGCTTGTTTTCGCCCCGTCAGACCGCCGTCTTCTGATCATGGAGACCCCTCCTGCTGAAGTGGTATAACCGTAAACCTCTTATCGTAGGTTGACGGAATAGAGATTAGGGAAGCTGGAGACCCCGGGATTGAGGTTCGTCATGATGATAATGCGTGATCCATTGCTCCACGGAGCCACAAAGCCGTCAGAAAGCGGACCGGCATAGACCGTGACCCAGTTCGTTCGATCGTATTCCATAATGTCAATTTTACCCGGGAGCGTCAGCAGGATATGCCTGCTGGTCGGAAACCAGTGGATGAAGGGTGATTGCTGTGTGGTGATGTCCGGGATGGGGACGCTTTTGGCCGGCGCCGCCGTGGGTCTGCGTGTGGGTGCGGGGGACGTCTTGGATGCGGGAAGCTCCTTTTTGTCCAGAATAAAGAAGTTCTTGTCTTCGTTGATGTCGTAGACATAGAGGGCGCCCGGGGTTATGGTGCGGGTTTCTTCTGTGGCATTTGTACCGATAAGCGGTGGATTGATGACTATTGGTATAGTTGCGGCTGCCGTTGCTTCATAGAGCAGCTTCGTTTCATCAGGGGAGAGTGAGATAATTCTGGCACTCGAGCTGGCGATATCGATAATGGGCTGAGGAAACGCGGCAAGTCGCTGGCGGTCCTTCGTGATACGCTCTTCTTCCCATTCGGCAAGGAGCGATTGGTATGTAGCAGTCACCTGCGTCATAGTGCCAGGTCGGTTTAAGGGATAGAGGCGTGCGCCATATCCCTTCACGAAGGCGAGAATTTCCGTGGAATCAGGAGACCAGGTGAGCGTGCCTGTACTGATATCAAATGACTCATCCAGTGTCGCAAGCTGGAGAGGATCGCGGTTTCGTCCAAGGGGACCATCAGACAGTTCATACGCCCACAGGCCGGCTTTTTTCGACAGGCCGTTCTCCAGATGCCCACGGGGAATGATGTAGGCGATTTTGCTGCCGTCAGGCGAGAGGATGGGATTCTGAATGCCCAGCGTGGTCAAGGGAGAGAGACTCGGATTGGTCGGAAAAAGGAAAGCGTCAGCCCGAGCGACGATCTCGCCCTGAATTCGGAGTTTTTTCTGCCAGGGGATAAACCCTTCCTTGGAAACAGTAACATTGTACCAGCCCGGATCTATAGCAAACGAGTTGTTTGTGGCGCTTTTTAGCTCACCTTCAACAAATACCTGAGCGCCCACGGGATCGCTGGTTGCGGAAATAAGTCCAGTGGGACGAAGGCTGTTTTTTTTGATATCCAGGCGGTACCCCCGGCCGTATGCGATCACGGCACCCGAGACGCCAAGAATGCAACATAAAGTAACAAAAGATATCAGAATGGGTCTAATTTTGGCGGTCATGACTCCATTATTATATCTCAGAATATGCTAGAATACCAACACAAATATTCGTATGTTCGGGCAGTTTTCAAAACGTATCGGTATTGACTTAGGCACGGCGAATTCCCTGGTGTGGCTGGCAGGCGAGGGCGTGGTGATGAATGAGCCGACCGTCGTTGCCGTAACCGTGGATGATAATCGGGTCGTCGCCGTGGGGAATGAAGCCAAAGAAATGCTGGGCCGTACACCCGGGAACATCATGGCAACCCGGCCAATGCGAGACGGGGTTATCGCCGATTATCGCATCACAGAGGCCCTTTTGTCGTATTTCATCGACCGGGTGGCGGGCCGAAACCGCTTCTTTAAACCCGAAGTCATGATTTGTGTGCCCAGCGGTGTGACACAAGTGGAGCGCCGTGCCGTGCTTGATGCAACGCTTTCTGCGGGAGCACGGGTTGCGTACCTTATCGAAGAGCCCCTCGCAGCAGCCATAGGCGCAAAAATTCCGATTGCCCAAGCCTCGGGCCACATGATCGTCGACATCGGCGGCGGATCCACTGAAGCGGCCGTTGTATCCTTGGGCGGCGTCGTGGTCCACAAGAGCGCCCGTGTGGCCGGAAACAAGATCGACGAAGCCATCGCCCTATTCATTAAGAAAAAATACAATCTCATAATTGGCGAACGGATGGCTGAGACGATCAAAATAACGATCGGTGACGCGATGGGTGATGATCCGCAGACCCGCATAGAAGGCAGCGCAGTCAGCATGGAAGTGCGTGGGCGGGACGCGGTAAGCGGGCTGCCGCGCATGATTGAGCTTACCCGCGCGGAGATGACCGAGGCTATCGCGCCGGTCCTCCATCAGATAATTTCCGCCGTGAAAGCCGTCTTGGAAGATACGCCTCCGGAGCTTGCTGCCGATATAATCGATAAAGGCATTGTTATGGCCGGCGGTACCAGCCAGCTGACGAATCTCGACCGTCTTATGACCAAGGAAACGGGTGTCGTGTGTCATGTGGCCGACGAACCGCTGCTGTGCGTCGTGCGCGGGACAGGGGTTGCCATCGAAAATATTGAGCTGTACAAGCGCAGCATTAATCGGAAATAGGATATATCCTATAAAGGAAATAAATCGACAAAGACATGTCAAGAAAATCTGTTTGTCGAGAGTAAATAATTATACCCTAGAGTATGATAAATCTAATTCAGAATAGAAAAACGCAAATCATATTTAATTTACTATGAGACTTTCTGCGGTAAAAATACTGGGAATAAACGTAACAAATTCTCCTAAAAAAGAAATCCTAGAAGAAATAAAAAAGGGGCTGTTTTTGGACGGGAAAAAGAGTTCGGTGGGACAGGAAAACCGCTCTGCTGTGATAACGATGGTTACCCCAAACCCGGAACAAATAGTTCTGTCGAAGCGTGATTTGGCATATCGGGAAATACTTAATCGGGCCGATGTGGCGCTCCCAGATGGAAGTGGTGTGGTGTGGGCGGCACAGAAGAATGTCCGGACAAGAGGGGGGCAAAAAGTACGGCCTATAGCCGAGGTGATACCCGGGGTGGAGTTTATGGAAAACCTTGTGGGACTGGCTCAGGAAAAGCGCGTCAGAATAACACTTATCGGGGGTTACGGCGATGTAGCAGTCAAGACGCTTGAGTGCTTAAAGGGGAGGTATCCAGGCATGGATGGCCTATCTATACCCGTGTCCGGGGTACAGGTGCGTGATGGTCATTTAGAAATAGAAGGTCAGAATAAGCCGGATGGGTATTTCCACGAGATAGCCCGTAGGATCGTCTCTGACGGCGCGAAAATGGTCTTCATTGCCCTGGGGGCACCCAAACAGGAGTATTTTATGGACGCGCTTGCCGCATCGCTCAGACGGATGGCGAAGGAACCGGTGCTTCTGATGGTGGTCGGCGGGTCATTTGATATCATCGCGGGCGTTATCCCTCGAGCACCGGTGCTGTTTCGCCGTGTGCGTATACCGTTTTTCGGCGGCGCGGTCGGCGGAGAGTGGCTGTGGAGACTCATCAGGGAGCCATGGCGGGTCCGACGCCAGATTGCTTTGATATATTTTGTGTGGCTTGTATGGGGTGAAGCGGCCAGATCCAAGACACAGAGCCCGTAACAACGCCAGTATCCGGAAACATTCCTTACGGCAAAATGATGCCTATATTTATCTTTTGATAGAGAAACGATTATTCGTGCTCTGGAGATCTGTGAGAGAAGGGAACCTCCATGACCTGGCGTGCGTCACTTTGCTCGATGAGCATTTCGTGGGTTTCCCGGATATCGGCAATTACATCCGGCGGGAAAATGGTGCCCTCGGTGGTCGGCATGTCTCCGGGTACGGGTGCGGTAGCGTTCATCGACAAGAGTATACACGAGACGGCAATTCCTGTCACGTCGAATTGATCTAAATTGATATGATTAGATAGTAATTGACTGAGTTTGTTCATAAAAAAGGGAATGATGCTCGATAACTATAACAAAATGATACAAAAAGAGCGCCGGATGGAGGGGTGTGTACACAGGATAAACCTGGACTCCAAAGAACGGCGCTCTTCTTGCTCGTGTGAATTGTGCGGTTAGATGTCTCGGTCGGCTCTCCATTCATGAATGGGTTGCGGCAGTTTGAAGCGATTTGCTCGAGCCTCGAGGTGATTGGATCGGGCGTTGATTTCGTCAAGGACGCGCTTTGCGTTATCAGCGCCCTGGATCGGTCCAATCATTGCTTGACCGATGCGATACTCCGGCGCGTACCGCTGGATGAAATCCGAGAGTTCTTCCGCAGCGGTTTGGTCCCACTCATTCGTGTGTAAGACGATGAGGGTGCCTTCATCTTTTGGTTCGCTGTGAGGCATGCTTAGTCATCCTCCTCATCAGCAGGAAGGTCTCCCGAGAAGCCGCTGTGGTTGGCATGTTCGCCGATTTCATCTGCCGACAGGACATGCACCTCCTGACCGTAGTAGTCTTCGAGGTAGATGAAACGGTCAGATGCTTCATGTGGACAAACAAGACTTGCCGTGCGTTCTTCGGAATCCACCTTCCAGACGCTTGCCTGGTCTCCCTCTTCAAACGAAAAATGTTGCCCCTCTTCCATTTCTTCAACGTACATGAGATGTGCCATGATACTTAGTCTCCTAAAAAATTTCTTCGTCCGTTGGTGTGGTAGGATGCCCGTTACGTCATCCGGGACGAAGGTTACGGGGATTACAGCGTCCAGACGACACGACGGTCGTCGACGCCGAAGGAGCGAATCGAATCGTCGTCTAACGTGACCGTGAGGCTATATTCGCAGGTGACTTCGTTGACGAGTTGCACATCATCGAAGGATTTCACCGTTGCGCCGCTTTCGGTTACGTGGTTACGGACGAGTTCTTCCGCATCCTGCTGGGTGAGGGTTTCATCCATTTGCCTGTCTCCTTTCTGTACTATTCCGATACGATTGAAACCAACCAGCCGGATTTACCAGGGTAAACCCGATTGTATGGCTTCAATGTCAGCCGGAATAGTCCGCACAGTGTTAACGAGCAAGAATAAAACATGCGAATGCCAGAGGGTTTGCGCAGTGCAAAACGCTGAAATTCGCAATAGCCTATAATATCAATTTTCCGAAAAAATCGCAAGCGCAGATTGATACTATAAGATATTTTTGTTATACTTTGTGCTCTGAAAGTGGCGTTTGGCTGCCATCATTTCGGAATTTTTCGCTCTTTTCCATACTGCATACGACTGTTTCCGTTTTGTGGGGAGAACCATATATTCTCCGAGAGAATCCGTAGACTCCCCACAAATTTTTTCAACAAAATGAGAAAGAAGGAAACTATGACCAAACAATATTATGTTCACCGCAACCGCCTGTCCGCCCCTATCATTCTTGTGGCGGGCGCCGCCCTGTACATGGTTGGCGAAATTCTGGATTACCGAAGCGGCATGCCCAGCTACATCCTGCAGGCTTTGGGGATGGTTTTGACCTATTGGGCAGTGCACTGGATTTGGCAGAATGAAAACCTGTCCGGGTCGCCCGCAATCGGCATGAAGGAAGTGGTATGGACGCTGGCTGGTGCAATCGTCATGGGCGCCGTGGCGGAACTCAATGCTCTCTGGGACCAGCCGCTTGTTATGGTGCTGGCACAGGGCTTTGCCATGTTGGCACTCGTCCACCTGTTCGTCGCATTGGGCTACCTGCTCGTCATCGGGAAAGACCGCCACTGGTGGTACGATGAGCGCGGATACATGACCTGGGCATCCGTTCTGATGACCATCGTGCTATGGTTTGTCGTCGCTGGTGTGGGTACGCTTCTGGCTTCAAGTCATGTCTGGCTGTTCCAGAGCATTGGCAAGCTTATCGAGCTTGTCCGCTGGTGGCTTTTTCTTGCCATCCCCCTGATGCTTATCGTTCGATGGGTAAACCACAAGATGGTGTACAAGAAGTACGCCGGACTGAAATAAGAAAAGAACAAATCCTTGCTGTGCGCGTGCACAGTCAACAGATAACCAGTTTTCGATGGGAGTCGGATTGGGAAAAGGGTACCCGGGCCCGCTGTGCACTCGTTGGAGTGGTCACGTATGCAGTATGGATTTTGTTTTTTCTCCGTCGGTACCGTATAATTCATCTAAAGGCGCACGAGGGGCGTACTACCAATGAAAATCATGTTCCTCTATATGTTCCCCTTGTGGGGCAATGGGTCAGGCGCCTGGCTTCGTGCTCTTGCAGCTGAAATGGTGAAGGACGGCAATGAAGTGGCCATCGTGTCACCGGAACACAGAACGCTCCCCGGAATCAAACATTATCTCGTTACACCGCCGCAGATGGGGGTCTTTGTCGGGAATCCGGAATTGCCGGAAATCAAGAAATATGAGGACATGAGCGGTGTCGAGCTGGGGAAGATCTATACCTCATATATCAATGCGACGCTGGCAGCGGTCAAAGATTATCAGCCGGAAATTATCCACGCGTTTCATACGGCGTTTCTCCCGCCGGTTGCCCGTATCGCAAAGATTATGTATGGAACACGGTTTGTCGTGACGACTCACGGAAGCGATCTTCATTACCTGAACCGTGATCGAAGGCTCATCGGACTTATCCGTGATGCGCTGGATGTCTCTGTCATTATCACGGCCAATAGTGCCTTTACCCGGCGATGGTTTCTCAAAATGTTCGGACGCCAGTTTGATCGCAAAACGCGCACGATTCCCGGTGGCGTCTACCTGGAGGAATACAAGGAATCCAAAGAGCGCCTGCGGATTCTGGATGAAACGTATGACCTGAAAGGCAAAAAAGTGGTACTGTTTACGGGACGTCTGACGCCGCAGAAGGGCGTCGATTACCTTATCAGAGCAGCCAAGAATATCAAAGGGGAAGTTCTCATCCTGGGAGACGGGCCGGAACGGCCGCGCCTGGAGAAGCTTATCGTCGACCTGAAGCTTACCAACTGCCGTATCCTGGGGTATATGAAACCGGGAGAACAAGTGGGATTTAAGTCCTTTTATAGCCGTGCCGACGTATACGTAGCTCCATCGACCTGGAAGGAACCCCTGGGTCTCGTCATCCTTGAGGCGATGGCCGCCAAAACACCCGTCGTCTCCACGCGCGCAGGCGGCGTGATGTCCCTGATCAAAGATGGATACAATGGCTATCTTGTCCACGTAAAGCGGAGTGATGAGATCGCTGAGCGGGTAAATACTCTGTTATCAAACGAGATTCTTTGTAAAAAAATGGCTGAACGGTCGTACGAGCTTATTGTGAAACGATATACGTGGGGGAGGATTGCGGAGCAGTTTGAGGCAATCTACAAGAAACATGCCTCAAATACGAAAGAGTACCTTCGGTTCGTGAAAGCAGGGATACAAAAGGCCAATGAACAGAAACTGACGTAATGTTGCCCTGATTTTCACTTCCTCTTGTGTGATACGATGAGGACATGGTTGGTGTTTCTGTCATTGTTCCCACGTTTCAACGCATTGAGCAGACTGTTCACACAGCTGAGCTTCTTCTGAGCTCGACCGGCAAGGGGTCTGCCTTTGAGCTGGAACTTATCATTGCCGACAGTACGGCTGATTTCTCCCTGCGCGATGCGCTTTTCACGAAATTTAACCAGCAAATTACCTATATACGACCGGAAAAAACGGGGATTGCCGCCAACAAAAATGCTGGCGCAAAGGCCGCCAAACACCCGATTCTTATCTTTTGCGATTCTGACATAGAGACTGATCCCGGGACGATACTCCATACGATCGATTCGCTTCGTGCCCACGAGACGGCGGGCGCCGTAGGAAGTATCGTGCTGTGGCGCGGCGGGGCACATGACGGGGAATATGACCGTCCCCGTCCGGAAGACCGGATGAAGGTGGTGAAGCTGGCTACGTACACCGAGGCGATCTATTCCCGGTATATGGCGACCTATAAAGACATTTTCTGGGCGGTCGGCGGGTATGACGATGTGGTGTTTAATATGCGGGGAGAGGGATCGGATTTGTCTGCGCGGTATTGGCGGATGGGGTACCCGCTTATTTACGATAGCGATATCGTCGTTCATCATATGTATGAGGCACCTGATTCGGCGGCGCTGCGGGTTGCGCATCCTGAGTGGGATATTGCCAAGGATTTCCTGCTTCTGGCGTACAAATACAATATGTTTGACCGTGATTATCCCGCATTTGCCGCCACCGTGGCCATGAATTTCGTACCGTTTGGTAACAGAAGTTCGTACCGGTTTATGCAGGGGATCGGGAAGCATGCGGAGCTTTTGGTTGCCGCCAAACCGATTTTGGATGCGTACCGGGCGGGCGACAAACCGCTTTTTGACTTTAAATTCTTAGAAGTATTCTCGCAGCCGAAGCTGTTTGAAGCATGCATCAGTTCCGCCCCGCAGCGCCTCGCGGCTGCACGCGCGCATGCGTTTCCCACCGTATAGCTGCATTGAAGCTAGAAAATAGCCTATAGCGTGCGTTTTGTGGTATAATAATAGGTCAACCTATGGTTCTGTCTGAAGCAAAAGACCAATCAGACCCCCGTGTTCGTGAAACCGCTGCGCGCCTGGAGCGGCGTATGGTTCCCGTGGATATGCATGTGGGCCGCTGGCTTGACCGGAAGTTTGTCTCCCAGCAGTACGAAGACGTAATCGGCGCGCTGGAAACGCATGGGCAGGTAGCAGAGAAGCTTCGGGATAAGCGCCCCACCTCATCGGACTATGAACATGTGGTGTCGCAGTGGCGCGGCGCGTGCACGATCTATGCGCCCGAGCGTGTCACGCTTGCATCGGAAAAGGATAATCCGCTTCTGGATGCACTGGTTTATGTATTTTCTGCGCTGCAGGATTATGAAGGAGCTGCGGCGTTTCCCGGCGGGCCGTTTCTTCGTGCGCAGAAGACCCGCGGCGTGTCGATTAACCCCATTACCGACGAGGAACCATGGAATCCAAATCAGGATGTCTCCCGAAGTGAGTGGAAGCGGCTAAAACCTCGTCAGTCTGTCATCCTTGCAAATGACGCGAAGACCGTGGTTCGTGCGGTCAAAGGCGCTGAGAAGGTTCCTGAAGCCGTCATGCGCACACTTACGCTCCTGTCCGTTGCCGCAGAAGAAGATCCGAGTTTGCTTACACAAGCGTTTAATTGGTTTAAATTCCGTGTTGCCCATGTTCCCAACGGGGTGGCTCCCGCGTTGGGCGTGCTTGAGATAGCTGATCGTTTGGGCCAAAAGAATAATCCGGCATTTGCCCCACTTCTGCAGTTTCTCCCGTGGTATGTGCGGGAGCATGCAGGCAATTCAGATAAAGTTATCGGGCGGTATAAGTATGTAAGTAATCCGCCTCAAACGGGATTGCTGTATCGCACTGAGGGCAAACCGCTCTCCTTTGCGCTGCCTGACGCCAAGCGGATACGGGATCTGGGTATGCGCCTGGAGTCCATGGAGGACCGGATGCGGCAGATGCGCGGCTCCCAGAATCTCGTCCTTGCGGCAATCGGCGTGAAAGATCTTTCGCGACTTGGTCAACTGCGGGAACAGATAGCCGCGGCGAAGTCCGAGCAGAAGCGTCTGACGGCGCAGTATTTCTCCCAATGGAACCGCATGATTGATGGCGTCGCCCAGTCGGTGCACGTTTCGGACATCATCATGAAGCAAGATCCGGACTCCGAAAATACGCAGCAGGTCGAAGAACTGCTGGATGCATTATTTGGGGGAACGCCGTTTGTTCCGTCCAAAGCAACATCTGAGAATGAGACGTATAGCGGACACGTAGCCACGACGCGATGGGCCGCGAACAATCCGCTCGTCCGGTTGCGGTACCTCATGGATAATCCGACGTTTGAAGTCGCCATGGCCCCCCTTCTGAAGGGGCAACCGCAGGCGGTATTTGAGCTAATGAAGCAGACGTATGCAAATATGCTTCGGGAGAAATATCTGGTCCGGTCGGACAAAGTAGACCGATTTTTGCGGCTAACGACGCGTGAAACGGTAGAGGATTTTGAGGAAGCCATGACGGCGCTTGTGGACAGTTATCCCGGTCATTATCTGGGCAGGATGCTCAGTGAGCGGCATGCATATATCCTTGCGCGATACCGTGACCGTGTGAATGGGAAGATCCTTTCCCGTGTGCTGGATATGCGGGCAATACGGCGCGCCTGGAAGTACAAAGACGCCAAGAAAGCCTATGTTTGGAATTACCGGCGGGATCTTATGTACCTGACGCTTATAGCCACGACGATGATGATCGCATGGAATGCCGATGTATACCTGGGATTGATGCGAAAGGCCGATGAGTTAAGCCAGAAATGGGGATTGTCCCTGGATTCCATAACCTGGAAGCTTCCTGATGCCATAGAGGATTGGGCGCAGGGAAAGCGCGACGGAAATGATGATAGCGGCTTGCCACTAGGCCAAAACAACACACACAATACGCCGCAGCCGCTATCGACACCCATGGCAGGCGGGACGCCGCAGGGAGAATCGACCCAAACCGTTCAGGCTGTGCAAACGCAGATGGCCCAGGGAACACCGCAGGAAGACCCGTCCGCGACAGAGCCGGCAGGAGCGCCTTCGGCATCCGCAGCGCAGCCGGAAAAAAAGCAGCCGGAAGTGCTCTTTGAGCCGCCGGATTGGAGCGAGAAAGAGAATGAGTCATCAGGGGAGTCCGGTGAGCAAATACTGATCCGCTACGCCAAAATCATCCAGCAGCCGGATGTTCCGGTTGAGCAGTGGTACATGGCTATGGAGCCTGGGGTCCAGGAAAACGGGACGATAGTGCCCGCAGATAAGGTGCAGCGTGTTTTGTTTTTCTTGGGCATGCAGTATCCCGAGGATACGCTGGTTTTGGAAGCGACGAATACGCGCTATTTCTATGCACCGCCGGGATGGGAGATCGTCGACGTGTTTACGATGAGCGATGCGCAGGTTATGCAGACGCGGGAAGGAGCAGTTCAGTTTTTGACGGATCCCGGACGGGTACTGGTCGTATATCGCCAGCTTCCCAGTTCGCTGGGCGTGTTTCAGGCGGAAACGGTCGACCCGTACGATCGCGCTGTGAATGACGAGGCGTTCGGACGGCTTAATAGTCAGCTGGTTGCCGACCCGGTGCTTCAGGGGTTGCATAGCGACTTTCTGCATGATCTTGAAGCGGCACAAACGAAACATGAAGAATCCGAGGTGGTGTTACGCTACGTCCGACTGATTCGTGAGCATATTTCCCGGACACGGCAGTACTCAAATACGACGCCGGGCCTGGACCAGAACAGCGACGGCATTGTATGGGTAGCAAACCATGCCGATGAAGGATTTGAGTGTGAAGTAGCCCACCGGATGGTCAGTGAATTTCTCAATTCTGCCGGTGTTCTGACACAGGGAAATCCCGGAGAGCCCACTGTGCGGTTTGGCAACGGGCTGTGGGGCGATACTGTCGTGCATCTCAATACACGGGTTATCCTGCCGGACGGGCGAATCGTTATCGTCGATCTGACGCCGCTGCCGGGTATAGGCATTTCCTCCAGTGAGGAGGCAGCAGTCCCGCCGCCGGTGGCGCCGGACTTTTTTTCCATCTATCGTGATGAAATCCTGAGTCTTGCGGTGGGCGCAGGGTTGACCATCGGGGCCGCAGCTGCGCTTATCGGGCTTAGCCGTAGTATCGGCAAGCGCCGGCGGGATCGTCGCACTATGGTGCGTGGTGTAGCCAAGGTATTGGAGAACGGCGCGCCTATCCAGGAACTCCCCACAATGGATGCTTCCGAGACGGAGTTGGTTTTGGCGATGGCTCTGCATATAACGACGCTGCCGCAAGAGGACAATACGGATACAGAGATCGGTCGTACCATTCGCGCATTATCGCAGTATAGACCGCGCGTCGGGGTTCACGGGAGAGCGTCATATATCGTTGATGTTGCTGCCAACGACGAGACGGCTATGTCATTTTTGACCGCTTCACCGGAAACGGTCATGCGACAACTTGCCCAGCAGTACGGTTCGCGGAAAATTCACGCATCAACACCGGAAGCTCTAACCGAGGAAATAGCCCGGTATGAAAGAGGGAAAACCGCCGTTTCTGCGATGTTTATCGACTATGTGCGACTGGTGAAGGCGATGTGGGGAGCGATGAGCGGTTTTGCCGAGCTTCGCGCGTCGGTCGTGGGCAGACTTATGCCCCAAGACGTCGATCTCCATGCGCGTATTGAGCAGGCCAGAGCGCTGATAAAGCAGCATTTCAAAGAGACATCTATAACCAGTGAAAATAAGTATGCAGTATCGATGCTTTGGGCCCTGGATGCGGTGCTTAAGGTTACTGCGCCAAAGCCAAAGGGGGATACGGAATAGTCATGGCCGTTTCCCTCCGGTGATACCTTTCCTGCCCATCTGACATCTGATACTCTAGAAGAGTGAAACCTCTGCGGATTGCCCAGCTTGTCCTCCCATGGATCCCCTTGCCGCCTCCCGGGTATGCCGGAACCGAGCGCGTCGTGTATCACCTGACGGAGGAGCTGGTGAGGCGCGGCCATGATGTGACGCTGTTTGCCTCCGGGGACTCGCATACGTCAGCGAAACTGGAAGCAGTCCTTCCGCGTGCGCTTGGCCTGCAAGACGACGTGAAGGCGGCTCAGGCGGGCTCGTTTTATCCACTCATGCACGTTGCTCATTGTTTCCAGCTGGCTGACCAGTTTGACATCATCCACTCTCATGCACAGTTTTTGGGGCTTCCGTTTGCGGCAGCTTCCAAAACGCCGTCGGTGCACACCTTCCACCGGGTGTATGCGTTCGCCAATCCGGACGAGCAGGACTTAGTGATGCAGTATGGCAAGCTCAATTACACATCCATCAGTAACGCGCAGCGGGTGCCCGGGGTACACTATGTTGCAACCGTCTATAACGGCGTGGACACGTCGGTGTATAGACCGGGTGAGAAGCCGACGCGTGATTATCTTTTTTGGGCGGGGCGAATGATAGACAAGAAAGGCCCGCTTGAGGCAATTCTTGTGGCAAAGAAGCTCGGACTCAGTCTCGTCATGGCGGGAGAAGTGACGGAGCCGGCATACTTTGAGCGCGTCATTAAGCCGCATATCGATGGCGTGCATATACAGCTGGCACAGCACGAAACGCGCGAAAGTCTCATTATCCTGTATCAGAATGCGAAGATGACGATCGTTCCCACGAAATGGAATGAACCGTTTGGACTCGTACCCGTCGAGTCGCTCGCCTGCGGGACTCCCGCTCTTTCGTATGCCAATGGCGGGGTGGTGGAGACGATTGCGCAGGGAACCGGATTTCTGGTTGACGAAAAATTAGGGGTGGATGGGCTTGCAGCAAAAGTGAAGGAAGTGATGGATATGGATGGACCGTCGTATCAATCCATGTGTGAGAGAGGACGACAACATGTGCTCAAGAACTTTTCTGTCGAAAGCATGGCGGACGGGTACGAATCGGTGTATACGAAGATTCTTGGCTTGTAGAATTGTATTCACGATGCCAACCCTGAGTCTATTTTTGAACAGAAAGATGAATTGCGGGTCAAGTCCGGAATGACAAAACATACCTATGAAAATCCTGCTCATTGCCCCCAGTATCTACATGTCGGAGCGTTTTGCGGACATGATTTACGCGCCGAAAGATTTGGCCGTCGATCTTGCTGACGGATTAGTGAGTGCAGGACATGCCGTAACCTTTGCAGCGGCTCCCGATATAAAAACCAAAGCAACACTACTGGCAGGGGAGCAGTCGTATATCGACGCCTACGTAGAGCAACGATCCGATACAGAGCGGCTCCTTATTAAGCGAACCTATGAACTTGATTTGCTGTCGCGTGCCTTTGCAGCGGCTCAACCCGAAGCGTTTGATATCGTCCACGTGTTTGCCATCACGGCTGCCCACTATCTGGAGCGATTTACCCGGGTGCCGGTGGTATACACCATCCACGATCCGCTTCCGGCCAAGGGCACGCTTTCGCGGATTATTTTCGAGCAATTTGCCGGTCACCGGTTTATTTCCATAAGCAATAGTCAGCGCCGAGGCGAGCTCTCTCTCCGGTTCGAGGCTACGGTGTATCATGCGGTTGATGTGCAGCGGTATCCGTTTGTGGAAGCCCCTGCCGCTCGCTGGGTCTTTATGGGGCGTATGGTGCCTGAAAAGGGCCTTGACGATGCCCTAAAGGCCGCCGTCGTGATGCATGCGCCTCTTGTTGCCGCATCAGACTGGGAAACAGCCGATGCGCAAAATCCGTTTATCCAATCGCTTACGCCGCTTCTTGATAATCCGATGATTAAAAAAGTAGGGGTGGTGGACCGGGATAAACGCGCAGCGTTGTTGGGAAGTGCACGAGGGCTTCTTTTCCCTATAAAGTGGGAAGAGCCGTTCGGGATGGTGATGATTGAGGCAATGGCTTGTGGTACGCCGGTAGTAGCCTACGATCACGGGTCGGTGTCGGAAGTGGTGAAGGATGGTGTGACGGGATACATCGTGCGTCCCCAAGACGGCGTTGCGGGGCTTGTGGCGGCCATGCGTGCCATTGACCGCATCGACCGGCGTGCCTGCCGTGCGCGGGTGGAGAAGCTGTTTTCCGTATCCACAATGGTACGCGGGCATGAATCAGTGTATAAAAAGATACTTTCAGCCTCTTGACAAGGCCGTATCATTTCGACAAAATGAACTTGGAGATAAAAATGTCGGACATTCAATTACCCAGCGAAGAAACCATCATTGCGACAGCGAAATACCTCATGGAGAAGGCGCCTGTCGAAGCCACAAAATACGCACCTGTGCGTCAGCTTTTGTGCCGCGTGGTCGCAGGCGACAGTGTGGCCGCAAAGGATTTGCCATCGTACAATCCGTTTTATATCGAGCGCAGCCTTGCGCGCATGGTGAATCAGGGCTTTGTGGAGAAAACAAAGGACGGCTACGAGGCTACCATGGAAGGCAAGCGCTGGATGCTTAAATATGCACTTGAGGATCTTTCCGTCCCTACACCCAAGAAATGGGATGGCCGGTGGCGCATGGTTATTTATGATGTAGCCAGGCACAAAGCGTCCCTTCGGAACCTGTTCCGTAACACCCTCAAGCGGCTCGGGTTTTATAACCTTCAGGAGTCAACATGGATTTATCCGTATCCCTGTGAGAAGGAAATTCACTTCATCCGTGATTACTGCGGCATGGGGAGCGATGTCATCTATATTATCGCCCACAAAATAGAGAATGACGCGCCCTATCGGGCTAATTTCGGCCTCTAGGTACTTGTAAAAACTGTGGAATCTGCTTGTAAAGATTGGTAAAAACCTGCAAAAATCTGCCTCAGACTTTCTCCTGCGCTGTACACATCTCCGGTCTGGTATTATAGAATTGTGAGGATCTTATTTGTTACGAGTGAGGTAGCGGGGCTCTACAAACTGGGTGGATTGGCAGATGTGAGCTATTCGCTGCCAGTGGCGTTGGCTTCGCGTGGAGTTGATGTCTCGGTCGTGATGCCGTATTACGAGAAAATACGACTGTCGGATGTCGTTTGTGTCGGGCAGATGGCACTCGATTTTGACCGCCGGCGCGAGCTTTTGTTTATTTTTCGGACGTATCTTGCAGGAAGCCGTCTCCCGGTATATCTCATCCGGCACCCCCGGCTGCATGTCTATGAAGGAAAGGACATGGCTGGCCGGTTTGCCTTCTTTTCCAAAGCAGTTGCGCAGCTCTATCTCTACTCCCAGGAAACACTTGGCGGACCGTATGATGTGGTGCACTGTAATGACTGGCATACGGCACTGGTGCCCATGCTGGTTGGCGAAATATCGCATATCGCATACCGGGAGCGAACAACGATACAATCACAGCGGGCCAAAACCGTGCTGACGGTACACAATCTCATGTATCAGGGGGAAACAGGTCAAGCGGTAACATTGAAGCTCGGATTGCCCAAAAGTGCGTTCCATTCGTTTATGACCCCTCTGGGGCGTGCCGTGCGGTTCCTTCAGGAAGGGTTTGAATACGCCGATAGGGTAACCACCGTATCACCGACCTATGCCAAGGAAATTGCCCGTGGCTACCATGGGAAACGGGTGAAAGAAACATTCGTTCGCCGGGGAGACCGCATCCTGGGCATCCTCAATGGCATAGACACGACGGTGTGGGATCCGCGTCTCGATCCGTCTATCCCGGTGCATTACACCATCAGAAACGTGGAAACAGCAAAAAGGAAAATTAAAGACCGTTTGCGCGCGAGCCTGCGTCTGGCTCAGAAGGACGTTCCGTTATTCGGATTTGTCGGGCGGTTTGAGCCAAATCAGAAAGGCCTTGACCTCATCGCGCATATGATAAAAACGCTTCCTTCCGATAGTTTTCAGGTGGCGCTCCTGGGTACCGGCGAAAAATCACTGGTCACCCAATTTGTGAACCTCGCCAAGAAGTATGAGAATGTTGCATTCACCCACACGTTTGACGAGAGGCTCGCGCGGCGGATGTATGCCGGCAGTGATGTGATGCTCGTACCGTCCAAATTTGAACCGTGCGGATTGACCCAAATGATTGCCATGCGGTACGGAACGTTGCCGCTCGTACGGAAAACCGGGGGATTGGCTGATACGGTACGTGATGGTTCTACTGGTTTTGTATTTAATCGATATACTCGAGATGCACTCGCTCAGCGAGCGAAGGAAGTGATTCGTTTTTATCATGCGAAGCCTGATGTCTGGCAGACGATGATACGGCGGGCGATGCGGGTTGATTTTTCCTGGAAAAAACAAGCCGCGAAGTATACGAAACTGTACCAACAGCTCATTGACGGTTAGATGCGCGTATAGGAGACTGCGCGTCCTTTTCCGTGAGGCACAAAGATCCCAAGGGCGGTGAGTTTTGCCAGATCGCGTGAGGCGGTGATCTGGGATATCCGGAAGCGCTTCTGAATCGTTTTGTTCGTGAGGGAAGCCTGAGGATTATCAAGAAGATGAATGATTGCGCGTTGTCGATCATTCAGAAGCGCTATTTTTGACGGAGTGAGCTTTGAGGGCTGGGCCATTTGGGCGGCGAGTTTTTCGTAGTGTGTGCATAGGGATTGGGCAAAATAGAGGAGCCAGATGTTGAGATTTCCTTCCCTCGAAATGCTTTCGAGCGCAGTACGGTATACACCAGGCTCCAGCGACCACTGATATTCCGGGGCAGCGAGCCCTCGGAGTAAATAGCCTTCGTTTGACAGGTACAGTGTCGCCATAAGATGAGCGAGCGGTTCTGCGTGGCGCTGCCCAAGAATAGACGCCGTGAGGATCCCTGAGGCAATCCCCGCCCGCACGACTGCATGCTCCTGATTTTCCAGATACTGGAACAGTTGCTTCATGGATCTCTGATCAGACGCAAAGGCCCGTTTGTATGACGCAAATGGGCCGATATATACCAAGTCTCTCAATTCAGCCAACGTGTCTGCGGTAACTGATTTTGGGTTGGCGATCCAGGTATCTTCGATGTATGTCATGGCATTGTTGTACCCGGTAACGATAGGCGCGCCGTGCTTGTGTCCATCCGCGAGCGTTTGTTCGATCTCATTTTTGGTGACCTTAATGCCAGCCAGCGCAAGCGATCCGCCAATTCTGTTTATACGGGCTTGCCAGCGAATCATATGCTCAACGGCAGTGGAGAGAGGGAGTGTGAGGATCGGGATCCGCAAAAGGTCGATTTGGCGGAGATTTTCACGGAGATCGGAAGTGATGGTATAGGCAAATGGAAGCATGCTGATTTTTCTTATCTCAATTATATCAATTCTGTCAAAAAAGCATCGAGTAGTTTCCGGATTGTTCATGCGGGAAAAATGAAAGAGTATGAAATGATTACGATAAGATAAAGCTCGCCTCTTGACATTGCGTGAAAACTTGCGCAATACTGGATATAGATTTCACATTATTAGTAATAACTGTGAAAATCATTGGGAATAACTTGTACAAACTGGGAAAAACGAAGCTAATTTCTGCCTATGCCACGCACATATACTGTTAAACAGGTTGCTGATATTCTGGGGTACAGCACCAATAGCATCTATACCTTCCTGAAGGAGAAGCGTATAAAGGGCGTCCGGGTTGGCAAAGGGCGATTTCGTATACCGGAAGAGGAGTTGCAGCGAATACTCCACTTGTCGCGCAAGCCCACCGGCACAGCTATGGCAGTGTCCCCAGCAGGCATAGGTGAATTGGGCATCCAAGGACGAACTGATCGCGTAGATCGCGTAGATCGTGTGGGAGATGCATCTGTCGTCATAGCGTCCGATGCGTTGATACAAGAAAACGACCTGTCACCTATTGCAGCACCGAATATTTTTGACTGGTTTGTGGGTTCTGCCGCCATCGTCTCCGGGGCAGCACTTTTCTTGTTTAACTCAGTATTCAGCACAGAGCAAACGCAGAATTTCGCCCGGTTTCTCCCTGCGATACGCATCATGCTCATCGCCAGTGGTCTAGGCGTGCTTATCAGTGGCATTTTCCGTGAAGGAAAATATTGGCACAAAATTTTTCACGGATTATTGAGTTTGTTGGGATTCGTAAACGCCTACGGGTTAGTGCGGGTCGGGGACTTTGACGGAGCCGTCATCTACGGGGGATTTGCTTTTGTCATCGGATTAACGAGTTTTGTCCCGCTGGGCGGCGTTGTTTCGATTCTCATCTATGCGACAATTCTCGCCGCGCTTATACCCTTTGTGATGTTTGTTTTTCCCGGTGATCCACATGTTCGTGCTTTGGCTGCACTGATCGGGTTACCGTCGACGACGGTGGCCATTCTTTCTGCAGTTGTAGCCAGCACGGTGATGGTGTTTTTTTGGGTTGGCTATAGCCAGAGCCGGGTGCTGTTTCTTATCTCTGCATGGGTAGCGGCGCTCATTGACGTATTGGCTGCCGTGTGGTTTGCGCAGACGCAATACTGGAGCCGTGCCTTTTTTATGATCGTTGTTGCGTATTTCACGGGGTTTATGCCGTATTGGTGGCCGTTACAGCAATACGGGTTGAAGCGGCATAAATTGATGCTGCATGGGCTGTTTTTTGCCGTGGGGTGCGTGCTTCTCATGGCAGTCGCCCTGGTGGGGTTGCTGCAGCAGAGTGCGTGGCATGCCAGAGAGCAGGAGTTTACCAGTAAATTGGCAGTTGCAGAAACGACGCTCACCAATACCTTTGAGTCGGTAAAAAGCGCATTGGTGGTAGCGGCGGCCAATCAACAGTTCGTCGAGGTTATTAAGGACAACGATATTGCTCAATTAAGCGTTTTCGCCAAAATTTTGTATGAAAGCAATCCGAACATACGAAGACTGGTTTTTCTTGACAAAGAGGGCGACGGCATCGCCTTGTATCCGTATGGCACATTCGTCGACCCGAATTTTGCGTATAGAGACTACTTCCAAAAGGCAAAAACAACCAATGAGCCATTTGTTTCCAATCTCTTTCAGGTCCGTTCAGATCAGTCAGCCAGGTATGTGGTCGTAGTCGCCATCGCACTCAGAGATGCACAGGGATCATTTGCCGGTGTGATGACCGCTTCGGTCGATATCGATGGTTTGGGCCTGAAATTGCGCCAGATAGCCAACGAAAGTAACGGAGAGTTGTTTCTGATCACCGATGGAAATGGAACGGTGTTGAGTTACCCAAAGCAAGAGTTTGTCGGCACGAAAGCTCCGGAAGGACATGTCGCATACCGGGCAATTTCTGGGGAAACTGGTATAGGACGTGGATTAATGCTGGGAGGCGCGTACGGTATGATGGCCCACCGTCCGGTGAAGGGTCTGGGTTGGGCTTTGTGTCTCACGGCTCCTGATGTGAGCGTATTTGATGCAACATCGCCGGCAGTTTGGTCAATCTTTGGGGTGATAGGCCTTCTTATGCTCGTTAGCTTACGCATTTTTACCTTCATACAGCCCCGGACAATCCCTGCGAAGGAGGGTAGTCCATGATCTTTGCTAAAGGGCTCTTTGATAGTCACGATCCGAAATCCGCACGAGGCGGATTTCTCGGTGAAAGAGGAGGGCCGCGAAACGAGCTTTTTTATGGCCAACGCGGTGGTGCAATTCTTGCGGTTTTGTTTGGTGTGGTGGTTGCCGGCATGATATTTTCCATTGTTCAGGTTGTGGGACCTATCCAGCAAACACAGGAAGATGTACGTGAGACATCGGAACCGATCGGTAAGCTCAGTGAAAAAGTCTTATCGGCAAGCACCTGGGATGGACCGTATGTTGTAGTTGTACAACGTGCGGATAGCTCCTTCACATACGCTTATGTGGAGGATGCCAACATGAAAAACGGAGCGTATTTAGGTGATGTCACCGTGCAGTATGCCAACGGAGAGAGGGGAATAGTGCGGGAAGAAGATGGTATATTTCGGTTTTTTCTGACGAAAACAGGCTTGCAAGAGCCTG
>CAZKLT010000008.1:0-38788 GCA_964553825.1 uncultured Gammaproteobacteria bacterium
GAAGAAGCATTACACAGGACTCCTCTACTTCCTGTGCATACACGCGGCCAGCAAGTGTTATCCATCCGCCACCACATGGCCTGTTGTTCACGGAACGCAACTCCCCTACCCACTCCGTTGCGGACTGATAGATCCTCATTTCTGGTTCTACCACGGGTGCGACCGTTGGTTCTTCGCCATAGTTAAGATACCGTCCTACCTGCTCCCATGCGCGTTTCGGCGGATAATGACCTCTGCCATAACTCACCCTCACGCGTCGCCCATCAAGCCCGTGTTCTTCCATGAAGGCAACAGTCTGTCTGTGATCGACAATATGCTCTTCCTGAGGAATATGGAACCGCATACCCGCAACCCGCACTTCTTCAGGAAGCGCGTTCCAATCGAGCGCTTCTGCGCCAAGGATAAGATCAGTCCAGCGAGTGGTATAGGGAATATCCTGCTGGTTTCCACGGTGGATGATGCTGTCGTCGATGATAGCCTCATCTCGGGCAAGTCCGCTGAGCCGGTTATTCACAATGACACGGTCGATCCCGGTATATTTGGCTGCAAACAGAAGCGTGCGGCGCACCGCATAAGGAACCTGCCTGTTGTTTACCACGCCATAGAGCCAGCCCCAGAGGTTCCCTTTGAAAATCGTCAGCTGGTCCTTGGTAAGAAGATATGGTGCCACCAGCTCAAACCGTATGTCTGGCTGCAACCTCTTGGCCTCAGCAAGCCGGGCAGCAAGAAGGAGCACAAGGCGCGCACCGGTCGATTGACCGACGAATGTTACCTTCTTCTTGTAAAAATCAAACATTGCGTCCAGAGCGTTATATAGTTCATAGGACTGAGCTACGGCATCGTCCATGGTGTATTCACCGGTTTTCTCAACCAAGGTTCCGTTTGCTCCGGAAAGGGAAGGCGCCACTCCGACCTGCCTTCTTCCGCTGCGATCGTAGGCAAGCAGCATTGCTTCCATCGGCTTGGCATACACGCGTCCATCCGCCTGGAATCCATGCTGGGCATAGACCACTTCATCGGATTCTTCGATCATGCGCGTTATCCAAATCAGCCGCTCGCTGACATCCAGACTGTCGAAATAGATCATGTCCTGGGGCGTCAGCTTGACGGACCAATTCATTGGTATTGCACTTGCTCCCAGTCTGCGCTGAGAAGCTCCGGTGATCGGAAGCACGCCCGTTGCATATACCATCGATCCCACACGCCGGGAAGTGGCAACGACCGCATGACTCGGCGATTCTGCTACTCTGGCCTTGGCCACTTCCAGGTCCGCGAGAAGCTGATCAGGCAACGAAAGCCTGTTTGTCCGCTCGATTCTTGCCGCATCGGCCATATCTTCCAGATACGTGTGCAGGCGCACAATCATCCGGGTTGGCGATACGCGTACCACGGATCCAACCAATTCTCCCTTTTCATTTCGAAGTTCATATGTTTTCCCTATCTCAATGCGCTGGAGCAAGCGATTGGCTATGGGTTGATTTGGTGTCGGGAATAAGTCCATGGGACCCAAAACTGAGAAACGAAGGGAGGTCTCCGTTTGTGTCGGGTCTATGAGGGTAAGCGGGGTGCCGTTCCTGACCGGCCACAATCTGGTCAAAATTTCTTGTTTATCGGCTCCATCGCCATCAACAACCACCACACCGCGAGACGCATTATTTAATGCCTGCGGCGGTGCAACCATGGGAGCTGGTAGCACGTGAATATCCTCAGGATGGGCTTGCGGATACAAAACAATACGGTTACTCGCATCGACAAGCACTTCGTAGGTATATCCCGTAGTGCCTACAGAGACGATATCACCAACAGCCAAAACCGCCTTATATCCCGGCATACGCTGTCCGTTGCGGTAAAAATCGACACCATATCCCCAGGTGGCCACCAGCGATTGCGTACTATCTATATCCATCGCAATCAGTTGCGTCTCAACTTCTGTCGGAAGTCCTTTTCGCTCGCGAACCGACTTGACCAACAGCACTGGCTCCGGATCAGCCAAAAGAAGTGCGCTTCCGTTCTGAATCCTACGAACCTGCTCCACGGTAGGCACGTTTATGACGGTTATGAACTTGCTGGCATCCGGCTCATTGGGGAACCAGTACTGGAAAAGCGATTGGACATGCGCATTGGCCTCTTCAATCGTTCTTGATTCTGAGATTTCGCGAAGCAGTGCAATATACTGATCAATCCCCAATGATTCACGAATACCGTTCTCGAAAAACAGATAATTCATCGTGTCCACTGGACGGATGCTGATATTCGTTTGGAACTGGCCAAGCTCTTGGGTTCCCTTGTACGTTGAGCCGAGCGTTCCGATATCCGACGTTTTGAATTGAAATACTTTCAATGTTCCGTTGGATTCGAAAAACAGCTGCATGGACAGAATATTGGTCGTTTGCGCTCCGGCGCCAAACACTTCGGGCATGAGAATATACAGTATCGACGGCCCGGTTGCAGTATTCGGGACACTGGCAAGCTGGGCCTTGTTGCGCTCATAGTTATTGATGAGTGTCCGCAGCTGAAGAATCTCTTCTTCTGTCAGTGCGTTGGGGCTTGCCGGATCCTTACGCAGGGTAATCGTCATCACATCCGTTGATAACGTGATGGTATTTCCGGTGATGGAGATGACAGCTCCGGGAAGCGTCGTCGTATCATACACCGTCGGCAGCTCCCTGGCTGTGGTCGTGTATGCGGGTGTCCTGAGTTGTGTCAACGCTCCTTCAAATGACGTCGAAACACGGGACGCGGATTCATTGCGCATCCATCTCCCTATCCATTCAAGCCAGTCAATGGTATGCCGGACAAATGACTTGGGCTTGGGCCATGGACGCTCCTGTCCCAGCTCAATGGCATGCAGTTCTTCAAAAATATCCTGCAGAATCTCCTCCCGGACTGCGTCGTTTGCCACTCCCTGCATGATGATTCGTGATTGCCCCGTATTTTTATCCTGTAAGACAACGATTGTCGGGACGTTATTATCAAACGACAGATCCGAAAGAATCGTCGTGAGCATGCCAGGATCGCCGATGTAGTCACGGCGGATGAACGTGATCATGGGACTCTTGAGGATACGGGTAAACTCCCGAAGGCCAGGCGTATTCTCCGCAAATGCGCTGATAACGGCTTCCCAGAATTTCGAGACCCGTGAGTAATACGCTTTTTGCAGCCGATCAAGAAGGCCATATTCAGAATGCGCCTGTTCCGTGGCGACCCGAATCGCCTGGGTCTGCAACCGCTGCATGATGGAAAGAGCGGCAACAGTCACGCGGTCGGTAAGCGATCCGGTACTGACCATCGTTTTGATCGCCGGATGACCTTGCCGGCGCATGGCATAGCCGACTGCCTGGGTAATATGCTCAAACTGCACATTCCGGGGCAAATCTTCTGCACGAATAGTCATTCGCGGATTATTGGCGTTCTCAATAAGCTGCGGAACCGTGTGAATGTTCATCACCATGTTCCCCAGCGATCGCATGAGCGCATCCCGAAGATCCAACCCCGGAAGCCCCTCTAACACCAGATGATCAGTTAAGAGCATTGGCTCCCGGTCGGCGCTCATTGTGAAAACCGTTGCTGCGCCGACTTTCCCATACCAGTCAGTCGCTTCGGCCAGTGATTGATTGGTGTCGGCAACGGCAAAAACGAGATTCTGCGGCCGCCCGGAGACAGTCGGCGCGTCGGTAAAACGATTGGCAAGATCAGCTTCGAGCTGTAACACGGCTTCCTCAAAAAGCCGTTGCTGTTCAGACACGGGTCTTTTTGCTGCAACCGCCTGGCCGTAGGCGGTGAGATATGGTCGAATTTCAGCAGGAGTAATCTCGGCCGTACGCCATTGTCCCGTGTGCCGGTTGACATATACCATGCGGGCAAGGAAATCGAGGAAGCGCTCCCACCGGCCGGAATTCTGGAGCGGCGTATAGAACGCCACGCGCAGCGGTTTAAGAAGTCCTCCCCGGGCGCGCACCTCATGAGCATTGGGATCATAATCGGCAAGCACCCGCTGCACACCGTCAAACGGATCGGTATAATCACGCACATACCCATACGCAAGGTGCGAAGCCATGGCGCGAAGACCCACTTCTTCCAAATCCCGACCCGTATCCACAGTCACCGGTAATGCGACACCCACCATCCGCTTCTCAACACGGCGCATCGACCACGTGGACATATACGATTCAAACGCGTGTTGTTTATCCAACTGGAATTCGTCTTCCGGGCTTACGCCCACACGAACATTCGCTATCCGGTCTTCATAGTCCGTTGGCTGCCCGTCCTGTCCCGGCCTATTGGCGACCCGTTCGGGCAGAGCGCTAAACAGAAATTCTAATATGCCATAGGTTACCCGTGCGGCCCATGGCACGATACCGCGGAACTCATGTCCCATTTGGTACCACAAGGAGTTATTGCTGGACTCCGCCCGTGCTATTTCTCTCAGAATCGCACGGTCCTCAGGCGTCTGGTTGTCGAGCGCTGCCCGTATGGCAGAATAGTCTCCATCGGCCCGAACACCCCCTGCTGCCACTGCCCGCTCGATTTGTTCCTCAGAAGCGCCAAATTTCTTAAGTTCCTCCCGGATATTTCCTGTGTTCAAAAACGCGAATAACCACTCCCATTCGCGCTGCGGAATATTTTGGCCATACACAAAACGCTGCCGGATAGCTTTGCGCATTTTCACATCAGAATACGTTCCCAACGTTTCCTCGGCTTGCGAAAATTTTTCCGTCGCCGCCTCTGGAGTGTCATCCTTTGAAACCGACACATGATGCATCGACACAACAGGAAGGACAAAGAATTCTTCTCCTTGAACCACATGAGGGTTATAACTCTCAAACAATCGTGTCTGCATTTCTTCAACATCAAGCGGATAATGAACGTTTAGGACCACGTAATATTTCGTTGCCGTCTCCCGGTACACCAACATGTTTTGAAGCCGTAAATCACGGAAAATATAGCTGCCAAGCTTGGTGAAAAGCGTCTGAATAAGACGATCGCCTTCTTCATACCGGTACTTGCTTCCAACCAGGCGCAGCGTCTCATCGACATCCACCTCTACGATGGTGAAGTTCTCACCGTATTGTTCACGTGCCGCTTTCACGACTGACTCACGATCCGCAAACACCTTCACCTTCACATCCGGATCTTTCTTGTTATATTCATTCTCCAGAAGAGCCGCCGTATTATCCAATACGTCGTCTGCTGCCATGGCGGCAGCAAGGCGGCTAAAATACTCAATATAATCCGGGTTCGAAGTGAACAACTCATCGCTTTCCATGAGCCGCATCACCCGGCCATAGCCTTCGTTTTGCGCTCGAAGTTTCTCGCGGCGCTCTGGGCTTGTCAGCACGGTATCCGGAATGGTTTCAATGTCCTCTCCAATAAACGTCACTCCCAGCGCTGCAGCATACAGAAGCTTATTACTCATGGGTGTCTCAAGGGAATACCCTTGGGCAAACTGAATGCCTTTCCCCTGCATTTCTTCATACGTATAGAAATGAATCGGGATCGGCGGGACGGCTGGCCGTGATTGATCGGCAGGTTCCGTAAACTCACTTCGTGCAACTAATGTATACAAGTTCGTAATTTGTGTTTTGACAGCGGGAACGGTATGCGTTTCTTCCGGATTCATGTTCACGACGGCAAAACGGTAGTCATTCAGTCGGACTAGTACAAACGGTGAGTTGGGATCCGTAAATATTCCCCTGGATGCAATCTGTCGAAGTTCCATATCCCGTATTGCTCTGCGTGTATCAGAGGAGAGTCCTGTTTCCGGCACCGGTTCAATTTCAAATACTTCTACCACCTGCCCACCCAACCCCTGGAGGAACGGCAATGCATGAGAGCCCCACACAGACTGAGGTGTCTCAACTTTCTGATGCTGTTCAATCAGAATTTCTCTATAGCTCATAAAGCTGTTATTTCCCCGTGGAAGCTTGGATTCATCCAACGGAATACGGTCTCGCTGGAAGTAATAGTCCATCAAATGATCCGCGATGAAATCAAGAATGAAGCGGTTTCGAGGTTCCAGAAGACGCTTTCTGATAGCGTCAGCCAGTTGCGGATCCCGAGCTCGAAAACCACGCACGAAGAAGTTGGCGATAAGCTCGTATTGTTTTTGTTTCGCACTGGTCGTCGTACTTGCTGCAAGCGGTTGAGTACGCCCAAGGAACCACTGGGTTCCGTACGCAACGGCGCCTGGAGAATTCCACCGGCGCCATTCTTCCACGGCCCGCGTCCTCACGCCACGGAAATATGCCCTGATGCCTGCCATGAACCCCTGCGGCTGTGATTCGGCTGTCACATTGGCCGTTACATTCCCCTCAGAAACGGGTGCCTCTGTCGGAGCGAGATTCTGTGTATTCGTATTTCTATCAGAAACAGAAGCAGGAGAAGTCTGTGGGGCAACAGTAGTCGTACTCTCTGAAACGGCCTGAGCCGAAGGAACGAATGTCGGATCTTCGCCGATAGTCCAATACAAAATCGAGGCACGACGCATGTCCGCATCTGTGAGTCCCCTCGATTGCAACGTCCGTTCGATGCTTGATTTCATCTCTTCCAAGGTCGCCTGTCTGGAAAGCATCGCATTTGTGTCCACGACGACTTCAAAATATCCATTGGCCCACGCAGGATTTCGCGACGGATCGGCTATCAGAGAATGGATGGTAGCAGATGATTCTTTCGCGCTTATCCTGAACGCCCTGCCTGATTGGTCTGTTGTGACGGAAGCTAAGCGGAATAAAAGATTATCAACGAAGAAACGCGCCATAAGAACATTAGTCGTTACCGTGATCTGTCTGGGCGCATTGTCACCGAGCTTTTTAAGTTCTTCTATGGTCCGGAGCATGTCCGTAACCAAGAGATAGGCGGCCTCTCGCGAAAACACCTGATTTTTCTTAAAACCGAACGGACCGAAATGAAGCTCCCATGTGGCGGGATTATCTTTATTAAGTATCACGGCGCCCACCGTCGGTTTTCCTTTGTACGCAGATTGACTCGACAGATACGACTGAACCGCTTCCATCTGACTTTGTGAGAGCCCTGCAACGATCTCTCGCAAGACTCTATCCGAATATCCCTCCGGCACTGCGTCATTCCCCAGCACTGCTTTGAGTGCTTCGACTAACAGTTCTGCCTTCTTTGTAATATTTTCCCTGATGTATTCATCAATATCCTGCCTGCTTTCATCGGATTCGTGCGCCTTTAGGAAAGTGATTATCTCCTGCTGAGTCTGTGCTGTGTTGTCAGAAGCCAGAAGGAGATTTGCGACATCAAACGCCTTCTGATATAGCCGTTGCGACGCATACTGATTACTTTCTTCCTGTGCCTCAGCTTCTAAAACAACGGATCGAAACACTTCTTTCAGTTGTGTCACAAGAGGTGTCCTTTTTTGTGCGTTTGTCGCCAACAGCAGATCCTCAGCAGTTTCGACGAGTTCACGGTACCCTCCTTCGGATGAAACATTTTCCCAAATTTCACGATCGGCTAGCACTTTTACCAAAGTTTCAGTATTTGCCTCGCTAGCCGCGCTTTTGACGAATGAACCGTACCGCCCCACGTTTTGGGCATTGAGCTGGGAAATTACTGTATCTACTGCACCCCGAATTTCGTACCCATGAATCCTCCGTACAAATCCCCACCCGACAATACGAATATCGCGGTCAACCGCCAGCTGCATGACCGTGGACGGGCCGTAGAAACGCGGCCATATCCCTCTGAAGTAAAGACCCCGTGCCGGAATCTGAAGTGTCCGATCCCCCGTCAGAAGAAGCGGCCGTCCGGGATACACCGGGAAACACACGCCTGCGCCCATACCCTGGGCAAACACTGCTCCAAGCCAACTGGCTCTATCTGCACAATCGCCTTCTGGCTGCACTTGGGCTTGAATTGTTTGTACTTGATCCTGTGCAGACACTCCATCAATCCGTCTCAAAATAGCAACTAATGTATTAAACGCCGCGTTTGTGTTTATGACCACGCCTGTGCCATCTCCATTATCCCGATAATACCGACCAAGTTCAGCCACTTCTTCTTCCGTGGCACCCACACTCGTGAGGCGGGTTATCCCCCGCTTATCAAACGGATTAAGATACTCGACCAGGAAATCTCTTTCTACTTCTTCGGCAATCGGCAACACGCGCAGTCGCTGACCCGCCGCAATAAGCGCATTCCATACCCGATCCACGAGACGAAACGATACAAACTGATTCAATCCAATTTCCTCACCGCGGGCAAACCGACGGATAAGGATGTCATTGGTCAGCGCGCTCGTGTTGATCGCCAAACGTCGTAGGGCCTCATTCATTGCTGCGGTGTTTATTGCCTCCCCACTCGAGTCTGTGCGCACTGGCACATACGTGACGAGTGTTTGACTTACGACCGCAAGCGAACGGAACAAACGCAGTCCTGATGAAACGAAACCGTCCATGGCTTCACGAATCTCTTCATTCGTTGCTACATGACGATCCTCACCCTGACCAACCATGAGAGACGGGTCGACTGCCAGATACAATTCATTTGCCCGCCGGTAGACGCGAACATGCGTGACCCCAAGTGTGGTATGGGCATACCGCGCCAGTCGCTCAAATTGCCATCGGATGAGCCGGTCTCCCGCGGAACTACTTATCTTGTTCAGTATCTTGAGTATGCCGGGATAATCAAACCGGATAAGGCGCACACCGCCGGGGAATTCCTGGCGGTTTGCCATGTTAAAGTCCCGGACATCCTCATACACCGAAACGGTTGCCTCCGGGTTCGTTTTGCGAAATTCATTGCCCAGCTGGCTTGCTTTCTCCCGAAGTACATCATCAAACAGCAAGACAGCCGCTATCCTTCGAAGAAGCTCATACGCTTGAGTTGCATCATCTCTTGAGAGTTCACCCGGATGCTCGCGCTGATAAGCAAGCAGCGTTTGAAGTTCAAAATCAATAAGATTGAGCAACGGATGATGATCCCGGGCAAGATTTAGCTGCCCCGCAGTGATATAGTTTCTGGCCAAGATAATTCTGAGCCAGTCCCCGCCATCGTTCATTCGTTCTTCCACGGGGAGAGTCTCACGCGTATCTTTGAAATCTGCGACAACAGCCCCCTCACGGACAGTGATGCCCGCTCTGTAGAGCATTCGCGTTTTGGTGAGGGCTTCCTGAACCAATGCCTGGACTCTCGAGCTGTCGACACCGGGTTTTGCCAGAATCATATATTCATCGCCGCCTGCACGAACCAACTCATAGTCACCGGCAGGCAATGTTGCGATGATTTCCCGGGCGAACGTACGCAGAAGATAGTCGCCCAGCTGCGTATACCCTCCCTCGCCCATCACGTCGTTCACACCGCGAAGATTTTTCACGTCCATACGGGCAGCAACTGTATATCCCTGAGCTCTGAAAATAGGCAGTGTTAACGAATTCCAGACTCGTTGTATACCTGCGCCCGCAGCATTGAGCCGTCCCAACAAATCCTGGTCAACGGAACCACGCACGACCGGAGGGAAACTTTCAAGGTTTAATTCACCCCGCGGCTCGGCATGCAGGCCGTCATACATACGCTGAGCCAGGAATTCCGCGATATCCGGCGTCGTTTTCAGCACATTGATAAGCGCTGCTCTTGCCTCAGCTTTGAGGCCCAGCTGGGCGACAAGTAAATCCGCAACGATGGCGCTGCTCTCATTTTCTTCTGGTGTCGTTGGCCTGACGGTTCGCACATTGGACCCGACACGAGCGCCAAAATCTGAACCAGGAGTTTCTGTCACGGATTCCCGCGACTCAGGCAATCGGCTCAGGAAGGAATTAACAGCAGTCGTTGCCCGCCCCTCAGCCCACTGGGTAATCCGGTCAGAGAGCCATGGACCCAATGGTCCCAAAAGGCTGAAATACATAGGACGGTTCACCGTCGCTGGGACTCGCACGATCGAATCAGGAGATTTAACGCCTGACTGTGGCTGTGTCACTTGCGATTTCACCCGAAGGGCATGCCGCGAGGGTTGCGTCGGAATTTCTTTCACCTGTTTCACTGGCGACTCGATGGCCATCTGGTAGCGCAGATCGCGCCCAAGCGTTTGTTCAACGACGCCATCCGTTATGATGATCGTGCCGCCGGCAGCATCATGAACTGCAAGGGATGGATATGCCGTAATGACGGCAATGATACGATCGCCATCCCGCAGTACGACCGAATTTCCCGGCTGGAGCACGTTGGCAAAGAGACTGGTAATGACCTCGCCTGGCCGTTCAACGATATCCTTGCCTAGAATCGTCACACGGGTTCTGGCTGTTCCTGTCCGGGTCTGCTTGATCGATCCTTCCAGCGTGAGACTTGCGTTTTGCAGGCCCAACCGCTCGATATAGGCTGCCAGCCCGGCTCCCAGACCGGGATCACGATGATCTCCCATTGCTGCAAATCCAGGCACTGCATCAGGCTGTGCCTGTTGCGATCTATATTGGGTACGGGTCAACCCATCGTTAATGAGGAATGCAGACGGCGTAGGAATACCGGTAATGACTGCGCTCTCACCGGCAACATGCGGCACCAATACGACGATGCCATTCAGAGAAACGACGGTATATCGAATTTCAGCGTTTTGCGCAGGAACGGCAAGCGAAATGTTCCCACTTGCGACATCACGATACCCGAAACTCACTGTGTCGCCAAAACGCAGCTGCACTTCCTCGTTTTGGGCCATGAGTTTTCCGTTAACCCAGATGCCGTGCGTCTGATCGGTTATCTTCGATCGGATCGCAACGGACTCACCGTCGTACGTGAACTCAGCCGGGTCACGGGAAATTAATTCAATGGATCTGCTGTCATCTCTTCCCAGTCCGATTCCCGGCGCGTCTCCCGTCACTCTCCCCCGGGTTACAGTAACTGTCTGCCGAACGGTTGTCGGATCAATAGGTTCAACCGCCTCTGCGTGCACAGTCGTCAAGAGATACTCGCTGAAATTGAGATCCCAGGTAAATGCCAGGATTTGCAGGTTTTCCCGGAGCATATCCTCCGGATTGGCGGTGGTAAGGCTTTGTTTCAGAACTGTTTCCAGAGCAAGTTGACGACTCGTATTGCGGACTGCTTCCAAAAACGGGGTATCTACAAACATCGTAAGCCCATCTGCCTGAGGAACATACACATCGACCGACCATTGCTGCCCACCACGTGTGAATGGTTGCCTAATGTCGTTATCCGGAGTAAGCGTTTCGACTCCGTCAGGACTTACTGCGAGCGCACTCACCGGGCGGGAAGCTGTCGTTATAATGAGCTCGCGTCGGGAGCCGTCCACTAAATTTTCACCATGGAACTGAACGGTAACATCAGAATCGTTGAGGGTCTCAACGAGTCGCGTATCTCCTCCCATCGAGTCCATAATTCCGCTAAACATATTCCAGCCAGCCCGACGCACGATGTTGGATCCCGGTTCGAATGCCACATTGTCCATGCGCATGGTGGGATTCAAACCAGAAGACTGCAAGAGAAGCAGACGGGCAAGACGCTTGTAGTCTTCCACAGATCGTTTCGAGCCCGGCTTCCTGCGCAGCGTTATGCTTGTTGTTCGGTTTTGTGCAGTAATAACATTTTCATTCCAGTGAATAACACCACCCCGCACGGACTCAATATTCTGTACCTGAGAAACCATGGGTGTCGTTACATGAATAGGCGTGGCTGGTTCTCCAACAGAAGCAAACCGGGTCGTCGGGTCGAAATCAATCGGTCCTCCGAGACCGTCCGAATCAACGGCGACATTCGCTTCAAAGAACTGTGCGAGTACCGTTTCCTGTCCTGCGGCGATACCGGCACGGCGCGCGGAAGAAACTGCCGCGCGACCCAGAAGCGCAGCGCTCTGCTGGTACGTCATGTCCGTTTTTTCCTTCGGCAGATCGCGGTAAAAGCCGAGAAGCGCATCGGCTGCCCGTGCGGGTCCACCCAGCGCGAGGGCTCTGGTTATAAGTAATTCTCCAAACTGACTCGCTCTAATTTGCTCGTATCTGTTCCAATACGTATCAGAAACAAAGGCTTTGACCGCATCTTCTGCGTCTGTCCAGCTCATAGCCGGATTCTGCTTCACCAGCATCGCAACCATGAATGCCGTTGCCATGCCTTCATTCCAGTCTTCATTCATATACGGCCCGATGTAGCGAACCATATCGTGTCCCGCTTCGTGTACGGCGGTCAGGAATTTGATCTGTTCGATCTGCGTCTTTCCGGCCTCATCAGTCGCAAGATTCGCCGAAGCCCGTATGACATACAGACCCACCCGCTCGTCGTAGAAGGCAAGCACATCAGTCTGGTCAGGATACATACGGTCAAATAGTGCATCGTCATAGACGACGACGGAATTGTGGATCGGGTGTGTTTCGGCAAACGGAAGCTCAATATCGAGAGATGTGAGAAGATTTCTGATCGTGGCAACCTGACTGATAGCCACATCGCGCCGAAGCTCCTTTTGCTTGGCGTACCACGCGTGGATAGCCTCAAGACTGGCATCAGTCAGCCGTCCGTTTTCCACTTCCAGCGGATACTCGCCGGGGAAATCCAGATGGAGAAGATAATATCCTTTGGCAAGGCCATAATTCTGCCAGAACGGGTCGTCGAAGAATTGTGATAACGCCGCTCCCACACCATCTCGCTGATCCAGCTGGGCGATACGGTTTAGTGCGCGGCTTACCGCACCCTGAGAACCCGGCGTCAGATACATCGATGCATCCTGTACCATCTCTCCGGCGGCGATGATGGGAGCCTTTTGAAGGGTTTCGAGTATTGTGGTCCCGATTTCGACGGAACGGATTCTTCTGCTCTGGGCGCCGCCAACCCCCTGCACATGTGTCAATATCCAGCGGAAAATGCTTCTCCCTCCGCGGGCAAGGAACGGATACTGGCTATCGCGATTGTATCGGGCAAGGTAGGCAGGAAGATTGCGGGCAACTTCCTGCTGACTTCTGATATCAATGCCGTCTCTGTGCATGAGCGCAAGCATGTTGGCCACTCGAGTACCGAAGCTTATTGCGGATGCCCGGTTTTGCACGAACGCGACACCCTTCATCGGCGTCCCGTTGGCGTCAATGAGTTGGGCGGTAAATTTCGGAATTGCATCACGAAACGCCGATCGATGATGCCCGGTGGGGATGCCTGCCCGTTGCAGTTGGCCATGAATTTTGGATGACTCACGATAAACTTCCTCAATCACCCGATACACGGCTTGTTGATCCTTGGCGGCGAAGTAGACAACGATCTTATCTGCACGGGACGCCTTTTTGTGATCAATCTCGCCGTCAAAAAAGACATTAATTACCTTCGCCGAGGCATCAATCCCCAACGCTTCGAGCCGGTCAGCGACCAACCTAAACACATTCATCGTAAATTCATAATTCGTATTGAGGTAAATACGCCCGACATGATCTTCCCCTTGTTGCGAATCATCTTCCACCGCATGAATCCCCTGGCCAAATGTTCGCTTGGCCCAATATCCACCAGGCGCAGTAGAAAGATTGGCGGCCTGCAAATTATGCTGCGCCAGTCTACGGCGCTCTGCGGCCGTCAGATTTGTGTAGAGGACTTGCGTTCCTGTGGTAATGCTGTCTTCCCGATAAAACGCGCGATATAGGGCATCTTCTAAGATAACGTCGTCCTGCGCAAGCGCATTGTTAATTGCCTGGACATATCGTGGATTATTCAGGATATCGCGCGAGATGACATCCGCGGGATTTTCTCTTGAATTGGCGATATTTCCCCGCTCATCGACATCAAGCTCATCATCAAGCGTCGCGTCAGCCTCAATAGCACTGTCATCAACGACGAGCTGGTTGGTGCGGGGCTGTCTGACAGCCGGTGCCCGCGCGCCCGTCAATCCTGCAATCTTCTGTTCCACCCATGCTTTGTACAATTCCGTAGCTCGGGTAGCCGGGTCAAGCGTGCTCATGGCACGAGATACGTCTGCGCGCGTGATCGCTTCTGTCTGACCCTCTCGGACAATTCCTCCCCTGAATGCCGCTTGGTATAAGCTCTCCCATGCCTCCACCTGATTCATGAGACTTCGGACATATAATGTCCGCACGGCTTCTCGCTGCGTATCTCCCAAAACATTTGCAGGATCATGATTATTGGCGGTACCCGGCGTATAGGTGGCGATGAATCTGCGAGAGACGTGTACCACGGTTACATCTTTATTATTCGCAGCGATGCCCGCCGCAAGCTCATCCACAACTTCTTGTGCGTTTTGCGCAGTACTCATATACCCATTCCAGCCTTGATGCATGCGGAATATGACGTGTGCCCGTTCCTTAATCTTATTCTTGGCGTCCTCTATGTCGCTCTGAAGGGCAATGGCCGCTGTCTTATGTCGATTCGCAATCGGCAGCGCCAGCGCATCCAGGCGGGCAAGCATGAGCTGATCCTGGCTTTCAATCTGCTGCTGCGTCGTCATACCCTGGAGATATAGTGCTGCCGCCTCTGTATACTCGTCGAGCTGTACGTTCTGCACAACGGCAGTCGCGCTCTGCTGGTATGGATCACGCTCGAAGTATTGGCTTATACCACCCGGCGTCGTAAGCATCCGGGCGACATCCACAAGGATGAAGAGAACAACGGGCCCCTTAATGATGAATGTAATGAGGCCGGCCGGTGTCGCTGCAGTAAGTACAAACCATACCGCATACGCAACCAGAATCGCTTTGAGAGCAAATCTCCACGGGTTATGAAACGGCGTAGACCGGAAAAATCCTTCGATCCATCCTCGTACTCCGGTCGATTGACCGATGCTCCACGCATTCTGTTGTCCGCGGGAGAGCTGCCCAAACGGTACCGCATCCTGCAGACCGGGAATTCGCCGCGCAAGATTGTGTACGAACGTCCACGCCGGGCTGGTCCAGCCGCGATCTGCGAAGAATTGATCCAATCGGTTAGTCGTGCGCACCGACGACGCCGCAGCGGGTCGCGCATTTAGTGAATGGTCAAGCCACCGCGTCGCATCCATAGCCATAAGCCAGGGATTCCATGCACGTGTCCAGACGTAGAGCGGCACGCGAATCATGTTGTAGACACTTACCCCACCGAGCTTCGCATTGGTCAATCCGGTCGTGAACCAGTTTGCCGGAGCCGCTTTGCCGGGGATCGGGAACAGCATGTCCTGAATCGTCAAGAGCGTCTGCTTTCTTCCACCATCCGGCAGATACTGCGGGAGCTCAACAAGCGCGATGTTGATAAGCGCGGCAATCGGGTGGGTTACCGTCCCTTGTAGCCAGGAGAACCGGAAATTTACCTGCGTAAACCAGATAACGCTGCGCGCAAGGAATCCGACGCCCTGTCCGATATATTCTGTCGTGGATTGACCCGGTTGGATACTGGTATGCGCAGCCCAGGAAACAACCTTCCTGCCTCCATCACGCATGTCTTGCTTCGTTGCAGGAGACGCAAGTGCATAGTACCCCAACGCGCCTACAACGCTGATGACTGCAACGAATTTCCCGAATCCTGCCCAGGTGAGCGCACCGGTCGTGACTGTCGATACGGCCCCTGCGATCCACCCGATGAGGCCGACAAGTGCATAGCCGACGAGCGCAAGTGCCGCAAGAGCCACAATGCCGCCTACGATGACTTGCCAACGCGGCAGGCCAAGCCAGTCAGTAGCCGTAAACCACGCGCCTATACGCGCTGTGGGTCCTTGGTTTGCCTGCGCGGCTTGCGGCGTCGGCACATTCAATGACGCAATGCGACTGCGCACGGAAGAAACGCCGTTTTGCATAGCTGTCCGCAGGCGCCCGAGAATCGATGGATTCTGTAATTGGGTACGCGCATCCACAAATAAACGATACCGTTCCTGCGGCGCCGCAGCGGAGAGCAGAATCGGCAGGAGCTTTCGTGGACCAAACGCAAAATCACCGCCGTATTCAAAAAATTCATAGTCGCGCGCCAGCGATCGCCATGATGAGGGGATAATCGCAAGCGGAGTTGCCCCGACGGTACCATTCGTCACTTCGTAGAGGAATATATCGTTTGGCTCCTGATCTTCTACTCTAAACGTGAATGGATTCTGCTGAGCCTCATGCCGCAACGCAGATCCAGGATCCCGCAACACAAACTGCCTGTTTCCGATATTGAAGGCAACATCCTGCCCGTTTGCGGATCGCATTCTTTCGCTCGCAGCAGACAAAAACTGTATGTACTCACTTATCCCAGTCCCCGCAGGGAATCCATAATCTGTGAGCGCTTGCTGCTCCAGCCGCCGGGCAACTGACAACTTCCCAGATGGGTTCTGTGCGTCTGCCACGATGTAGTGATTAGTCGCGGCTAACTGACGGCCTAACGGATGGTTCCCATAAAACGCGTAAAAATAATCTTCCAGCGCACTTACATAATCGCCAGGCAGACTCACGCGCGTCGCAGTTGCAAGACTCGCAAAGATAGACGTCGTTCTGCCCTCTTCTGGCTGCCTGTTATATATCGCATCAACTTTCGCCAAATAATCAGGGTCGCCGCCGAAGAATGGTGCCTGTCCTCTGCGCTGACGCCCCGCATCTCGTGGCGCCCGGTCATGAGCCTCAGAAACAATATCCCCCAGCGTGCGAAGCGGGACCTCTGCACGCCTGTTCTCTGCAGTACTTGCAGCTACAAGGTCAGATGCGACCTGCTCAAGATAATCTATATCAGTTATGGAGATTTGCGAACGCAACGCATCAGCATATGCGGACTGCTGTCCCAGAATCTGTCGCAACGCGGTGAGTGGAATGTTCTCAACACTCAGCCCAAGCCCTAAGGCTTTGAGGAACGAAACATTATCAAATGATTGTATAACTGGCCACAAGGTCTGAAGTTCCGACGGAAGTTGCGACCCGTACGTCGGATATACTTCGGTTACCCATATTCGTCGCAACTCCGCTATCTGTGCGTTTGTGTCGGTAAGGGCAAATGCGCGGGCGATGGCCGGAGCAATCCGAGGATTTACCGCCGCCGTTGGCTGTTGGGCCGCATTCGGGCTTCCAGTGGGCGCATACCCCAATGTCGCGCCGGCAGCGCCAGAGAGGGTGCGCACTTGCACGATAGCCCCATTGATCGTTACTGTATCGTTCTGATTCAATCTTGTCGGTCGTGTCGTCACGGTTATATTCCTGCCATTTATCTGCAGATTGGTGCGGCCCGTGCTTGTCAGGTGTATTTCATAGCTATTCGGCGACACATCCTGATTGTGAACAAGCTGAATGCGCAGTGTTTCTCCATTATTTGCATCGTTGAATCCGTTTTCCGATACCCACCAGATCTGGGAATTGGCACCGTTTACCGGCGTTGTCGATCCGTTTCTGAATATCGCCCCCAACGGAAGCTGCAGCAACTGCTGTCCGTTTGCACCCCTAGTCACGACACCCTGCTGCGCTACAGGCTGGGGCTGAATGACAGCGACGGGCGCCGGTTGCAGCTGGGCTGCTACGGGTGGTGGGTTCGCGTCGATAACCAGACGATCAGAGCGGGAGCTGATGAATACTTGGGAAACCTGCGCGAGGGATCCGTCTGCCAATCGGATTTCCACCGTGGGCGTACCATTATTGTCAAAAATTCGCGTTACCGTTGCCTGAAGCGCTGCAACTCTGGCATCCGGTCGGTACAACACACGTGAGCCGACCTGCAGCTCCAGATTGGCACTATCAGTAACCCGAACGATAACGGGCTGGGCGGGTGGCGCAACGGCAGGTTGGGGTTGAACGGCAACGACGGGCGCAGGCGGCGGCAGGTTTGTCGTTGCCGCTCTGGCACCTACGGCAGGCTGCACTCCTGTCGTGCCACCTCCTGTGGCGATAGCCCGCACCGGTGCCTGGACCACGGAACCCAACGCAAGAACGAGCGCATCAGGTTGCGCAGCGATCTGGCTTTGGGTCAAAACAATCGGCGATCCGCCGGTTGATCGCTGCACTCTTACCCGTGTTTCGCCCCGATAGGAATACACTTTCAGCACGGTCGCCTGTACGATAAATCCGCCATCCGGGATACCCACGATATCGTCTTCGTAGACCTCCAGTCCCGCGCTATCCAGTATGGCCACTCCTGCGCGGGCGACTGGCGGCACCACCGTCGTAACGACATTTTCAAGTATCTGTTCCATCATGTCGATTAAATTCTGTGCCGCATATCGCTGTAGCTCTGCATCAGTTTCTGCCTGCCGTTTCTCAGCATCCGTTCCGGCATAGAATGCCCCCAACAGTGGCCTATCATGCCGCAAAAGGTAAGCGATAACGGCGTCTTCACGCTCTGTTTGAGCATTGACCGGCAACGCGGCCACGGGTGCAACGGATGGTGTCGGCCCGCTCGTAGGCTGTGGTTGTAGCTGTGGTCTTCTGCTGTTTGTCCATCGCTGCACTGCCTGCCATACGCCGAGAAGCACGCTGCCGACGGTGAAGCCCTGCGACGGCGCTGCCACTGTGCCCTGGGCCAACTGGATCTGGGGCGTGAGATTCCCGCGAATCACATTCTCCCAGAAGGCATACCGAAGCGGTGCCACCTGCTTAAACTCCTCCGGCGCCACGACAAACAATGCGTAACTGTCTGCCATATCCTCTACAATGCGCCGATCCCCCGACCAACTCCTCGCATAGGCGGTAGACGCACGTTCTGCGGTCCCCTGTCCGGATCCATAAAACTCCTGCGCAAAGGCCTGCTGCAGCGCAGACGTCTCCAGCCCGGTGGCGCCTTCCGTCCGTTCCGCCAGATGAACTAGCTCGTGAATGAGTGAGGCAGCTCCAACGGCGTCTGCCTTCCCCATCACGCTAAGCATGCCGTACAGGTGCGATGTAGTCGTCGCGTAGTCAACGGTGAATTTCACTTCTTTTGTATAGGTGCCATCAGTCAGATCATCGCCGGAAATCGCATAGAAATCTGCGCCGCCCTGGATCGTTCCCGCATCAGTTTTTACAAACCGAAGGGTATCGGCCTTCAGATACGGGAACAGCGGAGCCATTTCACTGACTGCTTCACGGATATGGGTCAATTCCTCCCGTGTGAACGCCTGGCCATCCTGGGTAAACGTTACGGTCACCTGAACACCGTTGGAATTCTCAAAGACGAGCGGACGCAGGGAGCCTGGGGCAAACGTCTGGTCATCTGCGGCAAAGAGTGAATCCAGATAGGCGTCTGTCGCTTCCACCGGACCGCCATTGATCACATTTCCCGAGTAACTCACCGGCACCGTTGTCCCCGCGTTTGCCTGAACCTCAGTAACATCAGAAGCGTCAGGGTCAACGGCAACGACGCCAAATGCCGGCCCACCTGTTCCGCCAAAGTGCTCATACAGATTATCCGTCAGATCAAATCCCCATTGCTGCCCCTGCTGAAACCGGATTCCCAGCGGGTTATCACGGAATGTCTTGTCTGCCCCCTCTGTCCCGATCCAGTCAGAGCGCTTAGCGGTCCCCCCTACCAGCACGACACCGGCAAACTCCTTCTGCCCTGTCTCTTCGTTATATTTCCACAACAACAATCGTTTGCCGATATCGTTTGGTGATTTCGTAGACACGATACCGATGTATTTGCCGGATGCCAGCGCCTCCTGAGGCGTCATGCGAGCTTGCTCTTCGATATCGACGAAAAACTCCCGCATCCCGTCTGTTCCGTTTGCCGTCAGGTCATAGATTCGCTTTTGCTGGTCAGTGAGCTGCCCGTAGGAAACAGGCCTGGGTTGGTTTGCTGTGTCCAGGTTTCGATCTGCAAGGACAATATAGATCGATGATCCCTGATTCTGAAGCAGGATGTCCCCTCGGTCGATTTGGGATCCATAGGGACCGTCGTAGGTAGCCAGCTCATCTGCAAGCTCAGGATGATACCCATACTGGCCGCTTCCGACCATCACCCACCCTCGGCTCATCTGTTGACGGATCGCATCGCCGTAAAAGGACACTTCTCCCATGGCTTTCTCCAATTCTCCGTAGCGCGTGCCGCTGCCCATAAATGCATCCGGTGATTCCTGGTAATAGTTTTCATACAGTTCGCGCAGCTCATCATCCGACAGCTGGCCGTCTGCCCATACGCGGTCGTACACATCCTGTGGAATAGCGAAAAAAGGTTGATTCTCGATTGCTCCCTGTGCCAGCGCATCAAAGCTTGTCGTCGTCTGGGAAACCGGCACAGGCGCTTCCTGTCCCTGTCCTTGCGGCGCCTGCGGCGCAGGTTGCTGTGGAGCAGAAGGCGGCGCTTCATCGGTCTGCGTATCTTCAGCAGGAACAAACGGCGCATCAAGCACATCTACCGGAGCCTGACCTACGATCTCGATGACGCGCTGTGTCGGACTACGAAGATCCACCGGGGGTGCACGGGGGCCAACCGCAGCCGTAATCATGTTAAATACCATCGCGCCAAGAATGCCAAATGTTGCGATCGTAACGGTAGCACCTGCCTTGCGCACACGCGCATTTCTGCTGGGTGCCCGCAGCGGCTGTGTTTGTGAAGACGGACGCAATTGTGCATCTTGACCATGACGCTCAAGTTCCGCTTCCAGAAACGCCGCAACGACACGTTCTCCCTCCGGCGTATTGATCTGCAAGACTCTGCCCGTAGCTTGCTGGAACCGTATCGCAATATCCTGCGAAAGCACGCCCGTAATCACATCAATATCTGCCTGTATCCTGCTTGAACGGGCAAGCCGAAGCGCGTTGTACATATCCGCATAGCCTCCTGCCGCCGCGATAGTCTCGGCAGCTGATTTTCCGTCAGCTGTCGCCTGCCTGACGGATGCAAGTACCCGGGTTTTCCGTTGTGCGTCGGCTTGCGCCACTGCTGTCTGCACAGGCTCGGCAGCCGCCTGCGCAGCGAGAGAGTCGCGCAGAATACCGCGGAACTGCGCAGACGGCGTTCTGCCACGCCATGCATCCCACAGGTAATGCGGCAGATCCCATACGATACCAATAAGCCCGCTTGTCAGAACATTTCGCACCACAAGTGCAGTCACTTGACGACTTCGCTCGGCGCGCGACCACTTTGGATTCCACGGCGACGGGGAAAAGATGTAGCTGATAAGCGCATGACCTACAGTTTGCTTCGGCAACGCCTGGCCCGGAATGCCGCTTATATCAGGATCGCGCACTACGGGAACTCGTGATTTGGCCCCATTGGCAGCAAGAAGTGCAATAAGTGGTTTGGTATTTCCGAGAATCTCTGCTCGGATACCATCAAGTCCCTTGGTTTGAATGGCCGGCACGCGTGCGCGGCCAAATGCACGGGCAAGAGTTTGCTCAAAGGCGTCTCGCTGCGTGGCTACCGCATCATCCAGCTGCTGAACCGTGATGCTCGGATTATCATTTCTCTGTGCCTGCAGAACCATCGCATCCACATAGGAAACCGTCTTTTCCAGCAACTGGTCCACGTTCACCCGTGATCCTGCAAATGCGCTGCGGATACGGTTGTGCACATCCGCAGTCAGTGCATCAGTCAGAAGCGTAGCCGTCTCCTGCGAATCATCAAATAACTCTTCGGCAAGGACAATGTCATCCTGCGCCGCTGCCGACACAGGCGCCTGGCGCCTCACGGTCGTTGTCGGAGTAATTTCTACGATACCGTTTGTCCGATTCAGCCGGCGCAGAATTTGTGCCCTGGTCCCACGCAGATTCGGTACGGTCGCACTGGGCCGGACGTAGAATGTCTGGTAGGCAGTCGTATCGACGGGATATTGATCAATCGCTCCCGACGCGGCCGTTACAACACGCTGACCTGTGCGCTTGTTTACTCTGATAATCCTCCCCTGTGCGCTGACCTGAATGCGGCCGATTTTATCTCCTGCTTCCAGTGTTGTGCCGGAAACATCCGCTCCAGTGAGCGTTACCACGCCGGTCGCCGCCTGATTGGCTTGCGCCAGGGATGTCGCCGCTGCATCGTTTGATGCACGGGCCGCAGCCAGTCCGGCCAGAAGCGTCATGCGTTCCTGATCGGATATTATCGCCCCGGCGTGGACGCGATTGGCAATCGGCAGTGCGGCAGCAACCATCTGCGCACGCGCCTGAGCGGACAGATACACCGGTATGCTCGTCGGGAGGAGCGCCGCGCTTGTGCTCATCTCATCTTCCTGCGACCGCAGTGCCGGAAGAACGATACGCGGCCGGACAAGCCTTGCCAAACCGGGAAGCCGCTGTTCGATAAATCCGCGCAGCCCGGTGGCAGCAGGCGCAGCCTGCGGCGCCTGTGCCAGAACCGGCTTAATGTCGGGCTTGCCGTCGCCCGGCAGTTTCTGCGCTTCGCTTGAAGCTTTCACCGTCGCGTTATGTGCTGCAATATATTGCGCCAGATCCTTGGCAAGAAGCGGCGCATCCTTGCTCGTGATAACTTCTGTTTCACCCAAATAGGTAAGTGCATTGTCGCCCGGGTTTACCCTGCTGAGCGCATCGCGGTTGGCGGTCAAACTCTTGTAAAGGTCAGGACTCGTCCTCTGCAATGCGTCGAGAAACGGCTTGTTGGCGGGATCGGCAAAAAGCTGCTGGTATTGACGAACCGTCTCCACAAGCTGACGGTTTCGGACATCCAGCGTGTCGGAAGGCTCCCCCGATGTAAGCCGAAGGTCCCTTCCTTGTCCGCGGGACGAAAGCTCAAGCAGCCGGTCAGACGCCCAGTCTGCAATACGCTGGGCTGCAGGATCTGACATTGAACGAAAACGGGTTACGACTTCATGCAACGGACGCTGTGCCGCCGACTCCAGGCCCAGCGTGTTGGCGTGCGCCGTGTTAATGCGCTCGAGATTCGCCTGGGCTTCCAGGACAGACTGGTGAAATGCGCCGAAGGCAGTCTGATCCATGCGGAACCCGTCTATGTTTGCCCCTGCGCGATACGGCCCTGCCGTATCGCCAACGACGACAAGATACTGCGTTGCGATCGCGTCCGTCCTATCCAAACGGCTCGCGCCCTGTGAGATTACGCCCTCCGGCGTATCCCTGGTGGTGATGGTTATACCCGGAATATTCCCCGGCGAGGGGATGTTATCCCCCGTCGCGCCACCCAGGCTGATGACGACCTGTAGATTGGCTTCACCACTTTTCAGACGCGTCGAAAGAACACCGCTGCCGCCGGTGGCATTTTCTATGAGCTTGCTGGGATTGCCGGCTGCATCATGATAGCCGTCGCGCAGCGTGCCGTCGGCATTAAATTTCACCTCATAGTAATCGCTGCCGCCCAGTTGAATTGCCCAAGTTGTCTCAGTATCGTAATGGCCGCTGAGCTGTTGCGTCCTGGCATACTCCAGTGTGCTTACGTTCAACTTTGCTGCCAACACGTGCTTCGCGCTGCCGTTTGACGGCAGATTCGAAGCTCCGCTGGTATCCAGAAGCCCCCTGCCGCGAATCCCGGCAGCCAAATCCATCCAGCTGCCGCGATTGGTCTGGTACGACCGGCTCGCCGTAAGGCGTCCCTCGGATATTGCGTTCCCGAAAATTTTCTCACTGGTTGCCGTGCTTCTGGTTGTACCCAGCTGATAGGAATTCTGTAGTACCCCGGCTTGTTCTGCCATATTTCCGGTAACCGCGCGCACTGCCCCGTTGGGGTATGAGAGGATCTGCGCCACGACATCATGGAATCCAGAGCGGTATGCGCGGTCCGGGGAAACGGTCAAATCGGAGAAATTAGGTGTCTCGCCCTTTGCCGTAGCGCCGATCGCCTCCATGACCGCCTGAAACCGGGAATTATATGTCTGTCCTTCGCTCTTGGATCCGTTGTTTCCCGGGATGGTTACGGTACGCCCTGAGGCAAGCGCATCGAGTGTCCCGGTTATCTGATCCACGGTCACACCCAACCGCGCTGCGTGCTGCGCAAGCTCTGTCGGATTGGATCTGGCTTGAGTAAGCGTTCCCGATTCGTTGAGGATGGCACTGAAGGCATCTTTGGTCAAACGCAACTGTTGTCCAACGGCCTCAAAAACGCTGTTTGTGTCAACATCACGGAAGAAATCGGCATCGAAGGAGAGCGTAAGTCCGTTGGCAAATTTGTTCATAGCGTCGACAGAATCAAGCACGCGATTTATTTGGTCGACGGCAACGCCGAGGCGTGCCCCTTCCTGGGCAAGCCGCCCAGCATCGGCGCTGATGCGATTGAGCCCCTCTGCCTCGGCTACAATCGCAAGGAGGGTATCCCGCGGAATACCCAACTCTGTAGCTAACCCGTCAAAAATCGCGCTGCGGGCGGCATCCGTGAAACGCGCATCCTTGATGACAACACCATCCACCGTTTGCCCTTCTGTGATTGCTTGCCCCCATCTGGTTGAGCGCCATTGTTCGGGCCTGCCATTGGCCATTATGCCCAAATCCATCAATACCTTATGCACGGTACGGGCGGCGGCCACCACTTCCGGAGGTACCGTTGCACGGGCCGCTGATGGCGGATTGATCATCTGGATAGAGGGATCAAACGCAAGCTGAAGCTCATCAACACCCAGGGCAACATCCTCAGTGATGAGCCGATATATCTCTCCGATGATCCGGCCTTTTTGCACATTCGTGCCGTATTTCTCGGCCGCCATGTTGCGAATAAATGCCAGATCTTCCGGTTCGACCAATACGATCTTTCCTGCTCGGATTTCATCTGCGATAGCGCGAAGATCGGCAACTTCACCGCGCAGCCGGTCAGAGGTAAGCCGGACAACGTTATCCTCTCCGTCGGGAACAAGCATACGCACCTGACCCAGGAAGGCATCGGCCTGTCCTTTGCGTGCCACGAAAATCCCCCGGTTGCGCCCGAACACTTCCACATCCGTGCGAAGCATCGCGGTCAGAACAACCGTTTTTCCTCCGGCAGTGACGAGCTCAACCGCACGACGGTTGTCTCCAAGAAGCGCAAGCATGGTGTCTACCTGATTCGTGCGCCACGAGCGGTATTCTCCGTCAAGTAGCGCAAGACGAAGCTCCGTGTCGCCCATGATTGCCTCGAATCGCCGCTGGGACACGGCATCCAGACCCGCGGGCATCCTGACTTCCGTTGCAGCTTTCAGGTCGGCCACTTTTTTCGTGAGAGTCGTGATTGCCGTCGTATCGGGTGGTACCGCTGCCTGTGCACGCTCCAGCCTGGCCTGTGCCAGCTCGATATCGCTCACCAGTCCGAGTTTCTTGGCTGCGCTCTGGATTCGACCAAGTTGCACAAGGGCATCAGATTGTCGTCTCGCCGATGAACGGGCCGCCATCTCATTTGCTTCAGTCAGCTTCGCTGCTATAGCGTCATTTTTCGCCCGGATCCGTGTATCGAAGTCCACCTGAACCGCCTCACGCTGTGCCGCATCCGGAGCCGATGCAAGCCGCTCATCCATCTCCAGACGCAGGTCGACCAGCTCGCGGCGCACCTGAGCAATATCTTCCACGATACGGGCCGCATCGCGGGCGCGATACCCGCCCTCATCGCGAATCTTCGTCGACGCCTCGGCAACAGCCGAGTCAAACCGTGCACGCATGGATACTCTGTCCGTCAGTGTTGCCGGATCGATAGTCAGATCGCCATCTGATAGGACGCTGCGGAAATTCACTGCAACATCTGCATTCAGCTGCGTCAACTCTGCTTGTTTTGCCCGTGCGAGCCTGCTGTTTGGCCGCAAACGAGTAAGCTCGCTTTGAAGCACAGCAATCCGATCAAGCATCGTCCCTACTTCGGAAAAACCCTGCCGCATATAGGAGAACTCAATCGTTTTTTTGGCATGTACCAGTTGTGTCTCCGCTGCACGGGCTACAGTCCGGGCCGTTCGATTGATGTAGGCCGTATCCGTGTATCCGGCGTCTGCCAGTGCCTGTCTGGCACGGTTATATGCCGCCGTATAGATTTCTGTCTGGCCGCCTGAGCCCCGGACGGTCATTTGATCATATACACGGCTTATGGCAGCCTGTCGCGCATCTATATCCGTCAACGGAATCGTTGCAATTTCCGCTTCTATGCGCGTAACGATATCCGCGGTAAGTACGGCATCGGACACGACGGCAACCACACGGCGTTGGGCGAAGGTATCATTAGCGGCAGCAACACGCGCTTCTTGCCTTCCGCTTACGCGCACCGTTGCCCGCTCCCCGGGTGTACGCGTAAACAAGTCGCGGATTCGGGCTGCCAGGGCTTGCCTTCCCGCTGACTCATTACGCTGCGTGGTCAGATCTGCAATCGTGCGCTGAAGCGTTTGAATATCCGTTCCCAGCTGACCGATTCTTCCTTTTCGAATCTCCAGCTCAATCGTCGCCTGTGCGTCCCCTGCGACATATCGAGTCGCCAGACCAGCAATTCGGTTTGCCTGTGCCAGATTATTCTGCGCTTCCACGATCGCCCCATCCAATGCAATACGACGCTGTGCGAGTCCCTCTGACTGAATTCGAACGACATCGGCAATCGGCGCGTCACCCGTTATCGTTCCGTTCGTATCAACGGTCTTCCACACGCGCTGACCGTTTTCATCAACCGCACGGAACCCCGCAGTAACAGTGTTTTCAACCTCAACACCGCCCAATTTCCACGTGCCGGTTGTGGCATCCCACACCGGCGCCTGACTGCCATCTCCCAGCGCCCGTCGGGTTGCTATGGCGGTATCCAGTGCTGTTTTGGCATCGACAACTGCTTTTTGTGCTTTGGCTTCATTTTCTATCCGGATCGTTTCATCAATCAGAAGACCGCGTTCCCGTGCTAACTCCAAGGCGCGATCTTCGTGCTGCGTGATATCCGCCTGTATCGCCACTTGCCGTGCCGTATATCCGATTGCCTCAACAGCCTGACGTGCGCGGGTCAGCTGTCTGAGTGCCGCATCATACTCGGGTGTTCCATACGCATATTGGCGGGCAACGCCGTTGAACTGTTCTGCCGCCTGCTGGAACGCCGCGTGCCGTGTTTGTGCATCAGAACCGAAGCGTGATGTGACCCAGTCGACGCCACGCTGCAGTGGGTTACGGGGATTCTCCATAGCGACACGCTCGGTTTCGACAGCCGACCGGTACAGCAATAGATCATTGGTAGACTGTTGAAGCCTGCGCAGGGTCGTCTCATAGGCCGGATCTGTTCTGGAAATCTGCGAGAGTTGCGCCCGTGCATCATTGTATGCAGTCTGCGCATCTCGCAGCAGTGTGGATGTTGGAACTTCCCCTGCAACAGTCTGAAGCGCTCGGTTGGCAAGAGAAACTTCATTTCCCCTAGCGCGAATCGCATTGCGTACCGCATCCATTGCTGTCTGTTCCTGAATATCGGTGACACTCGCCAGGCGTTGCCCGTTGGCGTCATACATTCGACTTAATTCTGCTTGTGCATCAAAAAGTCGAGTCGCTGCACCATCTTCACTAGCCAAAATCCTTGGCGCACCTGTCGAGGTGTCAAAGTTTGCCCGGAATCCACCGGCTGCTAGTGCAGACTGTGAAAGCGACATCGCACAGCCGGAGAGGTCAAACCGTGCCGCACCTATTCCACAGCTGACCGCGCTTTGGATGGCTCCTCCAGCAACATCGCTTGCATCAGCGAGCGCTCCGGTAACCTGTGTAGAAGTAATGCCTCCCGCTGGCGCTGTGGGTGCCCGAAGTGCGGAAACGGACTGTCCCACCCTTAGCAGGGATCCTACCATCTGCGTCACGTTCATAGCACAGCTTGTTCCGTCCGTCTGTCGCCCGCCCTCTCCATCAGGGTAGCCGGCGATACAGGACATATATGCCTCACGTCCTGACGTAATGGCACCACCGACACCAAGAGCCGCGTTTCCATACTGAATGGCTCTGCCTGTATTCACGCCGGCACTGGCGCTTTGGGCAATCGCAACGCTGTTTGCCAAATCATCTGCGCCATTGATTAGCTGCGCTGCGTTTGCCGTATCCACGGCGCCGTCAGCTGCCAACACCAGGCGGTTCGCGCTTTGTGCGGTGATGCTGTATGTTCCTGCAATGACGCCAAAACCGGTGGATGCCGCCTGAAACGCAGTATTGGCAGCTGCCCACCGACACTCGGCCGTAACGGGCTGCCCCGGAACGCACTCCCGTGCTGTTCGCTCCAGGCTCGATGTGGTTCCGGCTACACCAAGCCCCACACCGCCGAAAGCAAGAAGCGTGCCGCCCAGCGGGGCACCTGCGGCAATCAGCGGCGCCGCAAAAGGGATGGCAAGCGGCGCGGCGGCTACCAGCACCACGGCACCTGCAACAGGCGCCGAGGCGATAAGGCTTCCTCGGTTAAACTCCGCCTGCAACTGCCTGTCTTCCTCGCTTCGGGTAACACGGTTTATGATGTTATGAACCGGGTTAAGGTTCGCAAACGCCTGGGCCGTGAGATAGATATTCGTCAGGTTGGTGTCCTGGGCTACAAATCCCGCCACGCCGCCATCATCCCGATGGAGCTCCTGGTACCGGGAGACCGCGTTCATCTGGATCGCGTTACCTTCCCGCAGAGACCCGCGTGTAAAATTGTTGGTACTCAACACAAAATTCGTCCAGGCATCTTTTTTCAGTTCGTTTATGGTTGTTTCTACCTGCGTCGGAATCACTTCTCCCCGCTGTACGCGCTCTACAAGGCCATCGTTCATACGGCCCATATAGGTAAGCGTGTCCTGTACGAGGTTGGATTGCCAGGCTTCCCGCTGCGCCTCCTCAAATTCTTCTATCGACCCGTCATTCGTCTGTTTCCATTGCCGATAGGCTGCCACGTAATTCTGGTGGTATCCGCTTTCCGGATCAGCAAGAAACGCCTCGATTGCCCGCTCGCGCTGGGCGTTGTACTGAGCTTCGTCTGTAGCATTTCGGAAGGCACCCGGGGCATAGGAAATATCGTACGTCACATCATTGCCACTTCCGACAGTCACGACATTCACGGTAAACTCGCGGCCCGTCCATGGATCAACCATCCGGCAGGGCTCGCCCACTTCACAGATGCGTGCGGCTCCCGTCTGTGAATCGACAATCTTCACGCCTTCGACACATCGCCCTGCGCTACAAAGACCGGCGTGGCCGTAGCCGGCAGCGCACGTTTCCGTCCGGATGACCGCTCCCTGATTTCGTGGCCCCGCGGTGGGGTTATATGTCTCAACGGAACCTCCGTCAGCCGTGCACCGATTATATGCCGTGGATGTTCCGAACCCAAAAATACCTCCTACCTGCACTTCTACCTGCCCGGATCCTTCCCCGAACACCGAACAGGAATCAGGACACGCAAACGCATGGGCACTTGTGGCATCTACTACCCCGGACTGCCCTGACACTACACATTGATTTTGCGCGTTGCATACTGCTCTGCCGGATGATCCGGGTATTGTCGGGCCGCCCTGCGGTGCACCCGTCTGCGCGTCGCTTATCTGATTGCTTATCTCTGTGCGCACCAGCGCCTGCACCTCTGTCGTTATTGCACGAAGCGCATCCGCAGATAGACTAGGATGAGACGGGCCTGCCGGCCTGACACAATTTGACTCCTGATTTGCCACACATACCTGGTAGGCATATTCACGCTCCAGATACTCGTTACGAACTCTGGTATACACATAGTTACCATATCCTTCTGTATCGTATGCTGTCGATTTTATCTCAATGTTGGGCGGCAGACCGGCAGCTGCATACGCCAGATTGGCCTGATGCTCATACGTCCGGCACTGGTCAGCGGAATTAGCCGCCAAACACAACTGCAGTCGTTCATATGCCGGATAATACTCAGCCTGCGCCTGCACTTGCTGTTCATATGTTGCTATCGCGGCAGACCGCACCGATTCCGGAACCGTAGGCCCCAGTGCATTTCTTGCCGTATCGAAACATCTCGATGTGTTGGTATTGCTCTGAAGACAATCATTGTATGCATCAAACAGTCTGTTTTGTGCAGCCTCGACCGCCGCTTCATGCCGGGCGACTTCCGCCTGATAGGCGGCGTTGTTCTGCATGGCGGGCGGGACATATCCGGCGCTAAACAGACAATCCGTGCAGGCAACCCATGCGCCGTTCTCACAGCGGAACCTCCCTGTTCCTCCGTCGGACGCCACCACCCCCGAGGCGACGGAAGTCGATGCGTTTATGCCGGGACACCCGGCCTCCTGCCGCGCAACGGCGCCGCCGGATATAGCCGCTGTCTCTATCGCCTGCGCCGTCCGGCTTTCACGGCTTACTGACGGCGGAACATACGTCAAGTCATTAAATCCATATCCCTCGTCAGACCGGTCATCCCATCTGCCGCTAGGATCACACTCATACACGTGGTTGTGCTCTCCCAAAAGCAGGTCGCCGGTTCTGGGCGGGCGCAGTTGTCCAGTTTGCGGATCCACGATGTTGCCGCCCGGGCACGTCGCGTTGCCCTGATACCTTGGTCGTGGTGCCGGAGCAACTGACGGCGATGGTGTAGGCGTTCGGGGCGGCGCGAGCGTCGTTCCCGGTGGTTGAGTCGGGCTGCCGCTGGGAATGTTCGCCAGATAGCGCGGCGTGGTAGTTGCAGGGCCGCTTATTCGCGGCGTTGCCCCTCCTGCCGTGGGTAATGGTGCGCCACCCAAGGATGTCGGCGTGTAACATTTTCCGTTGACCGACCGGGCTCCCTGCATGCGTGTATTCACCACGCAGTCCGTATCAGTAGCCCCCGTCATCGCGGTGGCGAAATAATTTCCTCCGGACGTTGACGTGCGGGTGGGTGTGCGGGTTGTCGTTTGTGTTGCCGTTGGAGACAATCGGCATTTTGCATTCCAGCCCGGATCCATCCCGTAGGGACAATTATCACAATTTTTTGCACCGCCACCCAACCACTGACAGTCTTCCCCTGCCCGCAGTGTCGGGGAAGCCGTTGGGGTACGCGTGATGGTCGCGGTCGTTGTTCGGGTGGGCGTAAACGTTGACGTAACCGTTGTTGATTGTGCAGGCGTTTGTGTGCGGGTGGGCGTGCGGGTTCCGGTTCCGACATTCCCCGTGACGTTCCCAAGCGAACTGGTCGTTGTTCGCGCAGGCGTGGTTGTCCGCGTCAGCATTTGTGTGGGCGTACGGGTCGGTGTGCGGGTCGGAATTGCCCCCGTTATTGATTGAGCCGCATTTGAAATATGACAAAACACGTTGTACCACGGACAGGTTCTGGGCGTAGGCGTGGGCGTTCGGGTTGCCGTTATTCTGGGAGCACGCGTCACGGTCCCGGTGGGTGCGCGCGTAGGCGTTCGGGTGCCTACGTTCCCGGTTATGTTGCCAAACGAACTGGTAATAGAGCGGACGGGTGTAATGGCCCTGGTGGGCGTACGGGTCGGTGTGCGGGTGGCAGTGATGGAACGAACGGGCGTTGGCGTGCGGGTGGCGACCGTCGGGGTGCGAGTGGGCGTCCGCGTCGGCGTACGGGTCGGTGTGCGGGTGGCAGTGATGGAACGAACGGGCGTTGGCGTGCGGGTGGCGACCGTCGGGGTGCGAGTGGGCGTCCGCGTCGTAACCAGCGGCGTGCCATAAACAGCCCTGCTTCGTACATCCTGATCTTGTTGCTGTATCTGACCGACCACCACAAAAATCGCTGACGCAAATAACGCAAGCAGCGCCAGGGGCAACATATACACAAACCCTTGATTATTTACTGTGTGAAGTGAATCAGAAGGTAAAGAAGTAGATCGTTGGTGACCATCCGGGTTTGTCTCGTTTGAGTAATTTTTTTTCCCGCTTACAATGAAAAGAAACCTGGCTATGAATCCTGGCACGTTTGGTGGTAAATACCAAGCGCTCCCCAATTCCGCTTGCCCTGCGGTAAACCAAGACTCAATACATTACTATATTAATAATAATGGCGATTCTGAAATCGGCAGTCAAGGGTCAACTTGGGGTCTTGACAATAGGATTTTTTCCATGCGACACTGAGTGCATATGGCAAAAAAGAAAGCACATCGCCATGTGCACCATCACGCACGCTCAACGCGCGCAGTAAAACCAGGAGAAAACTACCTGGTCGTGGTGCGCGGCTGGATGCTGGTAGTTGCTTTCGCTCTCATGCTCGGCGTGGGCGCGATTGTCGGCAACTACATCAACACCCAGATGAATCTGGCTACCCCCATGGTAGCGGGCGCATCAACAGATCGATAAAAGCTTTGTTTCGCGGGTATGTTCGTTACAAGCGGGGCGAGGCTTTTTTCGTGGCTAATTCTTTGTCATTCCGGCTCCCGAGCCGGAATCTATCTTTTTTGGTATAATTATCCAGCAAATACAAGATGACAAATCGTTGCGGCGTGAGGTTGAGCGTGAATAGCCGCAACACCTTGGCAGGAAAGATCGTTGGGAAGAAAACGTCGTTTTCGTCCCGGAAGGGGCCTGTAGCACAGTTGGTAATGCGCCGCATTCGCATTGCGGAGATCACCGGTTCGACTCCGGTCAGGTCCACCCTATACGAGAGCGTACGTAGGAAAGCGTGGGAAGAAGACGTCGTTTTCATCCCGGAAGGGCCCGTCGTACACCGGTAGTATATCTCCATGGCATGGAGAGGAAAGGGGTTCAATTCCCCTCGGGTCCACAGAAAGAGATTTCAGTCTTGCCGGGATGGAAAGAGGCGCTATTTGAAGAATCCGGCAGGATTGACTGGCGTACCGTTTCTTCGGGTTTCGAAGTGCAAATGCGTGCCTGTTGACCGTCCAGTTGATCCCATACGGCCGATGACCTGTCCACGCGCCACCTTGTCCCCCACCTTCACATAAATCTCCGATAAATGCGCATACAACGTAGACAATCCGCCTCCATGATCAACGATGATATGCTGCCCGTATCCGTACCGGAGGTATTCTACAAGTGTGATAACCCCACTGTCTGCGGCCATAATCCCGGGCGCTGATGGATTGGCGATGTCAAAGGCATTATGATACCAAACCGGATACTGGGAAATCAGTCCGCTCGTCGGCCACAGAAGCTGCCCGGATCCGCCAGCGACGATTGGCGGCGGAGCGATTCTGGCGATTGCCGGCGCTGCCACCTGCACTCCGTCGGGAACAATGAGCGTTTGTCCGACATTGAGCGCAAAGGTGTCCAGATCGGTGAAGTCATTAAACGGAAAGTTAACGATCTTTTGTGCATCAGTTTTATACTTCTTTGCTATACTTTGTACTGTTTCCCCTTCCCGCACTTTATGAACGATGCCGGTAACCGGCGGAATCTTCAACACCTGACCGATACTCAAACTATCTCTTTTTAGATCATTAGACCACTTAATTGTATCAACTGAAACGCCGTATCGATCCGCGACGCGCGCCAGTGTATCCCCTTCCTTAACCGTATAATTCTCCACCTGATCACGGGGTTTATCGGAACGCTGTGTTTGTACCCCATATTCATTGAAATCAATCGAGGAGAGAACGGCTGATGAGGGCGTCAGCTCATTCAGCTGACCGGGAACACCGCCCGGATACGCATTTGCAAGGATCGGTGCGCTCGTCAATCCGACGACGAGAAGAATAGCCAGGGATAAATGCAAAAATGGCCGCTGGTATGTTCCCCGACGTGCCATCAAAATATCTACAACTATATCTTTCTGTGTCTCAAATCGAACAGCCCACCGGCCAAGACGCCGCTGGGCATAGTGATACCAGCCGTCACGCCAGCTACGAATGTCATCGATAAAAAAAGAAAGCCGCTTTCGCATGCATCAGGGAGAGTATCACAAAACAAAGACCTGAACAAATAACATGAGCGTACGGGAGATTATGATCCCTGAGAAAGACTTTCGAGGAATTCGTCGTTACTTTTCGTCTTCCCCAACCGGTCGACAAGCATCATGGTTCGCTCTTCGTCGGAAAGGAGCGACAACATATGGCGAAGCGTCGTTACTTTTTTCATTTTCTCATCTCCCAAGAGAAGCTCATCGTGACGGGTTCCTGACTTACCGACGTCAATAGCCGGGAAAATACGACGCTCCTGTAGGTTGCGAGAGAGATGGAGCTCCATATTCCCTGTTCCCTTAAATTCTTCATAAATCATGTCATCCATGCGGCTCCCGGTCTCAACCAGCGCAGTACCGATAACGGTCAACGATCCGCCGGTCTTCCCTTCTGCTCCCTCCACGCATCGGGCGGCTCCTAAAAATTTCTTTGCCGGATACAATGCGGCCGGATCAAATCCACCGGAAAGTGTACGCCCGGATGGGTTGACGACCAGATTATAGGCGCGGGCAAGCCGAGTGATTGAATCAAGCAGCACCACGACGTCTTTGCCCATTTCTACCAATCGCTTCGCCCGGTCCAGCGCTACTTCAGCAACCCGCGTCTGATCCGGCGGTGATTCATCGAAGTTACTTGCCAGTACTTCGCCTTTAATTGACCGGCTCAAGTCCGTCACTTCTTCCGGACGTTCGCCGATTAGCGCAGCCATTAGATGAACATCCGGGTAGTTGGCGCTAATTCCTGCAGCAAGCTCTTTGAGAATCGTTGTTTTTCCGGCCTTGGGCGGCGAAACGATAAGTGCACGCTGACCAAACCCAATGGGCGCAACCAGGTCGATAATTCTTGTGGAAAGCGGCATTTGAGCCGATTCCAACCGTAACTGGCGATTGGGATAGATGGCGGTCAAATCGTCAAAACGCGGGCGATTCTGCATTTCCTCGGCGATAAGTTCATTGATTTTTTCTACTTTGAGAAGTCCCCAATACCGCTCATTATCCTTGGGTTGGCGCGCTTGGCCTTCCACCATGTCCCCGTTTCTCAGGAGAAATCGTCGAATCTGCGATTGGGAAATATACACGTCCCGATCGCTGGGGGTAAATTTCGGTCGAAGAAATCCATGTCCCTCAGACATCACGTCCAAAATGCCGTGAACGGTCTCTGTCGGAACATTGATATCCTGCGTCGGCGCCTCCTGGCTCTGATTCCAGTCACGCGGTTGGCGGCTATACCCGCCACTTTCTGCTCCATACCGGGAATCATATCCGGGCCGGCCACCGGAAGGACCACGATCGCGGAACCGTCCGCCGCCGTATCCGAATCCGCCGCGACGGAAGTTCTGATAGCCACCGCGATTACCGCCGCCGTATCCCCCGCGATCATACCCTTCGCCGCCAAACCGTCCACCGCCTGAGCGGGGGCGTTCGTCTCTTGGCTGCTGCTGCGAAGGTGATGGCTGCATTGGTTCGGATTGAGGAGCTGTTTCACGCACCGGTTCGGGAGCTTCCTGCATCTGAGGTTTCGGATTCCCCACAAGATCCTCCACGCTGAAGGCCGGAACGACTGGCTCCGCCTCCTGTTTTTCCGCTTCCGGGATAGGAGTGTCAGCTTGGGGTTTTTTTACCCGCGAAGTTTTAGTAGATGTATGCGAAGCGCGAAACGCCATAGAATTGGATTAAATAATCGATAGGATGTTGTTCAGAGTACCAAGATCACACGTCTGTCCGGAAATTCATGTTGGGAACGTTAACCATCGGGGATCACGTGCTTACAATGCGTATTAAACCACGATACCCCCGCCTTGTCAAGGACAACCTCAGTCGTTATTGACGAGATACACATTCGTGGCTCCCCACGCGTATACCCGTGTTCCGAGCTGTTCAAATTTTTCCTCTACGAGTCCCGGGTACTTTTCTCGCTCCAGCGTACCTACTATTATATAAGTGACGTTGTAACGAGTAAGAATTTGCTTCGTTTCTTCGATATCGGGTGATTCATATATTCGGGCGACATCCTCCCGCCGTGGCCCCACAATATCATACGTTCCGCGCCACAACCATTCATGAACCGGCCATCCGATGACAGCGGGCATTCCGGTAAATGCACTGAATCGCGCATAATCAGTGTAGCTGTCACCATCGGCCTCTACGATCACCGGCACCTCCGTCCGGGTTCGGGCAAGAACGGTCGTATTGAGCCACTCAATGGCCATGTAATCTTCCGGATATTTCGCAGCCAGCCACGCCAAGCCATCTATTCCCTTATACGTCCGCAGGCTGTCAAAATAGGATCGCACGCTGAAGATCGGATAAATGGAAACGAGAAACAGCTGCGGGATAAGCAGGATATAAAATAATTTCTGCCGCCCAAGCATCCGCATGATGGTATACCCGGCAATAATCGAAAAAAGAATAAATGCGTCGTACCCGAGTTTGAACATCGTGTTTGAGCGGAAATGCGCGGGATAGATATCTTTGAAATAGAAGAATTCCGGGAAAATAAGAAGCAGAATCGAGAAGAGAAAGAAAAGTACCAAAAGCGTCTCTGATTGAGTAAATTCTGCAAACGATATTCGAATTTTAGAAAGTTTCAATGTTGTTTTTTTCCATTGAACTTTTGCAATCATCCACCAGAGACCACAAAACCAGAAAAATCCCCATAACAGGGTCATCATCCAGAAGGGCGACTTCTGACACTTTTCCACTCCCTCAAAGAGTATGAGTCCGAGCTTACTGTTGGCGACAAACCATGGCGGACAGTTGATGGCGACCCCAGACACAAAAGAAACGAAATGCCGCAAAAACGGAATACTGGCAAGTCCGGCTACCCCGATAACCAGCGCGATCGGAAAAAGGATGCTCCTCCACTGCTTGCGCCAGTGATCAAAGAGGCGTCGCTGCAGCACCAAAAACGCCAGGAGAAACAGTGCCAGATATATCGGTCCGTCCAATGCGTTTGTCATCAGAAGAATAGACACGAGTAGTCCATAAAATCCGTATGTCAGCCACCAGAAACGCGTAATCGCAGACTGGCGGAACATGGCAATAAGCAGTGCAATAGCCGTAAGTACAAACGGCAGAGACAACACATGCCCATGCACATCAGATACAACAAACGAATAACTCGGAAACTCATGAATGGTAAACGGAATAAACCGGGTTGCATTGGCATACCAATACCGCTCCAGGCCTTCCGGAAGTTTTGTCCAGAATTCACTTAGCTTCCATGCCAGCACCCAAAACGGCTGCACGTCTTCCCCGGTATACCCGCGCGTGAACGCATAAAGGGTCTGCATGTTCCCCGCCAGAGTCACGAGAAATGCGGTGAGAAGCCCAGCGACAACCGCCTTTATTCGTTTCCCAGCTTCGTTTATCCGCGAAAGCTCACAGCCTATGGAGAAACTCATGGTGAGCGTCCAGGCAAAAAGTGCAGCAAGCATAAGATTAAATGTGACCGATAGATCTATGCCTGATAATTTGGTCAGCATGGCCATTACCGTATGACCGAAGTAGTAATAATTGATGGGATACCCGGCGTACCACATATCCGGGGCCGGAAACCAGCTGCTGTTGAGTATGGATTTCGTAAATCCATAATCCATGAACTTCTCAAGTCCTGAGATACTTGCCTCATGACCCTTCACCCATGACCAGAAAAGCAGCGCAAGAAAGAAAAATATTTCCTCAACCAGGATGATTCTTCCGACGCGTACATATCGCGCGGCTACCTGTTCTCGTTTCCCCCGATCCTTTCCCGCGATTGCCATGGCCATGCCCGCGCCAAACACAAGCGCAATCGAAAAAATGATGGATCCCAAACTAAACGCAATCAGGTGAAAAGAAGCAAAAAGGTACACAAGATACGTAACGAGCGCAAGTCCGACTGCTTTTGAAAACAGATATCCCCGGTCATACCACGACGGAAAGAGAAGCTTCGTCACCGGAAACGCTGCCGTTCCGACGAGAAATATCGTCCCCCACCATCCGACAACAAGCCAGAAATCACCGATCATGTCATGATTATACCGTTCATCACCCGAAAATAAATTGGGGAAAATGATACAATTCTCGCATGAAGATAGGAATTATCGGTGGCGGATTCACGGGACTATCTGCTGCCTACTATCTGGCAAAACATGGCCATAGCGTAACCGTTTTTGAACGGGACGACCACCTGGGTGGCTTGGCGTGGGGATTTAAGGCACCCGGATGGGATTGGCACCTGGAAGCGGCATATCACCACCTGTTTACGAATGATGTCGCCATCATTACGCTCCTTCACGAACTTGGCTTACACCAGGCAATTCTCACCAAACGACCCATCACCGCAAATCTCTACCAGGGAAAAACGTACCAATTCGATTCCGCCTTTCACTTGCTCAAGTTTCCCTACCTGTCGCCGGGCGACAAAATACGCACAGGATTTCTGGCCCTTTTTTGTAAGGTATACCCATTCTGGAAAACACTTGAAGGCATAACCGCCAAAGACTTTGCCATAACCTTAGGGGGCATGCGCGCGTGGCGTGTCATCTGGGAACCGCTTATGTCGGGGAAATTTGGCGCCCTGAGCGACACCATCGCCGCCTCCTGGCTCTGGGCAAGGATTCACAAGCGCACACCGAGCCTTGTCTATATAGAAGGCGGATTCCAGACGCTGGTGCGCGCGCTGGCTGACGCCATCACCGGTCTCGGAGGCACAATCCACACGGGAATGCAGGTTAAAAATATTGAAACATCCCCTCATATCGCAGTGGATGGCACGCGATTCGACCGGCTTATCCTCACCACCCCGACTCCGATTGCAAATAAACTCGTCCCCGGTATCGTAGATCCCAAAACACTGACGATTCCCCATCTTCATGCACAGGTGCTCATTCTGGAAACCGCAAAACCCATTCTCAAGGACGTATACTGGCTCTCCATCACGGACCGTCGATATCCGTTTTTGGCAGCAGTCGCCCACACAAATTTCATGGACAAAGCGCACTACGGAAACCGGCACCTTACCTATGTCGGAAATTATCTCCCGGAAGGTCATCCGTATCTTTCCTACAGCAAGGCAAAGCTCATAAAAACATTCCTCCCGTCCCTGCGCAAGCTCAATGCTGCATTTCGCGCAAAAGATATCAGTAATTCCTTTCTCTTTGTCGGTCCGTTTGCGCAACCGGTTCACCAGCGCCATTATTCTGCAAAGGCCCCAACGCTCAGAACGGCGCACCCGCATATTCTCATAGCCAATATGGACAGTATCTATCCGTGGGACCGGGGCACCAATTATGCAGTCGCCTTAGGAAAACAAGCAGCCAATGCCATA
>CAZKLT010000008.1:38888-51767 GCA_964553825.1 uncultured Gammaproteobacteria bacterium
ATATAATGACAAATTATGAAACAACTCCACAAAACAACATTCGAGGAATTCTATGCAACGAATGAATTCGTCGCGCATTCCTCGCCTATGCACACGCACTATCATTCCGCCAATCCGATAGAACGGGCCATCTGGCAGAAAAAACTCGCGTGGATGAAAGACACGCTCACGACGGTTCCCCATAAACGGGTCATCGATATCGGATGCGGAGACGGAGGACTCATTGGCACCACTGACCCCCACAGTACCTATACCGGCGTTGATATTTCCCCGACGCAGCTTTCCCACCTCAAAAAACATTTACCTGCTATCCGCAAACACCATCCGGGGAAAATTACCCTTGTAGAACACGACGTATCCGCACTTCCATTTCCCAACAGCTCCTTTGATCTGTCACTGGCGTGTGATGTCCTTGAACACGTTATGGATCCGCCGAAAGTCGTCCGCGAAATAAAACGCGTCCTTGTCCCAGATGGATACGCACTGTTCAGCATTCCCAATGAACCTATGTGGCAAACAATTCGCGTCATGTCGCTCCGATGGCCACCCCGGTCTCCTGATCACCTCTATCACATCACGCCGGATATCATTCTGCGCGAATTTCCGAATGTCATATCACAAGCGTATCTTCCCATCCCCGTCCCGGGCATTCACCTGATTCACCTTCTCTTGGTTTCCAAATGAAACGTCGGACGGCTGTCATAACGGGTATCGCATTTCTCTTCTTCTTCGTGTTCTCCAGCTGGCTCATGTTTCATACGTTTTCCTATGACGAACAGGCGCGCGCTATCAGAATCGCGTTTAAACTGTGGAGCGATTTCGGCGCACATATCCCCATGATCCGCTCTTTCTCTCTTGGCTCAAATCTTCCTACACCCGGACACATCCAGCCCATTGAGTACGCGATTTTTCCGGGTGAACCCATTCGCTTTCACTTCCTTTTTGATATGGGAGTCGGCATTCTTGAAAAAATGGGCCTTCGCATTGACTGGGCACTAAATATACCCAGTATTGCAGGTTTTACTATTCTTTTAGGAACGATTTACTTGTTGCCGCTTCTTCTTTTCGGGTCGGTAGCGGCAGCTGTGTTATCGGTCATCTTTTTTCTGTTCAACGGGTCCTTTGGATTTATACGTTTTTTCCAAACACACCCTCTGTCTCTGCAGACGCCAAGCGACATATGGCATGCCAAGGACTTCCCGGCATTTGCCCCCTGGGGGCCCGGAGATGTTACGGCGTTCTGGAACCTGAATATCTACACAAACCAAAGGCATTTGAGTATTGCCTTTGCATGGATCCTTCTGTTTATGATCACACTCCTTCTTATCGAACGATGGCCCCGGCGGCGGCAAATACCGTTTGCGCTTCTGTGGGGCATCTCAATCGGCGCGCTTCCCTATTTCCATCAACCGGCGCTGCTTATTCTCGCTGTCCTCATGGGATGGTATTTTCTTGCGTTCCCGAAATTACGTCTCATGCTTGCCATCACCGGCCTGCTTTCCCTCGGACTCATCCTGCCGCAACTCCTGCTGACAGGGCACGTGGACTCAGCGCAAGCGTCGCTCTATCCGGGCTACATTATTCACAATGAGTTGGAAAAACTTCCCACCTTCTGGCAACAGATTGCCCGGTTTGCCGCATTCTGGTGGCAAAATTTCGGCCTGCACAGCGTGCTTATACCCCTGGGCTTCTTTGTGCTCCCGAGACGCGCCCGGCTTCTGTTTTTTCCGTTGATTCCGCTTTTTATCATCCCGAACCTGTTTAAATTCTCAGTCGAAATATCCGCCAACCACAAATTCCTGAATTTCGTCCTCGTACTGGGAAATATGATATCTGCCTATACCCTGGTGTGGTTTGTTCGTCATGTCCGCGCTCTTAAGTTTCCGGTATTGCTGCAGTCATTTCTTTTTTCGCTTGTCGGTATATTTCTTGTTTTCCTCACCCTTTCCGGAGTCATTGATCTTTTCGTTATCGCCAATGACACAAAAGGAACCGTTGCCGATGTCAATGCAAACGAGATTGCCGCCTGGATTGCCCAGAACACGCCCAAGGATGCCATATTTCTCAATAGCAGTTATTTGTATCATCCTGCATCCATTGCGGGCCGGCGAATCTTTTTGGGGTGGCCATACTTTCCGTGGAGCGCCGGGTATCCCGAAAACCGCATGCCCATCATGGACAGCATGTATGAAACAAAAAACGCACAGGAGCGCTGTGAACTCCTTTCCAGGTATCGCATCACTCACATCACGGTTGAAGATGTTCCGAATGACTATAATCTCCCGAAGATAGATCTAGCCTTTTTCATGGACACCTGGAAGCCTGCATACGTTTCCAGTACCGGCAAATACGCAATATTTACCACCGGAGAACTGTGTAAAAAATAATCCCCCCGTATGCGTTGTGCATCCCGTCACGTCCACAAAAAAACGTGTCCCCTGTGGGAGATAGCCTGCCTGCCCAACAAACTATCCCCCACACGAAACACGTCTCGCATACTTTTCCTGTTCAGAAGAAGAGAAAAAGATTGATTCGTTGGGATTGTAAGCCCCCCAATACTGTTTGTCAATGGCAATACGTGCGGTGACAGAAAAAAGGTTGCATCAGACCCTTTCACACTGCGCTCTTGCTCCTGTGTTGTGAGACAGACAATGTATTTCACAGCCCGACGCCTGATCCGGGGATCTCGCGCAGAGGAATCACCGTCAAAGAACAACTGCGCGGAATTCATAAAAAATCTTTGTAATTCGGTCTCACTGAATCTGAGCGAGAGGAAATTCGTATGCAATAAAAAGACTATCCCAGTAGGCTAAACCTGAGTTCCTAGCTTCAAAAAAATATTTGACAACATTTCATCCGGTTTGGTATCAATAGCAGATAGGCAATGTTCTTTTTGCCCAATTAGAACATCGCCACTTATAAAAGGCATTACTACACGTAGCTAAACCCAAACCCAATTGCTAGCGGTAGTGATGCTTTTTTATTGGGAAAGTTACCGGTTTACGTCTTGGTAAAGCGGCCTACTTCCCCATATCCCCCGTGCGGGATTTTGGCTCAATCACCAATTCGCTCACGGTACGAACCGGTGCCCCTCACCCTCCCGAATGCAACTCCTTACAGGGTGAATACGGGTATGTGTATTCCTTTTTCCTTTAACTTCACTAACTGCTCGTGCGCCTCTGTCGAGAAGCGTATGCGCTCCTGTGCCAGCGGCGACAAGCGTTTTGTCTTCCCTCTGCCCAGGAGGGATGCTAAACCCTGCTTTAGAGACCCTAATATGCTGCCTCCAAAGCCCCTTTGATGCTGCGGTAGCTCTTTCACTTACCTAGTTAAACATGTTCACAAACGTCTTGTCAAGTCCCATAGGAATTTTCCTTATGAAAATACCTAGACTTATAGTTTTTATATGATTAAAAAGACTGTCATAACACGCTAAAATAAAATAAAGGAAAAATTGTGGATAACTTGGGGAAGACCAGAAAGAAGTCTACCTGAAGGTAACCGGCTGTCCCTGCTCTTGAAGCGCTTTATCAAATATGCCGCTTATCTCCTGTAAGTATGGCGAGCGGAGCTTGAAGTCGCGTGCTGCAATAAGCTCCTTAAACCGTGTAGCATGTTCTTGCCCTTTGGGATCCGCGCCATCCTGGTGGCCAACGACGGTAATGTTATAGTCTTCCGGTTCTAAATGGCTTCCTACTAGCATCATACCGGTACTAAATAAAGGGAAATTGTGCACCCAATCACTCGCCAGACGATGCCGCTCTTGGGGCAAGAGCATCACGATACGCATATTCGTTAAAATGTCACGGCTGTATTTATACGCTGGCCATACTTCCCCACCATCTATCGTATGAGGAACCATGTCATGATGCGTTTGTACATATCCGATCATGTGGTAGAAAAACTCGACACCATCACGAAGCTCATCATCTTCAAGTGTATAGGGAACATACCATTCGCCTAATGCCGCCAGTCCCATCGCCTTGGTCCAGGGGGCCGGCGGCCGAGCGTCATAGTGTTGTTTATAATTCCTAAATTCTTCCCAGGCGAAATCTGCCGCCGCTTGTGGCTGATAAACGGTTAAAAAACGGTTTGCGCCAGAAGGCGGTTTATCAAAATCAGCCTGATATTTCCCCAATAAGGTTTCACATACGTGCCATCGTTGATAGAGATAGTTCGTGGCGGCAAGAAGAGCTTCGTCCTGTTCTTTGAAGATTTCAGAGGGAGGTGCCTGATTCTCTCCGAAGGCTAGGTGGTCATTCATGTTATCTCAGCCGCGCGAAGAATAATTGGCCTGCCGCCGTCTGATGAATCTTGGTGATAATCACCACCACATCTACTCCCACTTTGTCTGCGGCATTATCTACAACGACCATGGTTCCGTCCTCAAGATATCCAACTCCCTGGGCGTGTTCTTTCCCGGCATGGGCTATCTTCACCGTAAATTCTTCTCCCGGTACCAGCGATACCTTGAGTGCCTGTCCGATATCATGCACATTTAACACCTGGACCCCCTGTGCCCGCGCCAGGTGCGCCAGATTGAAATCAACCGTCAGAAGCCGGATATGGGGGCTTTGTGCTTTCCATTTCCGCGCAAATGCGACCAATTTATGGTCGACTTCCTTTACCTCCGGAAGATCAGACTCAATAATTTTCATTTTTACCAACGGATTTACTTTTTGCCACCGCAACTTCCCCACCACATCCAATCCCCGTCTTCCCTTTGCGCGGCGGATGGCATCGCTGCTATCTGCGATATGCTGCACTTCCCCGAGCACAAATTGCGGTACCAGAAGCGTGCCGGTAATAAACCCGCTATTGACGATGGGTAGGATGCGTCCGTCTATAAGGACGCTGGTATCCACAAGAATGGGATATTCTCCCAGTTCTACCATCTTTTCTGCGGTTTCCGGCGCGGCCTCTCCGTCCTTTCTGCGAAAGCTGTGGGTAAATTTGCTGAAACTGGTCAGGCCTCTGACGATTTCATCTGCCAGCGCCTTAGTAAACTCGGAAGGTGGCTTCTTAAAGGATCCGAACGAATACTTTTTCTGGACTTCCGCCACGACGTCTGCCGGTGCTGGTGTTTCAATTTTTTTCTTCGCTGCTTTATTTGTCCGCTTTACCATCGTCTAAATTGTAACACATCGTTTCTGAAATGTGACTGAACATCATCCCAATATATCAGCAGCCTGTCGTACGTTTTTTATTGTGGCAGGCGCGATCACGGTGGAGAACCCCAAGCGCTTTGCTTCTTTCATGCGCCGGTCAGCCGCGTTGGTCGTACGCACTTCCCCGAGCAATCCTACTTCACCAAATACCGCCGTCTTGGGATCCAACGGCTTGTTTTTAAATGACGAAACGATCGCAACGGCAATGGCAAGGTCAGCAGCCGGTTCCTCCACGCGTATACCCCCACTGACGTTGACAAAAACATCAAAGGTACCGAGCGGAACATTCAGTCGTTTCTGTAAAATGGCAACTAACAGCTGAAGCCGGTTATAGTTGACCCCGTTTCCGACGCGGCGGGGCATCGCCAGCTGTGTCGGCACGGCAAGCGCCTGGATTTCGACCAGCATCGGCCGTGTTCCTTCCATAATTACCGTCACAACAGAGCCAGGAACATTTTTTACTCGATCTTGAAGAAAAAGAGCCGAGGGATTGTCTATTTCCTTTAGTCCAACATCGGCCATTTCGAAAATTCCCACCTCTTCCACGGCACCGAAACGATTTTTGAGGGTTCGAAGAATTCTGGCATTGGCAAACCGCTCCCCTTCTATATACAACACGGCATCAACCATATGTTCAAGCACCTTGGGGCCGGCGATTGTTCCTTCTTTTGTTACATGACCAATGATGATGACGGGAACGCCCGTCGATTTAGCGGCTGCTACCAAAATTTCCGCACAATGCCGTATCTGCCCCACCGATCCAGCCATACCATCCAAATCCTGCGATGAGAGCGTCTGGATAGAATCTATGATAACCAAAGGAAGCTTCTCCCCCTGCCCGATAGCTGCGGCGATCGCTGCTGCGTCTGTCTCCGGCAACACGATGATATTATTCCCCTCTATACCCAACCGTTTTGCTCTGAGCTTGATTTGCTCAGCTGACTCTTCCCCGGAAACATACAGACCTCCCGTCTTGGCAAGGACATGAAGCAGCAGTGTCGACTTGCCGATCCCCGGATCGCCAGCCAGCAGCGTAACGGAACCTGAGACGACGCCCCCACCCATAACCCGGTCGAATTCCGCAAATCCGCTCTTGAGACGATTTTTCTCAATATGCTTCACCTCAGAGAGCTTTTGCGGCCGCGCACTCGGGACGCCGGAAAATGAACCGTGCTTTGTGTTTCCCTTTGTCTGCTCTTGCTTTACGGTCTCAACGAGAGAATTCCACTCTGCGCAGTTGGGACACTTCCCATACCACTGGGGGGTTTCATAGGCACACTGCTGGCACACAAACGTTGCGCGGAACTTCATACGAGCATTATACCGTAGGCACTATAAAAATAGATAAAGAAGATGGTATCATAGGCCCAAGGCGCACCACCGGAACACCCGTCCCCGACGGATTATCCGTGTCTGCCTTTATCAAAGGCATCAATCATGCCAGCGCAACACGCACGATTCCAGTGAACACCATACGCAGGAACATTATCGATATTCTCATCATTGCAGGAGGAATCCTTGCGCGCTTTTATCCGCTTCTGACGAGGCGGTTCATCGGTGACGAGCTGTGGACCTACCGGTTTGCCACGATGTACCCATCGTACTGGCTCCATTTCATCTCACCGATTGATGACAGGCCGCCGCTCTACTACTTCTTTACGCACGCACAGGCGGCACTTGCCACACATGAGGCGGCGCTGCGATTTCCCTCCGGTCTTGCATCTATTGCAGCATTTCTCATCCCGTATTTCTTTTTCCGATCAAAAAATCGCACAGCCGCAACGGCAATACTGCTTTTATTGTCATTTTCTCTCTTGCTCATCGATCTCTCCTGGATCTTCCGCGATTACGGACTCATCATGCTGGCTACAAGCTGCATCCTCGTTGTGGCCTATCGATGTCTTGAGCAGGCAGCTGCCCGCAGGCACCCCTGGAACCTCTATGTCCTTTTGGGGCTTCTCGGGCTCATCGGCAGCATGATAAATTATCTTCTTCTGCCGTTTCTTCTCAGTATCGTGTGCGCCAGCGCTGTTCTTGCGCCTGGACTGGGCCTCAAAAGCCGAATGAAAACAGGCGGTATGATTCTGCTGGCGTTACTGCCCGCTTTCCTCGCGTGCGGTGGATATCTCTACTTTCAGCAGGTAGAAACGATTATCAATACGACGCACTGGATCCCGTGGCCGACGCTTCCATCCGTTTCTCTGCTCATTATCCAGACAGCCGGCATCAGCGGATTCCTTGGCGAACGCATTCCTGACGGACGCACGGTTGATTATGTGATTCGCTCTGTTGCCGTCATTGGGCTTATCGGCGGAATGTTTATGACAGTTCGCATGCGCAAGCATTCCATGCTGCAGAGCTTTAGCATGATGTGTTTTCTCGTATTTGTGGTAAATGTCATGATCATCTACATACTATCCCTTCAGCTGGACCGGAGTCTTTTTCTTCCGCGCACATTTACCCCGGCTGTCATCACGTTTCTTTTCGGTTTGGGCATCGTATCAGCACGATTTATAGAAACGGTTATCACACCAAGCCTGCAAAAAAGCATACTGGGCATCTGCGCATTTCTCTATTTTCTCTCCTTTGCCACATTTTATGTCCGATGGTATTCGCAGCCCGACTTTACCCAGCAGATGCTCACGACGGTAGAAACTGTCTGGAAATCCGGTGATCAGATATTCTTTTTTCCTGTCCATGATCAATTTCTCTATCTTCCGTACTTTTGGCGCAACAGGGCGTCATCTTCGTATAATGATCTTGCATTGCATGTGATATCCCGGCACACGCAGGATGTTGCACCTACAGCGCACCCGGCACTTGCTGTCCCATTTCAGATTATTTTCGTCGTGGAACGGGATTTTCAGCAACGCACCCTAAAAAACACTGATTCGCTCTCCTTCAACAGAGACGTATACGCGGATACTACAGAATATTGTGCAGGTTCGCCTAAGGAAATCTTTGCCGACGACGCTTTCTTCGTATATGTGTGTACGGTTACCGATACCCCATCGGCTTCTCAGTGAGCGCCATGGAGAGGCTGATCTTGCGCTTATCCGGCTGGATGTCTTCAATAAGACAGGTTATCTCGTCACCCGTCTTGGGTTCTTCGCCGGGTGACACCTTGCTGATATGAATAAGTCCCTCTACGCCGGGTGAAAGCGTCACAAAGATACCATAGGGGGAAACGCGGGAAACTGTGCCCTTCACCGTCGAATCCTTCTCAAACATGTCCAGAACATGCTCCCACGGATCGGGAAGAAGCTGTTTGAGGGAAAGCGTCAGCTTCCCTGTCGACTCATCGATACCAATGACTTTTACCTTTACATTATCGCCAACTTTCAGATACTGACCCGGATCTTCCACTTTTTCCCAGGCAATTTCAGAAATATGGATAAGACCCTCAACGCTGTGCTCGGTTCCCTCTTTGGTCACCGTCAGCTTGGCAAACGCACCAAATGGAACAACACCCGTAATGGAAGCTTGCACACTCTCTCCTACTGTCAACGCATCCAAAACTTCCTTCTGCTTGGCAAGTGCGGCTCCCTCTGAGACAGCGCGCTGGGAGAATACGAGCCTGTTGGTTTCTTTATCGACTTCCACGACTTTTACGTCAATCTTGCGCCCCGACACCCGATCCGTCGTTTTGGAAAGCGCGGGATCCAGCTGGGATTGCGGAATATAGCCGCGCAGTCCGCCGAAATCAACAAGCATACCGCCCCGAACGGGCTCCTTTAGGATAACTTCGATTGTTTCTGCCTTTTTCTGAAGCTCAACCAGCTGAGCCCATCGTTTTTCAAAGATGCTGCGCCGAAGGGACAATACCGACTGACCGCGATCGTTCTCAGCCACGATAACCTGGGCCACAACTTTGTCTCCCGGCTTGAGGGCCATGAGCATTTCCCGGTAGTTTTCCAATTCTCGGTCGATGACGACGCCCTCAGTCTTACCACCCACATCAATGGTGATTTCATTGGGGAGCACACGTCCGACAATGCCTTCGACGATATTGCCCTTTTTTATTCCCTTCAGGGTATATCCGGTCATCGCCAAAAGCTCATCCATCGTTTGTGGATTTTTCGTTGATGCTTTTTTGGGAGTTTCTTCAGCAGAAGAAGACGCAGGTGCGCCCGTTTCGTTAGAGGATTGCTTCTTTTGTCTTGCCATTCATTAATAACCTGCTTTCTTTAAGGATAAGGGATATTATATATGATACGGGGCCAAACCGCAATGAGCCCAATAAAAAAAACCGCTCCACAGTCCCCCAGCCTTGACCTATCTTCCCGGTTCCTTGCGAAACAAGTATTGTTGGCGCTAATGCGTTTCACTTCCGAGTTCGGAATGGGATCGGGTGGTGCCACATCGCTCAAAAGACTGGAAGACCCTAGAGCGGTTTTCGCTATTTGGGTCAATCGTTCTAATTGTTAAAATCTTTGCGTAGTTACTTCGTAAGGGGTAACGTTATACCCTTACTGCTTATTTCGTTGTCAAGACAAAGATGTCCTTTGTTCTCCACAACTTTGACCAATTAGTACGAGTAAGCTAAACGCCTTGCAGCGCGTACACTTCTCGCCTATCAACCCGGTATTCTCCCGGGGGTCTATGACGATTCCTCATCTTGGGGTGGGCTTGGTGCTTGAGATGCTTTCAGCACTTATCCCGTCCAGATCTAGCTACTCTGCGATGCCGGTTTTCCGACAACAGACACACCAGGGATCTGTCCCTCTCGGTCCTCTCGTACTAGAGAGAGCACCCCTCAAGAATCAAACGCTTGCACAGGATAGAGACCGACAATTTGTTATCCGCGACGATTTTTATCATCGGGAGCGCCATATTTCTATGAACACTCTGCATGTCGCCATGCAGTTCGGACTATATCTTGTCACGACTTTCGTCGGACTCTGACATATAGTCTCTGAGGTGTCAGGAAGCAAGAAGCATTTCTTTGGTGTATCGTTTTTTGGTCTCTCGTTTGAGCGAAAAAACCAATTCAACGATCCTTTGAAATCCTTCTTTTGTCAAATGACGTTTTTCTTCTATCATTTGGACTACCTTCTTAAATACTTGGTAATCCAGTTGTTTTATTGTCTGTAGTGGATGGGTATCAAAGAACGGAATGACCTTCTTTTGAAGATCACCTTTATCTTTGATTATCAAAATCCACGTTTTATCAGATGAACTTTTTGGGTGATTTGGCTTAAGATAGCCGCACCCAAGTCGTTTCTGTAATGCGCTCAGAACATTTTTACTCCCCGGATTCTGACTTACATGAAATTCAGTTAAAATCTGCCATTTCATAGGCAAATCTTCACGTTTTGAAAATCCGATGTAAAAACATCCCTCGCCGTCAACAAAACCAGAAAAATAATCATCATGAACACTCCTGCTTACCTGCTGATTGTCCGCAAACAATGAATTTTTACTTGTATTCATAGAGATTAGTTAGTCTCTATAAACCATAGTATCACGTTATACTCGGAGTTTCCAGCATTTAGCCAGATTTATTCCTGTCTTATTACAGGATTCCTTCTTTTCCTCACAAATTCAAAACGCAGAAGGAAAGACAGCTCTTTGATAGTAATTGTCTACATTACTATCGGTCTACTGTCTCACGACGTTCTGAACCCAGCTCGCGTACCCTTTTAACCGGCGAACAGCCGGACCCTTGGGACCTTCTCCAGCCCCAGGATAGGATGAGCCGACATCGAGGTGCCAAACCGCCTCGTCGATATGGACTCTCGGAAGCGATCAGCCTGTTATCCCCGGAGTAGCTTTTATTCGTTAAGCCCGATACCTCCCACGAGGTAGTCGAGGATCACTAACACCGACTTTCGTCTCTGCTCGACTTGTAGGTCTCGCAGTCAAGCTGGCTTATCGCGTTTGCACGACAGGTCCTGGTTTCCATTCAGGATTAGCCAACCTTTGTACGCCTCCGTTACGATTTTGGAGGCAACCTCCCCAGTTAAACTGCCCATCAGACAGTGTTCTCCTCCTAGATTTTTATGTAGGAGTAAGTAAGATTTCCCCATTTCGAAGAGTGGTATTCCATGTTGCGCCCGAAGGCTCCCACCTATGCTCGACAGTCAAAATAAGGTCCTCAGTGCCAAACTGCAGTAAAGCTTCACGGGGTCTTTTTGTCCATGTGCAAGTAGGCCGCATCTTCACAGCCATTTCAATTTCGCCGGGTAATGGTTCAAGACAGTCACAAAGTCGTTCTACCTTTCGTGCGGGTCGGAACTTGCCCGACAAGGAACTTCGCTACCATAGAACAGTTATAGTTACTGCTGCCGTTCACCGGAGCTTGAAAAATCAGCTTCTCTCTTGCGAAAGTGACTAACCTTTCTTAACTTACCGGCACTGGGCAGGTGTCAGCCCCTATACGTTGCCTTTCGGCTTCGCAGAGACCTGTGTTTTAGTTAAACAGTCGCTTTGTGTCGTTAACTGAGGCCACGATTGCTCGTGGCAAGGCATCTCCCAAAGGTTACGCCTAGTTTTTGTTGCCGAGTTCCTTGAACCACTGTCGCCCGCTTGCCTTGGTATACTCTACCAGCGCACCTGTGTCGGTTTGCGGTACGGAAAATATGTGCTCCGTAATGAGACTTTTCTCGAAAGCAGAACTATCTCTGTTGCCCGCCCCTTTCGGTTTGGACTTCCCTGCTTCTTAGATTAAACGCAATAACGGATTTACCAGTTATCACTATTTCGAAGCTTAGTGGCCGACGAATCGACCATGAGACCCATCCTCCTTTGTCACCCCCTTACGTTTTAATCGACACATATCTGTAACGGAATATAAACCGTTTTTACATCGAGCTACGCCCCCAATAGAGGCCTCGCCTTAGTTCCGACTTACCCGAAGACGACGAACGTTGCTTCGGAAACCTTGCGCATTCGGCATGAAGGATTCTCACCTTCAAACGCTACTCATTCCGGCATTCTCACTTCTTGCAACTCCAGATAGCCTTACGGCCTGTCCTTCACTGCAGCAAGAACGCTCCCCTACCCACCCACATTGCTGTGGAGTTCAACCGTCGGTAGTATGCTTGAGCCTCGATCATTTTCGGCGCCACGGCTTTCGTCCAGTGCGCTGTTACGCGTTCTTTAAAAGATGGCTGCTTCTAAGCCAACTTCCTGGGTGTTTTAAAACCATGACTTCCTTAACCACTTAGCATACATTTAGAGACCTTAGATGTGAATCTGGGCTGTTTCCCTTTTGACACACGCGCTTAGCCGTGCATGTCTGACTGGCAGAGATTCTAACGAAGGTATTCGGAGTTTGATAAATGCCTGTTCCTTGCGAAACAAACATCAGTCAGTGCTCTACCCCCTCGTAGCATATCTCGCCGCTATACCTAAATATATTTCGGGGAGAACCAGCTATCTCCTGGTTCGATAGGCATATTACCCCTAACCACAAGTCATCTCACAGATTTGTAACTCTGAAGAGTTCGGGCCTCCTGCTTGATTTCTCAAGCGCTCACCCTGCTCATGGTTAGCTCACCAGGTTTCGGGTCTACCGCCGCCTGCTAGACGCCCAATTAGGGCTCGCTTTCACTACGCCTCCCCAAGTTGCCTTGGTTAGACTTGCAATCGACGGTAACTCACCGGATCATTCTTCAATAGGCACGCGATCATCCCTTGCGGGACTCTCACTGTTTGTTAGTTGACAATTTCAGGTACTCTTTCATTCCACTTCCGGGGTGCTTTTCAC
>CAZKLT010000009.1:0-920 GCA_964553825.1 uncultured Gammaproteobacteria bacterium
ACGGAAGAACAGCTTAAATTATGCGCGACCGGTGTTTTTGATTCCATAGCCATTGCCTACTATAACCGCGCCAACGGGATGGAAATAAAACTCGATGACCCACTTTGGCTTTGTCACGAACAACCGGAAAAATATAAAGAATCCTGCTATCGCGATATGATGACGGCGATATCGTGGCTAGGCAATCATAAACTTGAGCAATCTGCGCCCTATGTATCAAAACACGTAGAACCAGCGTATGCTCCCATTGCCATGCATACTCTTGCAGATAATAGTGTGCGATTTGTTATAGGAAAAGGTGATCCTATTGAGTACATAGACGTTTGCAGAAAACAACGCGAGGATTTAATTGTGCCTTGTCTTCGAGGACTAGCATCTGGAATGATGCAATTTGGAAAACCAGGTGAGGAATATAAACGTGCATTGACGTTTTGTCAATCCAATGCCTTCAGCGATTCAGAACGAACGGTATGCTCAAAAGAAGTATTTATATCTGCCGAACAACGATATCCAAAACAAAAACTTTCTACTTTATGCGAACTCGATGCTCAAAAATATAAAGAATACTGTGTATAAACGAAAAACAAAAAAATTATTTAGTCCCACTCCAAATCCCCAGCTTTTTCTTTTTCGCCTCATCTTGTGCCCTTAACAACTCATCCTGATATTTCAGTTTCCGCCTATCCTCATAAATGGTCACTTTCACTAAACCGAGCCTCACCAATTCAACTACCACATTCTTCCCATCAATTAACGGATATGCCAATACTCTGCCAAACCTGTCCGAAGTGTATGTGTCATATTCAAGAGTGACTGTTTTACCTGACAGGAGCTTTGCATTTGCTTCTGTTGCTTCTTCTTCAAACGATTCTCCGTTGTTTGGTGCAATCACGCCGACACATCGGACGATCTGACCATTA
>CAZKLT010000009.1:930-41294 GCA_964553825.1 uncultured Gammaproteobacteria bacterium
AGCAAAGCAGCCGGTACCAAAACCAGCTTGTTGGTGTTGAATTTCTGTTTTTGTTTCGTTTTCATGACTTGATAAGCTGTGCAAACCTGAGCTTGTAGAAACTATCCAGTAAATCGCTACCTGCGTATCCTGCTAATAACGACATGCGCCAATCAGCGTTCATAATGAGCCCTGCCATTTGTCCGGTAATAATGGAAACAATGATTGAGAATGCAAAATACTTCCATTGGAACTTGAATGTGTCAGGATTAAACTCTTTGCCTTTCGCAATACCAACGAGTGCGCGAACCAAACCACCTGCTCCACCAGCTAATGTTTGCCATACTGCTAACGGAATCATACCAATCACCTCCTCACAAAGAATATACTGTTGCCTTTGCTTTTCCTTCTTTCTTTAGTTTTCCACTGTTGACCAATGTATGCAAGTAGTCGGTGGCTGTTGTTTGGGAAATATGGAGAAAGTCACGGACATCGAGATTATCAATCGTACCTTTCTTTTGAGCTAACTCAAGAATCTTTGCGAGATTTTCCTCACGCTTCTGTTTGCGTGCTTCTACTGCTCGTTGCCTGTGAATTGCAGATGCTTCTTTTTCGTTGAAAACAGGTGGTGTTGTGGGTGCTTCAATGGGATCAATGTGTATGGCCGGTTCTTCCGACAACTCGGCGGGTGTTCCCATGAGATCACCAAATGAAGATTTAGGAGATTCTGGTGGTTTGGGATCGGCCGATATCGTGTTTTGAGTGCCTTCTAACGGCTCTGGTTTGATTCCGGCCGATTGCGATGGAATGTTTTCGACATGAATTACCGGAGTGTTCTTTGGTGCTTCTGGTTGCACTTGGGACGGCGGATTTGATGGTGAATGGTCTTGGATATCATCCACTTTTGGAACTTCGGATGGCGTGAAAACGGGTGGAGATTGAGGCTCGGATTGAGAGGAAGCAGCCTGAACAGGAACTTCGAGAGGTGCGGGAGATTGGGGCGATATGGGAACGGTTGGCTGTAAATCCTCAGAGCCTGAAGCCGTGACAGTCAAATCGGCTGGTGGTGTAATTTTAGCCGAAGCCGAAGCTTCAAAAACTTGATCGACTGGATCGGCCGGTTTCGGTTGCGCTGAAGGAGTGGCTTGTGGCGAATCAGCCGGAATGGTGAAAATAGGCCGATTGGGATCAGAAATGGGAAAATCCGGTTGTGCGGAAGCTGTGGCCACGGGATCGGCCGGTGGAGTGGGAACTTGCGTATAATCTCCCATGAATTCAGTATAGCAAAGAATCGGCCGGAATAGAGAAGATTATATACTTAAGCCTGTAGCACAATCGGCCGTCTACTATACAAAAAGGCCGATTCGTATTTCTTTCCTCATCCGTTCCCCCGCCGAGCTTCCCCCGGAGAGTACGAGCTAAAAGGCGCGCGTCTTCGCGCGCTTAGCCAACGCCCAAACTTGGTGCGCAGGGCGCTCAAATAATCTTTGCGCAAAGCGCCTCCTCCAAGCGGGCGCGCAAGCCGTGCGAACGCTGGACTAGGGATACAATCTTGGCGGCGGGGGCTCCCCCGCGCGAGTCTTCGACGCGTGGGGGAAACCGGCCAGCATATTCATCTTCTGGACCGGAGGGGGAAAACGGACCCCCGCGAAGGCAGGAGATATGAAACCAAGAATATCATCGCGTAGCGCGGAAGAGAGTGGAAGAGATTCTAGAAGTAATGAACTCCCGGCAAGCCGCCCCCAAGGGCGGCCTCTCGCCGTAAGCGGGGGTGCAGCCCTCAATTCAATTTGGGAGGGTGGGTGTTACAGAATCTAGAGTCTTTGTCTTCATACAATCCTTCCTTATTCCTTTTCCCCTTACCTTGGGGTTTGCGCCCGACGAGCCCCGCGCAGCGGGGCGAGAGACACGAGAGCGTTCGCGACAGCCGCGAAGCGGCTGGAGCGTAGGGAGTGCTGTTGCGATTCATTTTCCCCTTTACCCCTTTTTCTCGCAACAGCAGTTATGAATTCTTGATGAAATATGTTCTGATTTGGTTTAAAATACGTACATAATTCCGACTTGCGCAGTAACACAAAATACTGCAAATACGACTCTACCGCGCTGCCTTTTTTACCAACTGCCCTATCTCTTTTTCCACCGCCGCCGTCAGTTCTTTCAGGCAAATCCGGTCGGCCACATGGCGCCATCATCATGCGCTGCAGAGTCGTTGAATCCAAACGTTGAATACCTCGCCTTAAATTTATGAGCGCCTTGAAAAAAACAAACCACTTTCCCTTCCTTATTTGCATACGCAGGCATCCCATACCAAAGTTTCGGCATGAGCTCGGGTGCATTCGCCCGAACAATATCATGAAGCCGCTTGGCCATACTGCGGTCGGGCTCAGGCATTCCTGCAATCTTGGCGAGCACTGCTTTATCTCCATCCTGACCCTTTGCTGCGGCACGCAGTTCAAGGATATGCTCCTTCATGGCGGCTCGTTCTTCTTCCGTAAATCCCGTGTCACTTTTTGTTACTGTTTTTTTCGTATTTTTCATAGCATGCCTTTCTGTACGTTACCGTACAATTCAAACGATTCGTTGTCAAACAGACAACCGCCTGTCATCCCGTTAAAAAGTCCAGAAGTTCTTTTGCCTTCTTGTCCCAGTCAATGGTATTGGCAAACACAAGGGCATCTGATGAAAGCCTCGCCCGCTGCGCATCATCACTGAGCACCTTTTGAATTGCCCGCACAAATTCTTCGTGGTTCCCCACGGCAATCTTGATCACCCCTGACGGGTAATCCAAGTGTGGCAGATCGTACACTATTCCAGGTAACCCGCATGCCATCCCCTCATCGAGTGCTATGTTCCCGGTATCAAACCGGGATGCGGACACAAAAACCCGAGACGACTTCAGAATCTTCACTTTCTCCACTCCGTCCTGCATACCCAGAAAAACAACGTTATGTTGTAATTTCCTGGCTAACACCAGATCTCGAAGTTTCTTTTCCTCTATACCTGCTCCGACAAGCGCAAGCACCCGCTTGTTGTCCCACGCGGCGATTTTTTCCCAAATATCGATAAGTTCCGGTACGCACTTCTGCGGATGAAAGCGCCCCATGAATACAGCGTCATAGATAAGAGGCTGCGCAGGGACACTGGCAAAAAATGCGTTATCAACGCCACCCCGCACCGCCAGTACATCAGCCTCATTCATACGCCTGAGCTGCGCAAATCTGTGCCGGTCTTCCGCAGACGCGGTAAGAGCCTTGCTTCCGAAATTTCCCACGATGGAAAGGCTTATTGTCTGATTGATCCAAAAAATAAATCCTTTCAGCTTCCCGCCGCTATAATCACGCCCAAACGGTTCCTTGGTGAAAATATAACTGGCAGTAACCATCGTGGCGGTGGGTTTGCGCATCTTCAGTAAAAGAGCCGGTAAGACATCGGGAAGAAAAAACGATGAGGCAAAAACAATATCAGCAGTCGGTGGCGGCCTGAGGATACTATAGAAGAGCGATGAAAATATCTTGAAAAAATTCGATAGCACAAACCCGAGTCGGTCAAAGAAAGAGGATCTCCAGAAAACGATATTTTGGCAAGACACGCCATTGGCAACACAATACCGCTCACCCGCGCCATTGGTGATGATGGTGACGTTATGTCCCATGCCAATCCAGCGTTTGGCACATTCGACAAAAATTTTATCTCCCCCTGAAAGGGTATTGGTGTGGATGGAATTGGCGAATATGGCGATGTTCATGGGACAAAAACGTCGTGATCCTGACTGAAATAATTTCCCTTCACGACTGCGTTACCGCCCACAACGTGAATCGCCCCATCAATGGCACCCGCCACGAGCCCGTATCGGGGACTGGGCATATTTCCCCGGCGATACCACTTATCTTCCTTCGTTTTATACTCAAAAACTTCTGAAGATACCGCATCACCTCTGGCTCCACCGAAAACATAAATACTATCCCTCACTGCCGCCATCGAAAATCCGCTTATCTTCTGAGGCATGGGAGCCCGGGATGTCCATGTGTCCGTGGCAGGGTCATACATCTCATTTACGTCGAGCGCATTAAATCGATCTTTAAATAGTCCTCCCATCGCGTACACTTTGCCCCCGACTGCCACCGCAGACAAATGCTCGCGAGCGGTAGGCATAGGCGATTTCGTTTCCCAGACTCCTTTGGCTACGTCATAGATATCAAGAGTCGCGTGTTGTGTAGCTCCCCCTGCCTCACCGCCAACTGCATAAATTTTACCCTCCGTGCAGGCAACACCCAGGGCTGCTCGGGCATGGGGCATATCAGGCAAACGGATCCACGAATCAGTCGCCGCGTCATATGTATGTACAAGCGCCGTGGGAATGATACGAATCCAATACCCTCCCACAACGTACAGATTATTGCCACAGGCAGTAACACCGGGGTGATGAATGATACTGGGATAGTCGGCAACACGTCCCCACTTGTTTGAAGCCGGATCGTATGCATCAATCCTTTTGGTTGGCGTCCATGGTGTCGACAATACCAGTCCGCCTACAACATACATCTTGCCACCTGCAACAGCACCTCCGAAATCATACCGCTGTGTGGGGAATGATGCCGCGGTTCTCCAAGTACCCGAAGGGCTTGCAATGGCGATGTCTGACTGCGTGTAGATGCGCTGGGGCTGATCACGCATGTTAACGAACGCTGCGATAACGAGCATCGGAATCAGCAAGATTTGACGCACTAACTCGTCCATACCTTATACTATACAGTAACAAACATAATGAAGTCATTTTCCAAACACCTGTCCTGGGGTATATTCTTATTCTTATTCGCTGCGACATTCAGCGTATATTGGGGCACCTGGCACGGATACTTTCAGCAGGATGAGTGGAGCGGTTTTGCCAGAGTGATGGTGGCACAGGAAAACGGACTGGATTCACTCATCCGATTCTCGGGATTTCACTTTACACCGTTTTCCATATCGCTTGTCGCTCTCCTCTACTGGTTCTTTGGAGTAAATCACATACCCTATGGGATATATAGCGTTTTCCTCCACGCCCTCAACGTATGCGGGGTGTATATTCTGGCACATATCGTGTCAAAAAGTCGCCTGACGGCACTTCTTTCCGCAATGATCTTTGCCTGCGTCTATACGCCGCATCAGGCAGTCACCTGGTACGCGGCATCCATGTCCGTATTACCCGGAGTATTCTTGGGCCTCGTGGGACTTATCCTTTTTGAACTGTATCTGGTAAAACACAAAACAGCGCTTCTGACCGGAGCGCTCATATCGGTATTTTTTTCTCTTGGATTCCGTGAAAACACGGTCATACTGCTACCATATTTTCTACTACGCGCGGGCAGACTCCTGCCACCGGTCATCGCCACGGGGCTTCTCTACCTGGGTATCCGGTTTCTCCCGCTTCTTTTTACTTCACGACTCACCACGGCTGCTCCCCATATCTCTTCATTTGCCCTCACGGATATTCTGTATCAGCTGGCGACATTTCTGTCGCTGCATCTACCACGCCTCTTTATCCCCATCCAGATCCCGCTGGCGATCGGACGGGCAATTCTCGGACAGGAATATCGACTGGCATACGACGCGATACTTCCCCTCTTCTATATAATGCTGTGGACAGGAATTATCCTCTGGATGCGTACGCAAAAGAAAGCCCGCCTGGTTCGGGACTTGAGCATATTCGTCGTTCTTTCCATCCTACCGCTTACTCTCATCCCTCCCCCACACATCATGGAATCCAGGCATTTTTACCTGACGGCGGTTGGGTTCTCCATACTTGCCGGATACTTCTTCTCGACGAATATCCGGAAAAAAGCGGCCGTTATCGCGCTCTGTTTTCTCGTGGGCGCAAACACGTTTTTCATACGGCAGGAAATTGGCGCTATACGCAAAATCAGCGAAACCCGGTTATCTCTCCTCTCTGGTTGGTTTTCGCTGTACCCCACTATTCCGGAAAAAACAATATTCTTGAGCGTCGGCGATACGCTTCCGTTCCAGTCGGGATTCGGACAGATGCTTCTTGTGCTCTATGGCGTAACACCGCTTCTGGGTGATTATTTCCTGTTTGATATTTCCCAGGAGGGCTACAAAGAACAGTCCGACCGGGGATTTGGATATTTTACGGATATACAAATGCTCAAGGAGGCCTATTGCGCACACACTCTCACACCCACAAATGTATTTGCCTTTTCCTGGGACGGAACAGCAGATCAACTCACCGACGAATCTTCAAGATATCGCACCGTTCTAATCTGTCCGAAAAAATAAATCACCGCACAATCCCCTGTTTATGAAGCGTTTCAAACAGTACGAGTACTGCGGGCGCAGTTTCAGGCATCTTGAAGTATTCGTCGCGGGTAAAATATGCTGATGCCTCTATCTCCGATCCTATCTGAATATATCCTGAATGTTCCCCTTTGTACACGCGAAGCTCGACAGTAACACCTTCTCCTTCCCCATATGCAGGAGCCGTAAATATCCCAAACAATGAGAGTGTAGCCGGATGAAGTTTCAGAGATATTTCTTCTGTCACTTCGCGCACGAGGGCCTGCGCATCGGTCTCACCTGCCTCCAGCTTGCCCCCGGGCATATAGAACGCGTTTTTCCCCCGGGACCGGACAAGAAACAATTTCCCATCATAAACCATCATATATGCAACGGTCTGAATGAATTTCGTATCCATGTTCTTGATTGTCTCATACTGTTCGTAAAGGATTTCAGGATCCTATGATACAATTTGCCCATGTACGAGCGGCGTAGAATTGCACACGCATCAAAAGGAAAACGTACGGTCTTTCTACTTTTTTTCGTTTTTATTGGAACGCTTCTCTATCTCCTCCGTATCACCCGCGCATCGGAGGCGGTCATTTCGCCACTGGCCAGCGACTTTGATAGCCCGAAACCTGTTGAAGAAACCCAGTCAGGAAATAGCAAAATTCTCTCCATGTTCTCCAAATCCAAAAAGCCCGATGACCTTCGGTCTGCCGTCAAGGAGCTGGCGGACGCCAAATGGAAAAACTATTCAGTCTACGTTGTCGATCTCACGTCAAATTTCGAGATGGGCATCAATGAAGCAGCCATCTATGACGGCGCATCGGTAAACAAAGTTCCTATCCTTGTTACCCTGTACCATGAAGCGAGTCAGGGTAACATCGATTTCTCCGATACCATCACCATGCAGGCAAAAGATGTGCAGGACTACGGAACCGGCAGCATGCGCTATGACAAACCGGGCACCGTGTATTCCATTAAGACCCTGGCTCGACTGATGATCCAAAAAAGTGACAACACGGCAGCATATATCCTCGCCAACCATATTCTCGGACTCAAAGATATACAAACATATATAGAAACACTGGGAACCACTCAGACGGATATGATGAAGAACACAACGTCCAACAAGGATATTGCCATTCTTTTCCGAAAAATGTTTGACGGAACCATCACAAACAAAGCACTGACAGAGGAAATGATCGGATTTTTCAAAGATACGGACTTCGAGGATAGGCTGCCCGCACAGCTTCCTGATGATGCAATCTCATACCACAAAATCGGTACCGGCGTTGGAGCCGTCCATGATGCAGGCGTGATCACCAACGGAAGAACCAAGTATTACATCGGCGTATTCACAAGTAACATTCAGGATGAAGAACGAACGAGTGAGGAAGTCGCACGGGTTTCCCGTGCAGTATATGACTTCATGACCAACTAGCGGTGCTTATGCAGAAAGCTTTGCCTGTTGTCCTGTCACAAGCCCCTTCAGCGATACCGGCTTTGCAAGGGCAACCTTCAATACTTCGTCCATGTGTTCAACAAAATGAAAGGCAAGGTCTTCCTGCACGCTCTTGGGAATATCTTCCAGATCCTTCTTGTTATTCTTTGGAAGGATCACGGTCTTAATTCCTGCCCGGTGAGCGGCGATAACTTTCTCCTTCACGCCGCCGATTTCAAAAACACGGCCCCGCAACGTAATTTCTCCAGTCATGGCAACGGTGCGTTTAATCGGAATTTTCGTGAGCGCTGATACCAGCGCCGTCCCGATAGCGGCTCCGGCAGAAGGACCATCCTTTGGCACGGCTCCCTCCGGCACGTGCACGTGGACGTCAATTTTCTGGAAAAATTTCTCCGGTAGACCCAGCATCTTCCAGCGGCTTCGCACATATGAGAGTGCCGCCTGTGCCGATTCCTTCATGACATCACCCAGCTGTCCTGTAAGTGTTATTGCTCCCCTGCCCGGCATAAGCGCAGCTTCGATAAAAAGAATGTCTCCCCCCGCTTCGGTCCATGCCATCCCGGTAGACATACCGACCTCATCTTTTTTCTCAGCCAGATACGAGGTGAACTTGTAGGGTCCGAGATAATCATGGAGGCTATTGGCAGTGACGACAATGCTTTTCTTCTTCCCGTCTGCATCTGCAATTTTCTTGGCCGTCTTTCTGAATATCGTGGCCATTTCGCGCTCAAGATTCCGGACTCCTGCTTCTCTGGTATATCGACGAATGATTTCAAGAAGCGCCGCGTCCGCAATCTTGAGCGTACCATCCGGAATCGCATGGGCTTCCCGTTGTTTCTCGTACAGGAATCCCTTGGCTATATGGAATTTCTCGTCTTCGGTATACCCGGCAAACCGGATTACTTCCAGACGATCCCGTAGGGCCGGCGGAATGGTATCAAGAAGGTTACAGGTCGTAATGAAAAATACGTCTGAGAGATCAAATGGCACCTCAAGATAATGATCCGAAAATGCCGAATTCTGCTCCGGATCAAGCGCCTCAAGCAACGCTGAGGACGGGTCTCCGCGGAAGTCGGTGCCGACCTTATCGATTTCATCCAGCATAAATACCGGATTTTTCGTACCGGCCTGTTTAATTCCCTGAATGATACGGCCAGGAAGCGCTCCAACATAGGTCCTTCTATGGCCCCGGATTTCCGCTTCATCCCGGATTCCACCCAGTGACATCTTTACGAACTTCCGTCCCAATGACTTTGCGATGGATTTGCCGATGGAGGTCTTCCCCACGCCGGGCGGCCCCACGAAGCAGAGAATCGTCGGCGAAGCCTTGCCCGCTTTCGTTGCTTTATCGTCTTTTCCCTTCTCTGCCAAATGCTTAAGCTTCATGACGGCGAGATATTCGAGTATGCGTTCTTTTACTTTCTTGAGTCCGTAATGATCTTCATTTAAGACATTTTCCGCATCCTTCACGCTCACATCATTCGTGCTTGATACTCCCCAGGGCAGCTCAACAAGCGTATCCAAATAGGTACGCACGTATGATGCTTCCGGATTGTATTGAGACATCTGTGCCAGTCTCGCAAGTTCCTTCTCAGCACGTGCTTTCACTTCCGGCGGCATACCCGATTTCTTAATCTTATCCGCTAACTCACGGATATCCTTGTTTTCATCATTTTCACCGAGTTCTTTTTCGATGGTCTTAATGCGTTCACGCAGCACCTGCTCCCGCACATTCTTATCAAATTTCTCCTGTGTCTTGTTGGCGATTTTTTTCTCGAGTTCCAAAATTTTGGTTTCTTTGGAAAGATAGGTAATTTCTTTCTCAAGCCGTTGCTTTATGGAGTCCATCTCAAGAAGTTCCTGACGATCTGCCGCCTTAATATCCAGCACGCCTGCGACATGATAGGAAAGAGCAAGCGGTGAAATCCCCGACATGATATTCATAAAGGTCAGGAAGTCCATCGTTTTACCCAACTTTACCGCATTTCGCAACTCGCTCGTAAGGTGATTAAACAGCGCCTTGATTTCATCCGTTTCTTCAACGTTGTCACGGATCTCTTCTCCGCGCGCTATATAGTACGGTTCTACTGCTTCAAATGACACGAGCTTCACACGGGAAATTCCGCGCACGAGCGCATTGATTTCCCCTTCGTTCTTCATCATCTGAACGATTTCTCCTACGGTACCGACCTGATACAGATCCGAAGGTGTCGGATCATTCATATTTGGATTCCGCTGCATGGCGAGGATAACTTTCTTGCCCGAGCTTTGCGCTGCCTCTATCGCAGAGACGGATCGTTGACGACCAAACGTAAGAATCATCTCCGTACCCGGAAAAACAATACCGTCACGGATAGGGACGACCGGTAAGATGATAGATGGCGAAACGTCTGGTTCGTTCATAATGTCTAGCACTCAAGTATAACAACTGCTAATTGTTTGTCAACCCCCGAATATTTTCTTAAATGAATTCTTCAAGAACGTCGTTCAGACGCTCCGAAACGACCGCCGAGGAAAGGAGTGGCCCCTCGGCAAGGGCGGGCTCATGATCTTCACTGGTCGGTTTTTCTTCCTTGTAAAAAACACCCAACGGAATATGGTCTCCCCACTCCATTGCTTTTTCTATCGCCTTCAACTTGTCGGTGGGCGCATACCCGCTCTCAGCAAGCTGATACACCCGGGATCGATACCATTGATATGTATGCACCTTATCGAACGTCACGCATGGCTGAAGCACATCGACAACGGAAAATCCTTTATGGGCGATTGCTTCGCTCATGATGTTGATAAGTCCTGGCGTATCTCCGGCAAACGCCCGTGCCACATACGTGGCGCCCGCGGCAATCGCGATAAGAAGCGGATTGACGGGATTATCGTAGGAACCTTCCGGTGTAGACTTGGTGACGAATCCGGGCTTGGCAGTTGGCGAAGCCTGGCCCGTTGTGAGGCCATATACCTGATTGTCGTGAAGCATGACGGTGATATCCGGGTTCCGTTTGGCGGCATGGAGGAAATGATTCCCGCCTTCACCAAGACCATCTCCGTCTCCCGAAACGACTATCACCGGCAGCTTATGATTTGCAAGCTTGACTCCCTGGGCGACTGGCAATGTTCTTCCGTGGAGTCCGGCAAATCCGTAAATCTTCATCCAGTCATACATGTTTCCGTGACACCCGACACCGTAAACGACAAGTCCGTCTTCCGGGCCGACTCCCTGCCGGGCTAACGCTTCTTTCAGTGACATCCAAATACCGTAGTCACCGCACCCGGGACACCAGGTGGGTAATTTATTCGTCGTGAACTGAGAGCTAGTGACTGTCACGTTACTGCCTCCACAATCTCTTCCGGATACAATGGTCTTCCATCGTATTTCAAAATTTTCTCTTTCACAAGAAGTCCCGTGTGTTCCCGGATAAGAGATGCCAGTTGCCCGGTTGCATTCTGCTCAACATCAATAATTCGGGTAGATGAAGAAAGCGCCGCAAGCACTGCCTCGGCAGGAAACGGAAATAACCAGGACAGGTGAACCAGTCTGGCCTTACGCCCGCCAGCCGCAAGGAGATCTATAGCATCGAGGATTGCCCCGCGAGTTGAACCCCAGCTCACGAAGGTAATCTCTGCATCCGTATCGCCAAAAATTTGGGGCGGATAGACAATCTGTTTCATTGCGGCAAATTTTTTCAACCGCTTGTTAGACATCTGAACCCTCATAGAAGCATCCTCAGTCATGTGTCCAACTTCATCATGTTCATACGAATTAGAAAAATAGACCCCGCCCTTTTGGCCAGGAACACTTCTTGGGGATACACCGTCGTCGGTAGCAAGCGCATACCGTTTAAATGATCCATCCGTCGGGATGTCCGCATCCTTCGCCAGCTTGCCGCGATCTATAACCACATCCCCGGTAAACGCGGACTTGGGCACGCACCATTGGCTTTCATTGAGGTATTTATCCGTCATTACAAAAACAGGAATCTGAAAGCGGTCTGCAAGGTTAAATGCGTCAACCGTTAATCGAAACGCCTCTGCCGCGTCTGCAGGAGCCAGTATAATACGTGGGAATTCCCCGTGTCCGGCGTGAATCGCAAACTGAAGTTCCCCCTGTTCAGTCCAGGTTGGCATGCCGGTCGCCGGTCCTACCCGCATACCAAGATCAATGACGATGGGAAGCTCCATGATTCCGGCAAGCGCCAAGCCTTCTACCATGAGAGCAAAGCCGCCGCCCGAAGTGGCAACCATACTGCGCACACCGGCAAGACTGGCACCAATCGCCATATTAATACCGGCTATCTCGTCTTCCGGTTGTTTATAGACGATCTGCAACTCTTTGGCATGATCGGCCAAAAAAGTAATAAGTGAATTAATGGGGGTCATAGGATAAATGGCCGCAAATTTGAGCCCCGCTCGGTACGCGCCGACGCCCACCGCTTCACTGGCATTGATCACAAGCTGGTCTTCCTTTTTTTGCGCGCCATTGAGGTAGTTGGCAGTTACGGTCGGGAACGTGGTTTTGATGTAATCGTAACCTGCTTTTGCCATCTGAATGTTGCTGTCGATAATCTTTTGGTCTTTTTTCTTAAATTGGTCGTGGATGACGTCGAAAAGAATCTCAAACGGTGCACCCATAAGCGCGACCGTGACGCCGAGGGCGACCGTATTTCGCATAATCGGCGGTCCGGCAAGAGATCCCACAATCTGAGCCAAAGGGACGGGAACGAGCGTTACGGGTTTGGGGAAATCTTGAGCCTTCCATTCATGATCCTTCGGATCGAAAACAACTGCCGCGTTTTCGCTTAATTCAGCCTTATGTAATTCAACACAGGGATTATGCAGGGAGACAAGTATATGAACATCACGGTTCATAGAGCCGAAAGGCTGAGTCGCAACGCGAACCGTAATGAGATTATGTCCGCCTCGGATAAGTGAAGGGTATTCGTTCGTCGCAAGCGTATGATACCCACGCCGAGCAAAAGCCCGGGCAAGCATAGTTCCGGCAGACATTATGCCGAATCCGGCTTCGCCGCCTATTTTCCATGTCACGCTGTCCAGCATATAGTTAGCCTATCATACTTTATGACCACAGAATATGTGTCGTACCAGACACGCAGATCATTCCGGGAAGTGTGCCGATGCCACCAGATCAATCACTGCAACACGGATCCTTGAATCCACAGTTGGGGCAATGCGCGTCACGCCCGCCAGGCATGCCATAAATTTTCTCACCACACGCCGGACAAGGCCGAATATTATATATGGCGGGGCTGCGAAGCTCAGTCTTACTACGGGAAGATTTGTTTTCCATTTTCATCCGTAATGATAATGGCCATTACCGGACAGCTTTTTGCCGCCTCAATCAGCATATCATCGGTCTCGGCATCCGCCGTATCAAGAATAATTGCCTTTGCCTGATCATCGAGCGCCCACGCTTTGGGTGCAATCGCGACACAGGTCGCCGCGCCAATGCAGAGATCCTGATCAATACGCATTGTCAGCTTTCGGATCGTTCGTTTGATTTTTGGATCATCGGTCATATAGGTAACAATGTACGGTACACCGATCACCGGTTATGTGCGATAGCTTACACGGAAGTCATGGGGTTTTCAATGAGAGAATCCCCTTATGAAGAACCTCCAAAGAAAGCGTTGCACATTTCATCCGTGATGGGGTTAATTGCGTTCCCAGCATATCAATCATATCGTTTCCGGTAAGCTTGAGGACATCCTTCAGCTTCATGCCATTTATTTTTTCGGTAAGCATTGAGGCGCTCGCTTGTGAAATCGCACATCCCTCTCCAGAAAAAGCGACATCCGTTATCCGTCCGTCTTTCACCTCCAGCTCCAGGATAACCCGATCACCGCAGGTGACGTTGTCTTCTTCCACTTTCACCGTTGGTTTGGCCAAATGACCGAAATTCCGGGGATTCTTATAGTGATCGAGAATAGCCTCTCTATAAATATCCATACTTACCTGCGAAACTTCTGCCGCACTTTCTCTATGCCGTTCACGAGCTTGTCAACATCTTCCTTCGTTGTGTACACATAGAAAGACGCGCGAGCAGTTGCGGCAAGACTCATTGATACGTGGAGTGGCATCGCACAGTGATTACCTGAACGGATGCAAATATTATCTTCATCCAGAATCTGAGCGATATCATGCGCATGCGCTTCTTTCAACGTAAAGGCGATTACGCCACCTTTCTCCTGCGGAGTTTTCGGGCCATACATCGTAAGCCCGGGGATGCGTCCCATTTCATTCATGGCGTAGGAAACTATTTCCTCCTCATGTTTACGCACCGTGTCCATGCCCAGTGTTTGCAGGTAGTCGACGGCAGCACCCAAGCCAATGACTCCTGAAATATGCGGTGTCCCAGCTTCAAATTTATGGGGCGGGTCCTTAAAAATCGTTTTCTCTACATACACTTCCTTAATCATCTCACCGCCATAGAGAAACGGACTCATTGCGTCCAAAAGCTCGTATCTCCCCCACAATACGCCTATGCCCGTCGGGCCCAACATCTTATGTGAGGAAAAGGCAACAAAATCAGCTCCCCACTCGGAAACATCGATCTTCATGTGCGGCACTGCCTGAGCCGCATCAACCAAAACGAGACAATCAGGGTTGAGCTTTTTCACTGCCCGAACAATTTTTTTGATCGGAACTATTGTACCCAAAACATTGGACACCGCGGTGAGTGTGAGTAATTTTGTTCTGCGAGTAATAATCCTATCCAACTGCGCAAGATCCAACGAACCGGCTGCGTCTATGCCCCAAACACGAAACGTGTATCCCATTCCCAGAGCCATCTGCTGCCAAGGAACAAAATTGGAGTGATGCTCCAAGATCGTCGAAACAACCTGATCATCCGCATGAAGATATTTGGAGCCCCACCCATATGCCACCAGGTTAATGGATTCACTCGCATTCCTCGTAAAAATAACCTCGCGGGTATCCGCAGCACCGATAAACGCAGCAACCTTTTCGCGCGCTTTTTCATACTCTGCGGTCGCTTCCTCAGACATGACATAAATTCCGCGAAAAATATTTGCACTATATCGAGTGTAATATTCCTGAATCTTATCGATAACGGACTGCGGCTTAAGTGAGGTTGCTGTCGAATCCAGGTAGACAATTGGTTTGCCGTTTATCGTTCTTTCGAGCTGTGGAAAATCTTTCTTAAGGGTTTTCGCGTTAAACATAGTTACACGCAAACGAGCACATCACCGTTTTCTACTTTTGTCTCGTAACTCGCGACGTCCGTTGGAGCCGGCAACGACAATACTTTTCCGTTCGTCATATCGAACTGTGAACCATGACATCCGCAGATGATAAGCGAGCCGTCAAGAAATCCTTCTGTACCCAGGGAGCATGCCTCATGACTACACATGTCATCTATCGCAAAAAATTCACCGTCAACATTGGCAAGGGCAATTTTCCTTCCTGCCACCACAATGGTCTTCTTCTCGCCCGGTGGAAGTTCAGAGACAGCGATTGCTTTCGTAAACGTTGCCATATGCCTCCTTTATAGTACACCTGCTATGTCTTCCAGTATACGATACCGCACAGATTCATCGTCCACAAGCCTGAGCGCCGCGTTGAAAAATCCGTGAGCAATGAGGGCCTCGCCGCGCGCCCGCGATATGCCGCGAGTTTTAAGAAACCACAACTCATCCTCGGATATCGGCCCGACCGTTGCGCCATGTGTACATCTCACGTCGTTCGCGAGAATCTCAAGCGCCGGCTTACTCTCCGCATAGGCAGCCTCTGACAGAAGCAAATTTTCGTTTCTTTGGTAGGCATCCGTTTTCTGTGCGTTTTTTTCGACACGAATGGCGCCATCCACGATACATCGTGCATTATCACGAAGCGCGGATTTCACCAGAAGATTACTTGCCGTATCAGGAGCTTCATGACGTTGAAGCGTCGAAACGTGAATATCCGCATCTTTACGGCCGACGATAACACCGATAATCGTTGCACGAGCGCCCACACCGGCAAGTCTCACCGTAACTGACGCATGTACCTTCGTCACATCTATCCCGGCAAGGACAACGGAAAGCGAACTATGCGCAGGCACCGTGTATTCGCGGGTGGTATCCCCTTCTTCGAGGTACTGGATGACGCTTTTGTGCACACTCATCCGACTGAGCCCTCCATTTGCAGCTGTATTAATCTATTCATCTCAACGGCATATTCCAGCGGTAATTCTTTTACGATGGGCTCGATAAATCCGTTGACGATCATGGATTCCGCCTGACCTTTCTGAATCCCCCTACTTTCCAGATAGAACAACTGCTCGTCACCTATTTTTGACACGGTTGCCTCGTGTTCAATCTGCACGTTTTGCTCATCGATTTTCATCGTGGGATAGGTATCGGAACGCGACGCCTCATCCAGAAGAAGCGCATCGCAAACGACTTTGCTTTTCGATGATTTCGCGCCCGGATATACCTGGACAAGTCCACGGTATGATGTTCTGCCACCGCTTTTACTGATTGATTTTGAAATGATCTGTGATGTCGTTTCAGGAGCGACATGGATCATTTTTCCTCCGGCATCCTGATGCTGATCTTTCCCGGCATAGGCAATCGATAACACTTCACCCCGGGCTTTTCTCCCCACTAAATAAACACTCGGATACTTCATCGTGAGCTTGCTGCCCAAATTCCCGTCAACCCACTCCATAACTCCCTCCTCTTCCACGCGTGCACGCTTGGTCACCAGGTTATATACATTCGTGCTCCAATTCTGAATCGTCGTATATCTCACTCGGGCGCCCTTCTTCACGATAATTTCTACGACCGCACTATGAAGCGAATCTGTAGAATAAATCGGGGCAGTACAGCCTTCAACATAATGGACAAAGCTTCCCTCTTCAGCAATTATGAGCGTACGCTCAAATTGCCCCATGTTTGCAGCATTAATTCGGAAGTATGCCTGCAATGGCAAATCAACGTGTACCCCCTTGGGGACATAGACAAACGATCCCCCGCTCCAAACGCTGCTATTGAGTGCCGCAAATTTATTGTCCGCATAGGGAATTACGGTACCGAAATATTTCTTTACAATCTCGGGGTGTTCACGAAGACCTGAATCCATGTCCAAAAATACGACGCCCTTCTTTCTCAACGTTTCATGGATGCTCTTATACACAACCTCAGATTCATACTGGGCGGATACGCCTGCCAAAAATTTCTTCTCGGCATCCGGGATACCAATCCTGTCATACGTATCCTTAATATCTTTCGGAAGATCTTGCCAGGAGGCAGCCCTTTTTTCTGTTGGCTTCAAGTAATAGAAAATATCGTCGAATTTAATTCCGGACAAATCACCGCCCCACGGGGGAAGCGGTTTTTTCTGAAAAATACCGTAACTCTTTTGTCGAAACTCACGCATCCATGCAGGTTCATTTTTCTGCGTACTGATCTGATCAACAACATCACTATCAAGCCCGCGTTTCGTTTTGTACACGTAACTCTCCGGCTTATGAAATCCGTATTTATACGTATCTGAAATGGGTGATACACTCATACGATGATTACTCGAAAAACCGCTGATATCCCGTATCTTCGATTGTCTTGGCGAGCGATGCTTTCCCAGTTTGAACGATCTTTCCGCTCACCAATACATGAACGATATCCGGTTTAAGATACTTAAGGATCCGCTGGTAATGGGTGATGATGATAACGCCGCAGCCGCGCTTGGACAGGAGCCCAATGCCCCGAGCAACGACACGAAGGGCATCCACATCCAGACCCGTGTCTATTTCATCAAAAATAGCGAATTTGGGAGCAAGCGTGAGTGCCTGCAGCATTTCCACTTTCTTTTTCTCTCCTCCTGAGAATCCGTCATGAATGGCACGGGAAAGAAATGCCTCATCGATGGAAAGCTCCCGGGCGTTACCCTTCACCAACGCGGTGAAATCGGCAAGAGACAGGTCGCTTGCTTTCCACCGCCGGGCAAGAAGCGGATTTTGGACAGGAGGCTTTGTCGGAGACTTTGTTGATGCGTGCAATTCCTGATAACTGGTCCGGAGCAAATTCATAACGCTCACACCGGGAATGGCAATCGGCGACTGAAATGCCAAGAACAGGCCTAATTTTGCACGCTTTTCCGTTGGGAGCGTGAGAAGATTTCGCCCGCCAATCCGCGCCTTTGACTTGCCTTTGACATCGTAGGTCGGATGGCCCATGAGTGCATAGGCAAGCGTTGACTTCCCGCTGCCATTTGGTCCCATAACAACATGAACCTCTCCCGTTTTCACGACGAGAGATATGTCTCTGAGAATTTCCTTCTCCCCAATTCCCACGCGAAGATGTTCTATAACGAAATTGGAATCTTCTTTCATAGGCCTCCTATTATATCTGGTTTCTGTGCGGCACGTTACAATTCGGAGGAAACACGGTCCATCTTCCCCATGAACACCTCTCGAATACCGTGCATGCGCAAAATAAAATACTCGGTCGAGAGTAAGGGGTTGTTCGGCAGTGAAAAAAATCTATCCACATCTTCCTTTTGGGATACGTGGCACCGAAGTGCATCTTTCTTGAGCTGCACATACTCCCCTACGTCTACCGCGGTCGTCACTTTTTTGTCCTCCACTCCCTTCCATGGCTTACCATATGACTCAGCAGGGAAAATTTTTTTCTTCACCATATACGAAGTAACGCCCTGAGGAATGCAAACGTAATATAACTTCGGATACGACTCTTCATCAAAATCAGGTGTTTTACCAAGGGTATTTTTTATAAAAAATGCGTACTTCTGAAATGCAAACGTCGTGGCATAACAAATTCGAATATGATCAGGATGATTGCTTATCCCCGTCGTATCAAATGTGATAACGCAGTCCGGAACGATCTCTTCAATCTTCCGATAAATTGCATCTTCGAGCTCACCCGGCTCTTCTTCCGCGAGAGAACCGTCTTTGTAGCCCAAAAACGTAACTGACGTGACACCGAGGAGAGTCGCGGCTTTTTCCACTTCTTTCTGTCTCACGTTACCCAGTTCTTCCTGGGTCATTTCTCCTAACTCTCCTGTGTTTCCCACTTCTCCCCGTGTGGCACAGATAAGATCAACGGACCATCCCGCCTCCACGTATTTGGGGATAGTGCCGCCGCATGTAAATGATTCATCGTCAGGATGAGCGAAAACCAAAAGCATTTTTTTCATGGTTTCCCTCCCATAGCAATGATTTCTTTCTTGAGACTGTCAATCATCGCACGCAAAACCATAACTTCCTGATGTTTCATCTCGCTTGCCGCGGATTCATGTATGACGCCTCGATATCTGCGCATTTTGAACCGCAATTTATCTTCGTACGTTGCCAGTTTTTCCTTGAGCTGACGCATTTTTTCGTCGTTATCCATGATACAATCATACCATGGAAACCATCACAATCGAATATCCGAACGATTGGACCGACTACGAACTTCTCGACACGGGCGAGGGCGAAAAGATGGAACGATTCGGCACCTATACCATGGCCCGTCCTGATCCGCGCGCCCTATGGCATAAAAATCTCCCCCCGGAACAATGGCATGCGGTATCGGCGACATACAAACGTCTGGACCCGAAATCCGGCCTCTGGGAGACAAAGCAGCCGCCCCCGGATCCCTGGATCATTCGCTATCGCACACTTGCTTTTACACTGAAACCCACGGAATTCAAACACGTGGGCGTTTTTCCGGAGCAGGCAATCAACTGGAACTGGTTGGCAAACATAATAAACGGCAGACCGCTCAAAGTTCTTAATCTCTTTGCCTATACGGGCGGGGCTACCATGGCTGCGGCCGGCGCGGGCGCGCAGGTGACGCATGTGGACGCGGTCAGAAGTGCGATAGACTGGGCAAATCAAAACCTACGAACTTCCAATCTCGCAGACAAGCCAGTTCGGTGGATAGAGGAAGATGCGTACAAATTCGTTACGCGTGAAGAACGGCGGGGCAACAGATACGACGGCATCATTCTCGACCCGCCAAGATTTGGCCGCGGAGCAAAAGGCGAAGTATGGAAACTCTCAGAAGATCTCCCAAAACTTCTCTCAGCGTGCACAAAAATTCTTACCCAGAAGCCGGCGTTTATGCTTCTCAATGCCTATACCGCGGACCTCTCCTCGATTGCGCTATCCAATATGGTGGGCTCGGCAATAGCAAAGCAAAAAGGAACTATTTCGTATGGAGAGCTGGCACTGAAGGAAACAGGTTCAGGACGACTTCTCCCCAATGGCATATTTGTCCGGTGGTCAGCCTAGCGTGCTGAATCGACTTAGGAGGAAAACACGAAGCACCCGGTGTACGAAAAAAAATGCGAGTGGTCTGGGAAACCGGGCGTTAGCATATATCTGCTGACATAGCTCAATAACCAATTTGCGTACAACCGCAATAACGCTGTCGGCTGCAGAGGATTTCCCTTTCACGCCAAAAATTATTGACCCTACTGCACCAACCTCTCGGTATTCACCCGACCGGACTATCCGATCCATGGCTACCCTTCCTGCACCCGGCCAACCGCAAAAGGCATCATGCATAGCAACGATACCTCCGTCGACCAGGTGCTGTGACCAAAGCGCGTAATCCTCCCGTGCATGAGGGTAATCATGCAGTCCATCTATAAATAATAATTTGACCGGCTCATTCCATCCCTGCGCCGCCTGACGGGAAGTCTTCACAACCGGACGCACGATGTCATTTACGCCTGCGGCACGTAAATTCGCGCGAAACGAAGATTCTGTTGAAGTTGTTTTACCGCCGCTATACTCTCCTTTGTGAGGATCGATTGCATAGACCGTCTGTTTTGCAGTAGCAAGCTGAATGGTTGATTTTCCGTGGAAACTTCCGATCTCAACGATTACGCCCGGCAATACACGTACGTACCGTGCCGCTTTCCGAAGAAAATTGGCTTCATGGGAGGTCAGCCAACCGGGGATATCCTTCATTTTTCCGCAACAACGATAAGTTTGGTGCTCGTCTGCTCTGAATACTCGCTTTTATCATAGTTGCCGTAATACGACACGTTTTTAAATTGTGTCTGTGCAAAAGCTCGGGCAAGAACTGATTTTCTCATGGCATTGTATGTAGTCGAGGTAAAAGTCTGGTCAAAGCCTGCTTCGGTTTTCTGCACGTAGAGAATATTGAAGGTCATGGTTTTCTCCGCCTCGTATTCGCAGATAAAATAAAATGCGTCATTTTGGTTAATTCTTGCCGGAATAAATTTCGGCTTCGTATCAAGTAGGGCATCCGTAATACCATTGCTTATTACGAGCACACCGCCGTCTTTCACCCGACCATACATCGAATTAAGAGCCGTGACCACGTCCTCATCGGTCAACATGTGCGGCAGACTCGTCGTCAGGCAAAGAACCATTTCATACTGATCAGCCCACACGTAATCAAGTTTTCGGAAATCACCCTCTTTCAGCGGGACATACTTTCCTTCCAGATTGAGCTTTGCCATCGCCAACATCTCAGGGGAAATATCGGATCCGAACGCGGTAAGCCCCATGTCATGCAGCATCGAAAGATGCCAACCGGTCCCGCACGCACAGTCAAGAACCCGGGTCACGGAATATTGTTTCACTAAACTCTCAAAAAATTCCTTCTGCTCGAAGACTTCTTCCTTCGGATTAAGTATATCGTAGATGCCGGCAAGAACTTTGTACTCATCCATATTAGACATCACCGTTTTCTTTGATCTTTTCGTCTTCGTAGGGGGATACGACCCGGCGATACAGCTCATGCGTTATGGCAGAAAGCACGCCAAGTGCCCGATTCAGATGAAAATATTTCATGGGATAAACTTTTTTTATGATGCGCGTTACCAGATAATTTAATGCGCCATCCTGTGCTTCCTGTGGAAGGGACCTAATGTGCGCGACAATCGGGTCTACTAGCGCATCAATGGACGGACGGTCTTCCTTTTTGATATACGGCATAGCAATATGCTAGCACATTCTTATGACAAGAGCACGCCACCGTCCACCACGATCTGCGTTCCGGTTATATATGAAGACATGTCGGACGCCAGAAATAATGCAACCTTACCGATATCGTCAATGTCACCCATCCTTTGCATCGGAATTTTCGCCAGAAATGCACCCATTACTTTCGACATATCAACGCCCTTGGGCAGCAATTTGACAACGCCTGGCGTAGTAATTCCCCCGGGAGCAATAGCGTTTACCCATATTCCGTGAGGAGCAAGTTCCAGTGCAACATTTTTAGTGAATCCCCAAACTCCGTGTTTGGAGGTATCATAATGAGCCAGCCCGACCATAGAAGGATGCAGCGCATCTATGGAAGTAATGTTAATTATTTTTCCGCCTTTTTGTGCGCGAATCATTTCTTCTGAAGCGTATTTGGTGGTAAGAAACACACCATATACGTTGGTCTGAATAACGTGCTCAAAATCAGCAAGTGTCATTTTCATTACGGGAATAGACGGAAAAATCCCTGCATTATTTACGAGGATGTCAATGCCTCCATATAATTCTCCTGTTTTCCGTACGAGTGCTGCCACCGACTCTTCGAGAGACACATCACAGGAAACCGCAGCGACGTTCCATCCGTTTCCGGTCAGCTCCGATACCGCTTTGGCGCTGTCTTTGGCAGAACGATTCGCAATAACGACGCTTGCTCCAGCCTCTGCAAGCCGCCGGGAAATACCCAAACCAATACCGGCTGCTCCGCCGGTCACGACAGCCACCTTCCCTGTCAAATCAAGAAGTTTCGAAACAGATGTGCGTTCCATACGGAGCCTCCCGCATCATCGTAGCACTCAACCATGAAGCCAAAAGTGAGGTAGATTACTTTTCCTGGATATCAACCGTAGTCACATGAACCGGTTCAACCGGTTTGGACATCTCTCCTGATGGTGACATCGACACGGACGCCGTGGCGATTTTATCAACAACATCCAATCCTTCCGTCACCTTCCCGAAGATTACATAATCCTTTGGAAGCGCATAATCCTGATGCATGATGAAAAACTGACTGCCGTTTGTATTAGGTCCGGCATTCGCCATGGCAACCGTTCCACGAACATACTCGCCACGAAATTCTTCATCATCAAACCGATATCCCGGGTTTCCCGTACCATTTCCCTTCGGATCACCACCCTGAATCATAAACCCATCGATAATCCGGTGAAAGATCGTATTGTCATAAAATTTTTCACGCGCCAAATATACAAAGTTATTTACTGTTTTGGGAGTATCCTTTGCATTCAAAGAAATAACGATATCTCCTGCTGTAGTGCGAAGTGTTGCAGTGTACGTTTTCTTTGCGTCGATCAGCATTTCCGGAGCTGAGAACTGTTTAATCGGTATTTGCGTCGGTGTCGGTGTTGTTTTCATAGATTCCTCCTGTGGCTTACCGGCAGAGAGGGTATATCCCAGCGCTGCCAGAATAACAATAGCTATACCTATATATATGTATGTCTTCTCCATTGCAGTAAGGTATCAGTATACCGTACTTTTTGTGGGTGTCCATATGGTGCGATAGAAATCGTGTCTTGTTATACAATAGGGTCATGACACTTGAGGAATTTGAGAAAACAGTCGCACAAGCCTTGGATGAGCTTCCGGAGGAATTCAGAAAAGCGATGGAAAATATTGAGGTAGTCGTTGAAATCTGGCCATCGCCAATGGATCTTGCGTCAGCACGTGTTCGTAATGGCATGACCCTCTTCGGGTTATACCATGGTATTCCAAAAACGAAACGGGGGTTGTATCAGGCGGTTCTTCCAGACAAAGTCAGCATTTTTGCCGGACCCATAGCAGCCGCGTTCGGACACGATCCGGAAGCCATGCGCCGCCAGATACGGGATACCGTCCTTCATGAAATCGGCCACCACTTCGGCATGACCGATGAGCAAATACGAAAAGCGGGAAAATAACGAACACCTACTGGCAACGGATTTCGACGGTGTGTGACTTTGAAGAACTCAACCGGATGGGCGTCGATTTACCGTTTAACAGTTGGCCATCGTAGAAGACCTCAAAGCGCGATGATCCCAGCGGAAACGAATGCGATACACCATACAAAGAAACCATTATCTGACGATCGGATGTCGCATCAACCGTCACCGTAACTGGCGGCAGCTTGGCTACAAATTCCTCCCCGTCTGCTATTGCTGTTGTTGGTAGTGACAATCCCGGAACATTCACCGAAAAATCACCTGACGGATCGATACTCCTGCATCCCGTATTTTTTACCGTCACGCTAACTTCTGAAACTTTCAACATCACAATTCCTGCTGCAACAACCGTAATAATTCCCAATGGCCCCTTGGCAGTAGCAAACAACTTTGCCCAGGCAAGACCATGGCTCCCGTCAGGCGTATTTGTTTCCGAAAGTTCTTTCTCAACCCGAGCCACTTCGCTTTTCAGATCGCGCCAGTATTTAAGAAAAAGAAGAATATATTTTTTTCGTTTTTTTTCTTCATGAGTGTGAGCAGGAATTGATTCAGCGGAAAGACTCATGACATCCCCTTTTTGCATCATGTCTATATGTCCCGCTGTCTTGCTCATTGCCGTCAACATCCGGTCAATCTTCGGATGGACACCATGAAGGAGTGATGTGAGCGATTGGAATGCGGAGGCGTCAACCGTATCACTATCAAGTAATGTATGGGCTGCCAGGAGTCGTTTCTCGACGCTTTTGTAATCCATAGCACAATTTTTCGATTGCCCATAGTGTACCACCGATCAGACAAGATGCAAGCCCGCAGTTTCAGCCCTTTTTCAGTAAAAAGGCTACAATGAAAGCATGAAGATTCTTGTCGTGGAAGATGAGCATCAGATTGCCACAACAATCAAAAAGGGGCTTGAGCAGGAACGCCATGCCGTCGACACCGCCTTTGATGGCGAAACAGGCTTTGACTTTGCCTCAACGAATGATTACGATGTCATCGTCCTTGATCTGATGATTCCGAAGATGAGCGGACACGGGAAATTGGCTGAGGAAGGCGCCCGACGCAAAGAAAAAATATCACGAAACAGCTTCTCATTGAAGCCATTATTCTTTGGGTCACCGGAGGAGCGATAGGTATGTTTCTGGGTGTCGGAATATGGTATATGCTTTCGCGATAGATGAGACTTCCTTTTGCTGTTTCTCCGAGCGTAATAGCTTTGGCATTCGGTGTATCTGGAGGCATTGGTGTAGTATTCGGATGGCATCCGGCAAAAAAAGCAGCGGATCTCTGTCCATTGAAGCTCTACGCTATGAATAGAAAAATCCTTATTCTCCTTATCTTCATCGTGTCACTCGTGGGTTGGTATGCCTGGAGAAACCAAGCAGGAACACGACAGGATACTCGAACCGATGAGATGAATCTGCAGGACGATGCGTCAAACGCCCCTAAGACACCATTTGTACTTACCATCGAAACGCTTCGCAAAGGTTCGTACCCGGGAAGCGACATTACCGTCGTGGAAACTCTCGCACCCGGCAGTAATTACAATCGGTACCGCGTATCGTATAAGTCGGAAGGCCTAACGATTTACGCTCTTCTTACTATCCCGCGCGATACCAAGCCTGAGACGGGATTTCCGGTAATCGTCTTTAATCACGGATACATCCCGCCCCTTGAATATCGGACGACAGAACGGTATCTCGCATATACAGACGCGTTCTCTCGGGCGGGATATATACTCATAAAACCTGACTACCGGGGACATGGCGAATCAGAGGGTAACCCAGAAGGTGCGTATGGATCAAATGCGTATACGATTGATGTGCTCAATGCACTCGCATCAATTAAAAGACATCCGCTCGTCGATAAAAATAGGATCGGCATGTGGGGACACTCAATGGGAGGATTCATTACCCTCCGGGCTATGGTGACGGCCCCGGACATAAAAGCTGGCGTTATCTGGGGTGGAGTCATTGGTTCTTATGCAGACATGCTCAACAACTGGCGCAGGCGCTCAACTATCACTCCAAGCACTTCTCCAACGGGTGCCAGACGATGGCGGGATCAACTCATCCGTCAGTATGGTGAACCCGAAACAAACCCTTCGTTCTGGCATTCAATTTCCGCCAATAGTTTTCTTGCAGATATTTCAGGTCCGCTTCAGCTTCATCATGGATCATCAGATACGTCAGTGCCTGTGGCATTTAGTCAAACACTTGAACGACAGATGACTGAAGCGGGAAAACATGTCGAGCTCTATATATATGAAGGAGACGACCATAATATTTCCGCAAATTTATCCCGCGCTCTTGGCAGATCAGTTGAATTTTTTGACAGACACGTTAAAGGGGGTATCCAATGAAAACGAATCAGACAGCCATGCTTAGCATCATCGCGGTTCTTGTTGCATTGGGCGGATTTATTGAAAGCACGAAGTATCAGCAAACCAAACAAGGCAATTTTATGCTACAGCAGGGTACCCAGGAACAACCGCTCATGATGAAGAGAGGAAACGAGCGTGGTGAACTTCGTACTATGGGTGGAGAAATTATTTCTGCGGATGACACCACAGTTACGGTGAGAGACTCCCGGATGGCAGGGCAGGATAATTCTCCTATCACAAGCGACCACGATACGAAAACCGCAAGCGGTGGCACCACGGATTTGAAAGCAGGCGAACGGTCTGTGCATGTGGAACCCAGAACAGCGATGACAGCATCACCGCTCAGCGCATTCAGCTCGGGGTGATATTTGGAGCACGGATGATGGATGGCTCCCTCTCAGGAACTCCCGTGGCTAATTAATTTTTTCAGCTTCTGGAAATCCGCAAGCATGAGAGAAGCATATTTTGGAAACCGCAATACAGCGGCAGGATGTAATGTAACGAGGTATGTCCTCCCCGATTCTTTTATAAGAGTCCCGTGTTCTTTCATGATGGGAACAACCCGCGCGAGAATAGCGTAACACGCAGTAGCGCCAAGAAGAACGATAATTTTTGGCTCTATTACATCCAGTTGCCTGGCAAGGTGGACACGGCCGTGGGCAATATCCTTTTTTGTGGGCGTTCCACGGTCAGGAAGATACTTAACAGGACTTGTTATGTACACATCGGCTTCTGAAAGTCCGCTCTCGCGGATGAGGCGACGCAATAACTGTCCTGAACGTCCCACAAATGGTCTCCCGGTCTTGGCCTCTGTCTTACCGGGGGCCTCTCCCAAAAATACAATATCCGCATCAGGATTCCCCTCTCCTGCTACCGCCATGCCGCTTTTCCCCACCTTACATTCCTGGCATCTTTCAATCTCCTTAGCTATTTCCGTGAGGATTTCAGATTTGTTCATTTTCTTACTTCTCCACTATTTCTCCTTCTAAAATATCCGGGTCGAAATATTTCTCGAGCATATTAAAATTCTTAACATTCGCCCGGAAAAAAGCGTCAAAAAATATTCCCAAAAGCGGAACCACACCCAAAAGATAATCCAAGATAACGTTCCATACCATGCGCATATATATGCCAGCAGGAACGCCTATTCGGTATGCGAGCCAAAAAAGATACAGCGAAGTTCCTGTGGAGATAAGATTTCCAAATCCGGGAATAATGTCCAAAAGCGGATCTATGCCAAAACGAACACCCAGGATCCGGTACTGGATATCCATCAGTTGGGTCAGTCTGCGGGCAAACGAAACCTGAGATGCGAGCGTGACCATGAAGTCCTATTATTCCAAAAAAATCTCTATAGTACAATTATCTATTCTTGACATATGCAAATTAGTTGCATACCATGAGATTATGGTCGGCCCTCTTCTTGCTGTTACACTGGTAAGTCTTCTTTCTCTGCTAGGCGCACTCTTCCTTGTGGTGAAGCGCTCAGTTATCACAAAAATAATGTCTCCGTTGCTTGCCCTATCTTCCGGCATCCTGATTGGAAGCGCGTTTTTTGACTTACTTCCGGAGGGAATAGAGCTTCTTGGACCGGAATCGTTAACCTACGTCGTCATGGGCATCCTTACATTCTTCACTCTGGAGAAACTCATGCGCTGGCATCATCATGTGGAGGGAGACCACCCGCACGAGGAAAAACTTTCACAATCGGTTGGCTACCTTTCGCTCTTGGGCGATGCCATGCATAACTTTATCGATGGCGTCATCATCGGCGGCGCTTTCCTTATATCGGTACCACTGGGAGTTTCAGTGACGCTGGCAGTTATGGCCCATGAAATCCCTCACGAGCTTGCCGATTTCACCATCCTCCTTCACAGTGGATTTTCTAATAAAAGAGCGCTCCTCTATAACTTTCTCTCTGCCACGACGGCGATCGCAGGAACCGTTACGGTGCTGGCAATCTCACACGTCGAACTTTCGCTTATTCCCTACCTCATTCCGTTCGGAGCGGGCAATTTCCTGTATATCGCTATGAGTGATTTATTGCCCGCACTTCATAAGCACGAATCACGAAAGTCATCCATGCTACATATCGTTCTGCTTGTCGCGGGAACACTCCTCGTAACCTTCCTACCCTCGGAATAATCTGTTTACCGTTAAAAATGTACTATAATTGCCCACATGCGCATTTCCCTTTCGACATACAATATTCTTTTTAACCATGATCCCCGTCTTATGGAATCCCTAAGAAAGCTGAAAAAAGATGGTTCCAGGTATACACATAGCATCGTGGCTCTTCAGGAAGTACGGAACAAAACCGCACAGGATAAACTTCCCGAAACAATTCACAAAGCGTTTCCGAAATTTTCGGCAGCCACGCTTCTTCATCCGAAACCGACAATTAACGACTTCGGCCTCATGACCCTTTCAAGCATGAAGCTTATCGATTCGACGCCCATATTGTTACCGGTTTTACCCAAACATTTATTTAGCCTTCAGGCGATGTTTTTTCGGATGATCCCCCAACAAGGCGCCCTGGTCACTCGATATAAAGTAGGCAACAAGATCCTCCGGGTTACGAATCTTCATCTCGATGTTTTAGGAGGAACCAAACACAAACGCAAACAAATGAAGCACATCTGCAAACACCTTGCGCAGACGAAGGCAGACTATGATATCGTCTGCGGTGATTTCAATACCATCGGACCCATAAAAATCATGCGCAAACGCATACGAAAGCAGCGGGATATTATTCGCGAGACATTGGGCGCTTCGTTTAAGGAAGTATTTGTTCCCTCCTGGACCAGCGATATCCGAGAAACAATGAATCCCCAAATCCCCGCAAACCGACTCATCACCAGAGGATTAAATAAAATCGGCATTAGTTTTCGGCAGAAACTGGACTGGATCTTCGTCCGGGGTTTTCGCACAGCGACAGCCATCGTCCGCCACGATCTGGTGGGATCGGATCACTATCCAATCATTGCCACGCTCACGGTGTGAGCACAAAAAAAGGTATTTTTCAAGCTATTGTAAAACAGGCAATTCGTGCTATTGTAGGAAAATATGAATGAAACACTCGCCAAATGTCCCAAATGCGGGTCTCCCCTTGGAGAAATAGTAGAAACAAAAAACGGCAAAAGGCTGCAACGATGCAGCAATGGCTCATGGAATGCCGAAACGAAGAAAAACGAGGGCTGTGATTATGTGAAGTGGCTCGAGGTCGAACCAAAAACACTGGATGAAAAATGTCCCAAGTGCGGCTCACCCTTAGTCCTGCAATTTACCCGATTCGGCAAAAAAATGAAAAAATGCTCTACCGGCGGATGGGATAAGGTCGCCAAAAAGGCCACTGGCTGTGACTATGTCGAATGGATTAACGGAACTACGGAACCGCTGGATGAAAAATGTCCTGATTGCGGCAATCCTCTCGTTCTCTATACCACAGCTGCGGGAAAACGGATGATCAAATGCTCAACCGCAGGTTGGGATAGCACGGCCAAAAAAGCAACAGGATGCCCGTATATCCACTGGTTGAAACCCGGAGAGGCAGCGTCGACCGGCGAAGAATTTCTCCCACCGGAACCCGCTTAAATGCGAGAAACATTTTTTGTGAGAAGTCGTACCTGTAGCTATAATGGATGTGATGAATCATTCACGCGTTCATCACTCTGAGCGCTCTCCAAAAATTGACGCCCTACGGGGAATTGCTGTCCTGGGGATGATTATTGCCCACGGACTCTTTTTCTTTCACAACCGATCCAACCCGCATCTTACGTCATTGGAGACACTCCTCAATTCAACAGTTTTCACGATCTTCGTGTTTGTATTCGGACAGTCATTGTCGAAATGGCTTGATGTTCATGCATTCGATCATCCCAGAACGGTATGGGCGTTTACAGCAAAACGCGCAGGACTCATCTATCTCCTATATATGGTCGTCAGCAGCATAGCTATTGGAACATCGGGAGGGAATCTGTCAGCGCTCGGCGGCGCACTCACCATGACTAATCCGCCCAATTTCACTGAATACATGCCCCTGTTTGTTATCCTTGTACTGGCTACTCCGGCTCTGCGGCCCCTTCTGCGTCTTACCAGATCATCAATGCTTCTTACGTTTATCATAGGAGCATTCTCCTACCTCGTGGGGATTACGCTACATCAGTTCAGTGTGCCGGATATTCTCGTTGGACTCAAAGCGCTTTTGTCAGGAAGTGAAACGCTGCTTCGATTTCCCGTCCTTTTTTATTTCCCTGTCGTTCTTTGGGGACTGTGGTGGCAGCATGATTCAGACCACAATACAAAGAATAAAAGTCATACGGCGGTGCATGTATGGATTGTGCTCATATGCACGACTCTTTCGATAGCCGGAATAGCTATCACTCAAGTACGCAGTATTCCCCTTCTTGATCCAAACACTCGTTGGCCCCCGTCAATACCCTTTCTCGCTTTCGGCATGAGCACGTCGGCTATCTGTTTGTTTCTCATGCCGTCGTTGGCGTGGATAGGTGGCGGCGCCAAACGGGTAATCGGATACTTTGGACGTGATGCGCTTGATCTCTGGGCGACCCATCTCATTCTCCTTTTTCTTTACCGACGCTTCGTGTCGTGGAGCACGGGGAACGCGGCAATTTCTCTTGCACTTACCTGTGTCCTTCTTATCCTTACCGTTCTTTTCTCGTCAATCATGATCACCAATAAAATCCGATTTCCCTTTCACGTTGCGCTCACCGGGACGACACGATTTCGTAAGCGGTATATCGTATACTCTTGTATCGCACTTCTCCTTCTCATCTGGTCAACAACACTCGCGCCTGGTAATCCCTACGGAAATTTTATGGTAGCCCCCTCTCTCACCGCACAGTCAAAGCTTCCGCCGGGAACACAAGCCCAGCTAACCACAAACGCAATCTGGTATGTACGCCACCATCCGACACCACAGTCTCTGGAGATTACGGTTTCCGTCGATGCGCCCCAGCCTATCGTTTCTGTTCATCCCGACTCCGTGCAAATCAAAATAAACGGAGTAGTGACAAAATTTTCCAGCATTGCAGCCACTAACGGAGCACTCCGTTTCACCAAACAGATTGCCGACATACTGCCCGGAATGTATTCCATAACAGCAGTAATCGCTCATGGCGATGCATCCGTATCTACAAATGCAGTAACGGTTACGGTAAGTGAACCGCTTCTCGTTGCCTGGACGTTTGACTGGGAGGGATGGGATGTTTCAGATGAGGCGTTGAGGCAGATTTCGCAGCTAGCCGATACATATCCAACGGTTAAATTCAGTCATTTCGTAAACCCACGAACATTCTTGCCAGGGGTCATAAGTCCGATTCGTGCCAGCCAAATTCTTGCCTTCCTGTCCGATCGTCACGGTAAGGGCGATGAAATTGCCATGCATCTCCATATGCACCATGACCTCGTGCTAGGCTCCGGCGTTTCCACGAGATCAGCGCACCCATGGGGACTCAGAACTGCTGAGGGGTATGACACACCAACAACGGAATATACGCCGGCTGAATTTCGTCAGATTGTACGATATGCACAGCGCATTGCCTCTGAATCAGGACTACCTCCCATGGAGGGCTACCGGGCAGGCGGGTGGTTTCTGAACACACTGCAACTAAACGAACTTCAATCGCTCGGCTACACCTATGATTCATCTGGACGAGACAGGCCAACCACAGGCGCATTCCGTACCGTGCCGTGGAATCTCTCCATTGGAGCTCAACCGTATTACCCGTCTGCTTCTGATCAAAATCTAAGCATACCTAACTCAGGCGGCATCCTTGAAATTCCGACAAACGGCTTGTCGACCTACGACCAGACGGTGGAGATGCTCATCACCAGAATCACCTCTGTATACAAGGGGGGTGTATTAACATCGCCAAAAGCGCTGGTATTTGTTTCTCATCCGCAATTTTACACACGGGAGTTTCCGAAGATTGCTGAAGTCCTGACGAAAATAATGGCAGCTTCTCAGGTGGCTGGGATGGGTCCGGCGGTATTCGTAACAACCGCCGACATCGCAAAACTATGGAATACTTTACACGAGTAATGTCTCTCTTTGAATTCAAAGGCACTCTTTTGATTGCGGTCACAACACTTACCGTAGCTGCTTGGTATTACTGGAATCTCTCCCGCAAAGGCTTCATTGATCAGAAGCGGGCACCTTTTCTGCTTGGAGTCGCCGTTGTTTCTCTTGCTGCGGCCGTATGGGGAGACATTTCGCTCATCCGTCAACTTCGGGACGTTCCCACGGTTCTTTTCTCCACACCAGGCAACAATACTACCATTCTGTCCCATAAACCCGATATAGATGTCACGCTTTCAGCCCCTATCGAATATGCGACACTCGCTATTCATACCAATCCGCCGATCGAATTCACCGTAAAGCGACACGGCTATCTTTTTAATCTCATTCCCCTCGGAACGAAACTGACAATAATCCCTAAAACCACCCTGCCACCGGGCGAAAAAATTATGGTCTATCTTGCCAACATTGAAGGCCCTATCACCAAGGGGTATGGGGGTGAACAACTACTGGAAATGACCGTTGAAGACCAGCGCGTGATAGAAACGAATCCTCCTGACAACAGCGAACATCTTCCCGTAATCCAGGAATTTACCGTCACTATATCTTCCCCTATCCTCTCGAAAGATGAGTGGAGCGTAAAATCAAACCCTGCTCATCCGTTCGTCGTCACGCAAGCCGGAGACAAAGCATTAAAAATTACACCTGAAGAACCGATGAGACAAGGAGAGACATATAGAGTGGCGCTCATCCAAACACCCGTTATCATATCCCGTGCGGAAAAAAGCATCTTTCGGCAAATGGATCCGGTAAAAAGGGCGGAACTTCGGTTTTCCGTCGTTAAACCCGCGTTCGTTTCATCCTTCACCCCCAACGGAGATACGGTAAATCCGAATGATCCGATTGTTCTGGTATTTGATCAACCAATGAACAAACAGTCCGTCACGGAATTCCTTCGCCTTACCCCCGAGTCTGATCTGAAAGAACGATGGGATGACGGCGCAAACACGCTTACCCTTTCTCATACCGGACTCCAAAAGGATACAGAATATACCCTAACACTCGCAAAGGGACTCGAAACGGTACGGGGCGGAACACTGGATGCAGATGCAGAATTCCGATTTAAAACAGCCGGCCCGGTTAAACTCATAGATGTCAGTCCCGCGGACGGGGACAGGAATGCTCAAACGACAGGACCCATCACCCTTATCTTTGATCAACCGGTTACGGAATTAATCAAAAGTCATATTACCATCTCTCCGCAGCTTGAGGGATCGTATACCGTGCGCGACAATATGGTTGAATTTGCCCCGGTTGAAGATTTGCCATTCGATACGAAGTACACCATAGGTGTCACCTCTGGTGCACCGGGCCTCTATGGCCTGCCGTCAAACACCGAGAAAACGATATCCTTCACAACTAAACCGGACCAGATCTCCCTTGATGTCCCGTATTTCAGACAGCAAACAAACTTTACCTGTAACATCGCCGCCGCACGAATGCTTCTTGCATATCGAGGTATTTCGGTCACCGAACAGGACCTGATAGACAAAATTGGCATCGGGGGCAAGCGCGGATCAGGAAATCCCCATATCGGGTACATCGATGACTTCGGCACGTTATGGGAAGCGGTTCTCAAAGGCGTTGTGCAGTATAGAAATGCGCGCATTATCAATAGCGGTAACCTCAGAGACCTCCTCGAAGAAGTAAAAAATGGAAATCCGGTTATGACCTGGGGACAAAACGGATGGTCTGATCCCCACGATATATCATGGCGCGCAACTGACGGCGCCTTCATCCGGGCGGTGAATGGCATGCATTCCATGGTTGTCCGCGGCTATATCGGATCATCAGAAAATCCCTCCCGCATCCTCGTTAGCGATCCCTGGAGAGGACAATATGAACTCAACACAAGCGAATTTCTCAGGCGCTGGAGTTACTACAAAATCGCCATGGTGATTGAGTAATGCAACTACTTCGGATTATCCTCATTCTGCTCATGTCTGCGGGAACCATTTTGCGAATCCTCCCCGGATTGATGACACCCATAACAAGGTGGGACGAAGAAACAAATATCGCAGTCGTCCGGGAAATGAAAGCAAATACGTCTCTCTACATTCCGTATTACCAAGGGAGTCCTTTCTTCGAAAAACCGCCTTTGTGGTACACGATAAACACGGTTATTATTCCCGATAAGCCACATTCCCCAATCGTTTTCCGGGCAGTAAGCGTTCTTTCTGCCATGCTTATCATTTTACTTTCCGTCGGTTTTGTCTGGAAACGGCACGGAACCGTGTCGGGGGTTATCACGTGGGGAATGCTCATGCTATCCAATCAGCTTTTCATTAGAAATCCTGCAGACATTTTTTCTTCTCACACATTGACCTCTGCTGATTTGGATTCACTTCAAATTCTTCTTATCCTGATAACAGTTATCGCGTCGACAAAACAGCACCGCTACGCACAGATCGCTATCGGCATAACTACAGGATTGGCGGTGCTCACGAAGGGGCCGCTTGGATTTGTGCCGCTTCTTGTATTGACGTTTATGAGGACACCTACCCGTACATCCTGGATCGTCGCGATCATCATAATGCTCCCATGGTACATAGGCATGATTAGCGTTTTCGGCAAATCTTTTATTTCGTCGCACATTGGGTATCATCTTGTGGCAAGGACCATAACCGCGTTGGAAGGGCACACAAACCCGCCATGGTACTATTTGACCATTCTGTTAAATCCGCTTGTCTATCCCGTATTTCCGGTTACACTCTATTGTCTCTATACGGCGATCCGCTCATATCGCTCACTATCGCCCATTTACCGATACGTCTGCGGTATTTGTCTCGCTTTCTTCTTACTTCCCACCTTGCTTGGCACAAAGCTCGCTTGGTATATTCTTCCGATCTATCCCTTCCTCGCCATGCTTACGGGCATGACATTGGGCCCGCGGATTGCAAACCGCCTTTCTTAGCTGATTTTAGGCCATTTTTGCAGTATAATTCATTTACTTGCGGGGTCGTATAACGGTAGTACGCATCCCTCTGGAGGATGTTATCTTGGTTCAAATCCAAGCCCCGCAGCACGATTGGACACCAAGCGACCGTAAGCTCTAAAAAAGTCCGATTTGGCTTGCTAAACGTCCATTAAACTTGTTGGAGATTCGTACCGTACCCTTGTTATTCAGTGCCCTTTTTTACCCTCGAAGACACGACCTTTCGGTCGTGAAGATAGAGTTGTCCTTCAAAAAGCTGAATTAATTGCCTTTTTCTTTTAACATCTCCGTTATTCAATACATGCCTTGCGTAGTCCCTTACATCCATGGTTTTAGCATCAGGGTTGATATCTTGCCTTAGAAGTACGTCATCTCTGACTTTCTTGTATTCTTCCATGCCCTCCCGAACCTCTTTCGTGAGAGTGAGCGTTTGTGGATGAGCGATATAGGTGAAATTTATGTATCTAAAAAGCGCTTTTGCTAATCCTTCTTCGGTGATGTAATCCTCTGGACAGTCGTAATCTATCTGCCGACTACAGTGGTAATACACATGATATCTGGGCTCACCGTATTTCCTTTTTCGGTACCGATCTTCTCCAACCAAACTCGATCCACACGAAGCACATTTAAATAAACCTTTAAATGTAAATGTTTTGCTTCCCCATTTGGATTTTGGTGGAACGTAGAGTTGTTTTTGAACTTTATCGAAAACGCCCTTGGTTATTAGTGGTGGATATGAGCCTTTGTACCAGTTTCCACTACCCACGGGGTATTCAAATTTGCCGTAATAAAATGGATTCTTAAGCATCAGATAAATTTGGCTCAGGCTTACCTGTGACCCTGATCTATTTGTAAACCCTTTCTTTATAAGCCATTTTCTGAGTTCTCGGCCCGATATTCCCTTCTTAGCAACTTTGTTGAAAGCTTCAGTAACCAGTGGCCCTCGTTCAGGGTCGATAATGACGTCTTTAACTCCGTTAAAGGCTCTGTTGAAATATCCGAGCGGTGCCATACCTGGTCTAAATCCCATCTCGCACTTAGCTCGGATACCTCGTTTAACGTTTAAACCCTTTTGGTCATTCTCAAGTTTTGCTTGGGAGCAAAGAATCATAAGTAAAAATTTTTCATTCGGATTATTGGAGAAGATTTGTGAATAGGTTTTGATCCGAACAAGTTTCCCTTGATCCATTAAGTCCACCAGCATCCCTAAGTCGCCAGCGTTTCGACTTAATCTATCTGGTGCCCAAGTCAATATCCCAGTAAATCTGCCTTCGCGAATATCGTTCAATAAATTCATGAATACTGGTCGTTTACCGGAAATTTTTGCCGAGTGGCTTTCTTTTCTCACGTCTTTGATTACTATTCCATCTTTTGCCGCAATATCGGACATTTCTTTGATCTGAGAATCAATTGACATGGCTTGCCGTTCGTCATCTTCGGAGGACTTGCGAGCATAAAGACAATATTCGATATTTAGAGGTTCACTATTGGTTGGGGTAGTATCCATATCAAGGGTACAAGGTACCGCAAAGGATCTAGAAGTCTAGCCTCAAAACAATATTTACATAAACTATTGAGATATAATATTAGGGATGAACGTAAAAACTTTAGTTATTGGAATTCTTCTGGTTAGTGCTGTTTTGATAGGAACTTATTATCTCGGATTATCCAAACAAAAAGAAACCAGAGATCAATCAACAAGTGTTTCTCAAAGCAATGCTCTTTCGGCCGAAGAACAAAATATAGTCTCAATTCGGTCTTTCATGGCTCAGCCAAATCTTGAACTTACATTTGTCAACATTGACCTACCTATGCCTTATTTCAGAGTCGGTAAGGTTACCAAAATGGGTAACGGTGAGAATATGGAAAAGGTCGATGGATGGGTACGGCAAGTAAATGTCTATAACCAAAAGGAACTACTGAATGGTACTTGTTCTATTTACGAATACCATACTGATGTCAGAAATCATACACTGACAGCCGTAACTATTCGGGACTTGCGGCCAAACGAAGTTTATAGTTTTAAGAAAGACGGCGCTACTTGTTCTTCAGATTACGGCATTATGGCAAAGATTACTAGGGCTGAAGCTGAAACAATAGCTATGGATTATCTGAAACGTGCCGTTTCGAATATCGACCAAATCAAAGACCAATTCACTTACTCCCTACAATCAAACGGAGAGGCGCACGAATGGCTCTGGGAAGACAAGAATTTCAAGTTACCTGAAGGTTTGGAAAGTAGACCTTATTACAATCCAATTATCCGTATTACAGTGAATGGCGACAAGACGATTAGCTACTGGAACACAGTTCCACTATTTCAGAATTAAGCTGTCAATTTACTTCTTCAAGAAATAGTTGTATGTTTTTGCAAAAACGTAGCCTATTAACCATCCACCCGCTGTTGATGTGATTAGCCCCAGCACAAACGAGCCCAAGGTGACATTAAAGACAGAGATTTTGCTTAAATCGAGTCCATGGAACCACGATTGAGCTATAGTCATTGCAAGGTCAGGCAATAAAACAACAGAGAGTGCACAGACGATATAAATTGCTCCTACTGTGACGGCTGTTGCCTTGGCTGTAGAATTTGGTTCATGTTTCATATAAGTTCACCTCCTCTCATATAATCCTAGCAGTTTGCATCTGCATATTGGAAAGGATTTTTGTCGAAAGTTGCTTTACACTCAGCCGAGCAAAAGCCATAAATCTTTCCCTGGTAAGTACTTTTGAATTTGGTGGTTCCCAAATCTATCTTCATGCCGCAGACAGGATCCTTGGCTTCATCAAGTTTCTTGCTAACTGACTTGAGCATGTCTTTGATACCCATATTACTCACCTCCTAGTTCCCAGAGGAATGAGCGCTCGGCGATTCCTCCGATATTTTTTACTGTTAATGTGACGTTCTTGGGTTTTGGTGAAATGGGGTTAAATACCAGTTCTCCTTCCCGATGGTGCCCGCCTGGTGGTGAGCCATCCCAGGAAGTCGGTTGATAAACATTCCCGGCACTATCGGTGAGAGAAATTATTTTGGTAAGATCCTGACTCAGTTCATCGGAATGTGTATCCAAAACAATCTTGAATTTCCACTGTTGTCCGTCAGGAATACCGGCAGGAGTTGCTTTGACGGTGACAGATCCTTCGAAATTAGTCTGAGTAGACAAAACATCCTGGTCTGTCGGAATTACCTCTTGTGCTTTTTCCTCCTGTGATTGAAAACGCGAGAAAATTATAAAGCCCGCAACAACGATCAAGATTATTGGTAGAAGGTATTTCATAAAGTTTTATTAAATTTTCTGACCTGATTAAGCATGTAAGCCAGTCCGGCCAAATTAAACGCCAGTCCGACCCAGAAAAGCTGTACCTGATATTGCGAAATAAGACTGATAATTCCAACGGCTCCTAAAATTGGTAAAACGTTCACCAGATAGTGAGCGCAACAGGAAATCATGGCGGCAGTAGAAGTAGTGCCGGACACTGCCAATACTTTTCCAGACGCAGCATGTTTTCTTTTCATCGCTTCTTTAAGATGGCTATACAGTCCAACCTGAATCCCAAATCCTGCGGCCAGTGTCACTACGAAATACCAATACTGAGCGAATTGCTCGAGCATGAAATCCCAACCGGAAACAAGCGACACAATAGTGAAGTAAACCATAAGCAAAATCGCTGAAGCCAGAGTTCCTTTTAGCAATGCAGTGTTCATACGTTTATAAGATCTTTCTCTGCACGATTAAGCAGTACTGCGTTAGTAGCCACAATGATTGAAGAAATACTCATGAGAAGCGCCGAGACTTCGGGACGAAGGGAAATGTTGTAAGAAGGATATAAGACACCTGCGGCTACCGGAATTGCTAACAAATTGTAAATTGAAGCCCAGAAGAGATTTTGTTTCATTTTAGTAACAGTGGCTTTAGAGAGTCTAATTGCCCGAAGTATATCGGCAGGATCCGATTTCATCAGTACTACTTTGGCGGTTTCGATTGCCACATCAGTGCCGGCTCCGATAGCAACCCCGATATCTGCCTGAGCCAGAGCCGGAGCATCATTAACTCCATCACCGACCATGGCAGTGAATTTACCTTCCTTTTGAAGCTTTTTGACATAGGACGCTTTATCTTCAGGGAGAACCTCGGCAAAAACACGATCAATATTTAGGTGTTTACCGATGGCTTCAGCGGTCTTTTTGTTGTCACCGGTAATCATAGCTACTTCAAGCCCCAATTCTTTCATCCGGTTAATGGCTTTTTTAGCATTCTCTTTAATGGGATCCTGGGCAGCTGCGACTCCGGCTATTTTGTTATCAACAGCCAATACCATAATGGTCTTGCCTTCCGAGAGTAGTCGGTCGATGTCACTTTGAAGTGGTTTTAGATCAACCTTTCGGTCACCCATGAGTTTGACGGTTCCAACCAGTACATGCTTTCCCTCAACTAGTGCTTCTACGCCATGACCGGCTAAATTTTTGAATTGCTCAACTTTTTTAGGAACGTTTACTTTTCTTTTTTTGGCTTCTTCCAGAACTGCCAGGCTTAGCGGATGGGAAGACTTTTCCTCAGCGGCTGCGTCTAATTGAATAATCTGATCCTTGTTAAATCCTTTAGCGGCAACAACGTCTGTAATGACCGGTTTCCCCTCTGTTAGGGTACCTGTTTTGTCTAATACTACTGCTTGTACTTTGGATACTTGTTCCAGAGTGGGAGCATCTTTAATCAAAATATTATGTTTTGCCCCCAGCCCTGTGCCTACTGCCACAGCAGTCGGAGTCGCGAGTCCCAATGCATCAGGACAAGCAATCACAACTGTAGAAATGGCGAAAGTGAGAGCAAACATCAAGGGCTGGCCGAGGATAAAGAACCAAACGGCAAAAGTTAAAAGTCCACCTCCAACGGCCACAATGACTAAATAACGAGCAAAACGATCAGCAATCTTTTGCCCGGGTGCTTTGGAGATTTGGGCAGTCTCCACCATTTTGACAATCTGAGCCAGGGCAGTGTCTTGCCCGATCTTTGTGGCTTTGAATTTGACTGAACCGGAAGTATTGATCGATCCACCGATGACTTTATCTCCGACAGCTTTGGCTACTGGTAATGATTCTCCGGTTACTAAGGATTCGTCAATGGCAGTTTCACCTTCAATAATCTCTCCATCAACCGGCACCTTATCTCCTGGCTTTAATACAATGACATCTCCTAGTTTTACTTCCGCTGTAGGAACGAGTACTTCTCTGCCATTCCGGATTACCCGTGCCTGCGGAGGAACTAAGTCAAACAGGGCTTGTAAGGCATCTGTAGTTCCACGCCTAGATTTCATTTCCATC
>CAZKLT010000010.1:0-40868 GCA_964553825.1 uncultured Gammaproteobacteria bacterium
GATCATCTGGGTGACCCGCCTGCTCAATAACCGTCACGTTGGCCCCACGCTCCTGTGCGGCTTTGGCAAACGCCAGGCCGCCAGCACCGCTGCCAACCACCACAATGTCCATACCCGTGATGGGTGACTCCTGAACCGGTCGTTCTACCCCGTCTTGGCGGTTTATATCAAGCGGGTAATGATGGATATCAGCTTCGGCGTTCATATAAAAATTATATCATACTAGTATTATCTATATCACAATAGCGTGTATTCTTCCCGAACCTCCGTCGCATACGCCTCGATTTGCAATACGCCCGGTGAAGCAACGTATACTGCGCCTGTACCCTTCGGTTCCCCATAATACAAATCCACTTCTGCCTCTACTACCCGGGCACGCTCATGGCTATCAAACGCTTTCACTCCTTCAATGATGGCTGGGTCGGTTCCGCCCGGTCGTGCCGTGATATCCGTAATTCCGCCGATAACCTTCCCTGCTGACCCATCACACCGCTCTTCCCGTCCAAAAACGAAATCAAAGCTGATCCTATGGGAAAGCGGATTGATAATCGCCGAATACTGTTCCCAGAAGCCTACCGAGGTATGCACCGCACGGGAGACGTTTTCATCCATCCCCCGAAGCCCGAGAAGCTGGCCCATATCGCCTTTAACCAAGATGATTCGGGCACCAGTATAGCGTGTACGCTCAATGGTAGCGCCCACCGTCGAATCGTATTCTGTAATCACCTCATCCTTCTGATGGGCGATAAAACTGAAAGTGTCTCCCTCAATAACCGCGCTTCCGACCGATATGGTCTTTGGGTTCAAAAGCTGCGGCTCAAGAACAACACCTTCGTGAAAAACAGCATCCTCAAGTGCGTCCAGAAGCGCTTCCACTTCACCGACATTTGTGAGTCTATACTGGCCGACGCCGTCTGATCGGTTCGGCAGCTTGGTGCGCACCGCGTGCTGTGTGCAAAACGATTGATACCCGCTCATGAGATCATTGGCGCTGAAAACCGTCGTACCCGGCAATACAAGATTTCGCCGGTGTGCCTCATCTGCAAACTTGGCAATGCTCGTGTAAAAATCAGGCGGTGCCTTGTGACAGCGGGATAGCGGTGTATGCAATATGCTTTTTTCGGTATGCGAAATCTCGGTAACTGCCGTGCCGTAAAAACGAGACCCGACGCCCGTCTCATGCAATTCCCGTATCGTCATGGGCCGGGTGGCTATAAGGAATTGTGTATCGGGACTCCCATCAGCGCACGACTCGGCTCCGCTATGGGCAATAATTTCCTCTCCGATTTTCCGATTGCGCGCAACGACCCAATCCCGATAGGGCTGGGGTATTTCTGCCGCGCCGTGAATAATAAGTTCAACCCGTTCTGTCATATAAACAAAAAAAGCTCCCTTAACGACGGGAGCTGTCAGGCTATTTGTAGTATACCGTACAAATTGCCGGTATAATTATACCCTATAATAATGAAATTGTACAATGGGGCGGTTTTGGGGCGGTTAACTTCTGCGCATCACAATGGCGATAATCACGACAAGAATGACTACGATGAAAATGATGACGCCTGGCCCTGCAGAAACCAGGCGATTCATATCAAATGTCCGGGCAGCAGGAGCAAGTGTGGGAGTCGGAGTGACGCTTGTCTGCGCCACGCCGGTCGGTTGTATCTGAGCAGGGCCACGGACAAATTCAAACCGGGCAACCGTTCCCGAGGCTATTTCGATCCCCTGAGGCTCGCGGGGCACTGAATCACCTTCAGCGGTGATAAACAGCCGGGAAAATCTCGTATTTGATCTGCCTTCGATAATGCCCTCATCAATTTCGTCTATCTGCTCAGCCGGTCGCCCGCTCTCCATGGAAGCCGCCCAAAGCGCATAGCTCGTTATCTGTTCCGCATACGGATACACGAGTCCCTGGCATCGCCCGCTGATCTGATACTGCCCACCTCTCCATATGCTTATCCCTTCGCAGCTCACTGAGCCTGACTGCAGGACAAATCTTCCCTCGGTTGCATGGGCTGCCGGAGGCAAACCACATAAACCGTATACAAAGAGTGCAGCAGCTATTGCAAGACGTATAAGAGACTTCATAGGAAATACACCGTCGTAATCTTCCGTACAATTATACCAGCCAAGTAAAGCCAACCCTATTCCACCCATTGACTCTTTCGGAAAAACATGTAAATCTCAAGTAGGCCCAAATCTGTCCCGGGCGTATTTATTGATATGAAGGTCAAAAAAAACAAGTGGTCCCTCGGAATCATTTTTCTCATCCTTGCAATCGCCCTTGGTGTCGTCGTTTACGTAACAACGCAGGGTCGTAACTTCGACGTTCGGAAGCGTGCCAGCACCCCGACCGGAACTTCGGAAATCGTTATCCAACCGACCGCCAATTCGTATTTTATCGGGGATATTTTTACCCTCGACATGATGCTCAATACGGCAGGCAAGGCAATTTCGAGCGCCGGATTCCGACTCTTCTACCCCTTCACCACTGCAACGCCGGAAATTGACGTCGTCGATGCAGAACAGGCCGCGGGCGTGCAGATCAAATCATTCTCAACGCAACTGGATTCCAACTTCGCCACCAACATAAATCAGGTTATAAAAGAACCGGCAACCAACGGAACCGTGTTTATTGATTTATCAGCACTCATACAAACTGCGGAGGGATACACCAACGCATCCGGACAACGACTTGCCACCATCACCTTCCGGGCGAACCGCGCCGGCACATTTACCCTCCAGCATGATCCGGTCAAATCACAAATTACCGACAAGGGCACCGGTCTGGATGTACTCAAAACCATCAGCCCCGTAAACATAACCGTAGGCACGGAAACACAGAAACCGGAAATAACATTCCAAAGCGGACCGGCAGAAGGCGCTACAAGCACCAGCTCGGCCGTCCAGTTCAGCTTCTCTGTTTCCGATAAACCGGTTCGTCCGGCAAATGTGCGTGTTCCGCTCCAATACAACTTCAAATACGACAGCGAAACGGTATCGGCATTCGCCCCGGTGAATGCAGACGTCATCGTTCTGCAACCCAAAACACTCGGTCACGGCCAACACACCCTCACCATAAACGTGAAAGATCCACAGGGTAACACCGGCACGGTAACCCGGACATTCTCGGTGAATGCCACGCCGCATATAAACGCAATAAACCCAACGGAGGGCACTGCAGCTACACAGGTTACAATAACGGGGTATAACCTTGGAGGACAGACACGCGTCAAATTCGGTGACGTATTTGTCCCCGATGCCGACATCGTATCAAGAAGCGCGACGCAGATTGTCGCAAAAGTACCGGTAAACGCAGGGGGACTGGTCCGTGTGGTCAGCGGAACACTCACCAGTAATGCGGTGGCATTTACTGTGCGCACCCGGCTTACCGTATTTGTCCCGCTCCAGGGAATCACGCAGGACCGCGGACCAAGAACGGTAACGGTCGTCGTTTCCTGTCCTCCGCCGGTCGCACAGGCCCGCGCATTTTCCCACACATTTGCCAATAAACAGGCGACCTGGGCGGACGCAGTCACAGGCAGACCATCTGCATACCGATTCTCTGAACTCTTTCCAGAAAACATTACTGTCCCATCCCAAACCAACTGCACGGTGTCCATCAAAGAACCATCTCGTCTGCGCAGGCGCTTTGCAAACGTAAGCATTGCACCAACGGTCAATAATGTCGTAAACAAAGCAGACCAGGCAAACAGACTGCTGGTTGCAGACTTCGACAATAACAATGCATTGGAACTTCAGGACTTCGGTCTCCTGATGGCAAACTTCACCCAGGCCACGGGTCTCTCCGTGGCGGTAAGCGACAGTAATCGCAAGTTTGATCTCAACGGTGACAACAGCCTCACCATTGACGACATTGCACTCCTGCTCACGAACCTGACATCTCTGCAACGACCAGGAGATCCGGAATAACTATGATCAAACACTGCCGTCGTATCATTGTTTCACTCGCCACACTCACACTTCTTCTAATGATCTTTCTTCGGGCCCATGGCACGGTCGTCGCGTCAGTCGCCGGGGGCGCTGGCAGCATGTCGCTTTCGCCTGCCAATGCAACCATCCCTGTGGGAACATCACAAAACGTGAATATACTCTTTAATACGGCAGGTGTTGCGGTCTCGGGCGTACAAGTGGTGCTGAAGTTTACGGTTGCCAACCCGGCCGATCTTCAGGCAACGGTTCAAACAAACAGCGCACTGGCAGACAGCGGCTGGACCTTCCCGGTGAAAAACGTAACGACATCGGGATCGCAAGTCACCATAGAAATCATGGGGCTCAACACATCAACGACCGGATATACGAATACTGCAAATACGACCCTTGCCACCATATCGTTCCAGGCATTGGGAACATTCACAAATAAAGCGGTAACCTTTGACGCTGCGCTCACCAAAATGCTGCGAAAAGACAATGCCGATGACATGCTTGGCTCACCGTCAAACGGTGCATACTCTACATCCGGTGTTGCCAATACGCCCACAAATACTCCAACGGGAACCGTAACACACACCCCAACCCGCACACCCACGGCAACCCCACCGGGTGGCATAGGCGGCAGCGGAAATGAAAATACCGCTCCAACCTGTGTTGCTCTCACATCGGATGTCACAACCGGAAACGGAACGCCCACGACCGTAACGTTCACCTGCTCTGGCGTCGATCCGGGCGGTGATATACGGGCCGCTGAATTCAAATTCGGTGACGGGGTAACACAGGGCGTCGACAAAAATGTGGGAAGCCCAGGATCCATCACCGTCACCCATACCTACAATACGATCGGCACGCTCGGCGCCTCCTGCCGCGTGAAGGATAATGATAATGTCTACTCAACACTCACCGATAGCTGCAGGCGCACCATCACCATCCGGCCCAGAACCGCGGGCGCTTCTACGCCTACTCCGACACGGGTAGCCGCGGGAACGGCAACCGCTACCACAACGCCAACGCCATCCGTAACGGGATATGTATATCAAACGGCGACACCGTTCCCAACGGGAGATGAGGTTGCTGCGCCAACACCTGAGCCCATTTTCCCCGAGGATGAAACCGCAACCGAAGGAAACCGTTTCTGGTGGATCGTCGGAGGAGCACTAGCACTGTTAGTTGCCTTCCTTCTGTTACGCCGCAACAAGCCGCCTATGCCACCACCTGCATCACCATACGCACCACAGCAGCCGAAGGTATACGAAGAGACACCTGTGCATCAGCCGCCACAATCTGGCGAACCGCCTACTGCTCAGAGCTGAGAAGCGCCTTCACTTCCTGAACGTCTTTTTCAATCTGCTGGGTTAGCTCATACGAATTAGCAAACGTTCGCACTTCGCGGATTCGCTTCACGGGTTCCACCGTAAGGACGTCTATGTCACCTATTTCTTGCTCCGAGACATCCAGAAGAAAAACTTCCAGGCTCAATTCGTGCTGGTCGAACACAGGAACCGGACCATAATGAAGCGCACCCTTGAAACGATGACCGGAAATACTCACCCAGGCAGCATAAATCCCCGCCTCCAATGCAAAATCCTGCGGAATCTGCATATTGATCGTAGGAAATCCCAGAAGCTTTCCGCGGCCATGTCCAAACACATGCGGCGTGGTAAACGGCTTCATGACCGTTTCCCCCGACCCCACCTGGCCCAGTTGGGATTCACTTTCCCCAAGAGCAGCATGTCTTCCGCAACATCAAAAAGAAAGTGCAAAACCATGGCGCCGAACAACACCACCCCTGCCTGCCAATCAACAATCGATGCGCCGATCCCAATCAAGACGCAGCCAGCAATCGTGTAATAATTATGAAACGTGAGATTCGTGTTGTATTTATGTCCACGGGCAAGAAATGTCGTAAGGAGGCGCCACTGGCGATTTTTCAACAGTGATGCGACCGAACGCGTGTATGCATCCCGTTTGCCGTAGGTGAAAAAATAGAGAAAATGGTCAACATCAGGAAGGATGCTTCCGCATATCGCCGTTACAATCCAAAAAACATTAAACTCATTCCATTGTTCACGCAGAAACCATGCCCACATAAGTCCCCAGAGGACATGGAACACCATATGTTTCCCGTGCCAGAGAATAAATCCGAGCCCCTTCACACGGGCGAGACTTCTGCGCATAGGATTATGATAAGAAAAAAAGAGACGCCATGCAAACAGACAATGATGTTGACAGGAAACATGCCCAGACGGCATAGTACATATATGCCCAAAAAATCGTCGCTCCCTACCCGCTTTGGGCTACTCCCGTTTCTTTTTCTCATCATAACTATTCTTACCGGATTCGTTTCCTTCATCGCAAGACCAGCAGGTGAAACGGAACCGCTTGCCGATGCACCGACCCTGGACGCACTTGTGGCGGGTGTTTCTGTTCCCCCGCCTGTCGAGGAATCATACGCCGTCTTCCACGGAGATAAAGCAACGCCGCCTGCTCTAGCAAGCCTGGCCACTGCAAAAAACGTATTAGGACAGACGACCAATGCTTCGGATAAACGCATCGAAGTGGACCTCACCAACCAGAAAGTATATGCGATAGAGGGAGACCGTATCGTTCATCAGTTCATCGTATCAACGGGCAAATGGGGCAGAACGCCCACCGGAGAATTTACCATCTGGACGAAAGTACGCAGCCAGCTTATGAAAGGCGGAAGTCGTGAACTGGGTACATACTACTATCTGCCCAACGTTCCGTACGTGATGTTCTTCTCTAATGATGAAATTGCCAAGATGCGGGGGTTCTCATTTCACGGCACCTACTGGCACGATAATTTCGGCCATCCCATGAGTCATGGGTGCATAAACATGAGGACCGAGGACGCCAAAACGCTTTACGAGTGGGCTACTCCCATCGTTACGAACGCCAAAGCCTGGAGCACACCATCAACGCCAGAAAATCCCGGAACGAAAGTCACCATTTACGGGAAGGCCCCCCGAAATTAAATCTTCAGACTCTTGAGGTACTGGCGGAACGCTCCGTTGAGCTCTTTGTGGGTGAGCGCAAACTCGATGACGGTCTTGAGGTATTCCAGTTTGTTTCCGGTATCATAATACTTGGCATCCTTCACCTCGCAGGCATAGACCGGGCGCACTTTCATAAGATCCTTGATGGCATCCGTAAGCCAGATTTCCCCACCCCGCCCTGGCTTGACTGCTTCCAGTGCCGGGAATATATCGGGCGTCAGCACGTAACACCCGTGAGCCGCCAGATTACTGGGCGCCTCATCAAGCGCCGGTTTTTCCAGCAACTTCTTAATCTGCCAAATATTCTTCTCCACGTTGGTCGCCTCCACAATGCCATAGCGCGAAACATCTTCCTTGGGTACCCGAACCGCTGAGATGACGGGGTCACCGTATTTTTCAAATACTTCTATGCATTGCTTCGTACGTGGAGGTGCTGAGTACATAAATTCGTCTCCCCAAATGGCCACAAATGGCTCATCTCCTATGATGGATTTCGCGCATAGGACCGGCGTCCCGTTGCCATACGGACCTTTCTGCCGTATATAAATGAAGTTGGCAAGCTCGGCTGTTCGTTTCACTTCGTCGATGAGATTTGACTTGCCCTGCTCTTTGAGTGTCTGAATCAGCTCGTTGGGATAATCGAAGTGGTCCTCAATGGACCGCTTGTGCCACCCGGTGACAATCACGATATCGGTAATCCCCGACGCAACGAGCTCTTCGACGACATACTGAATAACCGGCTTGTCCACAATGGGAAGCATCTCTTTGGGCATGGCTTTGGTCTGAGGAAGAAATCGTGTGCCAAACCCTGCAGCTGGGATAACGGCTTTTCGGATTTTGGAAAACTTTTTGGCCATATATAAAAGCAGCTTAGAAGTCGGGCAGAACTCTAAGCCGTTTAATTGTATTGTGCTTGGTTCCCCTTTGTCAATTTGTTATCATACAACTGCATATGTTTGTGCGTTTTCTTCTTATCGTTCTGAGCATCATAATTCTGTTATCCGGCCCAACTCCGGCATATGGGGCGATGCAAACGCCTATAAACCCAAAGCTCCTGGAAAATGAGGGGCCTCCTCCCAGTCATATCGTCAAACCTCCACAGGTAGGAAGCCGCGCTCCCTGGGGGTATGGCCTGAACTTCGCAAGCAAATTTACCGTTCTGCGAAAACTCCTCGAAGGAACAAGCCGCCAAACGAATTACACGATTAAAACGGTCAATGCCAACGAGCATGGAAAACAGCTCGAAGAAGGGGCAGTCAAGCTGATGCCAAAATCTCTTCAGGAGGATTACGTCAAGCTTGATACAAAGATCCAACATATGACCGCCAATCATGTCAATAAATATTACGACGAGGAGGGTGGTAGTTGTCATCCTGAGGACCGCGGCATCTTCAGTCCGCCTGCGTATGGCTGGAACCGACTGCGAGGCGGCACTAAATGGCTGCACAATACCTGGTCCACGGGGACACTGCCCTTGGCGGGCTTGGATTTTTATCAGACACTCCTGGACGAACGCGTATCGCCGGACAACGGGTTTTGTGATCAGCAGGATGAAGGATTCCATGTGGGCTTATTTAAAGACGGTGATGTGGACGTATTTTATGACGGTACGGGTGAAGATCAGTGGTCAGCGGATGAATTTTGCCCAGCGCAGGCAATAACCGAATGGGAAGAGTGCGAAGCAGAAAATCAGAACCTCCCGCCGGAAGAGCAACAAAGCTGTGATCTGCGATGCGGAGGCGGGGCTCATACAAATTTTTCTACGCGCATCCCTGCCGCAGAGGAGGTGGCCGCCGAACTTGGCATCGACGAAGACGGCGGAAAGATGGGATTCACCTATGCCTTTATCCCCGCTGCTGCAAAGCTCATCTTCGGCCATGGGCAAAATGATCAACCCCATACACTCAATATTCCGATCTGCAACGGTTGCGACATTCTTAGTGAGAAGTCCATATACTACGGCGAGATGAGCCGCAGGCAACACATGGATGCGATGAATTGCGGCAACAAGTCAAAAAATGATCCCACCTATGATCCGGGTATCTGCGGGGCAATCCCTGTCGGCCTTGATATTCTCCCACCGGGACCGATCACCAGCGAAGCGGGTAACCCCGGCGGACCCCAATCCTGTGCGGCCAGCGCCGAACAATTTCCGGAACGCAAAAGCCCGCTGGAAGCTGCAATCGTTGAGGCAACCCGCGGCGTTATCCCCCGATGCATCCTGGATGGCGTCGCTATTGCGGAAGGGGCCAAAACCGAACAGGGCGCCGAAATTCCCCAAGCCTGTGTCCCCAATGAATGCAGCGCAACCGGGCCTTTCCAGATTACCGTCGGATTCACCTATGCCAACCAGGGCGGACAATGTTCAACGACAACGACCTGCGCAGACTGTGGCGGACTTTCGGGTGATAAGACCTGTCCGGATGCGATCAAATATTACTTATCCAATACGATGCCGAATTTTAACCCCTGCGACACCAAACAGGCTGCCAAAGCGGCCGTGAGTATGCTTATGGGGAAAGCGAAATATTTCGGAATGCCCTTGCCAGGACCTACGGCCAATCTCAACGACCCAGCGGTCCGCCAGTCCATCATTGTGGCCGGCGACAGCTATTTCGGCTCCACAAAGCCGCTGGGAGGACGCTTTGGGGGGCTTTCTTACGGTGAATTCGTCTTATCAAAATGCGTATCCGGAGTAACACATACGGATCACTCCTTCCCTGTCCCCGGCGGCAGACAACAGCTCTAACCTCTTTACAAATCGAGCCTGTTGCGGTACACTCATCCTATAACCCCTGGGAGGGGGTTTTTGATAGGGAACAAAGATGGTATGATGGGAACATTATGACAGAAGCACGAAAGCCCAACGTTCCCAATGTATCACCCGCACGTTTTTTCTCTGAAGTCGTCTCGGAACTGAAAAAAGTAACCTGGCCGACACGGGAAGAAACGATCAAGCTGACGGCAGTAGTTATCGCTATTTCCGTCATCGTTGGCGCTTTCGTCGGCGGACTGGACGCTTTGTTTCTCTCAATCACGACGGGAGTCTTTAAACGGTAAACTATGAACGATCAGGACCATGTGAAAAACGCGCAGACACCGGTTGCCCAACCGACTCCCCCCGTGGTGGAAGAAACGCCCAAAGTTGCGGTTCCTGCGAATGCAAAATGGTATGTGGTCCACACCTATTCCGGCCATGAGAATAAGGTGGCAACCAACCTCAAACAACGAATCGAAACCATGAAGCTGCACGGCAAAATCTTCGACATCGTGGTACCAACGCGCAATATCGTAACGGTGAAACACGGCAAGAAAGAAGAACAGAAGGAAAAAATCTTCCCCGGGTATATCCTGGTGAAAATGGTACTCGATGACGAGTCATGGCTTGCTGTACGCACTACACAAGGCGTAACGGCCTTCGTAGGAGCCGGAAACAAACCTACCCCCATCTCTGAAAAGGAAGTGGAAACCATCCTCAAATTTATGCAGATGGAAGCTCCGAAATATAAGACTTCCTTCTCCATGGGAGAAGCTGTAAAAATCGTTGATGGCCCGTTTGCAGACTTCCTGGGAACGATTGACGCAATCGACGAGGAAAAAGGCAAGGTCAAAGTCCTCGTGTCTATCTTTGGCCGGGAAACGCCTGTTGAACTGGACTTCCTCCAGGTGTCCAAACTTTAACCCCACGTCATACCTTCAGAAAAGCATACTCACTTGAATCAAACACGCTCTAGAGAGATTTGTAGTAGACGTATGCGCCAAAGCCGATGGCGACAACCACAAGGATCAGGATGATCCATCCAAACGAGAATCCGCCCCTGCCAGCCACTGCGGTAAATTTCTGGGTCACCTGACCCTGTCCGTCATCTTTCCGTGCGACAACCAAAAGATCTTTTTCACCGGCGATAAGCGGTGTATCCGGCTGCCACTTCCACCTTCCATTGGCATCGGCAACAACTTCGCCGCTTATTCCGTCCGGCAGGACCGTAATGGTTACCTTGGCGCCCGGCTCTGTAGTTCCCGAGAAAAGCGGCCGCGCACCTGCCTGACCACTGCTGTTGGTAAACGACGTGAGCGTAATTGGTATTGAAGGACCGCCCGTGGAAAGTCCGCCCTCCGGTGTTGGTGAAACAAGGTTCAGATTTCCGCCCACGCCTCCCTCATCACAAATACAGGAAAATTTGTCCGTACAGTACTGATTTCTGCAGGTTTTGCCCATGCCGAAGATATTCCCGCCATGACACACAAGTCCGCTCGGACAATCCGCATCAGATGAACAGGATTTGTTACAGGAATTCAGGACATATCCGGGCGGGGTCGGGGTCGGACTCTTTGACGGCGTTGCCGTTGCCCCTCCACCCGGCTGTGTCGGGATCGGCGTAGCAGTTGCCCCGGGTCTGCGGGTCGGGGTCGGCGTTTTCGTCGGCGTGTTGGTGGGAGTCTTGGTGGGTGTATAGGTCGGCGTTTTCGTCGGCGTGTTGGTGGGAGTCGCACATGCGCTCATATTCGTGGTCCACTGCTGGCCTGGAGCCGGACAACAGTACTGTGTACCGCGACAATAGCCAATACGACCGGACTGGTTACATAACTGCTGATCCCCATCCGTATCGTTGGGATCCTGACAGTTTGTAATCATCCATGTGCTTGAATTGAAACGCACATTCTGACAACCGGAATCATTGCATGCTGCCGCCTGCGACCGTTTGTCCGTCGGTGTCATGACGGCAAGAATCGACACAAAAATAGCAAGGAGAAGCGATCCGACCAGAAGAAGCGCCTTGGCGATTGCGGATATACCGTTGTTTCGTGATGAGCTGCGGCTCGTTTTACGTTTAGCCATACAAAGAGAAGTGCGTACATATAATAATTACGCATTTTCCCCCTCTATTGCAAGAGGCGATCGCCATTTCGCACACGCGCAAGAAACCAAAAAAATGACAACCACATGCACTGTAAACCTGAATAATTCACTGGACAACGCCCGTTTTGCCCCAATAGGCGTTGCCCGTGACATGCCGTGCGATGGTTATCGGGCTACTAGCTTCCCGAACACGATGACTTGTCCGACCAGAATGGCAAGCGGGAATAGAACGTACCAATACCAGCTCGACCAAAACAGTGCCGTAAGCACTGCGCACATGATCAGATTCGCCAAAATCAGCAGAAACCAGAAGGATTTTTCCTCGTAAGTTCCGAAGGTCTTGCGAAACACATGGAACCACGAAATCCACAGGCTCGCCGACGAAAACGGGATGAAGAGAACTTTCGCCAGTGGCACGATACCCGAAGGAAAACTCAGAAACCGACTGAGCGCCACAATCATCCCTAGCATCACCGCACATCCGACCGCTATTATCCACCCATAATAATGCGGCAGGAAATAGTATTTACCTCGCATGGAAATCACCTCCTTTCCGCGAATGTTTTCGCATTGCGAGTGGGAAGCTATCTACTCCAGACCCAGCTGAAGCGTATAGCCTCCCACTCGCACAAAAAGGAGTCGCATGTGGTTGTCAAAGAGCGCCGGGGAAAATATATCAACACACAATTTCCCGTTCGGAGTATAAGCCGCCTGAAGTGCTAATACAAGTCAGGCTCCGGTATTGCATACGCCATCATTGTTTGATATACTTGAACTACCTCATTTCTGTGAGGGAGAAACCGGAAGGGTTTCGATGAATAGTACACTTCTTGTTCTTCATCGTTCCTTTCCCCAATCTCACTATGGCAACCAAAAAAGTCAAAACGATCGTAAAGCTCAATCTTCCGGCAGGAGAAGCTACCGCAGCTCCGCCCGTCGGACCTGCGCTGGGACAACATGGACTGCCTATCATGGAGTTCATCAAGGCCTACAACGAGAGAACCGCAAAACTCAAAGGTCAGATTATCCCTGCTGTCATCACGGTCTTCGAAGATCGCACATTCACGTTCATCACCAAGCTTCCTCCCGTCGCAGCCATGATTAAAAAGACCCTGGGACTAACCACAGCCGGCGGCAAAGCGGGACGAGAGGTAGCCGGAAAACTAACGAAAGCCCAGGTGGAACAGATCGCAAAAGATAAATTACCTGATCTCAATACAGATAACGTCGAAGCGGCCATGAAAGTCGTCGCGGGTACGGCCCGAAGCATGGGCATCGAAACGGAGTAATGTATCAGATTGCCATTCCGGCGAAAGCTGGAATCCAGTTCTTAGGCATAAAAAGGTAAAATAGATTCCGGGTCAAGCCCGGAATGACAAAAAAACATATGGGAAAAATCAGAGTCGCATCCCTCGGAGACGAGGCACAGGAAAAAGAACAAAAAAGAAAAGCTGAAGCCAGACGGCAAACAAAAGAGGCCAAAAAAGCCAAGAACGACGGCGACATGGCTACGGAAACTACGGCTGTCCAGACAACGGACGACACCGTTCAGGCAGAAGAAGGCGGAAAGAAGGAACGAAAACAGAAGAAAGTTCGCGTCCGCTCCAAGCGATACGTTGAGGCATCTTCTCTGGTCGACAAAACCAAACTCTATAGTGTAAGCGAAGCAGTCGGACTTGTAAAAAAGACCAGCATGACGAAGTTTGACGGAACCGTTGAGCTCCACATCAACCTGAACACCCAGGCTCTCGGCGAAAAGAAAGATATGCGTGGCTCAGTCTCACTCCCGCACGGAACCGGCAAAGAGGTAAAAGTGGCCATCGCAGACGATGCCATCATCGCCGAAGTCGAAAAAGGCGTCATTTCCTTTGATATTCTTGTGGCACACCCGAGCATGATGGCCAAACTGGCCAAAGTCGCCCGCGTCCTGGGACCCAAAGGGCTTATGCCCAATCCGAAAAACGGCACGGTATCACCCGATCCGGAAAAACGTGCAAAAGAACTGTCCCAGGGACAGGTGAACTTCAAAACCGAACCGGACCAACCGATCATTCACATGATCGTGGGCAAGGTATCGTTCGAAGATAAGAAGCTTACGGACAATATTGAAGCTGTCCTGAAAGCAGTTGGACAAACCAAAATCGCCCGCGTCACCCTCACGGCGACTATGGGCCCAGGCGTAAAAATAAACGTTTCGTAATCCCCTTCCTTGCCATTAAATGGCTTATAGTATAGAATTCCCGCATGGCTGCTGAAGCACAACAATCCGCATGGAATTTGGAGAATTTGTCGTGGACCACTACTGAGGCCCGTCATACGCATCCCTTTATCTGGCCACATCCGTCCTACTATTCCGGACGCGCGTTTACGCCCGCCATGCATATAGAGCTGGGCGTGCTTCCTGGATCCAGAATCGCTCTTGCGGAGACCATTGATCAGCCATTCGGTTACAACGGTCAGTGGCGCACCACGCCACCCGGCTCCTTCATGGCTGAATACGCGCGCAGAATGCTGCCAAACGGCCGATGGGGAGATGACACCGTCGAGCGTCAGGCATTTGACATGCATGCGCTGGAAGTCCTCGCCGTTGTTCCAAAATCTCCCGAGTGGGTCCATGCGAGCCATGATGCGCTTACGACTCTTGCCCAACACACGAAACTCTTTACCCGCATGAAGAAGGGTGTTCATGCATATCAGACCAGGCCCTACGACGTGCTCATGCCTGATGCGTTTGGACGCCTGCATTCAACCGGTCCGCATATCTTCCATCCTGTGTTAGATGCTGTGCACACCGGAGCGCCAAAGCTTCAAGACGAACATACGCACATGGCATTGGTACGGGAAGAAGACAGTTCTATGAGTGAGTATACTCCCTTCATTGAATTCAGCGCCTATCTCATACAGGCCACGGACATGGCAAAAAAATTGGGAGGAAATGTCGGCGCGCTCATTGAATCGCATCTCAAACATGGATCTGTATTAGTGGCTGAATATATTCACCAACACGCACGATATTCCAAGGAATATGGACGAAAACTCGCAAGTTCCCGCGCATGGTATTGGTCTATGGTATACCCCGCCTATGACGTAGGACCGCGAGACGAAAAACGCGCACCCCTCCAGGAAGCAAATAGCAATGTCCTGTGGGGATCAGCAATCCTTGAACATTTTCTGTTCCTCGATGAGCTCTATCAGGATCTGGCCGCACTTGGCATTTCAACGGTACGACCCAACTTTGACGTACAGGGAAATACCATCCAGATTCGCAAAGCCTCTCATATGGGAGCAAGCATCAGAGCTACCGAAAAAATGGAAAAATCGGCCGCCCCCAAACCGATTGATGTTACCGTTTCGGCTGATCGGCCACTTGTTATCATTGGCGGCAATAATCAAGGAAAAACATGGACACAACAGACGATTGCACACGCACTCTATGAATCTTTGCAAGGACGGTTCGCATTTGCCAAATCAATCAAACTCCCCTACCTGCGCGGCATTTTTGCCATACCGGCAGAAATAGCACAGGAACAAGGAGAAAGCGGCTATACGACACAACTCCATCGTCTCATCGGTACCCTACGAGAAATTGAAGAAATGCGCGCATTGTCTCCGAATGAGCCGGTCATCCTGTTCGGAGACGAACTCTTTTCCGGAACGGACGAACTGGAAGCCGCAGTCCTCTTTCAGGCATTTCTCAATTACTGTCAGAGACACAACATCATTGTCCTTTTGGGAACCAATAACGAGCTTACGTTTTCCCCGGAACGGGCACAGTTTGCGACACTGAAAAACAGACGGATCACCACTATAGATTCAATGGAAGGCGTGATTGCCCGCAGACTTGGCGTCCCTCTTCTTGCCGATGCCGGCATGCCTCAGGAAGTTGTGGCCCGCGCCGCTGAACTCGTTGAGATTCCAACACCAAAGGGTTCCGTTGAAAGACGCACCATTCCATTTACCGCATCACGCGTATCAGAAACACTGGGACTGTTAATTTCCCAGGGGCGATCGGTACGATACGGTGATCATCTCCGATTGCTGTTTCGAACAGAAGCACGACCGATTTTTCGGTTTGCAGAATGGCTGAGCGCTGTGTTTCACACAAACATCGATGCACCAATAAAAGAGCTCTACCGGCGCTGGTGGAACGGACTCTCACGAGATGAAATAGACCTCACCAATACATTCTTCAAGAGATTCGGCCCCCGATTTCAGACCATGGTAGAGTTGCCGCAACAAACGACACGCGAACCGCTGACACGCGCACAAAGCGAAAGTCTCATTCAGAATGCTACCGAGTGGCTCGCATGGGCAGAAACGAACAATCCAGCCGATCTCCACCTTCCCGAAGATATCCTTCACCGGATAGAGCCGTATTGGAATCCCCTGATAGCGAGCTTGCAATCCGTTGTTTCCGTAAACACCGCTCAATCGGATGCCGAGCTGAGCAAAGCGATTATTGAGGCTGTGAAACCACTATCCCGGCTTTCGACCTCATCTTTTGATGAGGTCTCAGGCTTTCTCTGGCTTGATGAACTCTTTACGAGACATGAATTCTGCAGAGTAACCAAAAAGCCGGGCATGGGCATCGATACCAGGGGCCTGTTCTCACCTTCTCTTAAATATGAGATGGAATCCACACGGAATACGGAACAACGCCTGATAACCAATGATATCGTCATCGATCCGTCACGACCAAACGTCCTTTTAGGATCCAACAAAAGCGGTAAGACGCGTCTCTTGGACGCGCTGGGCGTGGCGGCATTTTTTGCACTGCACTTTGATCATGCACCCGCGCAATCATTCGTTATCGGTGAAAGCGTGTGTGGGGTTATCGGGCTGACTGACTACACCCGCGACCCTGATCGCCGGAAAGATGCCGGCAAGTGGCTAACCCGGCAATCGCAAATCGCAGATGCGCTGATGCAGGCACAAAAAGGAGGATATATTCTCCTGCTTGATGAACCCGATGAGGGGACGAATGGTTTTGAAGGACGCGCGACGCTTCGCGCATTGGCCCCGTATATCATCCAGTCCGGCAACGTTTTTGTCCTTAGTACCCATAAACATAATGCCATTGATCAAATAGATGAAGAGATCGGTGTGAACGCATATGCCTCCGGACTGGGCCCCTGGGGTCGATTCTCTTTTGCGCCGGGGCGCGCATCTTCCCTGGGCATTACCATTGCGGGCGAAGAAGGCCTGCAGGAAGAAATTCTTCTGGACGCAGCGCGAATACTGAAAGAGCAAATGGCAAACACACAGTAACGTATGGTCAAGCGGGAAACTGATCAGCGTCCGACGGAAGAACTCCTGGAAGTAGGCCGTGCATGGGCCCGCACATATACGCCGTTTTTTGAAACAATCATAGAAAAAGTTACCCGGCAAGCCGTCGAACTGTTGGAAAAACGATTACCCACGCAAGAAGCTGAAATTGCGCGGGCACGCGTCCTGGTCCCCAATCCTTTTGCCAGACCCCTGTGCCATGCGCTTATCCGTGCGGTTCCGGATGAGCTCCTGCCAACCGGAATGTCCCGGCATATGTTTCATACGATCTATTTGAAAAACGGCGGACTACAGGTGGGCTATCGGCACTCAGATCTGACCATGGGTGTTGTTCATATCGACCCGCAGTTTGGCCAATATTTCCCGGCCGGATTTGAGCGAACCGTGGAACAAAATCCTCATTTATTTGAAGGACACATCCTTGTGGCTACCCAACAGGATATTCAGAAGGCGTTTGGAATAACGTATGAAGGCTAGTCCAAAGCGTGATACACTACCCTTTGCCATGACAGACCCTTTGCCAGCCACCCCAGCCCCGCCCGCCCAGGATGTGCCGCCATCTGTACCTCCCAATACATTGACGCCTCAACAGGACCGTGAACGGAAAATAACCATGGCGGTGAGTCAAGGGGCTTCGTTTTTGCGCATTATTGCAACCGGACTTGGCAAAATCTACCGCGAAATCATGATGATGATCCTTAAACGATAATCTTGCAAAACCGCACGATATCGGGTATACTCACTCTATCCTTAAGACCGCAGGCATACCGATAAAGGTAAGAAGCCCTGCCGAGGGAAATACGCCGTTCACATGAGTGAACGAATTTCCCGCTTAAGGCGGGATTTTTTTATCCCCATATCCATGAATAAAGATTACACATCAAAAGGCACACCAAAGAAAACAGCAACGGTCACCGAGCTTACTGATCGGGTGAACAAGGCAAAATCCATGGTAGTTGCCGACTATACCGGGCTCAAGCACAAACAGCTTGAAGAGCTGCGCCGAACCCTCAAAAAGGTAGACGGAGAGATCGTCATCACAAAAAACAGACTGCTGGCTCGCGCGCTTGGTGACCGCGCCAGCAAAGTGGAGTCCCTCCTTTCTTCACAAACGGCGACGCTTTTCTCCTACGCTGACGAAGTGGCACCATTGAAAGAGCTTCTCAAGTTCTTCAAAGCCGCCGGCATCGGAAAAACCAAAGGCGGACTCCTGGGTGAGACCGTATTAAGTGAGGCAGACGTTACGAAACTGGCTTCCCTTCCTTCACGCGAACTTCTTTTGGGCAAGCTTGTCCGGCAGCTCAATGCGCCGATCCAGGGCCTGCACTATGCCTTACAGTGGAATGTAAACAAACTCGTCTGGGCGCTGAGTAGCATAAAAGAGAAAAAAGCGTAATACTTTTTCCTGAAGGGAGGTGACAACAAATTATGGCAAAATTATCTAAAGATGAAATACTCGCGGCGGTAGAAGAAATGACCGTTTTGGAACTCGCAGAACTCGTTAAGGCTCTCGAGGAAAAATTTGGTGTCACCGCAGCTCCGGTTGCAGTCGCTGGTGCCGCACCGGCAGCAGCCGCAGACTCAGGCGAACCCAAAGAAGAACAAACGGTATTTAACGTGGTCTTGACCGCCGGTGGCGACAACAAGATCGGCGCAATTAAAGCCGTTCGTGAACTCGTCCCGACACTCGGACTTCAAGAAGCCAAAGCTCTCGTTGAGGCAGCTCCGAAAGAAGTTCTTACAGGCGTGAACAAATCAGCAGCAGAAGAGGCAAAGAAAAAGCTCGAAGCAGCTGGCGCAAAAGTCGAACTGAAGTAACGTTCTCTTGTCATCCTCGGGCTTGACCCGAGGATCTGCGTTTTATGAAAGCGGATTCCGGATCAAGTCCGGAATGACAATAAGCGTGACACGAAAATCGAACTGAAGTAACCGAGGTTGCTTTTGTTAACAAAAAATCCCCCTTCGGGGGGATTTTTTTGTGGCATTCTGACGCGCTAGAAAATTTCAAAGCTTAGCTTTGAAATAATTCCGAAATTCCGAAAAATTTCGGAACTTGGGAATGCGGTGGAGGTGTCCATGAAATTCGAGAGAGAATTTCGCGGACAACCACCGCAAACGAGAATGTTCATGGCGCTGCATGTTCGTTGGTTTTCCGGTAGATGATAAACTTTCCTACCAAAAAATTGAGGAAAGCCTCAACAATAATGAGTAAAGGGTTAATGATTTCGTACCGCACGCTGGTCGAACTGATCAGGTACTCAAAACACCAGGTGTTGAACACCATAATGACTATTCGGAATGAATAGTACATAACGGCGTCTATGACGATTGGACCCTTTTTGTCTTTCCACGTTATTTCCCGATGAGGAAAGAAGCTCAAAAACAATGCCGTGGGCTGGAGATACCGATTTACCTGAACCTTCTCAAATCCATTGATCACAAAGAGGATAAGAATAATGTTCTGGACAATGGCAATGGTACCTCCAACTGTGATGAATCTTCTCTCCTCTGTCTGCATCCACCACCTGAGAAACGCTCTGACTCTTTCCATGTGTACCTCTTTTCTATGCTCAGCCATTTCATTCCTCCCTAAGAGTTAAGACGACTGTCGTCTCACCTCGCAGGGAGGAACCTCTATTCCCGTCTGTAAAAGAACAACCCTCCAGTCAATCGCAGTGATTGAAGAAGGGTTAGACGATTATACGGCGTTGAATCAGGTGTTTCAATCGGCTACTTATCCTGATTTTTGGGGATATGAACCAAACAGCGTGGTATCAATTCGCATGAGCGGTACCATCACACTAAAACAGGCGCCTTTGGGTTCTGCTCCCGGTGCCTCTGACCAGTTTCCCACCTCAACCCCTCCACCGAATCCTGCAGCCATGTCGTCGACGAGCTGAAGGCCAAGACCAGTCCCACCGCTTCGTGCACTTTTCCCGAGGCGCGGAATTTGTCCATTGGGCATCACATCTGTTGAAAATCCACCCGCGTAATCCCACGCACGAATAATCATGAGCGGCTTATCATCTTCAGCGAAATAATATCCCCAGCGCATATCCTCCGGCCCCACGGCAATAGCGCTTGCTTTTCTGTCGTTTCTCACGCCCTCGCTATTGCTGCGCAGATTGCCGAAGAGAATCTCAAGTGGGCCGGACGGAAATCTCGTAAAGGTTAACGTGGCAAGCCGCGCAGGAGAAGGTTCCAAGGGCGGCGATCGAAGCACCTGACGAAGTTTATCGATAAGCTGATCTCCGGAAATCGCCATAACGGTTCCCTGATTATTAATAAAAGAAATCGTACGAAACCAGCCTTCCGCTGCGGGCTTCGCTACGCCAAATGCCCGGGCAAACGTTTCCTGGATAACCTGTCCCATGGTCCTGGTTTCATCAAACATTGCTGCCTTATCCACTGACGCTTCCCGAAAGGAGCTCACCGCAGTTGTTGCCTTTGACAGTGGGCCCCGAACGTCGTGTCGAATAGCACGAGCAAGCGCTCCCAACGCGGAATCTTCAACAGGCAACGCCTGCATGAGTCGGGAGACGCTATGAAGCTTTGCGTGTATGGCGTCTACCGTAGACTCATCAAGCGGCGCATCGGGAATTTCACTGACGGCTTTGTGAATTTCGAGAACCTGCTGCGCAAACGTGATATCTATTTTCATTGAGGTCATATCTCCCGAAGGACGAAACACTGCGCGAAGCACCGTACTTAGATCCGTTATCTCGAGTGCCCGATCCGGAATGGATGGCTCCATAACCCAGTCGCGCCGTTTCCACTGGGCGTCCGGCTTCATTATGGGCGTTGTTTTCTCCTCAAGCGCTTCAAGCAGTGCCATAGTCCCTCTATTTTACCTGATGGGTACGGGCTTGCATACGCCAACGCGTAACGATACCATATGGCAATGAACCCGCTTTCAATTCTTGGCATTGGCCTTCTTCTTGGCATACGCCATGCAACGGATGCTGATCATGTAGTAGCCGTCTCGGCTATCGTCGCCCAGCAGAAAAAAATTCGGGCAGCAAGCATCATCGGAGCGCTGTGGGGAATCGGCCATACCCTGACGGTATTTCTCGTGGGAACGGCGATCATTCTTTTTCATATCGTTATCCCTCCGCGCGTCGGTTTACTTCTGGAATTTACCGTTGCCATTGCGCTTATCATTCTGGGTATTCTCAATCTCACGGGATTTCTCCAACTGATCATAAATAAATTAACGCCCGGTAATCAGGAACATAGCCATCTGCACTTCCACGACCGCGATCCGCACCTTCACATCCACAATCATGAAACCATGCGGGAGCACGGAGAAGCAAGCCGGAAAATCTCTCTCAAACAACTGGTGAAACACTATGGCGCGTTTCAGCTTGTCCGCCCCATCGTGGTCGGATTAATTCATGGCCTAGCAGGATCGGCTGCAGTGGCGCTTCTGATCCTTTCCACCATCCAGAGTCCGCAAGTAGCCATTTTGTACCTCCTGATTTTCGGGCTCGGGACGATCATCGGCATGATGATTGTTACCACCCTTCTGGGCATGCCCATCATTTTCGCGGCCAGGAAATTCACAAATGCCCATAAATTCGTGACGACGGCGTCAGGCATTCTTTCGCTGGCCTTTGGCCTTTATCTCGCTTGGGAGATTAGCATCATCGGACAGCTCTTCGGCGCCAATCCGCAGTGGGATCCACACTAGAGAATTGCACTCGGAAAGCGGATGGTCTACAATCGTGCCCATGCAGCGTTACGCTCGCGCGATCGTTGAACACCGACAGTTTCAACCGATCGTGATGGGAATTATTCTTTTGGCATCTCTTCTCGTCGGGCTTGAAACATATCCGAGCCTTCGGGCTTCGTATGGTCAAATGTTTCATGTCCTCGACCTGACCATACAAATACTCTTCACCATAGAAATAGCTGTGCGCATCCTTGCGTATGGGAACAAACCCCTGGCATTTTCCGCTCCGCCTGGAATGTGTTTGATTTTGGGGTAACTGCCTTTTTCTACCTCCCTTTCGGCGGGTCCTTCGCATCGGTGCTGCGGCTTGTCAGAATTCTGCGCGTTCTGCGTCTCATCACTGCCATCCCAAGACTGCAACTTCTCGTCGGGGCTCTGATCAAGAGCATTCCGTCAATAGGCTATGTCGCCGTACTTCTCTTTGTCCAATTTTATATTTTCGCCATTATCGGCAATACCGAGTTCGGTAAACATGATCCTGCTCATTTCGGAGATCTAGGCAAATCCATGATTACCTTATTTGAAATCGTCACCCTGGAAGGATGGGTCGAAATCTATAAGGCACAATCTAACTTTCTCGTAGCAACAACATATTTTCTGAGTTTCATCGTTCTGGGTACCATGATTATTTTGAATCTGTTTATCGGCGTCGTGCTAAACGGTTTTGAGGAAGTAAAAAGGGAACTGGAAGATAATCATAACGGGAAGAGGAAATCACTTGCGGGTAATCTCACGCAGCTGAACCGTCAGATGGAGCGCATGCAGCACGACCTTCGCAAGATCATGACGCGTTACAAAAATTGACAGAAAAATCGATAGTTGCGACAATACGCATATGGATAAAGCATTCGCCTTCCTTGGAAAAGCATTTGTTGTACTTCTTGTTATTGGCGCCATTGCAGGAGCCGGATACTCTTTGGGTCGCAGTGGCAAGCTCGCGCTCCCCAATGACCCGCAACCGGAAGCAGCAAGCACCGTTCACCCCCAGGCAGAAGCGCCCACGCCAACCACAGACATCGGTCTGACGCCGGAGAAACTTCCCCAGTCTATGAAAACGGTAACGCTCGTGTCCGCTGGTTTGGGCCCCGATTCGGGATTAAGTTTTACGAAATACCAGATCTCCGTTCCAGAAGGCTGGACCCCCTCGCACGTCACCCAAAATGAAGGCACTTGGATCGACACGCTCACGGTAACGAAAGGCACATATGAGCTGAAAATTTTCCAGGCTGCTACCGGAGGCGCCCTCTGTCTCTATCCCGGGGATCCGGATTTCGAAGGACCAAGCTCACGGTATGATCTTTTTGTCTCGCTCACCACAAAAGACGGCATAGCGATGCGGCGCGGAACCACCAATGCAGTCAACGGTAACAAACGGGGCTTCACTGTGTGTCAGAAAAGTACGGACAGCTACGGACAACCAACCGGATTCGGACACATGAGTTATACCACACCCATCGTCGTCGACGAAGCGACCCTGACGGAAATGGATGAGATGGTCAAAAGTCTCAAGAAAATCTAACCTTCTTAAGAAGAAACCTTTTTTTCATACAGCTTTCCCGCTTGAAATTGTTCCGTCCTGTTTCTTGCCGAGTGGCACACGTGCGGAAACGGTTGATCCTCAACCGAGGGTCCGCCGTATTGCCCGAGGGTAGAAACAAAGTCATTTCTTTGAGTGAGCAAAGAAATGATTAGAGATGCTCGGTTTCCGAGCAAAAAATCCTATAAAGAGTCCATTCTCTTTACTAAACGTCTTCTACGGGCATTACAGAGGCTCGTCGTTACGCAGCGCCAGCAGACGACCTCCCTGAGTGCGCATTTTTCCAAACACGTATTTCCCGAAGCATTCCCGAGAGGATGTTCAACCAATTAGCAACCCAAAGAAGCTACTGCCAGGGTACAGCAAAAATTCCATTACTACAGGTCATACTAGTTTGATATATTTAATAACTTGCGGAAAATGTGCAAAGACGAAAATTTCTCGTAGACAAAGTTGTCTATCCTATGGTGTAGGCGTGAACACTCATAATGAGTACTATTCATACTCTTATTGAGACAGGCACAAATATGTTGAACAAATAATACCTACGGGGAGCATTTTTCTTAATTTCCGTACTACGGGTCTTTCTTTTCTGATACTTGTCTGCATTTTCCTCACATTGGGTCCAATCGAAAAACGAAGAACATTCTCTGGTAATGCAAACAGAAAAGTGACCACATTTTTTTTCGGAGATTTCTGTTTCTCTCACAATCGCAAGAATCACATTTTTCTCATGAATCAACAGAGTATCTTCCATGGGCACATTCTCCGTTCCTGGGGCAACAGCAACGGGCATTTTCTCGAAATTCATTATTAGTGTATCAATCTATATATATCTTGCTGCACTCATTTGATACTACTTGACAAGGTTAGATCACCATTGTATTGTTGTGAATGGAATTGATCTGCTCTTAAAAAGTTCGTTTTCTGCCTCTACAAAAGAAAGGAATGCTATGTCACTCGGAGATGAATGGCCAGATTTGTTAACGGTCCGTGAAGTCGCAAAAATACTGCGTGTTTCCCCTCTTACCATCAAACGATGGGGCAAACGGGGCAAACTACCGGCCATCCGCATAAACTCACGCGGAGACCGACGCTACAAAAAAGAAGCCGTACTCTGGCTTCTGGGACTCCAGCAAAAAGGCCAGCTGTAAACGGGCACATCCCCCCCTCTTCGTATCGCGCAGGGCATCTTCTCTGCGTGCTGGCAGAGCAATAACGTGTCACAGCGCCGTTGGACGATAATCCTATACAAAAAATCCCCTCAGGAAGAAGCGCAGTGCTTCTTTGAGGGGATCAAGTATCCCGACAATGCTTGCGATGCGGGATTGAGTGAAAAGGCCAAGAAATTGGCCACTTCAGAAACTCCCGCACCGCAACAGACTGATCATCACCCATATTTGATCCCGCTCAATCGCGAGGCCGGAGTTTTTCTTCATGAATTTCACTTTTTTTGTGACATGCGCCACCGCAGCCACATCCACCCGAACCATAGCAGTACGCCCAGAATGGCACACAGAATGACAATCGCCATTCCTGCGACCATGGCCAGGATGAGTGGCAAAATAACTGCGCCGACCACGATGGCAATCAAAAGACCAACGAGATGGTCAAGCGTCATGCCACGGGGCCAAAAGAGGGCCATAAGGACCGCACCGGACACAAGCAGGATGCCCTGCTCATACCGGACCGGCTGACCGTTCATGAGGTTCATGAAGAACCAGAGGGATGCCCAAAAGATAAACAGCACCCCGACAACAAATAGACCTCGAACTCGGACGGAAAACATGGGAATGTACTCCTCTCTGTACCGAAAAATAAGGCAAACAACTCAAGTTGCCTGCTTTTGACGGTACAGAAGGAATCCGCAAGATAGTAAGGTGCGATCTTCTTGTCTGGGCGCTCCCGATGATACCGCACCGGAAGAAAAACAGCAACTGCTACAAAACAACGGCAGCCAGCTCGCGGGCAGCCTGAGTGGGATCCACGATATTTACATTCAGACCGGTACCAAGCTCAAATCCCGCACGGTGAATAAAGCGCGGAATAATCCGGATAAACCAGTTATCCGTGTGGGAAATGTAATAATTGTATGCAAGCGGATCGCCCAGACGGTCTTTCGGCCGAATTTGGGACGTCATGAACATCGCGGAAATGCGCTTGAGCGACCGGGACAATACCTCTGCCAGATCCGTAAGCTCAACGTCATTGATATCCATAAACATGCCGCTCTCCCCTTTGGGCGCTATCCATGTCTCATACGGCCACTGGGAGAAATCCGGACAGTACATGATGAAATGATCATTGGTCTCCACGACATTGGCGATCGGCTCACGGGAAAGAGAGTCCAGATTAATCTGCTTGGGCACTACCACTAACTGGCTATGCGGATGGGCGAGACTTGCTCCTGCATGGTATCCGTGATTGCAAAAAATAATCACCTGACCGTCAGTCGCATGCGCACGGAAACGATCCCGGTATGCCGTAAGAATACGCGTAATCTGCTCAACCGGTAGCTTATCGACATTGTCCGTGTGGCTCGGGCTGTGGATGAACACTTCATGCGTATCGGTGATCGGAAAGAGATTCGGAACAATCCGTACCTGCCACCCGGATTTATCCGCCTCACCCGGACCGACGCGGTAGACTTCTGGCGGCGTGGCCGCTTCGTTTCCGGCACAAAACGGACACCCCTTGAGCTTGGGGGCCGCCTCTTTTACATCCTCCGGTCGACTGGTCCGGGCTGGGGCGATAACCACCCATCGCTGTGTCTTAATATCAGGAACGTATTTGGCCATACTCTTACAATACTACAAATGTTAAATAAATTGACTGAGAAGTTCTTTGACTGCGTCTTTCTTGGCCGCAGTCACGATGACTTCTACCATGCCTTCGCGGCCTGCTATGGAAGGCTGGCCGTAATACACGATACTGCCCACCGGCGCGTGAAGAATTGCAGGCATAGCCAAGAGATCCTCTTCACCGTCAATAACAAGCACCATCCGCCGCTTCACGTCTTTGGACCAACGCACAATTTCCTTTATCGCCTTTTTGGCGATAAAACCGGGACCACTTTCCAGATATTTCACTTTATATCGTTTGGGGAATTTGAACGACTCAAACGATTGATAGGGCTTGCGTTCGACCTGAAGGTCAATTATGGCAAGCGACGGCTGCACGCCACAGGCAAACACCGTCTGCGTTGTGACATCGCCCACGGAAACGATGACGTTATCCCGGTTGCGCAGAACGGACTGAATGATCTGGTGGCCGGTTAAAACGGATCCTAGGGGCCTCTGAAGATCCGGTTTCAGGCTTGATGGCATCAGGAGCCGCCCTTCCCGATCTATCTCCCCTTTCCGAATTCGTGTCGCTGAAATCGGCTTGGCGTCCTGCCCGGCCACTAAGTCTATGCGGATAATGGCAAGCGCAGGAAGTCCCATGGCTTCCCTGCGCACATTAATCTGATAGGCGGTAGGAAAATTGTCGGTGGTTACCACAATCGCATCAAAGCCATCGGGCAGAATAGCCGGTCCGTACGGATCATGCAACGGAACCACGGTGGCTCTGGCAGCGTGTCCCTGACGCCTGAGCCAACCGACGAGCGCCTGGTACCGCTTGCTATACGGCGTTATGCCTTTGTTCCTCTTAAATCGTCTGATATATCGCGCACTGGTAAGACCAATGGTGACGCGGGCGCCTTCTTCAAAGGCACGCGAAAGAAAATGCTGATGCCCCGCATGAAGCGTATCGAATGTGCCGCCGACAACCACATGCTTATACATATAGGCTCATGCTACGGCCATTCCGAAGGAATGTAAAGAAACGGAAGAACGATTATCCGACAATACTCTGCCAGTCTTCCCAGAACCGCGCAACACCAGCGTCGGTGAGCGGATGGGAGAGATCATATTCCTGCCAGTCTTTGTCCAACGTCAGCTCCCTGTAAGGAATGTCGGTGAGCCCCGGCGCGTCATACACAAACGTATCATCCGGCTGCTTGACACCACCGTCAACCCACTCCTTGAGAACTTTAAAAGGCATCGTAATGACGTGACTTTTCAGCTTAAGTGCATACATAAGGTGTGCACTGGTTCTGACGCTTGCGGTAAGCACCTGCACGTGCCCGTCTCCCAGTGAATTAAGCATGGTTAACTCATTGGCAATTACATCCATGCCGTTTTCGCCTTTGTCATCCAGTCTTCCCACAAACGGGGAAAGAAAAACATCGTAATTATGGGCTCTTGTCGCCGCGTACACCGCTGCCGCCTGTTCCTGGGAAAAATTGAGCGTGACGTTTACCGGCCCTTCCTGACAGAACACCTCGACTGCCGCCAAACCCTCTTTCGTACAGGGAAACTTGATAACACCGTTGGGAATCCAGGTGATGCGGTCGCGCGCCTGGGAAAGCATGTCTTCCTTCGTGAGTGTGGCAGGATCGCCAATGACCTGGATTGAGATACCGCCCTTGGTGACCGTTTTACTCATCTGTGTCACCACCCGCTTATATTCTGCGATCGCTTCGTCCATGGATACCTTTTTCCCGCCATTTTTTGCGGAAAAATTCTTGGCAATAAGCGTGGGGTTGGTCGTCTGCCCATCCAGGCCATGATATCCGGCCTTCTTGAGCATTTCATCTGCCTGTTTGGTTTCTTCGGGATCACCGCCGTCGATAAAAATTTTTGATGGGAATTCCATGGAGCCTCCTTATGCGACTTTCACGATCTCCAGTACGCTTTCCTTGATATCTGCCGCTGAAATACCTTCATAGTCCATAAGCTCGGTACCCTTCCCGCTTCTCGGGGTCTTATATACTGCCAAATGAATGATAGGAACGCGCGGCTCATCGGCGAGGGCTGATTTCACCGCCTCACCCAAACCGCCTTCCGGATAATGATCTTCAACGACAATGATTGCTTTTGTTTCCCGGCTCGCCTTCTTCAGGGTGGCCACGTCTATAGGCTTGACACTGTATGCGTCAATAACCCGGATACCCACCTTTTGCCCCTCCAGCTCCTGTTGTGCTCTCAAGGCCTCATGAAGAGTAACCCCTGCCCCGACAACGGTAACGACTGGTTTGCCATCCTTGGACTCAAATGTTTTGCTTCCGCCGACGACAAATACATCGTTATCCGTATACAAAATTGCCGTTTCCGGCCGGCTGGATCGAATATAGGTAACGCCTTTTTGGGCAAGGGCAAGCTCAACGAGGCGTTCCGTGGAGACGGCATCAGACGGATAGAAAACAGTCGATCCGCTCACTGCACGGAATTGTGCCAAATCTTCAAGACCCATCTGTGATGGTCCGTCTTCCCCGATGGAGACACCGGAGTGCGATCCGTTCACCAGCATGGTGGCACCGGAAAACGCAGCCATGCGGATCTGATCAGCTGCACGCGTCAGAAAACAGGCAAACGTCGAAATCACGGGGTGGAATTTGCGAGCCGAAAATCCTACCGCCAAACCGGCCATGTTCTGCTCTGCAATATACATCTCAAAGAAACGGTCCGGGTGGTCTTTTCCGAAAAATTCGGTAAACGTCGAGTTCTTCACGTCTCCATCCAGGACGACCATGCCGGGGTGGACGGCTCCCAGTCGCTTGAGTGCATTACCGAAGGCCTTGCGGGTGGCGATAGGCTTGGTGGTATCGTAGGAAAAAGCGGGCGCTGCAGTAGGGGCTGCCGCCGACCCGACGGCCTTCGTCGGCTTGGCAACCTGACCCACTGCCGAAAGATACACCTGACCAAGCTCGGTAAGCGCCTTCTCTAGGTCAGCTTTGGGAAGCGGTTTTCCGTGCCAGCCATCAGCATCTGCCAAGAAAGAAATACCTGCCCCTTTCTTGGTTTTGGCCAAAATCACCGTCGGTCCGTCTGAAGGAGACAACGCCTCACTCCATGCACGATCCGTGGCTGCCAAGTCATTCCCCGCTTCAACCATCACCGTTCGCCATCCGAATGCTTCAAATCGAGCTTTGTAGAGAGCCATATCATGGCCATACATTGTTGCGTCAGACTGGCCAAGCCGGTTGATATCAACGATAAAATACAGATTGTTCGCTTTGTGGAAACTGGCAGCGCCAGCAGCTTCCCAGACTGAGCCCTCTGCCAGCTCCCCGTCTCCGGACAGCACAAATACTCGCCCCGGCGAGTCCAGGAGCTTGAGCGCGAGCGCTTCTCCCAGACCGATGGAAAGTCCCTGACCAAGGCTCCCGGTTGCCGCTTCCGTATACTTAAAACGCTGTGTCGGGTGCCCCTCAAGCACGCTGTCAAAGGTGCGGTATTTGGCAAGTTCGTCTTGAGAAATAACGCCTGCAGCGGCATAGAGTGCGTAATAGAGCGGCGATGCATGGCCTTTGCTGAAGATAACCCGGTCATTGGCTTGGTTGGCCGGATCGCTCATGTCATACACCAGGTATTTGAAAAAGAGGGGTGTCATGAGCTCAACTGCCGAAAGTGAGCTTGTTGGATGTCCGCTTCCTGCAGTGGTGGTCATGGTCAGAATGTCGTGTCGGATGCGGTTTGCAAGAAGGTCGAGGGAATTTTGAGCCATACAGGCATGATAGCGTATTTTCTCTACCTCGTCCAGATAATATCCGCTGTGGTATAATACTATAGGTTAAGATAATCCCTGCATATGCTGCAGGTTTTTTGTCTTCACCGCTCTTTAACAGCCGCATGCATGAGAAAACGCTCGTACCACTGAAGTGCCGCCACGCTCCTGGCCGCAGTTGAGCTGTACGACGTTTTGATTTCCCATCAACCAAGGAGACCTCTCATGCTCACTTTCCTCAAAGAACAGTACCAAAAAAGCCCGATTCTTTTCGTCTTGGCTGCGCTCTTCCTCGCCAGCCTGTGTGTCTGTGCCGTCGGGGGCGCTATCCTCCTGTCCCGGTTCAACTCTGTGACCGTCACCATCGAGCAAGGATACACATGTCCGCCCTACGGCTACGCTATTCCTGACAAAGATCAGGAGTACCGTGAATTTGCCTGGACACCTGTCACCGAAAGTCCGGCTTACTTTGAGACACCGGATGGCACGTTTTCCATCCAAAAGAATGACCAAGGCGGTGCCTACATCGACACGGGACCCGACATGGCGATGACGCGAACCTATTCAGACATGGAAGGACTCGCATACTTCCAATTCAGCCTCATCGGGAAAACGGGCGTATACGGGCCGGTCCATGTAGCACAGTGCGTTGACGGCTCAACGTATATCGACCTCACGGAGGCGGTGTTTGAACCAAAGAAGGAATAAGGAGGAGAAATGCGGCTGATTGGCGGGGCAATGGGAGATGATGTTTAGAGCGGCCAAAAGCCACTCTCGTACAGCAAACATCAGTTCTCATTCCCCGCCTCAGTTTTTTTAGGCGTCTTTCAGCTTCTCAATTGCGGCTTCGATATTCGCAGGATCCTTGTATAGAAAACTTGTCGAAACGAGCCGAGTTGCACCCGCATCTTTCGCTATCTTGGCGGTCTGGTCATTAATGCCCCCGTCAACCTCAATAGGAAGATCCGGGAAATTTTGGTGAATCGTTTTTATCTTTTCTACCGTCTCCACCATAAACGGCTGGCCACTGAAACCCGCCTCGATGGTCATAACCAGAACCATGTCGATTTCTTCCAAAAAAGGCTCAATCTGTTCCAACTCTGTCCCTCCGTCTATCGCCATTCCCACCTCGACATGTTCATACTTCGCCTGCTCTAAAAACAATCTCGGGTCGTCAGATTCCACATGGGCGATAAGACGCTTAAATCCCGCGTCGGCCAGGGATTTAATATATTTCTCCGGTTGGGAGACCATAAGATGCGCTTCCAGGGAAAATTCTTTCGCCCAGGGCACAAATGCACCGAAGGTAAGGATGGTCTCATTGGGAACATAGGTGTTGTCTTCTATGTCGATCTGCACAGCACCAACCAGGCCCTTCACCAAACCGAGACGCTCCTCGATAACTGACCACTCTTTCTCCAAAATCCCCGGAATGATATCAGCCATGAGCCTCCTCCCGCGCCGTTATTTTGTTAATACGCCTTTTGTACTTTTCCTCTCCTGAAAACGGTGTCTCCAAAAATGCCTGCGCAAGCGCCTTGGTCTCATCTTCCGTCGTAAAATTAGCGGCTATCGCCACGACATTGGCGTCGTCATGGGCGCGGTTATGCCGAACATCTTCGACCCGTGAGGCAGTCACACAGCGGATACCCTTTACCTTGTTGGCCGCAATGGTCACGCCACCGCCGGATCCGCAAATAAGAATGCCTAAACTCCCCGCATGTGCCGCAACGCCATCGGCGACTTTGAAGGAAAAATCCGGAAAATCATCCAGGGGATCATATACCGTATTCCCGCAATCAACGACATCGTAGCCTTTTTGGGTAAGCCATGGCAGGAGTGCCTCCTTGCGTGCAAAACCGCGATGATCGGCGCCGATGAATACTTTCATATCCAAACATCCTCGCTTTGTCATCCTCCAGACGATGATCCGGAGATCTTTTTCTCCGTACCTGGATAAACCCATTCCGGGTCAAGCACGGAATGACAAAGGTACTAACACTCTATCAGAGCGAAAGATCCGTAAACAAGAGGCAATGTTTCATCTGGTGGACAATGCGGCCCGGCGTCTCGTACACGCTCCCTTCGGAGGCCAAAACGCGGGAAAGGGGTGCCCTCTTGTCTTCCCCGCATACATAAAGCACGCTCAGGTCGACCATAGTTAAAAACGGGATTGTTGTGGTAACCCGGAGAGGGTATTTGTTTTTCCCGCCCGCATCGTACCCCACTGCCCAGGCATCGGTATGTGCAAATAGAGCACCAAATGCATGTTCATCCTCGGGATACGGCATCATCCCTGCCGTATGACCATCCAAACCGATTCCCTGAGTGATGGCGATAGTGCCCTGCGGATGCTTCTGTTTCCATGCTTTCAGCGCCGCGTCTAATCGCCGTCCTGCATCCGTCACTGTTTCCTCTGATTTCACACGCGTGTCAATGGCGCTTATTCCCTGCTGCGCCACTGTTTGGTACCACGGGGTTGCGGCCAGTTGCGCAAAATTATTGATACGCGAATCCGGACTAAACCGCTCGTCACTTACTCCGACGGTAACCCGGCTATCAAATCCTTCCGGGGAAAGATGTTTCAAAATCTCAATCGGCGAACCGCCCGAAAACAGAAGAAGCACATCCTGGCATCCTGCAACATACGATTGCAACGCTTTAGCGGCTCGTCTTGCCGCTTCTTTTGCGTGTCTTTCCTTATGCGTTTCTATGGCCATAATACGGATGGGCAGAGTGATACTTTCTACACTGCGATTGTGATACGCCTGACTCTCTTGCTATAATACACGCCGGCGCGAAGGCAGTCTATCGCGGGCCGTTGTTTCAACCTCGAAACTATCTCGCTCATTGACAGGAAGCATACCGGTTTGCCGGCTCCACATCATTATCATCCGGATAATGAGCTGTCGGCTGGCAAACCCAGCAAGGAGTGTTCACGTGATCAAATTTCTGATCGCACCGTTCTGGTTTCTCTGGTATCTTGGGCGACTGCGGCACTATGTTTTTCTCTGGCGCAATGCACGCAGTGGCGCTTCCACCGGGGGCAACATTACGGACATCAAGATGCTTGTTGTTCTGTTTGCTGTTTGCCTGAGCATAAGCGCCGGAACGATCAGCATTCCGCTTTTTGCGGATGCCCTTGGATTGCCCCTCCCCTGGGTGGGACCGTTGCGCACCATCGCACAGGTCTATTGGGCGCTGGCGGCCCTGGAAGCTATCGGGTCCATCGTCTGGATAACCAGCGTAGCGGCAAATCCCCGCAGTTCCCCCAGGTATTGGGCCTTCGTGCTCTGGAGTATCACCCTGGGACTGGGATCGGGTATCACGCCCGCACTGTTGCTTCCTTTTTTTGCGCCACTATAGCCCTGGCTGCCGGAACATGCCATCAACAACCCTATGGTATTCCCTCCGGCAGCCTATTTTTTACCACAGTGGTATGATTTTCCGCGCCGTATCGGATATAATACCCGCCGGGTGACCGCAGTCTAACGCAGGCTGACCGTTCGCTCCAAACACTTGCTCTTTTCCATGATGCAAACGCATAGTTTGCCGGCTCCACATCGCTACCAAATTGGTAACGACGTAATGGCTGGCAAACATCCAGCCGGGAGAATACCATGGATTTTCTGTATTGGTTGATGTATCTGGGCGCTCCGCTTCTGTTTATTACAGAGAAGCGGCAATATAGAGCCGATAGCGCATCGGTGGCGCCGGACAGATCACGCGTACACACCATACAACTGAGCATCGTCATTATCGGCGGTCTCATAATCGGATTGGTGTGGCTATTCGTATCTGCGATAGCTCCGCAAGGCTGGACGCTGCCGCAATTCGCCTTTGGCGTGCTCATCGTGGCTTGGATTATCGAAATAATCCTCTACCTGATCGCGCTTACTACACGCATCGATTTCGTGTATGAAACGGCGAACTACCTGCAGTCGCTTGCGTGTGCAACCATCGTTGGGGCTGCGATACGGCTTCTTTTCGCGGCTCTCTAAGAGAGATACACGACCCAAACTCCGATCGCCGGAATTATCATGTATTGGTATTTGGAGATGATTTCGGCGGTTGGAAATTTTTTACTTCGGTTCCTTGTGTCCGCCGTAGCCCGCGCGAAGCGCTGAGACTACTTTCCCCGCAAATGTTGGCGTTTTTTGGGATTTTTCCCGGGCTTCGACTGATTCCTCGAGAACCGCCGCATCTACACCAAAATCGCCCGCTGCTTCCAATGTCCATTTCCCCGTCTCCCCGCCTCCCACCTTCCCGGTATAGGCATCAAGCTTGGGATCCGCATCAAACGCCGTTGCCAGCAATTCTACGAGCCAACTTCGCACCACGCTCCCGTGACTCCAGTTGTGTGCGACTTTTGCAAAATCAAGATCGTACGGACCTTTTGAAAGAATCTCAAACCCTTCACCAATCGCCTGATTCATCCCATACTCAACGCCATTGTGCACCATTTTCACGAAATGCCCGGCTCCCCCGGGGCCAAAATGCGCCCATCCATCTTTGGTGGCAAGGGCATCCCATAACCACGAAAGGGCAGCTACATCTTCTTTTGCCCCACCGATCATGAGACATGCACCCGTTCGTGCCCCCGCCAGGCCCCCACTCGTTCCGCAATCAATATACCGAATTCCCTTCGCTTTCAATTCTTCATGCCTGCGCACAGAATCTTTGTAGTACGTATTTCCGCCATCAATAAGATAATCGCCGGGAGACAAACCGCCCGTGAGAAGTGCGGCAATCACCTCATCAATCGGCTGCCCATTGGGGACCATCATCCATACGATGCGGGGAACGGGAAGAAGGGCAACAAGCTCCTTTGGGCTTGCAGCCGCCGTCACTTGAGCGGCTTCTTTGGCCAATTCCAGTGTCTTGTCCGTCGTCCGGTTGTACGCGACAACCGCGATATCCTGCTCACTCAGACGCAGAACCATGTTCCTGCCCATGCGACCCAGACCAACAAATCCGATTGTATGCTCCATAACGCTATCCTACTAAGATACGATGATACGATCAAGCCTGAAACACAAAAAACCCCGCCCTCAGGCGGGGTTTTGTCTGTGATAAACGAATACGCTTACCAATTTCGTCCACCTCGGTCATCGTCACCGAATCCACCACGATCGCCACCTCGGTGGCCACCGCCGCGTCGGTCATCTCTCCTACCGCCGCCGAATCCACCGCCACCGCGAGGCCGGAATCCGCCACCAGATCGTCCACCACCACCGCCACCGAAGGAGTTATCCCGGGGCGCCATGGGTTTGGCCTCGTTTACGACGATTGCGCGTCCGTCGAGGGTCTGGCCGTTGAACATTTCGATTGCTTTCTTTGCTTCTTCATCTGTGGACATCTCGACAAATCCGAATCCACGGGATCGTCCAGTATATTTGTCCATGATAACCTGGGCTGACACTACCGTGCCGGCAGCCGCAAAAAACTCACGAAGACTATTGTCTGTCGTGTCCCAGGATAAACTCCCAATAAACAATTTCGCTGCCATGACACCCTCCTTACATCCGTCGCCCATAGGCGCGGAAAACCAATATATGTAGTCCATGATACGGGATTTACGGGAAAATAGCTATAAGGAGGTTAAAATCTGTACCGTGACACGTCCGCACAAAAAATCCCCTCGCGGTTTTGCAGATAAAACCTGGAGAGGATTAGCGTATTTGTTGCGTTTCACGACTAAACTGCTACGTCTTATGGGAGAAATCATTCTCCCAAAAGAAAAACAGTTTAGCCGATGTATTTTTACGTTCACCCAAGGTGAGATAAAAATAGAGCAATAACCGCCTTGGTCTGGGTTCCCTTGTACCCCGTCCGGAGACGCCGATACGAGCAAAAGGCCCCATCGGTTCTTTCATTGTCACCGGGGGAACCCGTCCCATGACGTACCCGAAGCTGATTTTGTTCATAGGGATATTGAGGTCCCCGCGTCAGGCTGAGCCGGCCAAAGGCGCTCACCAAGTCCGGCCCTGCGGGGACCTTTTCGAACCTTTGTGTTCTTCGTTTACACAAATTCGGGCAAGTCAGGCATGCGCCAGACGTGCCTTACTCGTACACTCGCGTGTCAAACAAAAGCGTCTCATCGTGACGTCAGTTGTTGTTGTTCACGCAGACCACGTTGGACCAATTATTGTTGGTATTCATACGACCTCCTTCATAGTATAGTCGAGCAATAAAACGTGGAGTTACAGTAGTGTACTTTTTTCGAATGCCTCCTTCTCTGAACATGAAGATTATGCGCGCTACGGAGCTGTCAAAAATCTCTCCCAGCTCACACGGGTTCACTATAATGAGCCAATGTCAGCCGGGAGATGCGGTTGTTGCCTGTTAAAGAGCAATATTTACGCCTCAAACGGTATAACAGAGCACATACAAAAGGTCAACTAGCAACAGGCTGTGCCTCGGTTTTCAGATTCTGAAACGTAGAACGTGGCATCGTAAAGGCGCCGACGGGGGGATATCTCCCCTCCACAAGAAATTGTGTTACAAAAGAATCTCTTAAGGGAATGCCATAGACTGCCGCCCCAACAGCCCCACCGGGTGTCACCACTGGTCTCAGATGCCGCGGGTCCAACGAATGAGGATCAGAAAGCGTAATTGATCCCTTCCATTTCAGGCCTTTTTCCTGCAGAGTATCCATAGACTCTCCCAGCAACTTTTCCACGTTTTCCGGCTTGGCGAATAACCAGGAGATACAGCGGATTAACTCATCATTCTGCCCTGCTCCGGGTATCCACTCCTGTTCCCGTTTCGTTTGCATATCACGCATTATCCTTCGTAAACCGGCGGCTGAACGGTCGTATCCATGAATAGAAATAGACCGGCTTTTGTCGGACACCGAACGGTCTCCCAGGATTACCGTCGGCAACCCTTCTTCAAACGGCATAGGCGCAAGCCGGGAAAATACTTTGACCGGATTGACTGCATGTACCTGCGAGAGCGCGGAAAAAACTCGGTCGACTGGCGATTGTTCCCCTGTGCGATACATGAGCGCGTCAACGGTCGCACGTGTTACTGACTGTACATCTGCCCGGGTGGGATCATATTCCAACATATCCCTCATGCGGGCTCCGATCCATGACTCCGTCACCGTATCAAATTCGTCGTCGGGAATCATGAGAAACGTGATCGCCGCAAGCTCGCGCGCATGCAATAGTTGCGTGATGCGCTGGGATATCCGGGGCTCATCGACGCCTGCAGCCCGCGCTTTGGCTATTGCGGAATCAACATTCGTAAGCCAACCGGCAATTAATTGAAACTGCGGCTCTTTATACACATCACTGACGCCGGGAAGAGCATAGCCGGAAGTTTCGTCGGCTTCACCGACCAGTAACGGACCTGCTTCTGCTTCAGCCATGAAGTGTTTGGTTATCTCGGAAGTTTGTTGCCTAATTCTTCGTACGCACTATCAAGCTTTTGGAACGTGTCATCGTCGAGGGCTTCCTGTGCCCAGGCAACAGAGAGTAGACTGCGCAGCCCTGCGATCATGCCCATCGCGTCCCGCAGACGCATATCGCGCTCGCGTCGGTCTCGTCGGGAGACTCCGTCAGCAACCGTAGATAAGGCTTTGAGTCCCAGTTTTTGGGCCTGATGCATAATCTCGTTGTCCGTGGTTGATTCGCACAAATCAAGGACCGCCGTGTATGCGTCCTGCCAGAGTTTATCGTCGTGAAAGGTATTCATAGCCTCATTATACCGAATCTTCATCGAGAAACCAATGGCGTCCGTCCTTTTGGATAAATTTCTCGGCTTCTTTGGGTCCCCATGAGCCGGCCGGGTAATTATAGAGGCCGTCATCTGCACGTGCCCATCCGTCCAGAATCTTGGTCACCAATGTCCATGACGCGTCTATGCCATCAGTCCGGGCAAAGAGTGTCTGATCCCCACGGATCGCATCCAGAAGAAGCCGCTCATATGCGGTGGGCTGGGCAACTGCAGCAAACGACTGCCTATAGGTGAATTCCATTTCGACGGGTGAAAGCTTCATCATAAAACCGGGCTTCTTGGCCATCAGGCGAAGGGCAATCCCCTCGTCCGGCTCCACCCGGATAGCCAGCACATTGCGTCGCACATCCGGCTCCGGAAACAGACACACCATCTTACTTGGATCCTTGGGGTCCATGCGGCAAACTGCCGGCTTCTTGTAATGGATGCTAATTTCCGTTACTTTCCGTCCCAACTGTTTGCCAGCCCGCAGATAGAAAGGCACGCCTTTCCAGCGCGGTGTATCAATCATGAGCTTCAGGGCGACAAAAGTCTCGGTCGTAGATTTGGCATCAACTGACTTTTCCTTCCTATACCCCTCATATTGACCGCGTACAACAGCGTGCGCAACGTCTTTTGGTTCTATACAGGTAATCGCCTGGATAATCTTCACCCGCTCATCACGGATCGATTGGGCATCAAATGCCCTGGGCTGATCCATGGCAATCAGTGCAAGCATTTCAAGCATGTGATTTTGGACCACATCCCGAAGTGTTCCGACACCGTCATAAAATTCTCCCCGCAATCCGACGCCGACGTCTTCCGCTAGTGTAATCTGCACGTGATCAATAAATTTACTGTTCCATGTCGGATCAAAAATACCATTAGCGAAGCGGAAACTCAGTATATTCTGAACAGTTTCTTTACCCAGGTAGTGATCAATGCGGTAAATCTGCCGTTCCTCAAAAACTTTGCCCAAAAGTTGGTCAAGTGAACGCGCGGTTGTAAGATCCTTGCCAAACGGTTTCTCTATAAGAACCTTCGTATAGAGCGTAGTTCCCTGTCCGCACCCTTCGGATAATTTACTGTCGTGCAGATGTTTGAGAATCGTTTCATAATGCTGTGGCGGTGTAGCAAGGTAGAAAAATCGAGGCACACAGGCGCGGTATTCCTGGTCAAACGTATCAAGCAGGGAAACCAGCTCATCGTACAGCGTTTTGTCTTCAAACTTACCCCGGGTGTAATGCATGTGGCTGATGATGTTCTCCCATAAACCCTGATGAAACTCCTTGGGATAGGCATCCTGAACGCTTCGGGCCATCAGCTCCCGGAACTGGTCAGTCGTAATACCCCGTCGGCCTACACCTACTATATATATATCCTGCGACAGGGCCCCATCCTTCACCAGGTGGTACAAGGCGGGCATAAGCTTACGGTTCATGAGGTCTCCCGTAGCGCCGAAAATAACCATGATAATCGGCGAGGTAAACGACATAGGTCTCATATTAGAATGTTTCGTGGACGAATTCCAGTGGGCTAGTTTGTGCATCCGGGATAATCCGGAGAAGAAAAGCAAATGCGTTCCGGTATGGTAACCGGCTCACGGGTCAGATACGCAGAGCATCCTTCTGCCGGCTCCCCATTGAGTGCGGCAAACCGGCAATCAATCTTGCGCTGGGCTATGTATCCCTCACAGCCCGTGGCATTTTCGCCCTGTTGGAAGGCGCTTTCGCATTGTTCTGTCCGATTCTCGAAATACGGAACACACGCTTCGGGGATTTCTTCATCTCCTGCCACCCATGCGGCTTCACATATGACGTCAAGGGTCGGTGTCGGAGTCGGAGTCGGGGTCGGGGTTGCGTCATAGGTTGCCCGACTTCGCACATCCGTATTGCGCTGAGCCACAATAAGCGCCATTGATGTACCCAGAAGGACCACGAGCCCCATAAGAACCAAGAGCTTCGTGGTTGGATTTGTTCGTCTCATTGCCTCCTAGTTTCTTACGGGGGACTTTCCCTGTCAAGCGATCTGTTGACGGAAGGCCGACAGACAGGCATGATGAATAGTAGAGTTATGCGTGGCATTCTTGCCGTCATCGGAAGCATACTGTTTTTCGGATTCCTGCCGGCGCTTCAGCCTGCACAGGCTGGCACGGCAACGCTGGAATTTCATGAAACAACCATCGGGACCAATCAGGGCGAAACCTATGACGCATTCATCCTTATCGACACCGGTGGTGAACCTGTCTTGGGAAGCGACATTTACGTAACATATAACCCCAGCGATATCATGGTTACGGCAATCGACAGCAGCGGATTTTTCCCGGAATTTATCGTGGAACACAACGCCACTACCGGAAAAATCGGCATCCATGCGTACGTAAACACATCCAAACAACTCGTCACGGGAGACGGAGCGGTCGGAGTCATCTCATTTCAGCCGAAAAGACAAACAGGAGCCGGTTCCCTCACCATGATGTGCACCAGTAGCGGCACTGCCACCATAGTGCTCAATGCACAGCAACAAAACATTCTCCCCTGCAACCAAATCCGAAACGTAACGCTTGACTTTACCGGTGCGGCGTCACAACTGCAGCAGGAAGAGGACCCCACGCCAACACCAACCCGCAGGCCTACAGCCAGACCAACGGCTCGCCCTGTCTCCGAGGAAAGCATTCCCAGTTTTGAGGAGTCTTTTTCGGAAAATTACCCGTTCTCCGAGCCTACTTATCAAACGGAAGAAGTACCGCTTCCTACGGACTTTCCGTTTGCAGCATTTTCTGAAAATGAACAAACAGCAGAAACACCGTCATCGGTCAATCCGCTACCAAAATTGCCTACCGCGGAATCGGCAACAGCGCTGGTTGGCTCGTTACGGTGGGCCGTGCCCATCATGGTTGGCACGCTGGTATTCGTCGTGATCGTTTGGGCAATCCTTAAGATCCAACAGCAACGGAAAGCGGATCAATTCTTCTCCAACCTGAACCGCACGCCCCAGCCGCCCACTGCCCAGCCTCCTGTCGTCCCTCCGCCCACAAACCAACCTCAGGCACACGTTCCTCCCGCAAATTCAACCGCGCCACCGACTCCACCCGCATAAACGAGACTGAATTCCTACTCAATGTGGAATACATTTAAAACGCCGCGTAGAGGAAGGGCGCAACGGGCGAACTTTGCCCAAATAGGATCAGTGCGCCCGCACATAGAAGGA
>CAZKLT010000011.1:0-38090 GCA_964553825.1 uncultured Gammaproteobacteria bacterium
AGAAGAGGCCCAGAAAGGTGCCTTCGCCTTTGGTGTTCCTGATGATATCAACGCATTTCACTGCTTCACCATCAGTTCCCCTTTCCTCTGCCTCTCTCGAAGTCTATCCATCTCGTGCCCAACGCCGAGGTTGAGCCTCGGGCTTTCAAGCACGATGCGATAAACCACCTACACGACTCTTTACGCCCAGTGAATCCGGATAACGCTTGCGCCCTACGTATTACCGCGACTGCTGGCACGTAGTTTGTAGGCGCTTATTCGCCAAGCCTCAAAGACTTGGCAAAAGAGGTTTACATACCGAAATACTTAATCCCTCACGCGGCGTCGCGTGGTCAGACTTTCGTCCATTGCCAACGATTCCCAGTTGCTGCCATCCGTAGATGTATGGCCCGTGTCTCAGTGCCATTGTGGGGGGTCGCGCTCTCACGCCCCCTACCCGTCGTCGCCTTGGTAGGCCATTACCCCACCAACTAGCTGATAGGCACAAGGCCGCTCCTAAAGCGGGAGGTTAATCCCTTTAGACTTGCATCCACATACCGTATTACCCCGTCTTTCGACGAGCTATGCGATACTTTAGGGTACGTTCCTTGCTTGTACTCACCCGTCCGCTACTGATTTCGTGCGTAGCACGAAAATAATGAATCATTGCTCCACTTGATAATTCGCCAATATTTCTGACTGTGCCAAATATATCAAGAAGAGCGGATCATTATCTTTGTGCTACACACAATTTCCGTTCAACTTGCATGCTTAAGGCACGCCGCCAGCGTTCATCCTGAGCCAGGATCAAACTCTCAAAAAAAATTGAAATTCCTATCACCATTCGATTGTCAAAAAATTACTTGCATGTATTGGTGCTGTTAACGTACGAATCCTGGCGTACCCAAACTCGATCAGGGAACCCATGAGTACTATTAAGGCTGAATTATTCCGGCATTCGCTGGAATGACCATTCAGGCTCAAGAGACCAAAAACCCGACCATTCGGTCGGGATCGAGATCCAAAACCAATGGTCAGCTCAGTCACTCATTAGGGCAATTATAGGTGAGTTGGAATCCTGAGTCAATAGATGTTTGTTTGATTTGGATGCGCACCCTATAATGAGTCCATGACTGAGGGAGAATCCCAAAACATCGGAAGGAATTCCCTCGAGCCGGTCGCGGTACACACGACATGGTCTACAGGCTAGGTGAGCTAACGGATGCATCGCAATACCATCACAAACCATTTACCCACGCCATCTCCATCAACTTATGGACGGTACTGCTCCATAATTTCGTATAACACTATTCCCAGAGAGACCATGACGTTTAAGCTTTTATTAATTCCCCACATCGGAAGCTCAACGATCATATCTGACGCGTCCAACGCCTCCTTGGTTACTCCCGTCGTTTCGTTTCCCACAATGACTGCCAAGGGAAACGAATAGGATACTTGGTAAAACGGCTTGCTGCGCGAATCCTGTTCCACCGCCACAACGGCGATGTCCGGTGTTTCCGCCTTCAGTTTTCCTATTGCGTCAAGTGCTGATTCTTCATGCCGCCAGTTCACCCATCCAGTAGTATTTATTGAAGCTTTTTTAATCCGGGAATTCGGCGGCGTCAATGTTTGACCGCAAAGGATGACTTGGCGGGCTGCTATGGCATCTGCCAAGCGAAAAATAGACCCCACATTATATGTATCCAGGACATTATCAACGATGATGGTTACCGGATTTCTCACCAATGACCTGGCGATGCTCTCGTCTACTTCTGTCGTGCGCAGCTGCTTGGCATCAAGTTTTATCATGCGTGCATTATACAAAAAATCTATATTCCAAGCTCGCTTCGGCACGCCGCGGCGCCATCCGGATCACGAATCGGCAGACAGAATTCCGCAAGCATATCCGGTTTTGTTTTCCCGGTGGGCGTAATCCGTGCAATACCGCGGTAACACGATACCCTGTTTTGGGAATCACGAACCCGGGCGCACAGGGCAATAATCTCATTCGGTTCCTGGGTGATATAGATAAACCATCGGGGAGCTTGATCTAGGAAACATTCGGCCTGAAACTTCCGAGATAAGGACTCGCATGGCTCAAATATTTTCTGTGCATCTCTCGTGACTGCTTCCCTGGCATCGCCCATAAGCTGGGTCGTCCTCCCGGTGTTGTATTCCATAAATACGCCTCCGGCACATGCAGAAAATTGTTCCCGCAACGTCTCGCAGGCAATAAGAGAACGCTCCAAACCTGAAATCGAATAGGTATAAACGAGCAGTAGTCCGTGACCAATACCGTGGGAACAATTCATCAAATCAACACCCACCATACGCTGGCAAAGCACGTCTGGCGGGATACCGGACGAAATTGCCTGAGAAAGAAAACCATGGTAGCAACCCCATTCAAATTCATCGCCGCAATACCTGATCCCCTCCTTGCCAAACCGCCGAAAAAGCGCGGTTCCGGCAACATGGGCTAAGTCGTGAACAAATGATTGCTCTGTCGTTTCATAAACCGCCAACAATTTCTCAAACGCTCGTTGCGGATCCTTCTTTGCAAAAAGCGATTCAACATATTGTTTCTCATTCTGAAAATTGAGCGGATAAGACACCGTGTGTCGGTCGCCAGCAAAAAACCATCCGCCTGCAGCAACGATCACAAAGGCAAATAAAAACCCCATCGCGCCGCCACGCTTCTGAAGGTTTTTCTTATGCCGTACCAGATGCTCCTCTGCCAAGTGCGCACCATGGCCAATCAGCCAGCCAAGAAACGCGCCTCCCACAATATCAAGCGGATAATGAACACCCAGATAGACACGAGAAAACGCAATCATTGCGGCAAGCAGATAAAACCATATTCTTCCCTTGGGTTCCCCCGCCGCAAGGAGCGTCGCAAATGCAAACGCGAGAGTGGCATGCGAGGACGGGAAAGAAAAATTATCTGCCTGTCCGATGATGAGTGCGCCCATTTCCGGCGTCGGCCGCGGACGGGCAACGAGTGCCTTAAACAAATATTCGGAAATAATCGTGCCTATCCCGACCAGGAAACTCGGAAAGAAAAACCAGTGATCACGCTTCTCTTCCCGAAAAAAGAGAAAGAGAACTGCAGCAATCCAGATAATTCCCCCTGTTCCCACCCCGGAAAAAAAATGTGCAACAGTATCAAGAAATGGCGTATGCGGAAGATGATTTATGAAAAGAAATACCTGCGTATCCCAGGCAAGAAGGATATCCATGCGTTTTATTATACCGGAATATTAGGGAGTGGGCGTGGGAGTTTTGGTAGGCGTCGATGAAGTGCCTGCCGTAGGAGTGGCTGTCGGTGTACCGGTTGTCTGCGCTGTCGGGGTGGGCGTTTGGGTAACTCTGCGTGTTGGCGTGGGGGTACGGGTTACCGTGGTTTTTGGTGACGGGGTTGGGGTCAAAGTCGGTGTGGGCGTCTGGATCGTGGTAGGCGTGACAAAGATAATCTTTATGGCGTCGTCTTCCTGGACCGGCGAGAGAATTTTCCTGCTTGAAACCAGGACGCCCACGACCATGGCAACCACCACCAAAAAACCGATTATGACGGTAATGGCAGCGAGCGTCTTGCGGCGATCATCCATACAGGCACAAGTATAGCACAACTCCAGCTCCGTCAGGCACGATTGGGTTTGACTTTGAGCTTGAAAAGTGCTACTATAGGATATTCCCACGCGTGGATTTTGCCCACGAACGTGGGGCATTTCTTCTTTAACAACAGAGAGAACGTTATGGCCTTCCCTACTCTGGGTTTCTCGTCGAGGAGACGTTTTTTCGTCTTCTGGAGGAGAAATCCAAGGGGATAATTTTGGGGTTTCTGACAAAGGCTGCGCCGGGGTTTTAGGCACAGTCAACAACTATGTTACCGCATGTTATGAGTCACACGCGTAGACGCATAGCAGCAGGAAGGAAAGATACGACTCACCGTACGAAAAACACACACAATCGTTATCCGTTTATTCACAACTCACAAAGGAATTAGACATGAAACAACATCCCTACCTAACACTGCTCGTGCTCATGGCTCTCTGGCTCGCATCCTGCGCGCCTGCAAGCAACGCATCACCGACTGACGCCGCACCCACACAGACCCGCACAGAAATGCCCACCGCCACCCAGCGCCCAACGGATACGCCCGCTCCCTCGCCCACCATGACGCCGGAACCTGCATATATGCAGTATGAAGGCACCCGCAAAGACGCAGAAGAATTTCTCGGCATTGAGTGGGACAAAATGGACGACTGGGAAACATGGGGTATCGCCGCATCTGATGGGACCGTGACCTATTCAAGTCACAACCGCTACATGACCATCGTGTCAATGACCGATATGCGGTTCGTGCAAGTCATCGGTCCGGGCGAGTCTATCGAGTTGCCGACATCCGGCACCTACCGCATTTTCTGGGGAGCCTCCGGACTCCAATCCGAAGAGGATATCCTGCGTGCGGTCGACGGTTTAGCCCATCAACTCAATGACAAGGCTCTCGATGTAATGGTTGCGGCACTGACCCTCGACGGACTCACCGTCGTCGGCGAAACACCAAACCATATTGGCTGGGACCTGACTGGGATTCCGGTATCTGACCCCAGAGTCAAACGCAATCTCCTCAATATGGACACGGTGCTTCCCTCCGTCTATGTCGCGGCTGAATACGTCGTGTGCAAAGACGGCACAACGGTCATCTGGGTGCATACGTCGTATTCTTCAGACCCGTGCGGTGGTGGCATGAAAAGTCGCAATGGCGAATATTTCAGCGCTGAAGTGCTGGGAAATGATCCTGAAGCATTCATCAACACCAACATCTTCTACCTCATGAAGACTGCTGAAGGATATGCCCTGGAACCCAACGTCCGAATCTGGTCGCACGACGTGACGATTGGTCAATGGCATGCGTTTGACGCAGACCTATTCGTTGCACCCACGCCGTCCGCCACGCCCAGCCCATAAGCCATGACAGTTTATGTCCAAAGGAGAGTCGATCCTCGATCGACTCTCCCGTCAATCATAAGGCCAGCCTTTCAACAAGAGAGAGGTTTTCGTTGCCTTGTGTGTGGCACCCTAAACTGACGCGTTCTCTCTTGTTTTCCAGCAGTCAATTCGTTGGCTGTTGAAAAACAATTATTCCGAAGACCGGACAATATTCTGTTGTTCCGTAGCGCTCAAATACAGAGCAACCAGCTCCTGAGCGGATCTGAGTTTGCCTTTCTCCAACTGTTCTTTCTGTTTTCGCATCTTTTTGCTCATCCCTTTCTCGTTGCTGTATGAAATTCCCTCGACTCTTACCTCGAGCTCACCATTTTCCCATGCGTCAGCGATCGCTGAGACGACACGAGCGGTGAGTGCTTCAGAACGCTCTGAACGCAATTTATTGGGCGACGAATAGCCGTTCCACACGAGCCAGGAGACGTCTATCCGTGTTTCCGCTATGGAGGCTGTCGTCATGCTCATCCTTCCCCTTCTGGGGTCTATAAAGAGTATCACGGTACCAATCCCTAACTCAGACAACAATCGCGTGTTTTTTATGGGCAGGAGGTCAATTCTGAAATCACCCTCAATATCTTTTGGCAGGGATTTGGCAAGTGAGTCGATCTGCTCTCCAAACTGGGTGCGAATCCGCGAACGCATCCGGGACATGTCTGCCAGCGCTTTTTTATCTTCAATAATGTTTGGGACGCTCCCCCAAAAAAGACCATCGGCTTCTAGGGTTTGAGAATACATCAGGATACTGTGATTATATATATGCGTATAATCAAGCGCGCGGGTACCACGAATAAATGTCAGCGCCATATCGGCAAGCGCCGGGAATTCGTTGCCAACATAATCGTTGTGTTCCACGGCAACAATGCGCGCAAGTCCGTCTGCATAGGCGGGCGTTATGACGCCATATGATCCGGTTCCCTCATTCCCGGCAATGATCCGTATCCATTCACGACGTCCGATCCGGGTAATGTCATCGGGAGGCAAAAAAGCCTCATCATGGATCTTGCGGTAAAAAATGCTGAATTCATGGGGCTCACCCGATCCCACCTTTACCCCATGCGTATTGGGGAATGACACCCGGACTCCTTCTGCCATGAACGAGCCATACAGGGTGAATGAATGGATTTCATCTGCCACAACTCCCTGCGGATATACGGACTGGTACCCGACATGCATCGCATCAATGACGGAATTACTGGAAGAAAACGTAATTTCTGGCAGGCGCGGATTATGACTCGGCGTATAAACGATCGTAACAGGTAAGCCGTCGTCATCACTCTTCGTATCGTTTTGTCTGGTATATTGCTCGCCGCTGACTTCTATGGTGGTGGGAAGAAATGGCGTACCTGCGGTCTGATAGACGCTAAACGCGGTACCATCCAGAATAAGTGATTCGACAATACGCCGTGACTCCGCCAGCTCGTGATGTTCCATCTGGTGCTCCGGCAACGGCAGACGAATGAGCTTTTTTTCCCTATCAAAGTACATATCCGGTAATGCAGATATTCCCGCCATTGCATCGATACCGATCTCCTGCTGAAGGATTTGGTCGCTGCGGATAATAGCATCCACGTGCTCAAAAAATCCCGTAACTTCACTAAAAATCTCCCCCGACAGCAAGGCTGCTTGCCTGACACCTTCTGCTTCTGATTCATATTTGAAACGCGTTGCATATACGCGACTTGTTTCGCTCAGATCCGCCTGTGCCCTGGCGACTACATCAGCAACGGTTAGGCCTTTCTCTGTTATCGATTTGCGGACCGTATCTGCAAATTGCACCATATACTTTTCAATGATGTGCGTATGAAGCGGCGCTTCTTTTTCAATATACAGCAGCGCTTTTATCATATGGATGTTTTCCCCGGGTATTGGTTTCCCTAGCTCACTGTGAATATTTCCGGCTTTTTTCATTCGATCATGCGTCTCCTTTGTGACGACCATTTCTGTGGTAGGAAGATCGTCCGGCTTCTCTGACCGGGGAGAAAGCAGCATGGTTTTATCGGTAACATCGTCCACCGTGACGAGATAATAGGATTGCGACAGGCCGAGAGGCTCAATGTGCCCCCTGATTGACTGGAGGAGTGCTTCCTGTTCGTCCTTCGGAATGGGACTCGCCTGAATAATCCGTTCAGTGATAGGAGCAGGTTCCCGAGTTCCTATAAGATTTGTTGTAATATCCTGCCAATTTTCTGCAAGCTCCGCCATACCCATTTAATCTATTTAATATCTTCTTTTTTCCACGCCGCGAAGGTACATGTCGGATAATTGCTGCACCCGTAAAACGTCTTACCCTTCCGGCTTTTCTTCACGATCATATCCCCGCCGCATTTGGGACACTTGATATCGATCTTCTCTACGAATTGTCTCGTATACTTGCATGCCGGAAATGTACTGCAGGCGACAAACTTCCCGTACCGCCCCATACGAAGAACGAGGGTATTGCCGCAGTCCGGACATTTCTCATCAAGCTCCTCGACGGCAACCTTCACTTTCTCGGCGGTATCGTAACTCTTGGCCAATTCGCGATCGAACGTTTTGTAAAACTCGGCAATCACCGGCTGCCATTTCTTCTGGCCGTTTGCGATCAAATCGAGGTCGTTTTCCAAATCTGCAGTGAACGGGAGATCCAAAATATCCGGGAAATACTGTACAAGAAAATCCGTGACGGAGTTGCCTAATTCCGTAGGCATAAGCTTCTTGTCCTCTTTGGTCACATATTGACGATCCTGAATAGTCGAAATAATGGGCGCATAGGTAGACGGCCTGCCGATGTCCTTTTCTTCAAGCGCTTTCACCAGACTTGCTTCCGTATATCGCGGAGGCGGACTAGTGAAATGCTGCTCGGGCGTGGTCCCCGTAAGCCTAACCTCGTCACCGACGGCCACTGCCGGAATGACCACTTCATCAGTGTCGCGTCCCAGTATCCGTAAAAATCCGTCAAATTTTATCACCGATCCCTGCGCCTCAAAAAGGTATGCATTTGCACTTGTTATATCTATCGTCGTCGAATCGAAAATAGCTTCATGCATCTGACTGGCAACTGCCCGCTTCCAGATAAGCTCATACAGCCGGTGATGATCACGATTCAGTTCGCCCGTCCCGTCAAGCTTATCGTGGGTCACGGTAACGTCGGTGGGACGGATAGCTTCGTGGGCCTCCTGGGCGACTTTCGACTTGGTCTGATACACCCGCGGCTTTGCGGGAAGATACTGGCTCCCGAACTGTTCGGTAATATATGCTTTGGCTTCCGTTTGAAACTTATCCGACAAATTGAGACTATCCGTGCGATGATAGGTTATGTATCCCTCTTCATAGAGTTTTTGTGCCAGCTGCATGGCTTTCTTCGAGGAAAAATAGAGCCGTCTCCCGGCATCCTGCTGAAGCGTGCTTGTGGTATAGGGAGCCGCGGGATTACGGCGCACTTCTTTCTTGTCAACCGCGCTCACCGTAAAGGGTGCCTTGATAACAGCGAGAATTGCGTCAACTGCTTCCTTCCCCGTAATCGTTGAGGAGGTGGTTGTATACTTTCCGTCGAACAAATTGAAGACAAGCGTTTTTTCGTACTTTTCTCCATCTTTTGCGGTTAAAGCCGCGGCAATCGTACCATTTTTTCCCGCAAATTGACCTTCGATGGTCCAGTATTCTTGTTTCGCAAATTGGGCAATTTCCCGCTCCCGCTCGACGATGAGGCGGACAGTAACGGATTGAACGCGTCCTGCAGATAACCAGCGCTTGGACAGCTTTTGCCAGAGAAGCGGTGAAAGCTTATATCCCACGAGCCGATCCAATACCCGCCTGGCCTGCTGGGCATCGACGAGTTTTTCGTCAATCACGCGGGCATGATCCAGCGCTGCGATGATGGCATCTTTTGTAATTTCGTGAAACACGATTCTGGCAGGAGTGTCAGAATTCGTCTTTGCTTTTTTCTTTGCGACGGCAGAGAGGAGATGAGCCGTATGCCAGGCGATTGCCTCGCCTTCACGATCAGGATCTGTAGCCAGAATAATCCGGTCTGCCTTTTTGGCCAACGCTTTAAGCTCGCTTGCACGCTTGGCTTTGTCACGCGGAATGATGTACCGCGGCTCAAAGTCGTGTTCCACGTCCACACCCAACTCAGACTTCGGCAAATCACGGATGTGGCCCATGGTCGCCTCCACGCGATACTTGCTCCCCAGAAATTTCGTGAGCGTTCTTGCTTTCGTTGGTGACTCGACGATTATTAGCTGCATAATGCAAATATATTGTTGCCGTTTTCTTCTACGATACCCCTCATTTGGAGAATCGTGATGGTAGCGCTGACAAGCGATATTGTCAAACCGGTCCGTCTGGCAAGCTCATCAATATCCATCTCATACTCGCCCAATGCGTCAACTATTTTCTTCTCAGCGCCCGTACTGCTCTGGTCAAACGTCAATCCCGCTTTTCGTCGCGACACGCCAAACTCCTCAAGAATGTCATCGGCCGATGTTACCAATCTGGCGCCATCTTTCAGCAGCCTTGCCGGGCCTGCCGAATTGCGGCTCGTAATCGGACCGGGAACGGCAAAGACCTCCCGCCCCTGTTCTGCGGCAAACCGCGCTGTTATCAGTGACCCGCTGGCCTCTGTCCCTTCTACGACTACGACGCCTCGGGATAGCCCACTGATTATCCGATTTCTCGCAGGAAATAACCCTTTGGATGGTCTATGCCCCAAGGGCATCTCAGAAACCAAAGCGCCGCCACCCTGCAGAATAGCTGTGTACAGTCTAGCATTGACGCTGGGGGCGACAATGTCAATACCACACCCGAGCACCGCAATCGTCTTCCCGCCTGCATCCAGCGCCGCCTGATGAGCCACGGCGTCAATGCCATATGCGAGTCCGGAAACAATCGTAAAGCCCTCGCCACCCAGGTCGGTGGCAAGGCGTTTGGCCACGCCTTGGCCGTACGGCGTACAGTCGCGCGCTCCGACTATCCCGACGGTTTTTGCCATATCAATAGGGCCTCCTGATCGTTTACCACGGACATACAGCACGAAAGGTGCGTCGGAAATTTCCGCCAGAAGTTTGGGGTATTTGGGATTACGCAGAATTAACGGGACGACCCCGAGATCCTCAAGCCGCTTCCGGTAGCCGGCAGCATCATGACGCCTGCGAAACCGGTCAAATTCGCTAACCAATCGCTCGGATAATCCGGTCTCCCGAAGGGAAGCGTGACGCGCAGACCATGCAGCTTTGGCAGAACCGAAATGGGATAAAAGAAGGGCAAAACGGACGGGTCCGATTCCGGGAAATACGGAAAATGCCACCCAATAATCAGTCTCTCTGTCGGCAGGCATACGATGCTAATGTATCGCGCCCTTTATCCGGGATATGACCAGCACAATAAGATACCAGGCGTGGCGGGGCATCACTTCTATCGCCTCTTTGACATACGATGCAATCGCTTCGCCGAAGGGATACTTCTCCAGTTTAATCTGGTGCGAAACATAGGGAAGAAGGACGTATTCTATCCGTTTTTCCTTGTAGGCATCATTGAGAATGACCTCGACGCCGTATCCCGTATCCTTTAATTTCGGCAGTAATTTGAGAAAGTCAGCTCGCCGCAGGACGCGTTCACCCCCAAACGCCTTGTACTGGCGGGAAAGCGCATGTCCGGTTCCGCGGACTCCCACGACCATGTCCGCCCCTGCCCGGGCGGGGGAAAAAATCGCATCAAGGGAACGGTGCGTAAGTCCCAACAGGTCTCCGTCCAGAAACAGGAGGTATTCACCCGTCGCGGTTTTTGCTCCTTTGCTCATCGCCCGTGATTTACCAAGATTTTTCTCATGATACAGCAGTCGCACGGCTTCTCCAAACTCACGCACCACATCCCGTGTCTTGTCAGTCGAACCGTCATCTACGATGATGATCTCATCGGCTTTCCCCCAAGTGCGCACCACCTCTACCACAGAGCCAATGGTACGCATTTCATTGAATGTGGGAATAATGACGGATAATGTTCTTTTTTTAGCCATATCAGGAATGAAGAAATTGCATCATCGGTTTCATGTGCCGGGCAACTACCTCTTTTTCTATCGGCCCCAATGGGGCATGATATTTCATCTCCAGAAGCGCTATCGTAGACATGGGAAAAATCCGCTGTAGCCGCGCAGATAATGAGGGCACGTCCAGAATATTATCGTGTTTGTTAAACATATGCAGTGCGGGGATGGCAAATCGCTGTCCGTTTTTCGGATAGTCGTAGGAAAAAATGTCGTCTATAAGCTCCACCCATGCGCGGGGATGCATATTGGCAGTGAGATGCACCTGATGACGCACGATATTCCGGTAACCCTTTTGCCCGAGAAACTTGATCCCGAAGACGATCCGCAATACGGACGGATTGACCAGCACGTGTCGCGCAAACCATTCCGCCCGTTCCCGTTGGCGGAACACCATCCGGTACAGGCCAAGAAACAATTTCATCTCACGGGGTAAATGGATATCACTGGCAGCCAGCGGCGCTCCATACGATATAAACTTGTTTGGCCTTGGGCAGCGCAACGTCAGCATTTCAATCCCGATGATTGCCCCCAGGCTCAGACCGATAAGGGTGTATTTCCTGATTTTTAATCTTCGCACCATTTCTGTTAAAAACATCGCATATGTACGCGCGGTATGTTCGTATTTTCCGGGCAACGCACTACGGTTGGCAACGCCAGGCAATTCAGGAATGATGACGCGGTACCTCCCGGCCAACAGCTCTACCAGAGGTGCGATACGGGCAACATCGGAGTGAAACGGCGGTGCGACAAATATGGTATTCCCCCGTCCTGTCACATAATACGAAAAGGGAACACCCCACACCGTGCAAGCACGCTTGACCAATTTCATACCGCAAGTGTACATGAAGGCCGCCCACGGCTGCAACAGCACGGCATGCCAATGTGGGCCTGGAATCAATCTTGCTATAATACACCCATGGTTCGCCCACTGGTCTCAGTCATTATCCCCGCGCACAATGAGGAACTGCTTCTTGCCAAATGCCTCCAGTCCCTTGCTGATCAAAAGGAGGCACCTCCGTTTGAGACTATTGTCGTGGACAATAATTCAACGGATCGCACCGCCCAAATCGCACGCTCTTTCGGGGCTCACGTTGTGCAGGAGAAGAAGCCTGGTCCTACCGCAGCGCGAAATCGAGGCGTCGCCGTATCACATGCTGAAATTCTCATCTTTCTTGACGCTGATTGTATCGTCGCTCCACGTCATGTTTCGCGCATACACAAATGGTTTACCGCGAACAACTCTCGGCAGGCTGCGGCTGGGGCATATGATTTTTATGACGCGGATGTGTTCATCCGGTGGTTTACGAAAAAATCACGACTCTACTTCTGGTATTACCGTATCCTGCGGAAATTTTTTGGAGTTCAAGTGCTTCTGAGCGGAAATTTTGCCATTCGCAAAGCGATCCTCCTGTCTGTCGGGGGGTTCAATGAGCAATTTACGGATATAACCCGGAGCGAAGATACCGAGCTTGCGATCCGACTCCGCAGAGCAGGAATCCGCGTGCAGTTCTTTCCTGCAATGACGGTACGATCTTCACACAGAAGAATCAAACGATTCGACATCAGAGACCAGTTTTCCCGGATATCCACACACTTCGGATACCTTTTCCACTATAAGTGGAAAAACCCTACCGGCTAAACCATGCTTCAAGAATTTTCTTGGCAACAGGAGCGGCAACAGTGCTTCCCTCACCGGCCCCTTCAACGAGAACAGCAACGGATATCTCCGGAACACCCGTGATCTGTCCTTCCGGGGTGTTTTCCTGTGATAGGCGTGCGTCAGTAATGGGCGCATATGCCGTGAACCAGGCATGCGTGTGGTCTTTCGGATCTCCGAATTCGGCAGTACCCGTTTTACAAGCCAGTGACACTGCCGTCTTGACCGTACGTCCCGACTGCGTCGCCTCTGCATCTGATTTTGTGATGGTAAAATTAAAAAGCGGCCAGCCCGTACCCCCGGGGGCACATGCTTCCCGCATTCCTTCCTCAATGAGCTCAAGCGATTGGCGAGCAATTCCCAGGTCCTTACACGAAACTGATTGTTTCTGAATGGTCGGTCTGCAAAGTTTTCCGCCGTTTGCAATAACGTTGGTCCACGCATTTACCTGAAGCGGCGTCACAAGGAGATATCCCTGACCGATCGCAACATGGTACGTGTCACCGACATACCACTCATCATGCCGGGCTTCCCGATCCTGTGCGGTAGAAAAGCGCTCTTTCTTCCAGGCCGGATCGGGCATAAGTCCACCCGCCTCACCACCCAATTCTATGCCCAAGGGCCTTCCGATGCCGACTTTATGTGCCCACGAAACGAGTTTCGTGATCCCAACCCATTCACCGACTTTGTAGAAGTAAATGTCATTACTGCGCTTGAGCGCCTTCACCAAATCAACTAAACCCTCCGTCTTGCCGTACTGGAGGAAATACCAATTCGGAAACGTAAATGGTCCAATGGTAAGTACCCCGACATCATCAACTGTCGTTTCGCCGGTGATGACTTTCTCTTCAAGTGCGGCCATGGCTGTCACCATCTTAAAGGTGGATCCGGGCGGATATACCCCGCCGATAGCGCGGTCAAACATGGGTTGCTCGGGATTGTTTATCAGCGCATCGTATTGTTCCTGACTTAACCCCAGGGAAAATGCGTTCACATCGTATGACGGACTTGAGTACAGCGCAAGAATTTCACCGGTTGACGGTTTGGAAACTACGACAGCCCCCTTTTCCCCTTTGGGGAAGCTGTCTGCAACCACCTGACCCAATGCCGCATCAAGGGAAAGCGTAATATTCTCCCCTGCCGACTCCCGATCGCGTCCGAGAATCCGGACGATTGCCCCCGTGGCATCTACCTCTACCAGTTCTTTTCCGTCACGACCGCGTAATCGGTCCTCAAATACCGCTTCCGCGCCCGTCCGTCCCAACCGGTCGCCCGGACGATACTGCCGCAGTTTATAGTACTCATCTTGTAATTCCTTTTCGTTAATTTCTCCGGTGTAGCCGATGACATGGGCTAGCGCCTCCGGGTAGAGATACCGTCTTTGGTAATCAACCTCCAGAAATGACCCTGCGGGCAACCCCTTCTGTGCAAGTTTTTCTCCCTCCTCTTTGGTAAGGGGCAAAACACAATCCTCCTGCGCTTGTTCTGCGGTACACGGATTAATCAGGCGATAATACGGTTCGTTTGATACCAGCGGTTTGCCGGTACGGTCCAGGAGAATCCCCCGCGGCGCGTGCCGAATGAGCTCACGCGTCCTGTTTCCGTCGGCAAGGGTCCGCAATCTATGGCCCTGAATAATCGTAAGGTCAAAAAGTCTCCAGAGAAGTATGAAAAACGCCACGCTGAACAAAGTGATGAACATGAGAATCCGTCCCATGCCCAGCCACCACTGGCTGGACCGTTCATCAACGGGATGGGATACTTGGTGTCGTTCCGTGAATACACTGTCAGAGAAGGCTTTTCCCAGCTTCATAATAAGGTAGTGCCAAAAACAATGCTCCACGCATACACCGCCCCGGCAACGACCTGCGCAGGTGTATGATTTTTTCGGACGACTCTTGCCCATCCAACCAACGGAACGATGAGAAGAACAGGCCACCACCAAAGGCCGTACCAGGAAACAATGCTTCCACTCACGAGGGCGCTTGTAAGGGCATGTCCGGATATTTTCCAGCGCAGGGTAATAAGCGTAAATCCAACCAGTGCAAAAAAGATAACGAGAATCATTTGAGCCGTCCAGACGGAAACAAACATCCGCATGAAGAAAAACGCAATCACTTCCAACAGAAGCACGAGACTCAATATGCGCGGGCGCTCTTCGCGTTTAGACACATCCCAATCACTGATCATGCCCACGTTGAGCGCAACAACAAACAAAAGTACCGGCAGTCCAATCATTAATCCAAATGCCCCCAACCATACCGCGATATTGGTTTCTTCCCCACGAATGAACATGAGAACGAGAAGCGATGCGAGCATGAGAAATGGGTCAAATATCCGCGAAAGAACTGTGGCGACAATCAACATGACTGTATTATACCTTGCGGGCGGCTATTTTTACTTTTTTCAGAAGTGTCTCATTATCAAGGAGTTTTCCGCATCCACGGACGACCGCTGTTTGCGGGTCATCGGTAACCCAGACCGGCATTTTTATTTCCTGTGCCACGAGCTTGTCCAATCCGCGAAGGAGCGATCCGCCACCGGCCAAAACGATGCCATGCTCCATGATGGTCCCGATAAGCTCAGGCGGCGTTTCTTCGATCGTTTCTGCGATTCCCTCGATAATCTGATGCACAACCGTTGCGAGCGCCTCCCTGATTTCCGATTCGTTAATTCTGATGGATCGCGGAAGTCCTGTCTCTATGTCTCTTCCCCGTACCACCGTTTGCCGGTCTGACTTGTCGATCGGATACGCCGATCCGACTGCATATTTAATTTCCTCCGCGGAAAGGTGACCAATAAGGAGGGAATATTTCAGCCGCATGAAACTTATAATGGCATCATCCATCTCATCGCCAGCGACCCTTATACTGCGATTCACCACAATCCCCCCAAGGCTTAATACCGCTATTTCGCTGGTACCACCGCCTATGTCGCAGATAAAGCTCCCACTCGTATCCTCGATAGGCAGTCCTGCACCGATTGCGGCTGCCATCGGCTCTTCTATAAGATATGCCTCCCTTGCTCCTGCCATGATTGCAGCCTCCTGAACCGCCCGGCGCTCGACCTCGGTAACCCCTGACGGAATACCGACCACGACTTTTGGCCTGGGGATACTGGGAAGCCCGGGGCGCACCGGTTGTCGGTGCACCAGTTGAATATAATGCTTCAGCATCGCTGCTGCGGCGTCGAAATCTGCAATTACCCCGTCTTTCAGTGGCCGAAATGCTTCTATCGTCTGAGGTGTCTTCCCGAGCATCCGCTTGGCTTCCCGGCCGATTGCGACAATTTGTTTTGTTTTCCTATGGCGCGCAACGACGGAGGGCTCCCGGATCACAATGCCTTTTCCCTTCACATACACCAGAGTATTTGCGGTTCCCAGATCAATTCCGAGATCATGGGAAAGAAGGCCAAAGAGGAAATCGAACATAATGGTTCATTCTACCATACGGATTCCGGTTCATTTCTTCCGTGCGCATCCCATACGAACAGGAGAAATGAAACAAGCGGCGTGCATAGGAATTGCCTTGGCAGGCAGCTTGTTTCAAAGGGTGGTAGTAGTGTCTCCATACACTCTCACTAAGGCGCGGTCGACACGGCAGTACAGGTACCCGGAAAAACCGGAGCCAGGCCGTTTTTCACTGCGGCTACCCGTCCAAGAGACACGCAGTCACGAGACCATACACACGTGGTCGACCCTAACCAGCAGGGCATACCCGCAAACGGGTCATCCGGGCGGATAAACCATCGCATGGGGTCAAGCGGAATACAGTATCCCGGTCTCACTTTCGTAAGACCCAGCCCGGACCATTCCTCTGTCGTGTACCGGCCGGTGACACAGGCAGACGACCACATACAGTCAGCGCCGCAATCCCCGCCTGCAACAGGCGCCGATGACATCGTTGGATCGGGAGATCCTCCTGACACGAGCGTGGCAGTGGAGGCGATAGTGCTTTGCGCTGTTGCTCCCTCCATGAAAACCGCCGGTTGCGTGGGTTGTGACGCGCGGTCATCGCCACCGCCAGAGAGAGTCACGATCGCCAAAAATACGATGAGAACCACGACAATACTACCAAATGCGAGAGTCCGTTTGTTCGGCATAATAGCCTCCTTTCTGCTTATTAAGCATAACGACTCTGTTCCCATGCCACCGGATGAACGCTCGTCCGGCAGTGAGGAAACAGAGACTATGAAAGGCAACAGACTCACGACTTCTATTAAGGTGCTGCCGACGATTCGGCGTGGGCGTAATTATACTCTCTCTTTACAGTAAATGGTATACTATCGGATACCTTCACACAGCGTTGTGAAGGAGCTCTTTACCATCCCGCGCACGCTGCTTCTGGCGTTTGGTTTCACTATTGAGAAAAGAGCCGGGTTCTTTTTTCGATGGTGAAACCAACATTCACCAGGAGCTGTCCATGAAACGTATCTTGTTTCTTCTTGTTGTGCTGATCGGTCCGGGTGCCGCAGGTGTAATTTTCAGCCTGTTTGGGCTAACCCAGTGGGTCGGCTACATGTTCGGCATATATTTTTTCTATATAGCGTTCATAATGTTCCTGTTCGGAATCATCCTGGCGCTTGGAAAAAACATGACCGGACTGCTCACAAGCTGGGGAGTCGCCGCACTGGCGCTCTGGGCCGCCTCAACAATCTACGGGTGGTAAAGGCTTGCCTTTACCACCACCGGGGGTATGTATCAGAACGAAAACATTTGCGTGCATTTACGCGTTTTTTTTTACAAACCATACACGTGCGCGGGACATTTTTTTCTCAGAGATTTCCTATGGTATACTCAAACGCATGAACGTGAGCTTCGTGTGTTCGCGCATAATCCGGATTGCTTTTTTTCTCCTTTTTGCCCTTACTCCGCTTGTATTAACTCCATGGAATTACGAATTGTTTGAATACAACAAGATGATGCTGACGTATGGTCTGACGACCATAATCATCACCGCGTGGGTGATACAAATGATTGGTCACAGGGAAATCCGCATCGCCAAAACGCCCCTCGACATCCCGATTGCCCTTTTTGGCCTCTCTCAGCTCATCAGCAGCCTTTTTTCCATAGATCCCCATGTGTCGTGGTTCGGCTACTATTCCCGGTTTAACGGGGGTATGTGGTCAATCATTGCGTATATCATGCTCTATTATGCGTTCGTCACACACTTTGGCGTTTTTGAAAAACATGCGCAAAAACAAAAAAACGGTGAGCCATACCCGTATCTTCCGCTTCTCAAGGCTGCGATTATCAGCGGAACTGTGGTTGCGCTCTACGGAGTCGCCGAACGGCTTGGCGTCGACAAACATCTGTGGGTTCAGGATGTACAAAACCGCGTTTTTTCAACACTCGGTCAGCCAAACTGGCTTGCTGCATACCTTGTAGCCCTTTCCCCGGTTACCTGGGCGTTCAGCCTTGCTACGATCCGGAAAGATACCGTGCTTCGCTTCCTGTGGTCGGCAGTCAGTATTCTTTTCTTCGTTGTTCTCCTGTTTACCAGATCCCGAAGCGGACTTGTGGCTTTTCTCGTTGCGGATATCGTCTTTTGGGGACTCCTTTTCCTGCAGTACAGAAAAACGCAAAAAGCCACTCAAAAAGGCGCATCCGAAAGCGCTAAAACAAATCAAAGCTTAGCTTTGAAATGGGGAGGGTGGATTCATGGTGCATTTGCGCTTATTCTCTTTGTCAACGGAACCAATATCACGCAACTCGACCGCTACTTCTCTCTCCAAGGCGTCATGGATTTAGCCTCCCGGAAAACAGCGGCACCAGCCCCCGCTGCACCGACTGCTCCCGTCCTGGAATCCGGCGGAACGGAATCCGGAACAATCAGAAAGTATGTTTGGCTTGGCGCCATCAATGCTTGGAGAAGTTCTCCAAAAACTCTGTTCATCGGAACCGGAACAGAAACATTTGCCTTTGCGTTCTATCAGTTCCGCCCGGCTGAGCATAATCTCACGAGTGAATGGGATTTCCTCTACAATAAGGCGCATAACGAGTACCTCAATTATCTGGCGACTACCGGCGCGCTCGGCCTGGGCGCATACCTTCTGCTCCTGGCGTGTTTCATCATTTGGTTCGCAAAAAACGCGAAGGTAAAACACGCTGAAATACCCATTGCTCTTTTTTCCGGGTGGACCTCTATTCTGGTGACCAATTTCTTCGGATTTTCCGTCGTCATCGTACAGCTCTTTCTCCTCTTGTTTCCGGCACTTCTTTGGATATTCATCACCCATGCTCACGAAAAACAACCCACCTATCACAGATTCCCTTTCTCGCTTCCCCATTGGGCGACGCTTATTACCGGTATCGCAGGGGCTATTCTTCTCTTTCGCATCGCCTCGCTCTGGTATGCCGATACGCTCTTCGCCAGCGGATACCGACTGAATCGAAGCGGAAGCTACCAACAGGCAATAGAAAAAATAGACCGTGCAATCGCCATCAATCCTACCGAGCCCCTCTATCGGGATGAAATCGCTACCCCGCTTATCACGCTGGCTGTGGCTGCCATGGAACAACAAAATGCAACAGTTGCATCCAATCTTGTCCGCCGCGCGCTCACCCAAAGCGACCGCGCTATCCAAATATCACCCCGGAACGCAAACTTCTGGAAAACACGAACGAAAGTATACTATTCCCTTGCGGGTGCAGACAGCCAGTTTAATGATGCGGCAATCGTCGCCCTGACTCATGCCCGCGACCTATCGCCAAATGACCCGAAAATATATTACAATCTGGCAATCCTGGAAGGACGCGCGGGCAATCCCACGAAAGCCATTGAGCATCTAGCACGCGCAGTGGCGCTGAAAAAAGACTACCGGGATGCACATTACGGACTTTATGTCTTTTATGCGGATATGAAAAAAATCAAGGAAGCACGAGACGTCCTCACCAACTATCTGAACACCGTGGATCCCAACGACAAAAACTTCAGGGAAATACTGGAAAAAAGCCAATGAAAAAACCACTCGTTCACGTGCCTCACACCGTCCTGACAACCCCGGCCAAGCCTGTCAGCCAGTTTGATAAAAAACTGATTCAACTCATCCGGACAATGAAAGATACGCTGGTGGCAACCCGCAATCCCAAGGGAGTGGGTCTGGCAGCGCCACAAATCGGCGAACCTGTGCGGATATTTGTCACCAGACCCCACGAAAGCGATCCCATCCGGGTGTTTATTAATCCGGTGATCACGAAGCTTTCAGCCGGCCGCACCGGTGGTGTTCCGGACCGGGAAAACAAGCTGGAAGGCTGCCTATCGATCCCCAAAATCTGGGGAAAGGTAAAACGCGCTATGAGCCTTACCCTCCAATACCAGGACGAATCCGGAGCCCCACACGAAGAAACGTTTGACGGTTTTATGGCGACAATCATCCAGCACGAAACTGACCATGTGAACGGTATTCTGTTCACGCACCGGGTGCTGGAACAGAAAGAAAAACTCTATCAAGCTGCGCGTGACGAACACGGAAAAGAAATTCTGGAGGAAGTTACACTCAAGTAGAAATGGTCAACTGCTGCCTGGGCACACTACCATGAACATACTTTTCTTTGGATCTACCCCGGATTCGCTTCTGGTACTTCAAGCATTGAACGCTCTTCGCGACCATGCTGTTTGTGCCGTCGTGACACAACCTCCCAGACCCGTGGGACGGGACCAAATCATACGGGCAACCCCTGTCGAAATTTGGGCAAAACAACACGGAATTACCACGCTTTCATTCCCCTCAAATCAGGAAAAATCCTGGATGTATGCCAATGAAGACGCCGTCATAGATACGCTTGCACCATTTGGTGCGGACCTTCTGGTCAGTGCATCATACGGTCAAAAAATCCCAACAAAAACCATACGGGATGCCGCGTTTGGCGGCCTGAATGTGCATCCGTCGCTCCTGCCCCGCTGGCGCGGCGCTGATCCGGTCCCCTGGGCAATTCTCACGGGTGATCACCAGACGGGGGTATCGGTCATTACGCTTTCTGACCATTTTGATGAGGGGGAAATTATCGCACAAAAGAAACTGTCAATCACGCCAAACGATACGAGCGATCCGTTACGGACGCGTCTCTTTGAGATGGGTACGCGCCTCCTCATCGACACACTGCCCCTCTATCTCACCGGAAAAATGAAGGGGATCCCCCAACACGCTTCGGAAACGCCTTATGCACGCCGCCTGACGAGAGATGACGGATATGAGCCCTGGAGCGCTATTGAAAACGCCCAATCCGATGCTAAAGAAGCGGCGCGCATGGATCGTAAATTCCGGGCACTCACTCCCTGGCCCGGACTCTGGACGAAGCTCTCTAACCCTCCGAAACGCCTGAAAATCCTCGAATGTGCCCTTCGGGGAGAAACGTGGACGATCACGAAAGTACAACTGGAAGGGAAAAACCCCGTAACGTACGAAGAATTCGCCCGGGCGTATCTGGCGGCAGAAAAAAAGACTTGACACAAGGCTCGAGAACTTCTACGGTAGAAGGAAGGAGATTCGTATGGCAAAACGCAAAACAGCAGAAAAAAAAATCCGCGTATCTGATTTCACTTCATGGAACTTTATTCTCTTTCTGACGCTTGCCTTCATCCTCCTGGTCGTTATGCTGAACGCGATGAGTCGTATGGCATTTGACGTACGGAGCCGTGCCGGATTAGCGTGTCCTGAGGTTACGCTCCCGAGAGCAGAAGATTGTCCCGGGGGGTGGAAATATCAAAGAGATGCCACCAACGGCTGCCCGACATTTATCTGCGACGCGCAACTCTAGAAAAAAGGGGAAGTTACGCCGCAACTGCCTTCACTGAGGCGGCTCTGAAGTCAAATCGTGCACGCTTAATGCACTTGGCGCATGCCCGTACCCGTTGCATCGTTCCGTTAAGCGGAATAGTTACCCAATGCAAATTCGGCGCAAATGACCTGAGGGTCGTTGTCGCCCGCTTCTTCCACTGACCTCCCGCCACACCCGTGTGGTGCGTGTGCTGTCGGCCGGCTGACGTTTTCTTGCTGCAAAGGTCACATTGGTACGCCATAGATGGTATACTATACCATATGTTTGGGGAACTATTCAACAATCCCGTCTCATTCCTCTTCTGGCTTGTCGCTCTTATCGTCGCCATCACCGTGCACGAGTTTGCGCACGCGTATGCCGCTGACCGTCTGGGAGACCCTACGCCGCGACTTCAAGGCCGTCTGACCCTGAACCCCCTCTCTCACCTGGATCCCATAGGCACGCTCATGCTGCTTATTGCCCGTTTCGGGTGGGGTAAACCCGTTCAGTTCGACCCGTTTAACCTACGAAATCCCAGGCGGGATAGTGCCATCATTTCCCTGGCAGGACCTGCAACGAATTTCCTGATCGCTGCGATATGTGCGGTAGCCATCCATCTCCTGTTTGCGGCACGTCTTACGCTCCTCACACAGCCCTTGGTCGCCATCCTGACCTATGGTGCCATCGCACTTCTACAACCTATTATCGTCATGAATGTCGCTTTGGGCGTGTTTAATCTCGTGCCGATACATCCGCTTGACGGATTTAAAATTGTAGAAGGAGCGCTTCCTGAGGAATATGCCAAACAATGGCGCGAACTTGAGGGATACGGATTTATTTTTCTTCTGTTCCTCGCATTTCCGATCCTTGGAAGCCCCTCGCCGGTATCCCGCTTTATCTCACCGATTATAGACTTTCTGCTTGGGCTTCTTCTCCCTGGATCCAGGCTTGTTTAATGACCGCCCCCGCCGCCCAAGATGGCTTCTGCCGCACTTGCGCGGGTTGATGTACCCACAAGCATACCCAAAAACGGGATAATCAGTACTTGAAAATTGATAACAGCACCGGCAATTTCCATCATCACGGCGCTCTGCTTATGCGCCGTTTCTACGACAACCAATGGCTGATCATGGCTTTCTGCATTCATAGGGAAATTATACCAAAACCGGCAGTCGCGGTATAATAGAGCACATATGACTACGACCACCGCACCAAAAGTCTACTTCACTGCCTCTGTCGTGGGGAAAAAGGATTATCTCCCCAATTATCTGGCTATTATCAATATCCTTACCAAAAAAGGATGCCAGGTACAGGCAGCGCACATTCTCGACGTAAACGAGGCGGATATCCACATGAAAACGCGCGAAGAACGGCTCAAATTTCACGGTCAACTGGAACGGTGGATTCAGACCTGTGATTTTATGGTCGTAGAATCCTCGTTCCCCAGTATCAGCGTCGGGTACGAAATCTCCCTCGCGCTCCAGCAGCGAAAACCCGTCCTTATGCTCTACAGCACCAATGCACCGCCCAGTCTTTTTGCGTATCATACCGACGAAAAACTGGCATCGGAAAAATATACGCTAGATACCGTGGAAAGCATCATCAATGACTTTGTGGGATACGTACAGGGTGCCTCAGACACCCGCTTCACTTTCTTTATCACGCCGCAAATTGCCCAATACCTGGAGCGCGTTTCCAAACAGGAAAAAATGCCCAAATCCGTCTACCTGCGTAAACTTATTGAGGCACACATGACCAAACATCCTCTGAAATAAGCGTGCCTGAAATCCCCTTGACAAACCGAAAAACAGTGCGCTACGATAGGAATGCCTAAGTGGAGAACTTGAAGATTATTTTCCTCTACAAGTTCAAAACAAATGAGGTAACTTCGCTAGAATAGCGAGGTGACAGGACGAAGTAGATCGATACCTGTGGGTACCGACTCAGTCCATCCGATTGAAAAATCGGGGAAAATACTTCAAGCTGCTTAGGCAACCGAAATTATTGGACCTCTTGACGGCTCAGAAGCTCTTCGTTTCCTTTTATTTTTCTCTTTGGTACAATTTAGTGGTCCCAATGGCCTCCATAGCTCAACGGCAGAGCGACGGTTTTGTAAACCGCTGACGTCAGTCCGACTCTGACTGGAGGCTCCAATTTACTTATAATGCTTGGCCAGCACCTCTTTCTCAAAGGGGGTACCGTCAAACAAGCGGCCAATCTCAAGGAACGTTTTTTCTTTCAGGGAATACACCGCTTGGCGTCCGATCTTCTTGCGGACAACCCATCCGCCTAAGCGTAATTGTTTCAAATGATGCGAAATAAGATTCTCGGCAATCCCGACGCGTTGCGCCAGATCACGGGAATTTTGCGGACCATGGGCAAGCAGATACACAATCGCCAAACGATGAATCTCAGCTAAACCTCTCAAGCGGCGGGCAACCGGAGTTACTTTTTCCTTCAACCGTGCCCGTGTGAGCATAACTTAGGGCGCTTCAACGATGCTATCTATATACAGCGTCGTACCGGAATTCTGGCCGGTTGCTTGTACTTTCTTGCCGACGTATTCATCCAGATTCACCGCATAGGATGTAACGCCCCAGGATTCTCCTGAATCAGACCTGATCGTATGGGTAACATCGCTTGTCGAAGACGGGGAGCTTATGAGCATGCCCACGCGGGTAAGCTTCACTGCTTCTGTCTCCTGCCCACTCTGACCTGACGGCTGCGCTTTGGATGAAAGATAGAAAAATCCCCCGACCCCAACCAGAACGAGAAAAAGAATACCAAAGAAAAATGCTTTCATATAATTTTACTGTATCCTCTACCGCCAGGGACGTCAATATGCCGTATTCAAATGAGGCATTTTCCGTTATAATAGTCCCTACGTTTTGCTGAGGTGCCGGAGCGGTCAATCGGATCAGACTGTAAATCTGACGCCTTAACGGGCTGCCTAGGTTCGAATCCTAGCCTCAGCACCAACCGAATTTGGTTTCTTCGTGCGAATCTCCTTCTGTGATATACTTCACCCCACTTATTTCATCCATGTGCGCGTATTGCCGCGACTTATGGTTGTCATAAGGGCACATTAACAAAGAACTACCATAACGCCTCCGATTCTGTACAGCGATCTGTACAGTGAGGGGGCGCTAACCATCTCCACCAATAAGGAAGAAAGGCAGGCAAACGAAACAACACCGTCTCATCGAATCATGAAAACGGAAAGAAGGACACTATGACAAAAAAACGAATAAGTTTCTTCATCGGAGTGCCATTGCTGCTTATGGCATGTATGCTCCCTGGCATGATTCCCAACAGCGCACCTGTACAGGCCGCTCCACCCGTCGAACTTCCGAGCGCGACTCCTATCCCTGAGGCGACACAGCCGCCAGCAGATCCGCTTGCCGCCTGTTTTTCGGATAGTACCGCGTGGATCGCAGACTCGGAAAACAAGCGCGAGATTACACTGGATGACGGCTCCACCATTACCATCGAATATGATGGGAAAAACGCGGTGTACATCATCACGAACCACAACGGGTTCGTACGCGTGGGCTCGTATCCGGTTGATCCCGGCGCCTGGGAATTCACCATTTCCGTCTACGCTCCGGGCGACAACAATGACCTGGTCGTGGTGAATCAGACGATCGAAGTGGTCGGCATCTGTAACGGACATATGTATAAGTCCAATGATTTGCCGCCGCTTGAGGGACCAATGCCAGACACACTGGGGTGAAAAACGAGGTCGCCTCGTGGGGCGATCTCAGGATTTATGGTATTTCTTTTCTTTGGCATGGCCGCACCATTATTTTCTCTGTGCACTCCCCATGCCTTTCCCCAATGCACAATCGATATTGCGCGCTGAGGAAAGGAATAATCTCTTGCAATTCAAAGACACCTTCTATACACTGCGCTCAAATGAAATCATTTCGTCCGACGACCGCGACGTACAAACAAGGCGCAAAAACGCTCGAAGGCGACTACTACACCTCTGATGCACTCTTCGCCCGGGAACAGGAAAAGATATTTGCCAAAAGCTGGATGTGCATCGGCCGCGCCTCCCGACTGCGCAAGCCCGGAGATTTTTTTACCGTCGATATTGCCGGCGAATCGCTCATTATCGTCGTCGACTCCAGAGGAAACTATCGCGCACACTTTAACGTCTGCCGACACCGAGGCACCCGGGTATGCCCCGAACCTGAAGGTCATTTCCCGGCTCACATGCAGTGCGCATATCATGCATGGACATACGGCACGGACGGAAGACTCGTCTCCGCCCCGCACATGCATGAAGTCAAAAAGTTTGATAAGGAACAATACGGACTGTTTCCGGCTGCCATCGCGCAGTGGGAAGGCTTCCTGTTTGTCAACATTTCTCCCAAAGCACCACCGTTTGAAAAGGCATTTAAACCACTCATCGGCAGACTTTCACGATTCGGACTGCCGAACCTGACGGTAGGACACAAAGTAACGTACGACGTGGCCGCGAACTGGAAACTGGTATTCCAGAACTACAATGAATGTCTGCACTGCCCAACAATGCATCCGGAGCTCTCCATGGTGCTTCCTTTCACCAGCGGCGCCAATGACCTTATTGAGGGTCCGTATCTGGGCGGCTACATGGAAATACGGCCGCCCAACCAAAGCGCGACGCTCGACGGTCGCGCCTGCGGACGACTGGTAAGCGATAGCATTCCCAAAGACGACCGCAAGCGCGCGTACTATTATTCCCTATTTCCGAATCTCCTGCTCTCCATACATCCGGATTATGTGAACTACTACCTCATCAAGCCTATTTCCACCAACCGAACCATCGTGGAATCTGAATGGATGTTTCATCCTGACACGATCAAGGACAAGAAAAATAACATGAAGGGAGCAATCGATTTTTGGGATCTCACAAACCGGCAGGATTGGACGATTGTGGAGCGCAACCAGCAAGGCGTTACGTCGCGGCGCTACGTTCCCGGACCGTACTCCCCCCGCGAAAGCATTCCCGCGGCCTGGGATCGACAATATCTGAAAGTGATGAAGGGTTAACGATACTCAAGGACTTCCACATTCGCGCCAACGCGTATGCTTCCGGTGCCCCGATGAATGAGATTTTGGCCAAAAAATACGCCCTGAAGGTCGGTAATTCCCAGATGCCTGGCCATTCTGTATTCTCCAAGCGTTCGCAGGGGCTCCATTTTATGTCGGTCAGCGCTCAGTTGATCCGTCTTGGTAATCACACAGCGCGCGCAGGGTTTCACCACGTCAAATTCTATTTCCCCAATGCGGATACGCTTCCACGTGTCTTCCGCATACGCGGAAACGCCATTCACCACGATATTCGGACGGAACCGATTCATGGGAATGCGGGACTCACCTTTGGCGGCGAGCCTCTTATTGAGGTCGTCCAGGGATGCCTGTGAGATAAGCAAAAACGGAAATCCGTCTGCGAAACCAACCGACTCTCCATGTGCCGCGTAGACCGGATCGACATGCCGGCTCGTTTCCTCCGGCATCGTAACGAGCCGAACGGGTTGACCGAATATTGCGCTCAGAAACGCCGCTGCTTCATCACCCTGATCAACTGCTTCCACGCCTTTGCTTCTCCAGATATTCACGTTGATATTCGGCTGATCTTCAAACACGGGTATCCGGACTGACAAACCGCCATAGGTGAGCCGCAAATCGTCTCCATCGAAAGACGGCTGTACCTGGGCCATACGGGGAATTTCCCGTTGCGTCAGGAACTCTCCTTCTGGAGTCACCACCATAGCGCCCCGATCCCATATAAATCCGTGCGTACCAACTGCCCCTGCTTCCAACCGAATACCGGCAAACGACTTCACCGGATAGTAAATAAGATCCGCAATCATTGGAGTCCTCATCGGTTCAGCTTCGGGAAGAATGCCAAACGGACTTAACCGATACGACGGGTTGGGCCGTTCTTTGTGCAACGATGCTAGCTCAGCAAGTGCCATAGCGCTGTACTATATATCATAACGTGGACCAAAACGCACGAAAAATAGGACTTGCGTCATCTCATTTTTTCTGTAATACTATTTTCATATGACTGAAACACAAGAATCTTCAAACAATACCGTAATGTCTTATGTTCTGGGCGGCGTGTTAGTAGTCGCCGTTGTTGCAGGGGGATTTTTCCTCAAACCTAAAGCACCGGCAGCTCCTGCGGGTGACCAACAGCCGGAAGCCATGGCTCCGCAAGCAACGCCGACACCGGGAATGATCACGAAGCTTTCCTGCGACAGTCAATATTACAACCCCGTCATCGGGTTTGAAAAATACTTCCTCTCCGTCGAAGGCGGAGATGTGGGTGACGCAACTGAAGTCGACTGTACCATGCGGGTGACACAGGAAGGGAAAGTCGTCGCTACTGAACGGATGACTTCTGCATTAACCGCAAACGCAGCCCGCGGCGGAAGCGTATTTAAGTGCTCAACAGAAGCACTTGAACTAAAACACACCATCCCGACGAAAGTCGATGTAACCCTTGCGGATGACAAGGGAGCCACGGCTTCCTGTACGGCGATGTTTTCACTTCCCAAGCCGTAACCTAGAGATGTTTCCGGAAAAATTCTATATCACGGAGGATGACCGTGTTCCAGGAAGGCTGCAGATTGTGGTCTGCCCCGGGATAGACAAAATATTCGATGTGCTTGTTCTTCTCCCTGAGGGCTGCCACAAAATCATCACTCCACGCGACCGGTACGGCATCATCTAAGCTCCCCTGATGCAGCTGAATGGGCGCCTGAATGGCATCCAGGTAATTGACGAACGTATAGTTATCTACATCATATTCGCGCTCAAAATCAGCGAGTTTCTTGCGCAGTGCCTTTCCGTAATCCGGAGCTTCATCGGTATAATACAGGATGGAATACGGAAACGGCTTGGTAACGGGTGCCCACAGCGTAAGCGGATACGGCTTCCCTGTCGCTTCCAAGACTGTCAGGGCAATCTGCCCTCCGTTACTGTGCGCCCAAATGCCAATTTTCGCCGGATCGGCCACCGGAAGCGACGGCACAGAAGCCAAGAGGTCCAATGCGGCCGTATATGTCTGAAATCGCTCTTCAAACACATCCTCGCTGGGATTATCTGACCCGCCGTAGCCTAAAAAGTCGGGCGCCAGGGAAATAAATCCGCTCCGGGCAAATACTTCTGCGCTTCTTTTGGTTCCGGTTCCCGGCTCGTACACGGCACGCTCGACATAGCCGCGAAACTGAACGATAACGGGCACCGGATGCGCGCTTGTAGCGCTATGGGGAATATGCGCGAGGCCAGTTGCCCGCTTATCGCCGGTCCGGTAATGAAATTTCTGCACGCTATACGCTGACTCCGTGGCAACGATTTCATCCAAAACGATCTGGCTGCCCTCAAAGGGGCGCACGGCCAGACGCGGGATGGCGTATTTCTCCAGCGGCTTTTCCAAAAATTGCCCAATGGGTGAAATCGTCTGTGTTGATGGCCTAAACGTAAACCAACGTACGCCCCCCGCAACGGCAGCGACGACCAAAAGTATGGGAATCCACTTCATGTTTTTCACAACCCGGGGAAGGGTTATTTCGCAACCGATCCGCTTGCCTGATCAAACCCGAACGCCGACAGCAAGTGCACAGATGGTAAAAAGACAGACAGGCTTGACAGCCTATCGCTCTTTGCGCATGCCATACGACTCCTCTTTTGTTCAGCATGGGATAAATCAGAACCTATGTCAAGTGGCATGGCCCACAAAACTCGTCTATACTGAATAGTGGTTGCCTACAATAATGAAACGCATCCTCCTAACCGGCGTGTTTGTTGTTACCCTGGGCGCCATCCTTGGCATGGCGAGTTTCCTTCTATACCGGCATTTCAACCCTCCTACACCCGTGCTCTCGTATACCGATTGCACAAAACAGAAAGGAAGTGTCATTCAGGAACGATATCCTGCCACCTGTATAACGAGGGAAGGCATCCAGTTTGTGCAACCCGTCATCTTTACGACGGCCACTCCGGCTCCGTCGCCGGTCCGAACTGAACCAACGCCGAAACAAATTCCCGGCTACTCCTGTCCCGAAACTGCATGGGTGGACTGTATGCCGGGACCTGGACCCGTGAAACATGAATGCACGGCAGCGTATCTTGGGTGGGCGACGGCACATTGTCCGGGATTTCAGGGTGCCGCGTATTAGATAACGCGCAGCTTCTTTCCGACTGCATCAAATGCGGCCAGGCCAATATCCATATCCTTCTTAGTGTGGGCTGCAGAAGGCATGACCCGAATTCGGGCCTTCCCCAGTGCTACCATAGGAAATTTGATCGGTGTGGCGAACACACCCTCCTCAAAGAGTGCTTTACTGAAATTCTTAGCAAGATTCTCATCGCCGAGCATAACCGGAGTAATGGGTGTTTCTGTCCTACCTGTATCGAATCCTAATTTCTGAAGACCCGTGCGAAGATAGGCCGCATTATCCCACAGTTTCTTCACAAGCGACTTGGAAGAAGAAAGAATCCGGACACCTTCTATAACCGCCGCCGTATCTGCCACGGTCAGGCCGGTAGAAAAAAGATATGGGCGGCCTTTTTGCCGGTAGTACTCTATAAGCTCCTTCTTGCCAGCAATAACACCGCCCAGGACACCGAAGGCCTTGGACAGCGTGCCCACTTCAATATCCAGCTTCCCCTGCAATCCGAAATGGTGTGCGATACCCCGTCCGTCTCCGACTACACCCTCACCGTGGGCATCATCAACCATGGTAATGGCGCCGTATTTCCTGGCTAATTTCACTATGTCGGGTAACGGAGCGATATCTCCGTCCATACTAAACACTCCGTCTGTAACAATAAGCACCACCGGTTTCTGGCCATCGGACTTGGGTGTCGCCGCCAGCTTGGAAATCTCTTTCAACCGCGCTTCCAGATCAGCCATGTCGTTATGCTTATAAATAAACTTATTTTTCACCTGCGCAAGCTTAATTGCATCAATAATCGAAGCATGGTTAAGCTCGTCGGATATGACGATATCCTCTTTCCCGAGTATGGTTGCGATCGCAACGATATTGGCGATAAATCCACCGGGAAGTAAGAATGCTGCCTCCTGCCCTTTGAATTTGGCCAGCGCCTTTTCTGCTTCCATGTGAAGCTGAAGGTTGCCGGAGATGGGACGCACCGCGCCCGCGCCGACACCGTATTTTTTCACTGCCTTCACCACTGCATGGACCAGCCGTCTATCTTGCGCAAAACCCAAATAGTTGTTCGAGCAGAAGTTAAGAAGTTTCTTGCCGTCGATAGTAACCCACGGCCCTTGCGGGGACTCCAATACGCGTATCGGGGTATAGAGGCCTTTGGCCTTCATGTCTGCGATGGTTTTGAAATAACTATCCAGTGGATGTGCCATCTTATGCCTCATTAACAAATTTCTTTTTGAGTTCTCTCACCATGACCTTTGTCATTTTTAACAGATCATACTGATGTTTCCATTTCCAATCATGACGGGCAACGGAGTCATCGATCGATTGCGGCCAGGAATCGGCTATTTTCTGCCGATGATCCGGCTTGTATGTTACCTTCACAGGCACAATCGTATTCAATGCCCTGGCAAGCTCTGCAGCCGTGAAGCTGATGGCAGCGAGATTGTAGCTTGTACGGATCGTCAGCCGCTTAGGATCTGCCTCCATAAGCCTCATGGTAGCCGTGATGCCGTCATCCATATACATCATCGGCAACTTGGTATCCGGCCGGACAAAACATTCGTAGGATCCTTTCTTGAGACCATCATAGAAAATAGCTACAGCAAAATCAGTTGTTCCGCCACCAGGAGGCGTCTTCCAGCTGATAAGACCGGGATACCGAAGGCTTCGAACGTCCACGCCGTACTTGCGCCAATAATAATGACAGAGGTGTTCTCCCGCAATTTTCGTCACACCATACATCGTGGTAGGCTCCATGACTGTGTGCTGCGGCGTCTTCACGCGGGGCGTGGTAGGGCCGAATGCGGCAATCGAACTTGGCCAGAACACCTTGAGCTTAAATTCTGCTGCATAATCCAAAATCGTTTTAAGTCCTCCCATGTTTATGTTCCATGTGAGGGACGGGTCGACTTCTCCTTTTGCGGACAAAAGGGAAACCATGTGATACACCGTTCCGATATTGTGCTTCTTCAGAAGCCGTGTAACGGCATTACTGTCGGTGATTTCCACTGATTCGACGATTCCATCGAAATCTTTCGGGATATGGGTATGACCTACGGCAACAATATTCCTTTTGCCGTACTCTTTTTGCAATGCGGGCACGAGTTCAGAACCTATTTGGCCAAAGGCACCGGTCACAAGTATTTTTTTCATGATAAGAATCTAGTCGTAGACACGATTCGAATCATTCACTCCCGGTGAAACATTTGATACAATCCCTCTATCGCCCGGATAGTTTAGTGGTAAAACGACTCCATGGTAAGGAGTTGAGTGTGGGTTCGATTCCCACTCCGGGCTCAGAAAACACACAAAGAACTCCTGACAGCGTCCCAGGGAAACAGCGTGCTTACGGCGTCGGGGTGGGTGTTGCGTTTTTGATTTTCTTTACGTCTTCGCGGAGCTCTTTTTGCACCTTTACCGTTTTATTGAGTGTTGCCTTGATGTCATTGATCTCCTTGCGGACTTCCTGCATTTTCTTTTTAAATTCCGGCAGGTCTGTATTGGCCAATTCTGGCGTCAGGGCAAGTATCTTCTGCTTAAGCGCGGCGATTTTCGGCTCCAAGCCGCTTGCGGTTGCCTTCACTTCTGCTACTTTCTTCGCTGCATTTTCGACGTTATTATTCTTCGCGTTGTTTCGTTTCTTCGCCAATTCGCTTTCGATATTTTCGGTCCGCTTATTGATCTGGGCCAATGTCTTCTTCATGACCATGGAACGGACCTGCAGCTGATAATCCGGCTTAAACGCCCGGTAATACCTCGTTCGCTTAACATGGTAAGTCTGTTTTTCCTTCACTTGATCCGTCGTTGCTGCGGCGGAAACATCACTTCTCCACTCGCCCAGCCATTTCTTCATCACCTCGAGATTGCTTTCGACTTCTTTATAATCGGCTTGCGACATCTTTCCCTTGTATCGCTTGAGATTCTCTACCAGTCTTTTTAGGTCCTTTTCACGCATGCCCACGTGCTGCAACGCTACTTTTTTCGCATTGGCGAGTCGGGCAGGTGTTTCCTTTTTCGTCGGTGTTTGTGCGTAAACAGAAGATGTGACCGGTGCGGCTAAACCCGTAAGAACAAATAAAACGAGCGCGATGAGTGCTGATTTTTTCATAGGGCGTTTATCTCCTCCAGTTCGGCATCGTCCACCTGCTCCGTATCTTCCTGCAATACAGGATCCCGCTCCAATTCTTCCACTGACTGAGCTGCGGCATCAAGCATGGCGTCTGAATCGATAATGGTTTCGGTGCCGGCGCGGGCGCGCATGTCGGAGCTTTGACCGGCGTTATTCGTATAATTCAGGGCAACAAGTGCCACCATAAACCCGACAACGATAATACCGCCAGCCATCAGTAAGGATTTATGCATATCACCATTCAGTGAAATACAAAACGCGCCCCCTTGTCAAGGGTCATTATGCCGCTTGGCAGATCCAACTTCATCATTTACTATGGTATGTATGGAGTTCATTCTCTCTCTTTTTGCGTCCGCTGTCATGGCCGCAGAAGGCATCATCTCACCGCTCGCCGACAGCGTACCGTTCTTCCTAAAACGGGAGGTCGTCTCACAACCAACGGTCTCATTCGGCGCACTTCTGGGGCCGACCGCAAAACCCACTGCCACGCCGACACCATTGCCGACGGTTTTGTCGGCCGCCACCATATCGTCCCCTTCTGGTGCTCCGGCACCAACAGCACCGGTAACCTATCAGACCCGCCAAAAACATTACGCAATCGCGATTCTCGGAGATTCTATGGTGGACACACTGGGACCCGACGTACCGCACCTTAAAAACAAACTGGTATCGTTATTTCCCAAAACAACTTTTACCATCCTCAATTACGGCGTGGGTGCGACAAATATCGATGCGGGAATCTCCCGCATAACAAACACCTATACCTACCTAGGGAAGGAAATTCCTTCCCTGGTATCCCAATCACCGGACATCGTGGTAATCGAATCATTCGGGTATAACCCGTATCCTTTCGAACACGGCGCTCTGGATAAACACTGGCTTCAGTTGGCAGCGACTGTCGATCTGATACGAAACCGCCTTCCGGGAGCCAAAATCATCATCGCCGCAACAATCGCACCCAACAGTCTCATTTTCGCAACCGGCGCAGCCGGACTCTCCTTCACCCAGGAAGGCAGGACTGCCCATACCAATACCATCAAATCCTATCTCGATTCCACAGTGAAATTTGCCCAGAGTCAGGATCTGCCACTTGCAGATGCATATCATGCAAGTCTTATGAGCAATGGTGAGGGCAACACGCTCTATATCAATCCCGGCGACCACATACACTACTCAGATGCGGGCCGGGACCTCATGGCCCAAAAAATCGTCGACGCCATCCTCACCCATAAGCTTCTCGAATAAACCCGCGCGCAGTGCCCTTTTCACTTCCTTGAAATGAACCACGGAAATACGCTATAATCCCTCTATGGCAAAAAAGGAACAGCGCGAACTTCTGGCTCTGGTGTGCACCGTGTGCAAAAACCAGAACTACATAACCAAACGAAACAAACTCAATACACCGGAGAAACTGGTGATGCAAAAATACTGCCGCCACTGCCGAAAGCACACAGAGCACAAAGAAACCAATAAGCTCGACTAACCCGTGCTATGCATCGTAATACGTACCTTCTCGTCATCGTTCTGGCCGTGTTTGCCGCACTGGTCGTCGGTGTGAATCTGGGCAAACGAATCGGACAAACAACCGAAGAACCCACAGCCGCAAGCACCACCGCATCGCCCACCCCAACATCATCAGCAAATTCAGGCAACGGAATCATGGAAAGCGCCGAATGCGGATTCACCCTCAGATATCCCCCGTCCCTTACGCTTCTGGAAGCCGCAACCGGCAGCGCACTTCTTATGGATCAGAATGAAGCAAGCGCCTCCGTTGCCATCGCCTGCCAGGAAGAGATACCCCGACCTCCCCTGGTTGCTGACCGCATTGAAACCCGAACCATCAGAAGCGCCACAGGGACAGCGTCGGCTTCCGCTCGCCTCTATCATAATGCGTCAGCGAAAGATGGAGAACTTATTGACGAACTTATATTCACCCAGCCACGAACCGGAAAGGACATCTACATCGCAGGATACGGCGAAACATTTAACGCCATCATAGAAACCGTCAGACTCCTCCCATAAAATTTCCCGGTTCCCACAAAGGCAATCCTGGTATAATATACGGATTCACTAGGGCCGTAGGTAAATGGTATACCAGGGGTCTCCAAAACCTCTATTGGGGGTTCGATTCCCTCCGGCCCTGCAAAATATATGAACATTCAACAGAGACTCCTTCTTACACAAGACATCAATCAAGCATATGAATTAGATAAAAAATGGTTTGGAGAAAACGGAATCTCTAAAGAAGAACTGAATCATCTGGTAATTCAAAACCCAGGCAACACACTTGTCCTTGCTCATGAGGACGAATTATTGGGATTTGCTGCATTTGAAATCCTGGAAAAACAAGTACCGAAACAGTATGTCGGACATATAGAAAACCAAGGGAAAATACTATTTATTCAGCAATTTACCACATCTACAAATTATGCCAGCGCAAATTCAGGAAACGATCACACGCTGCTGTCGGCGGTAGAAAATAAAGCAAAAGCCATAAATTGCACTGAAGTCTGGGAAGCGCTCGCGGTAGATCATCCATACAAAAAGGAAAATAATATATTGTTTGATGCATTTGGTTTTTATGAAGCAGAGGGATATTTTCCCGACAAAACCCACCTCCTGACATGGCAACCAAACAAAAATGTGTCAATCCCCTGTTATCTCTTTAGAAAAAATTTATCGTAACAATGGGTGCTATTCTGTGATCGCAGACAACGCCCCTGCAACACACGCTTCATTTGCTATAATACGGGTATGAATGTACCGTTTTCTCCGTTTGTCAAAAAGGGGAACTATATATTTATTTCCGGGCAGATTCATCTGAAAGACGGGAAACTTCTTGAAGGGACCATAGAAGAACAAACACATCAGGTAATGAAAAACCTTCAAACTGTGCTCGACCAAGCCGGCGCAGGATTGAGCGACGTCGTAAAAGCAACCATATACACAACCGATATGTCTTTCTACGGAGACGTAAATAGGGTGTATGGGTCCTACTTTTCGGATTCCTTTCCGGCAAGAGAAATGGTATGCGTCAAGGAGCTTCCTCTGGGTGCCCTATTGGAAATAAGTATGGTGGCGTATAAAGCATAAATACAACGGGCGTAAACACCTGAATTACTTTCAACTCATCACAAAAAGGAACCGAAAGGTTCCTTTTTGTGATACTACGACGATCTCACTTAACGTCTTGCGAACAGCATGGAACCATCTATACTGAAAATATGGCGAAACAAAACCGGTTACCGAAGTATCTGACGACCGTCACGCCGCTTTCGAAATACCTTGCCCTTGCTCTTTTTGTATTCCTCCCCATACTCACCGGATATGTCGCAATGAAATATCAGAAGGCACTCGATACAGTCGCAATGCGGCCACGCGCGCTCACGCCGTGGATGATAAATCTGCAGGCAGGTTCTTCAGATCTACCTTACTATACAGCGCAGTTAAAAGTTCCTGCAGGCTATTACGCTACAGATGATGACATGCTCACTTCTTACAAATCACAAGGGGGCATGGCGCCTCCACGGCTTATCCTGATGAAAAACTATCAGGTACGCGCAGATGCCTTCATGGAGGCGATACAACGGCCGGATGATGACTGCGTCGTGGTATGGTCAACACAGGGTTTTGATGGTATAGACGATTGGATGGAACTTACCGGCCTGAAAGGGCCGCTGACCCAACAACAGTTTCTACCGACCAATGAGCGCAAGGCGGTCTCCTATCGGATGAGTAAAACGGGAGGCGATATCTATGTCGGGTTTCTCCCCATAAACAACGCGCAGGATACGACATACTTTTTCCATACGTGCAACACGGAAAATAAATCAGACTTCATCAGTGTGATTCAGTCATTGAAATTCCGCGACGATCTCCAACTCTAGCTCGCCATGTATACCCCGAAATGCTTTCAAGATACATCACGGGAGGAAATAGCTGAAATGATCCAAAAAGAAGGATTTTCCCCGCTCGTCATCAACGATCCGGCAAACTATGTATACCGCCCTCACCAACATCCGGAAACAAAATTGCTTGTTTTCCTTTCGGGAAGCATGCGCGTAACGGTGGCGGGGAAATCGTATGAATGTGAACCGGGCGATAAGCTCATCATACCGGGCAATACCGTTCATGAGGCAGTCGTCGGACCGGACGGGTGCACGTTCTTTTGGTCGGAGAAAGTTATGTAACGTCGCCCGAAAGCGAGCTGGCATACGCGGTACGGATAATTCCCGGAAGCGCGGGAGCCGCTCTGCGCTCAGGATTCGTTCGTGCGCCTACATGAAGGAATTTACCGTGCTCCAAGACATACTCCTGCAATTCACTCACAAACGCCCGGTAATAGGTCTGGAAATACCGTAACGCCTCATCCCGGTTCCCTTCAAATGCTTCCAGCGTTCTTTCGAGAAATCCTGCCATGTATATAGCACTGTTTGCGCCAAATCCCGCCCAGGGCGGAACTGCATGCGCAGCATCGCCTAATACGGCGACGCGATTGCCGATCGTCATGTGTGAAACACGCTTGTAGTAAAATCTCCCGAGTTCGCGGGACGGCAGCACGTGCGGAAGGTTCGGATCATAGGTAAAAATCTGGGGAAAATCTCGCTTGAGAATTGCCTCCGCCTCTGCAGGATCGGTAAAGGCATGCCGCGCATCAGGTGCGGCATGGTCGTATGTTGACAAAAGAATAATGCCGACGCTCCCATCGGGATTCGGCACGCCGATTGCATAGGTTCCCGCGTCTTCGTGCCAAAGATGCAAACGGTCCACTGCCAGATTATGGCCTAATTCTGAACCCAGAAGCACGCTCACATACCGGAATGCATCTTCCGGTTTCCGGGCATATCCGCCATCTAATTGTGTTATCAGATTATCAGCCGCACTATGAACGCCATCCGCAAGCACGATCAAGTCAGCAGATTGCCGCACCTCCTGTGCGTTTCGCTCGTATACGACGACTGCCTTATCCGGATCGACTTCTTTTACTTTTGCGTTAAAAACCAATTTTGCCCCTGACGCCTCGACGAGTCCAGACAGATTCCGCCGAAATAACGGCCGCGTGATACTATGAAGATAGCTTGTCGGATCGGTGCCATAGTCTGCGAGTCGTACCTCCCCGGTGCCCATAAAATTGTGCACAGCTCGACCCAAAAGAGGTGCGCTTCCTTCCCAAGCGCGAGGATCCTTTAGCTCGCCGCGACCAACGATATTGAGCGAAAAATTAAACGAACGGAAGGCGGCTTTATTGTTCGGATCGTCAGGATGACCCGCCTGCTCAATAACCGTCACGTTGGCCCCACGCTCCTGCGCGGCTTTGGCAAACGCCAGGCCGCCAGCGCCGCCTCCAACCACCACAATGTCCATACCCG
>CAZKLT010000012.1:0-31931 GCA_964553825.1 uncultured Gammaproteobacteria bacterium
GTGGGCAGAACAGAGTCCGGAGTTATGGTGGAGCAATACACTCAGCGTCATACAACTCTTAGGCACGAAGGTACGTCTATCTGAGGTACGTGGCGTCGGATTATCCGGTCAAATGCATGGCCTCGTTGCGTACGACGAAAAACGATCTCCGCTCAGGCGTGCTGTAATCTGGATGGATAAACGATCCAGCCAGGAAGTGGAGGATATTTTAACGGCCGTTGGTAATACGGCGATGTATAAAATTACCGGAAACCCTATTTTTACGGGATTTCTTCTAGCCTCCCTCCTGTGGGTGAAACGGCACGAACAATCAATCTATGAGCGCATTGACAAAGTCTCGTCACCCAAGGATTATCTTGCCTACCGCTTAACGGGTGAACTGAAAACCGAACCGACGGACGCCCTGGCGACTGGCGCGTTGGATTACAACAAAAACATTTGGTCTGATAAAATTCTTGCTGCTGTCGGTATAAAACACTCCATTTTTCCAGAAATTATCCCTACCACACAGTCCTACGGCGGTATCAGCAAGCGAGTAGCAAGCGTAACTGGACTTCCAGAGGGAGTACCTGTCTATGGCGGCAGCGATCAAAGCATGGCTGCTTTAGGAAGCGGACTTGTCTCAAACGGACAAGCAGCCATAGCCATCTCAACCGGAGGCCAATGCCTCGTTGTAGCCAAGAAAGGCCTTATTGATACCAAGCGCCGTCTCCATACGCTAAATCATGCCTTGCCAGGGGTAGGGCTTTATATGGCGGCGACTCTTGCAGCCGGCTTTTCCCTTAAATGGTTCAAAAATGAAATTAACCGATCTCCCGAAACAAGCTATCCCAAATACCTTGAAAAGATGAGTAGTATTCCTCCCGGCGCGGACGGTATTTATTACCTGCCGTTTCTGGCAGGAGAACGAACGCCATATTTTAACCCGGCCCTGCGTGGCGCTTTTATCGGGTTATCGCATTCCCACACACGTATTCACCTCACGCGAGCAATTCTGGAGGGGGTAGCCTACTCAATACGCGACTGTATGAACGTATTTGAAGAAATGAACATCCCGGTCAAACAAACCCTTTTAAGCGGAGGTGGCTCAAAAGACGCCATCTGGCGACAGATTATCACCGATGTAGTCAACATGCCTACGATGAGCATTAATGTGCAGGAACATTCTCCTTTTGGCGCAGCTATACTTGCCAAATTCGCTCAGGAAGAATTTAAGGGTCTTACACGTTTTTACGAAAAAAACATACATACATCAGACGTTATGAATCCGAACGAGAAGCATATGGCGCTGTATACGAAATTTTACAACCAGTATAAAAAACACGCAAATTACCTCAACAAGGTCTCACAGAGTATCTAACCCTATATGGCTGCAGAACCACAAGACGAGCGTCCAGTTTCTATTCCCGAGTCGGCATTTGGTGCCATGCGGCAGGAAGAGATTACGTATGAAGCTGCAATAGAACGAGTGACGCCCGAGTATTGCCAGGAGGTTATACATCAGTACCGCGAATGGCATAACCTCAGCAACGAGACGCAAGGAGGCAAGCTTTCTCACAATTTACTCACAGATGGCCTCTACTCGCGTCATAACCTACCCGTACTCATGACCATGTATCAATGGGCCAACAGCGAAGAATCACCCACCCGATACACGGTACGCGCAGATACCGCTATGGCGATCTATAGCATTGGGAGTGCACTGTCAATTTTAACCAGTCACATGGAGGATACTGACCTGACACCCTCTGCAGCGTTTGCAGACCTTCGCGCGGCACAACTTACAGGTGATCAAAAATTTGCAACATTCCTCTCTGACATGCAAACCGCCAGAACCGTCGCGGCAACCGCCATCTATAACCATCGGGAAAAGCTCCCGGAAACCGTCCCCCTGCCAATTCTCAAAAATTTGAACGGAGACACGTTTGCAAATGTCGCTTACAAGGCGCTTATGGAGTTTCAGGAATCTGAAGAGGGCGTTAATCTTGGCCCTGCATTTGCTGAACGCCTGAACGATCCGAATACAAAGGCAATAGTCATCTCCCTCGATGTCAACTCGACACTTAATATGGATGAATCATTTGCCAATATGCCGCTCTTGGATCGGCTTGCAGCTCAACTTCAGGCGTTGGCGGACCGACTGAAACAAACGTATCCGGACAAACAGCTATACATTGTTCCAAATACGGGTAGGCCCGGAAAATATCTATGGGGCGTTTGGGAATTGGGTCTGCCGCCGATACCTGAGCTTCGCCGGTTCGCCCTTGCAGAGTCAGGTGGCACGGTTCTTCATCTTGATGGAAACAAATACAAGCCGAAGGTTGCCGTTGAGAAACCGACACAGTGGAGAGCACAGCTGGATAACTTAAAACAATATTTGGCCTCAGAAACACGGTCAAAATACGCATTTGTGGACGCTGTCGAAGAAAAAGATTCCATGCTTTCGGTTCAAATCGCGAATCGGGGAGTTGACGGTGGTGCGTTTATCCATTCTGCCACCACTGGAGAAACAGTGACGGATGAATGGATTGCCCAAAAAGTAGAACAGTTTCTGCAGGAATCGGAGGCAAAGTATCGAGCAGAACTTGAGCAGCTACGTGAACAAATGACATATGAACCGCGCGCGGTCGAACTTATCAATAAACTGTTGCAATCAGCCGGACCAGACGGACCAGATCAGAAACCCAATACGGGCGATGAACTTTTCCCTGAAGCAACCAAGGTGATCCAAGGAATCATTGGGGCATCAGGCGATCATCGGGCACACCAAATGAAAGAAGTTACAGAGTCACTCGAAACCATTATCCTCATGAAATCAAAGCTTAACCCGTTGTTTAACGCAACGGCAGGGTACATGGATATCGGACATGGTGATCTGAATAAAATTTCGACACTCTTTCATGAAGTTGAAAAAGACGGATTTAAACCTGAAGAAATACTTGCCATACACATCGGAGACTCCAGCACGGATATCATTCCAGAAACAGAAACCGGCCCAGGTGAAATAAATGAGGGCGCGGATCAGGCATATCTAATCGCACTGGCCAATAGCTCAACAAGCCTCAAAGATGCCGTGAAACGAAGACACACGAGGGGACATGCAGGCATCCTTACCGCTCGGGAAGCCATCCTAGGAGTCTCCGACACCATTATGGGTATTCTTCGTGTCATTCCTCAGGCTCCGCCGGGCAAAGCCTACCCGGCCTAACTTCTTGCAATCACACAAATCTCTGAAAACCGCTCAGCGACCGTGGTTGCAAAAAATTCTTCCCACTTATCGCGTGGCAACTGGGCAAAATCCTGCCAGATAGACCGACCGGCCAGAAAACCGCGCGCCCCATGTTCTGTGGCAACGGCGAGACCTGCCTTAAACGTTTCATACGTTTCCCCCTTGGTCAGGAGAATCCATGGCGTTTGTCCAAGCAGGGAGGTAACTTCACGGCAGCTTTCGGCGGTACCCGGGAATTCGAGCTTGAACACTTCCGCGTGAATGCCGCTCTCGAGAAATATTTTGACTGACTTGGGAACAAGCTCAGACGCCGCATACTCCGTCCCGGTCAGAGGATAATTAAGAATTTCAAGAAAAAACGGCAGTCCGTTTTCCTGACACTGCCGATATACCTCCTTCGTAAGTGCTATCTGGGCACTTGCGCTTCGCGCGCCTGGGTGGAAGAAAAGTAAAATCTTCACCCCTTTTGCACCTTTCGCCTTGAGCTCAGCCACCGTATATTCGAGATTGGTTAACCGCTCATGATCCGTATCCGTGTATCCGGTTTTTTCGATACATAACAGATACGGTTTGACTGCAACGGCGGGGTCATCCATAAGGGATTCGTACGCCGGAAGGCCGTAATCAGAATCAATCAGAACACCGCTATACTGCGAAGCCAGGGCTTTCATGAGCATGCGTTTGACAGAGATAACCGTGTCGCGCCGATCCGCCTGTTTGATATCTTTCGGGAGCATTGCTTCAAGACTGCCCCGATGATCAAGGGCCAGCATGAAAATGCGGTCATGAGTAAGAAACGGCGTTATATCCATACCGCTATTGTAGCGAATAACATTCGCTCGTGCTAGATCGTCGTAAATTAGGTATAATTTATCTATCTATGACAGACGAACTTCTTGTATCAGGGTTTGGCTCCGTGGTTGTGGACATCTTAATGGATTCTCCCGCTATTCAGATCGACCAGAAGAATCAAGTGCATGAGCAGGCTATACAGGTGGGTGGTGTCATCCCGACAGCGCTTATTGTTTTGTCGCGCCTCGGCATCCGCACTGAGTTCCATTCAACTGTTGGCGATGATTTATTTGGCCACACTCTGGAAACCATGCTCAAAAAGGAACATGTTGGCAGCACTGGCATTCTCAAGCAATCCGGAGAAAAAACACCGTTTGCTTTCGTTGTCATACAGAATACCGGAAAACGGACCAGCTTCTACTCCACCGGGGCATTTTCTGATGCAACCGGGGAGCAGTTTGCGAACCAACTCGATCCGAAAAGTCAGTACCTGCTGGTGGACGGCCATAACCCGCATGCTTCCGCACTTGTCATTGCGAAAGCAAAAGAGAACGGAGCACAGATATACTTGGACCTTGGAAACCCGAAAGACGGTCTCGACGAACTTATCGCACATGCAGATGCTATCATCGTGCCACAAGCATACTGGAAAGTCGTATGGAACGACGGAGATCCGGAAGTAATCGCACGCGAACTCCAAAAAAGGGGACCAACGCTTGTCGTCCTAACCATGGAGGAAAAAGGATGCATTGTCGTTACGGAATCTGATATTTTACGGCAACCCTCATATGTCATCGATCCGATTGATACGAATGGAGCCGGTGACGTATTTTTTGGCAGTTTTATGTATGGTCGTACGCAACAATGGGATTTGAAAAAAACGGCACAATTTGCCTGCGCTGCAGCAGCTCGCAGTTGTTCAATAGTCGGCAAAGAAAATAAAATCCCCAGATCAACCGATGAGATATTCGCCTTTATCCAATCGCACTCCTCCTAACGCGTCAGAAAAAATTCATAGAAACGTCAGGCAATTTTGGGCGAAATCAAGTATCCTTGTGGAATCTTCATTGACAAAGAGGAAAAACTTAACTACATTCACACTAAACATGGACAATAGATTCGTTGACATAAAAAATAATTTCGTCCACGAACTGACACAGTCCAAACAAGGCAAAAAAACAAGCCTTCCATTCATCCGACACCAGTTTTCCCTTGCTCCAAAAGTGAAAAGGGATGAAGTTTTCCAGGTTCTCAGAATCGGCGGCTCCATTTACCAGAACGCCCTGGTCAAACGTGTCGGAGGAAAAGTCGCTATCGTCCAAAGCCACCAGCGGCCACTCCCACTGTTTACCTCAAAGGATGTATTTCTTTCGTTTATTGATAAGACACTCGCCCGGGACGTCGACCACCTTGCCATTAACTTTGCGTATCCCATGAAACCGATGTCCCGCGATGGTTATCTGGACGGCGAGCTTATCGCCGGCACCAAGGAACACAGTTTTGAGGGCCTTACCGGACACCTGGTAGGGGAGACGGTCGAAAAACACATCAAAGATACGCAGGGCCGGACGGTCCATGTGGCCCTCGCCAATGACACCGTTTGCCTGCTCTTATCCGGGTTGACACAATTTTCCTGGGAAGGCCTGGTGGGCGGCATTATCGGCACAGGGCTCAACTTTGCCATTTTTTTGGATCAGGAAACCATCGTGAATCTCGAATCGGCAAATTTCGACAAATTCCCTCAGAGCGCAGAAGGGAAACTCATTGATAAAGCATCGGCACGGCCAAAAACCGCACTTTTTGAGAAAGAAACATCCGGCGGATACCTCTATCAGCACTTCAACATCCGCATGCAGAAGGAAGGCCTGGACTTCCCGGATATCAAGTCGACGAAGGAAATGGACTCCATCGCGTTTAAGGATCTCCCGCTGGTTTCCCTGCTTGCCCGCGAAGTATCAGACCACTCGTCATCACTGGTTGCCTGTCAGATTGCCGGTATTGCAGATTTCTATAAGCGGAACTGTACCGTCGTGATCGAGGGAAGCCTGTTTTGGAAAGGATGGCGCTACAAGGAAAACGTGAGCGTCACGGTGCGTCAACTGGTACCCCAGCACCAAATATCCTTCGTGTACATTGAAGAAAGCGGCGTACTGGGCGCAGCGAAGCTGATTTCCTAACGTCATGAATTCACCCGCACTTATTAAGGAGGCCTACAAACGTGCCATCAGGGGGCTTGCCGAAAATACAACACAAGACGGACTTCTTGCCGCATCACCAAAAGATACAGAAAGCCGGGCGAAACTCTACACATCCCTTTTTTCCCGGGATATCGGCGTCTCATCGCTCGGTATTCTGGCAACGGAAAACGATACCCTCATAAAGGGACTTGAGCTTTCGCTGCGCAATCTTGCCAAAACGCAGTCCGCTCGCGGTCAACTCCCGTTTCACATCAGACCGGCTGAAAACGTCATCCAGTGGTGGATGCCGGGAACAATCGATAGCACGCTTTGGTGGGCAATAGCGATGCTCCTACACAGGAAGGAAACAGGAAATCGAACATTCTACGATGCACACAAAGAGCAGATAGAAAAAGCGTTTACCTGGCTCACGTACCAAGATACGAACAATGACTTTCTTCTGGAACAGGGCGAGTCCTCCGACTGGGCGGATGAAATGCCACGATTTGGCATCGTACTGTATACCAACGCGCTTTGGTATTGGTTTGTACGTCTCCGTGTGGAGGTGGAAAAGCGCACCGATCTTGCGCCCCTCTTGGCAAGCATTCATGAGGGCATCAACACCGTGCTGTGGGTTCATAAAACGGGTGATTCCACCGTCAATTATTTCCCCGACAACGCCTATACGCGGACGCACCCGTATGCCATAAACATGATTGAGTACACCAACACGCAAGCAGTATATCTGCCGTATTATCTCGGGTTTCTCTCCCATAAATCGTTTGAAATGCGCTGCGACGTCTACGGCAACATCCTGGCATGTCTCTCTGGGGTTGCCGGAGAAGAAAAAAACAGCAGGCATTGTTGATTTCATCCGGCGTTCTGGCGCCAACCTCCCATACCCGGTAAAAGCTATGTATCCGCCCATCTACCCTGGGGAAAGCGATTGGCGGCCGTATATGGCAAAGGGGAGGCAAAACTACCCCTGGCAATATCATAACGGCGGTATCTGGCCCTACATAGGAGGCTTCTGGGTCGGGCTCCTGGCAACAATCGACAAAAAGGCGGCGAAAGAACAGCTTGTCAGCCTAGCCCAGGCAAATGCACTCAATGACTGGGAATTCAATGAATATCTCCATGGCCAACTCGGGACACCGATGGGCATCCCACACCAAAGCTGGAATATGGCCATGTATCTGTGGGCGTACCACCAAACACAATAACGTATGAGCACACAATTCCCGGGTTCTTTCCTTCTTGGCGTTGCCGACGCAGATCTTCAGATCATCTCCTAAAAACGAGGGAATTTTAATCTTCTTTTTTCTCGGTTTTGTGGTGAAATTTCTCGTGAATCTGTTTCAGCTGGGGATTGGTTATGTGTGTATAGATTTGTGTCGTGGAGACATTTTTGTGGCCCAGCATTTCCTGTATGGCGCGAAGGTCGGCGCCACCGGAAAGTAAGTCTGTGGCGAAACTATGCCGCAATCCGTGGGGTGTTATTTTTATGGGAAGTCGTGCTTTTTTTACATACTTCTCCACCAAGCGCTGCACACTGCGGGCTGTCAGGCGCATTGCTTCTTTGGGATTTTCGCCCACTTCCGGTTTTTTCCCTGCGTAGCGCACAAAAAGCGCAGGAGAATCGTCTTCCCGAGCTTCAAGATACCGCTTAGCCCATCCTACAGCAGTATCCGAAAGAAAGACCACACGCGCGCGTCTGCCTTTTCCGATGACGCCGAATTCCTTACGGTCGAAATTGATCTGATCCCGATTCAGGCCAACGAGCTCAGACACACGAAGCCCCGTGGAAAACAATATTTCCAAAATGGCTTTGTCCCGTAAACCCTCTTTCTGAGAAATCTCGGGCATGTTTAACAGCCGGTCAATCTGATCCCGCTCAAGAAACTTGATACTCCTGCTTTCGGCCTTGGGCAAATCGATTTTCTCCGGCGCTACCACGGGAATATCGCGCTTGAGCAGATATTTCAGAAAACTCCGCAGCGCAATAAGATGATAGTTTTGCGTAACACGCTTGAGGCTCAACCCATGATCGTCCACGTACCGCGAGAGATACAGCCGGTACTGGCGAATTGATTCAGAAGTGATTTCTGAAGCTTTCACATGTTTTTTTGAAGCTAATTCTTCAGTTTTCACGGGTTTCACGCCAGGGGAGAGGGGAGTGCCAGAAAGGTAGTCAACAAACCGCCCCAAATAGTGCGCATAATTTCGAATCGTCAGTTGGGAAACATTTCGCTCAATTTCAAGGTATTCGAGGAAATCTTTAATAAGCGCGGAAACGTCTTTATCCATGTCTAAATCAATATTGTACGACATACCAAAGGAAGTCAAGTGTATAATAGTCCTATGAAACTTGGACTCAAGGTAAATGCAGATGCGGACGGATTTGAACGCCTATCCCAGGCCAATCCACCCTTCGTGGAAATCTGGTTTAATGTAAATGACTCGGGCCGATATAACGATCTGTTTGAAGAACTCAAGCGCCGGAAGTGCGAAGCAGGACTGCACTTTTGGGGCAGGTGCACCGACAATATCGCACCGAATCTGGCCTATCCTGACGCGAAAGTTGCAGCAGAGACCCTCGCGCTCATAAAGCGAACCATCGACATTGCCGCGGCCAACGAATTTCAGTACGTAAATGTGCATCCCGGCGCGTCAGCGCTTTCCAAAGTTAATTATGCGGACGAACGTTATAATCTGATCAGTGAATCTATTTCAACCGACCGCGCCACACAGGTGTTTCTTGCGCATGCCCAAGAACTCCATGCGTATGCCAAAAAATACGGTATCGTTTTTACCGTTGAGACCGTCCCGCAACGGATAACCCGCGGTTGGTATACCGCCGAAACCCGTCTGACGCCTGATACCATTTATGAGCTCCCAGATATGGCCATCATACAGGCTGCGCGCACTGGTCTGTGGGTTGCCAATGACGTTGTCCATACGGCGGCAAACAGAGTTTCCAATGACGCGCACGCCATCTGGCAACACCTCGTTGATGTATCCGACGCACTCATGAGTCAAACCCGGCTTATCCATCTGGGTTTCCTCATACCGCCATATAATGGCACGGACCATCATGGTTCGTTGACGGATCCGGTTTTTGAGACGTCTCAAGCAATTCCTAATAAATCACAATCCGTTCAACTGCTAAAAAAATTCCGAAACCGGCCGGATATATGGATACTCGTCGAACCCAAAAATGACCATGTAGAAAACTACCATTTGGCCAGAAACCTCATAGACCAGGCAGCTGAAAATTAGCCTCAGATTTGAGCCCCTGTAATGACCTAGGATGGCTTTTTGTGACCCTCAAGCTATCTGTGCATGTCTTAGCGCCGCCAAAAAATCTCAGTCAGCACGTTCCAACAAGAAAACCGGCCATTTCCGAAGAAACGTCCTGGCGCAAATACAGAATCTCTGACAAAACCACAAAAAAAAATATCAGAGAGAATATAGGGAAATAATCGTTACAATCCGTCGAGAAATACGCGAAAAAAAAGTACGGAAACGAAAGAAGCACAAATAAGCGGTTTAGGGGTCTTCTCCGGTATCCAGCTTCACAGACGTCGCAAAAGTATTATTGTGCGACTATATAGGTTACACGCCCTGCCGTCTTGTGGGGTCAAAATCCGACTATTTGTCTCAATGAAATACGTGCCATAATTCCTGGGGAGGATACACTGCATTACCACGCAATTCGTCTCAACGACGGTCTTCTCCGGGTATACGCACATAAACAGTCAAAATACGCACAGATTGAGCCGAAGAGAGGCTCCTCTCAGACGGACGTTCGGGTTTCTTTGATCGCGCGAAAATGGCGCATAACATCGCGCTAAATCGCTAATTTTGAGGCTAAATCGATGCATTCAGCAGATGCTCCACAACAGTGGATTTGGGCGCATTTAGCGCCCTATTATGCTCCATTTGATTATTTTTGAGGCAAACAATTACCAGAACGGAGTTTCGCAACACATCGCATTTTAGAGCGTAGTAATGCTCTATTCCATGCTATCTAGCCTCAAAACACGTGGCTTATGCGTATGGACGTAGACAGAGCTGCGTAGGGATATAGAGACGTCGCTTTTCGGTTGTTTTTTAGCGCCTCAATACGCTCTAAGCTTCCATTTTCAAGGCTAAAATTGGGCAACACAACACTCCGGAGTAGAGCGCATTTGGAGCATAACAACAATCTAAATGGCTTATTTTACGCACACATTGTGTACTCAAGGGAGCGAAGCATGTAGCAGACGGAGCATGAGAGTGAGAAGCGTGAAATGTGCTCTCCTACTTCGTGAAAAGAATTATCCACATCCCTTCACGGCCGGGATAATTATTATAGGCCTATAATTATTTACTATATCAGACTATATCACTACATCAAACTGTATCATGCCTCCAGAGATATCCCACTACCCTCTCCTCCGCCGGTGTGCCTTTTAATACGTACCGCGCCAACGCGTCGCAAGAAGAATAATTGCAAATACAATCGCACACAAAGAAAAAAATTCAACCACATTTTTTTTATAGAGCTTTTCGACCAGATACTGCTGGGCCATGCCAACAATGCCGTAAAAGCTGGTGGTAAACAGAAGGACCTTGAGCGTCGATTGCGTGGGCCAGAAAGAAAATACCCACGAAAGTTCCGCCAAAACCACGCTGGTAATAATCGTCAGATGCCACACTCTCCTACTGACTACCGGCTCCAAGACAACCGCCCACAGTGATTGAAAAACGAGAAGGAAACTGATAATTCCTACGAAAAGCGCATTGAGATAAAACGGAAGGCGAAATGCCATAACCGTCTGGACCAGCAGAAAATACGTAAACAGGGTAATCAAAAAACCGACCGAGTGGGCTGCACGCAACAGCGCAATCGTCCGGTCAGCTGCCACGTTATAAATATTTTCCGTTAGCAAAAGCGCATACATGCCAACCGCGTACAGGACAACAAAGGGCACCCGCGTCAGCCATCTGGCAGGCAAAAGGAAGTAAAACAAACACACCGCAGCGGTAAAGAGTGCCGGCAAGGTCAGAAGGGATACCCATTCGATACCGCGCAAATCCTCGCGCAGTGCTATGGCTGAGAAAAAAAATGCAAGCAAGGAAAGTCCGATGGCCATGGGGTAACGCCAGTCAGTCGACGCCAACTGGGTCATGATAAGTCCGATGCTAAGCACGCCCGTAAGGATCACGAACTGCTGCCGCTTGGTCAGCGTCAGTTTCCGCTCAAACCGAATAAATTTCCGGCGTACCGAATCAATAACATTCATAATGATGTCGATTGCGCATTGGTGAATACCATTTGCACATCGTCAAGCGCCTCCAGTGCCTCAACGAGGTTGTTCACTTTGACCTCTGTATCGCCATTCACCGTTGCCATAACCTTGGGCTTCATAACGATCATAGCATTTTCGCATGCCAACTCCCCTTCTATACCCTTTTTTACCCGTAGAAGATCTTCCGGTGCGGTATAAATTTCAAAAACGTCATCTGCCTCAAGCACATCTTGGGCACCCGCATCCAAAGCAACGGAAAATACCCGGTCGGCGGACACGCCAACGCGGGGAACCGTCATGACTCCCACGCGGTCGAAAAGATACGAGACAGCGCCAGGACCGCCAAGGGCACCACCAGCCCGATCCAGCGCTTGCTTGACAAAGCTTGCCGTGCGCTGCCGGTTATCCGTTGCGGCCTCTATGAAGACGGCCACCCCGCCCGGTCCGTAGCCCTCATAGGTTATCTGTTCATACGTTTCTCCGGATGCACCTCTCCCCTTCTCGATTGCCCGTTCAATGTTTTCCTTTGGCATGTTCACAAAACGCGCTTTTTCTATAGCCAGTCGCAGGTGAAAATTCTTATCAGGATCGCTGATGCCGCCGCCTTCACGAACTGCAACGGTTATCCCACGCGAGGCCTTGGTAAACGCGATAGCCTTGGCCACATCGGTTGTGGCTTTCTGATGCTTTACTTTTGACCATTTTGAATGCCCGCTCATCGTCCATAATTCTACTTCCTCCCTTGACTTTTCTCAAGGAACCGATACACTGTTGCGCATGACTGATCAATCCCTGCCCGACGCCGCAGTTGCCGCCGCCCTCGCACAAAACTGGAAAGAGGCCATCACCATAAACACCGCGATTCTTAAGACAGATAAGCAAGATCTTGGAGCGTTGTGCCGGCTTGGATACGCACTTCTCCAGGATGGACAAACCGCCCAGGCAAAGAAAACATACGAGAAAGTCCTCGCCATCGATCAGTACAATCAGATTGCCCAAAAGAACCTCAAAAAACTCGGATCGGTGAAAAAGAAAAATGGCGAAATAACAGCACGCCCTGCGCTGTCGCCGCTTATGTTTCTCGAGGAACCCGGAATCACCAAAATCATCGACTGTATCCACGTCGCCCCACCGACCGTCTTGTCTACGTTGTTTGCAGGACAGGAAGTTTCCCTGAAGGCAAAAAATCACTGCGTCGACATCAGATCCATTGACAACACCTATCTGGGAGCACTCCCCGACGATATTTCCTTCAAGCTCATAAAGTATCTCTCCGCCGGCAATACCTACCGTGCCATCGTCAAAAGCGTTGAAAAAAATACGCTGAAAGTCCTGATCCGGGAAATCTCCAGAGGAAAACGATTCGCAAACCAACCATCATTCACTGCCAATACAAGCTATGTCCCATTTTCCAAGGGCAGTCAGATGTCCCCGGAAGGACCGGACATGACTCCCACGGGCGAGGACGATCTTGCAGATGAGAGCGATAGCTAATGGGTTTCCAGTCCTTCAGCCGTAAACGTTTGGGCATACTTCGTTCCGAGTTTCACCAGAATATCCGCACGGCCGTCATCGGTGATCGGTTCAAAGCGGCATGAAAACAGCTGGCCCACACGCTCTGCCGTAGCGCTTGTTTCAATTTCCTCTTTTGCCTGCATCACACACTCGTCCCGCTGGGGAGGCTCATTCCCGACGGCTACAACCAATCCACCCTGATTGGCAATCACCCGGCCGGCCTGATTTCCCAGAAACGGTGTTGTCGTGGTGTTATAAAGCGCTATCGTCAAATTCTCCCGACGGATCTGTTCATCTTCAAAAATACCCTTGAGTACAACATCAAGTCTTGCCGTATCCAGCACATGCTGTGTCGTGCCGTCTGCGAGCGTCTCAGGGGTTGTCACGGTACGTTTCGCAAGATCATACACCGTTATGTCATCCGGACGCGCACGGGCAAGATTCCATGAAAGGGAAATAAACGACCAAAGCGGCATATTGGTCGGTATCCGGCGCAAAAGAAATGCCCCGATCCCGGCAGGCGAAAACAACGCTTTCCCATCGGCAAGCGGATCCTTTATCTCAGGGAGTGCATCCCGCTGCCTGCCTATATACCATGGTACGGGCAGAGCGATTACGTTTGAAACGGTTCTGGCGAGCAATGTTCCTTCCCGCTTGTCGATAAATCCGAGTTTCCATAATGACGCCAGTGAGTATCTACCATACCCGCCCACTGCATCTACTGCGGTATCAGCCGGAAAGACGACGACGATAAATGCCTTCTCTTTTGCATCCCATGACCACAGGGTCACCGGCGATGAAGCAACAATAACCGTTTTGCGGGTAACCGCGCCATCACGGAGAATACCGCTCGTAAGCCAGCAGATACCGCCCACAACCAAAATAAGCGCAACAAGGCGCATTATTCTCACCAGACGATGAGGGCGGGCAGCTCGATGTATCATCCCGTTACCATTCTTTTTTCCCTTTTTTTATAATTTCAACCTGGGGTGGCGCCCATGCAGAGGATCCGAGCTGCTTCTGCGCCTTTTTTTCGAGGTCTTTTTTCTTTGTTTTTTTCGCCTCGCCCTTGTAGTATCCACCGAATTGACCCATATACTTGGCCTCCTTTCACTTCATATTGTAAAGCCACTGGTTTTTAAGTTCAAGAAACCGTCCTTCGGCAATGGATACGCGAATTTCCTTAACCAGTGCATTGATGAAAAAAATATTATGTATGCTTGCAAGCCGGTACGCCAGAAGTTCGCGCGTACGGAACAGATGATGCACATACGCCCGGGTAAAACGTGCGCACGTAAAACATCCGCATTCTGGTTCAAGGGGAACAAATTCTTGGGCATGTGCGGATTTGGTGATATCGATTCTGCCGAACCGGGTAAGCAGTGTTCCTGCGCGAGCCAGTCTCGTAGGCCCAACGCAATCAAACGTATCAATGCCGTGCTCGATGGCCGCAAAAATATCATCAACCTCCCCTACCCCCAGCAAGTGCCGGGGCAATCCGGGCGGCAACAGCGGGGCAATCCACGAAAGGACATCGACCATCTCCTTCTTACTTTCACCCACGGACACGCCGCCTATGGCGATTCCGTCAAACTCCTTTTGCGTTATAAACGCGGTTGAAATCTCCCGTAAATCCTTATACACGCTCCCCTGAATGGATCCGTATAGCGCCTGATACGGACCGGCTGCTCGCACGGCCAACTTCCTATGCGCCGCAAGCGAACGATCGGCCCACCGATGGGTACGCTCCATGGACGTCTGAGCTTCGTCGTGGCTCACGGGATATGGTGTACAATCATCAAATGCTATGTGGATATCACTGTCTAAATCCCACTGATATTCCATGGAATTTTCCGGCGTAAATACATGCGTTGATCCATCCCAGTGTGACTGAAACCGGACACCGTCTTCCGTTATCTTCACCAATGATTCTTTCTGTTCGTCAGCTCCATGAATACGCCCGCGGGCAAGGGAAAACACCTGAAACCCCCCGCTATCGGTGATGAGCGGCTTGTTCCACGCCATAAACGAGTGGAGTCCACCCGCTTTTTTTATAACGTCCAATCCCGGTCGAAGGTACGTGTGATAGGTATTGACGAAAAACAGGCTCACTCCAAGCGTATCCAGTTCATCCGGAGAAAGCGATTTGACGCTCGCCTGAGTTCCTACCGGCACAAACGCAGGAGTCACGATATCCCCGTGCGGTGTATGGATAACGCCCAACCTGGCTCCTGAATCATCAGTATGGGTAACAGTAAAACCAAAGCCTTGCATAGGAGAATTGTATCAAGTTTGAATGTTTCGACAAAACGTGATAAGAAAACAGCATGGGAGACAAAGAAACAATCGTAGAACCATATCATCCCCCTGCAGGAACCCGAGTCGATGAGGGCGGACAAACCGGAATGATCACGGGCCATAACGCGCAGGGAAACCCGGTTATGCTCCCTGACGAAGCGGTCATCGGTCATGAGCTCCTCCCGGGACAAACGGTGACGATCATCTTAACGCCGGACGACCTGGCGTAAGGGCTTACCCCAATCCGTGTTCGATTTTTAGCCTGCTTATTTTACCTGCTATATCATCCTGCGTCAGACCCAACTCTCCCAACAAACGGTTGATTACGGAAAGTGCCGCTTCAAACTCAGGCTGTACGATAAGGGAAACCCCAAGTGACTTAAGCCACTTCTGATCCTCTTCATGATGCGTGCGGCAAATAATGCGAATACGTCGGTTCAGCGTCTGCGCGTTTCCGATGATCATCTCCTGCGTATGACGGTCAGGAATCGCAATCACAAGGGCACGGGCGAAATCAACCTGCGCATAATCCAGAACTTCCTTATCTGCCGGATCACCGTAGACTACAAATACTCCCTTTTGCTTCAGCTCGGTAACTGCCGTATGGTTATAGTCTACGACCACATACGGTACTTTCGCCATATCAAGCGCACGACCGATGTATTTGCCTACTCTTCCGTAGCCGCAGATGACAATATGGTCCCTGAAGCTTAATTCTTCGCCGTTCGGCGAAAGTTCCTCCTTGTGCGGGGTTTTGCCAGGAAACCACTTGCCAAGCGTTTTATAGAACCGGTAGTACATCGCATGCACGTGAGATAACCCGAAAGTTCCGCTCAGCATGGTGATAAATGTGAGAGCAACAAGAAAAACATACCGCTCAGTGGAGAGTGTTCCATGCTCTACTCCTTCGCGGGCGATGATAAAACCGAATTCACTCATCTGCGTGAGGGCAACAGCCGCGATAAACGCAGTCTTTCGATGATTTCCAAGATACCGGGTAAGCCCGAATACCAGAAACCACTTAATGACAATAACCAAAACAGAAACCATCAGCAGAAGTCCGAGGAGATTCGTCAGTCCGGCGATGGGCAGGACCATGCCCAAGGTAACGAAGAAGACCACGGCAAAAAGATCCCGAAGCGGCCGGACTTCCGCGAAAATTGCATGATTCTGGCTTGTCTCAGAAATCAGCAATCCCGCAATAAATGCCCCGATAGGCGCCGAAAGGCCGAACGTAAACGCCGCCAATGCGGAGAGAAATACCACGCCGATGGTAGACAGCAAAAACATTTCCCGACTTTCCAGACGCACGGCAAGGTTAAGGAGCTTTGGAATACCACGTCGACCGAGATACCAAATGAGTGCGAGGGCAAACATTGCTTTCAGAAGGCTCGCCGACACAGCCAAAAGCACCGAGACCACGGACACGTCTCCCCCTGCCTGCACACGGCCAAGGGTCGGCAGAACGATCATTATGGGAACCACGGATAAATCCTGAATCACCAGCCAGGCGGTTACCAACTCACCGGGTATGGAATCAAGCTCCCCGCGCTCGGAGAGAATCTTCACCACAATAGCCGTGGAGGAAAGCGAAATGGCGGCTGCTATATACAGAGACGGCAAAAAACCGAAACCCAACCACTGAAAAAAGAGAACAAAAGAAAGTATGGTCAAAAGTATCTGCGCCGCTGCGGCCCAGACAATGCTCCCGAGGGCGTTCCTGAGCCGATGAAAGGAAAACTCCACCCCAAGGGTAAACAGAAGTAACGCCACACCGACATCGGCAATTTGCTGAAGAAATTCGTGATTTGTGGCCGAGGAAAAGATGTTTCCGAAGATAACACCCGAAGCGATGTATCCGATAAGTGCCGGTAAACGAAGTCGCCTTGCAATAATTCCGCCGATTATTGCAGACAGAAAAACAAGGAATAAGGTGGTTATGAGTGGTACACTGCTTGCGTCCATGGCCCTATGCTTTTCATATCATCAGGCATCGGTGCCTCAAAAGCAAGCGTTTGGCCTGACGTCGGATGGGCGAAAGAAATTTTCCACGCATGCAGCATCACGCGGGGCGCCCATAGGCGATCCGCCCTGGCTGTTTTCCTTCCTGCATAGAGATAATCGCCGACGATCGGATGATTGACATATTTAAGATGAACCCGAATCTGATGCGTACGGCCGGTTTGGGGCATGAGTTCAACGAGACTAATGGCTTCACCGTCGGGTGATTCCCCTGCGCTGCGAACCACATAGAGCGTCACTGCGTCTTTGCCACCCGGAACAATACCAAACTGTTCCCGATTCCACGGCAATCGTCCGACAGGAGCGCGAATTTCACCCTCTTGGGGCACCAAATTCCCATGGATGATCGCAAGATACGTTTTATGAATTTCCCGCTCTTTAAACTGTCGTTGCAGCGCATCAAACGCCTGCGGATTTTTGGCGATAACCAGGCATCCGGAAGTTTCTTTGTCTATCCGATGCACGATGCCCGCTCGTGCCCTGAACTCGGCTTCTATATCACGGATAACCGTCCCGTCTGCAAGCACTTGTGCTTTGACGATGTGCTCAGGCGCCGATATGCTCAGGTGTGCGGAAGCCCAGTCCTGCACCGTCGCTCCCTGCACCGTCGTCGCATTGTTCACAACCATCCCCGGAGGTTTATCGATGACCAGAAGCACGGCATCTTCATGAAGTATGGAAATATCGGCCATGAATTGGTGTCAGCTCTTTTTTTTGGCTTCGCAGGACAAGCAAAGCGTCGCTGTCGGCAACACTGCAAGTCTGTCCGTATCAATCATCTGATTGCAGTTTGTACAATACCCGTAGGTTCCATCAGAAATTCTGACCAACGCAGCATCGATGTCATCGGTGCGCCGTTGCAACTCCTCGATCATCGCCGCGAAACGGTCATGCGTGGACTCTTCTTTCGCCTCGTTATCACTGGCGGCATTGTCGTTGGCACGTTCCGGATCTGAAAATGGATCCTGAGCCAACAACGCAGCCATTCGGTCTGCTGTTTTCTTTTTCTCCTCTTCAAGATGTTCCCGAAGAGTGTTAAGCACGTCACTTGGAAAATTTTGCATATATACCTCCAACAAACCGCTGAAATACGCTTTTCATTTTGACGAGAGCAGGCCTCAACGACTCTCGTCCTCCGCCCCGAACATAAAAAGCGCCCATGGCCTCTGCGAATATCGCAACCAGGACCCATTGGTTCGCGCTTAAGGAAATCCAGTATACCCGACTTTCCTTAAAAAATTCAAGGATGAACAATAAAACGCTGTAGATGAGAAAAAACCACACACCGACAATGCCATAAGGTCTTCGCAGACGCGCGCTTCTTCTTTCCAACGCCGTAATAAATACAAAAACAAAAAGTATTGCCGCCATTTCATACAGTGCGACCGGATGCCGTTTTCCTACTTCCTCGGCAAGTCGTATACCCCACGGAACTGATGTCATTTTCCCCAGCGGGCTCCCGTCAAGGAATGCCCCGATAAGACCAATGAAAAACGCAACAGGAAATGCGGCGGCAAACGCGTCAAGGACAAGACCTAACCGTACTTTTTGCGATCGACTCATAACAACGAGTGTTGCCAAGCCGCCAATCAGCGCTCCATACAGTGACAATCCCGGCTGTACCCAAAGAGCAAAAATTTTCAGCCAGGTGTCGGCAAATAAGTCCCAGTGAAACGCGACGAAAGCAATGCGCGATACGACAAAAGCAACAAGCGTCGCATAAAACGTAAGATCAAATATGCGGTCTTCTTCCGTGCCTCCAGCCCGCAGCGCCCGCCAAAAAAGAAACGAAAAAACCAACCACGAAAGGACCAAAAATAAGCTAAAGCTATACAGCATCATATTGCCGATAGTAAGAACAATAGGATACATCGTCATGTAGTATACCGCAAACGGTATACACCGTAGACAGTAATAACTACCCCCATCGCAAATATCACTTTTCCGACCCCCATGACGTCAGCCAGTGCCCCGCCCAGAAAAACAGGAAGCACTCCTACGCCCCCGACAAACGCAGCCAGTATGCCATACACACGGCCCCGCATGGGTCCTTTTGCCTCTTTCTGCAGGGAAGCATTTGAGGGTACATCAAGCAAACTGTTTGCGACCCCTAAAAAGAAAAACAGAAGAATTTCTACGATCAACAATCCCGTGGTTCCCACAATCCAGGAAAATGACGGTAACCGCAGAAGGTGCACCGTGAGTGCGATGGCCAAAAGCGATATGCCGGCTCCAAGAATCCCGGCTTTTACCAAATGCGACTGCCTGTACCGGTATCCCACAGAGCCGATCCAGACGGCACCCATAAGAATGCCCAGGACTGCCGGTCCCACGATGAGCAGGGATGCATCACGTATGTCTATCCGAAGCACACGATCGGCAAAACCTGGACCCAAACTTCCCAGGATAACCAAAATTATCTGCGTCCCCGTCAGAAGCATGATCGCGTCAAAAAGCGTTTTGGTTGAAGACACATAGCGCACCCCCTCCGTGAGTCTCGTCCATATTCGCCCCAACAAATATCCGAAGCTCAGCGTTTGTATGTACGCAAAACCGGCCGTTCCCCGACTCTGAGACGGAATACGACTGGAGAACCATGCCGCAGCAACAAATAACCCCGATATAAAAAAGAAAATTCCCTGCGGACCAAACCACCGCAAAAGCGGACCTGCCAGGATAGAACCCAAAGCCAGGCTCGAATAAAAGGTGAAGGAAAACATGCTATTGGCAGACACCAGATACTCTTTGGGAACCAGCTTCGGAATCAGCGGTGCCTCCGATGGCACATATAGCTGTGAAATAACTGAATTAAGAAACGTTATGGCGTACACGATGGCAATATTGTGGGAAAGAAAAAGAAGGATAAACACCAACGCCCCACGAAGCACATCGCAAAGGATAAGGATCTTCCGTTTGTCCAGGCGATCCACAATCGTGCCGGCGATAAGTCCAAAAAGCACGGCGGGAATTCCATGAGCCAAAAACAATCCCGAAACGGCCGTATTACTCGTAGTGGTTTGATAAATGCGTAGCGCAAGAACGAAAAGAAGCGTGTTTATCGCCAACTGGGAACAGATTTGCCCAAACCAGAGAGACCGGAATGGCGCATGGCCCAAAACCTGCGCATACGCAGATTTATCGGTGTTCTGGTTTGCCAACATATTCATGGTTGTGTACAATGATTGAATGACTGCAACTGCTCACGCATTGGTGTCAAGCGCTATCGCAGCATCCGTTGCCAATCCGCATGTGGCTCTTCCCCTCGCATTTATATCCCATTTTGTCATGGATGCCGTCCCTCACTGGGATTTCGGCACCAACTGGCGTAGCAGAACCAAAAAAGAAACCGGCGCGGTCGCTATACTCGATACAATACTAGGGTTTAGCCTAGCATATTTTCTGTTCGCGGGAAAGGCGGATGGACTCGTTTTGCTCGCTGCAATGGTTGCCGGCAACCTCCCCGACTGGATGGAGGCGCCGTATTACATCTTTTTTGCAAAACCAGACAAAAAACAGCCGACGGCGGGTGCAGGCTACTGGGAGAAACTCACCTATGGGATCTATAAAATGGAGAACGTCTTCCACGCCAAAGCACAGTTCCCCTTCGGCTTATTCACGCAGGCTGCAACTGTGGCCTTTTTCCTTATTCTCCTGACCTAACCGTATCATTAACCGTGTTTCGTGGTACTGGTAAAGCGGAATTTTCCCAAGTGAAGAAACGGTACAAGACTGGGTGATCCTTCAGAACCGATAAGCTGAAGGTCACGGCCAATCCCCCGGATATCCTTGAGCGCCTCGACAACGCTTTCCGTATATCGGAGATTCCGTACGCGTCCCACAATTTTTCCATGTTCAATATAAAAAGTGCCGTCACGGGTCATACCCGTCAATAGCAATTTTTTGTGATGAATAACCCGCGTATACCAAAACCGGGTGACCAGAAGGCCTTTTTTCACCTTCTTAATTGAAGACTCAATGGTTTCTCTCCCCGGTTCAATCACCAGGTGTGTCGGGATCGGTCCAAACGTATTTGGCGCCAATAGCGCATGTCCGGTATTTTCCTTCCCGTATTTGGCGGCATGATACGAGTCATACGCTATCCCTTTAAGCACGCCCTTCTCCACGAGCGTATGCTTCTTCTTGGGGAAGCCCTCCCAGTCAAAGCCGACGGGATACCCGGCGGCATGAAGCGGATCGTCATGAATCGTGAGACTGGGGTGCAAAAGTTTCTTGCCGACGTTCCCCTGGTAGAAACTGACATCCTCGTGATAGATGCGCGCGTTGGGCCCGAGCCAGGAATAAAAATCCATCAGCTCTGCTACTGCCGGGGGCTCCAAGATGACCTCATATTCGCCTGCATCAATATCCATAAGCTCACCAACAGTGGCTTTCTCAACTGCCTGTTTGGCGACTTTCGCCGCATCGATTTTCCGTCCCCCTTTGGCACTGTGACTGCTGAACCCGCTTCCTTTGGATCCGGTCAGAATCGTTGAAAGCGAAGCGCTTTTCCCTTGCTGGAAACTCCACACGCCATTGGAATTGGCGACGGCAGAAACACTTTCTGATTCCACGAACGCCCCGGAAGCGGAGAGTGCCGATGTCAATGCTTTGGTAATAATCGTTCCGATGGCTTTTACCCGGCCTTTTTCCCCGATATGCTTTTCTGTTTTATAATTCTTGGCTACTTTCGGATACGTTGCTTTCACCGGTAACCCCATGAAATGCGGATCCTCACGCTGAAGCATTGCAAGCGCTTTGGCCTGTCTGACGGCGATCAGAACGCCTTCCTCATCCAGCCTGTTGGTACGCGCCACGCCGATTTTCCGATCAACGATCACGCGGACATGGACAAGACTGTCTGTCAGGGATACCGACTGATGAATCATGTTGTTGGCAAATCGCGTAAGATCCTCCGTGCCGTCTGTCAGCACGATCTCAGCATGAGATGCGCCAAGCTTGCCCGCTTCTTTCAGGCCTTTGTCTGCTATGGCTTTGAGCATTGTTTCTGTTCTCATGATTTCACCACTCCAACATGAACGTTGCGAAACCGTGCAGGAGCCGCCCCGTGACCGGTATGCGCCAACTGGGACGGCTGACCCTTGCCGCAATTTGGCGTTCCCCATACGACCCAATGTTCGCGGCCGCAAATCGCATCACAACTGCCCCAGAATGTTGGAGTCATCCCGGCATACGTGGCATTCTTAAGCATCCGGGTCTTCTTCCCGTTTTTGATTTCCCATGCCACTTCCGTCCCGAATTGAAAATTCAGGCGTTTGTCATCAATACTCCAACTTTTGTTGGTAGAGAAGAAAATTCCTTTTTTGGTATCAGCGATGAGCGCCTCAGGATTCCACGTTTTTTGTGATGTCCCTTCAGGGATGCCGGGCTCAAGATTGATATTCGTCATGCGAATCATAGGAAGATGTCCCCAGCCGTCTGAACGCACGGCGCCGCTACTGGTATTCGTATATCCCTTCACCCGTTTCCCGAGAATAGAAGCGACTTCGCGTGACGTCTGGTAGTCCACAAACATTCCGTTTTGAATGAGATATTTGCGCTGTGCGGGTACTCCTTCATCATCGTATCCAAAGGTACCCAGACCCAACGGCACTGTAGCATCAGCGGTCAAGTTAACGATGGGTGAACCGTACCGGAAATTTCCCAGTTTATCCGGCGTCAAAAATGTGGTCCCTGCATAGGAAGCTTCCCATCCCAGCGCCCGATCTCCTTCGGTTGCATGACCGCAGGATTCATGAATCTGCAGCGCCAGTTGATTTCCGTCGAGGATAATGTCCATCTCCCCCGTGGGACAATCGGCTGCCGTCAAAAGCGCGACTGCCTCCTCGGCAATCCGCTGTCCATTCTCAACAAGACCCATCGTGCGCACATGTTCAAATCCACCGGTTACAAATTGACCGCGAAACGAATTGGGATACGATCGGTTTTGCACATCCGTAGTACTCGTGGCTGTAGCTTCGATGCCGCCGCCGCATTCGACAAGTGTCTGATCAATCCAAGCGCCTTCAGTGGATGCAAAAAGTTTCTTTTGTTTCCAACCCGTGTAATATGCCTGGGCAATACGGATTCGTTTTTCCCGTCGCTGCTCCCGGTCTGCAGCCAGAAGCAACGTTACTTTCTCATTCATAGAAACGGCAAAGGGATCCTCCTGGTGGGGTGTTATATACGTATCACGGATAACCCGCTCTTTCGTGAGGCGAACATCTTCTCCAACGATCGTTGCTGCCGCATCTGCAAGAAGGATCGCTTTCTTTACGGCGGCAAATACGCCATCGCGCGACAGCACGTTGCTTGCGGCAAATCCCCAGCGGCCGTTTTTCACCACCCGGATACCATATCCTAAAGACTCGTTGCTTTCCATCGCCTCAACAACACCATCTTTTGTGGCGATATGTTCCAGCCAGTATTGGCCGACCTTTATATCCCCGTACGAAACACGGGAAAGCTCGAGGGCATTGAGCGCATGTTTGGCAATATCTTCCAGTTTCATAGTATGAGTGCCTAGGGAGAGACTCGAACTCTCATGAGGTGTTAGCCCCACAGGTTTTTGAGACCTGCGCGTCTACCGATTCCGCCACCCAGGCATTCCGGGACAAAACCGAACAGTTTTTTTCCCGACGATTTTCCCTACATTGAGTCGCAAACTATTCCTTCCCAACTGCACGTTTGCGACGATTTTATATCTCATTTACTACTCTTTCCAGCTCTTGTGTGGGACAAAACCGAACGGTTTTTTCCCGACGATTTTCTCCACGGTATTCCTGAGCTTATTGTACCGCATGGAATCGGGATTTTCTATGTCAGGCCTGCGCAGGTGCAGCCGTCTGATTGCGCTGGACGCTGAAGAATCGGATGCGGTCCCCACGGAAGATGAGATCAATTTCCCCCAACGGACCGTTCCTGTGTTTGGCGATGCGCAGCTTCGTCGGTATCTGCTCCCCCCACTGTGACTGGTCTCCTTCTTCCCGATACAGAAACAGTACAACGTCGGCATCCTGCTCAATGGATCCGGATTCACGCAAATCTGATAGTTCAGGAACCCGCGTGCCGCGCGTTTCAACGGCACGGGATAACTGCGAACAGGCAAGCACGGGAACCCGAAGCTCACGGGCAAGGTTTTTCATACTCTGAGAAATAACCGATACTTCCTGTACCCGATTATCAAATCGCCGGCCGGAATCCGCCAACTGAAGGTAATCGATAATAATGAATTTCACGCCGTGCTCAACCTGAAGCCGTCGTGCTTTCGTTCGCATTTCTATAATGTTGATGCCCGGTGTATCGTCAATATAAATAGGTGCCTCCGCCAATTCGCCCATGGCTTCAGACAAGCGGGTGAAATCATCGTCGCTCAGTTTTCCGGTTTTGAGTTTCCAGGCGTCGATATCCGCCTGGCCCACGAGCATACGGTCAACAAGCTCTTCCTTGCTCATTTCCAAGGAAAAAATTCCCACCGGAATCTTTTCTTTCACGGCCACATACTGAGCCATATTCAGAATCATTGCCGTTTTCCCGGTTCCGGGGCGTGCCGCAAGAATAATGAGATTAGCGTCCTGCATGCCGGCCAGCTTAAAGTCGAGATCGGAAAATCCAGTCGGTACTCCCCGCATGCCGCCTGCCCGCTTATGCAACTCGTCCAGGCGGTCAAAGGATGAGGCCAACGCTTCCTTGATGGGAATGAAGTCCCGCTTCGTCGCTTCCTGGGAAACGGCAAAGATTTGTTGCTCTGCCTCATCAACGATCTCGCGGGCAGCCCCTTCTTCCCGAAACGCCATCTGGGTAATCTTGGCACCCAGATCTATCAGTTGCCGCTTGGTGTACCCCTCCTGAATAATGCGTCCGTATCGTTGGGCGTGCGCGCTTGTGGGAACCGCATTGAGCACTTCTGAAAGATATGCAGCTCCGCCCGCCAGCTTGAGTGCACCGTCTTTTTTCAACTGCGCCGCTACCGAAACGACATCAATCGGCTCATGCGCTTCATACAGCGTAAGCATGGCTTCATAAATTGCTCCATGTGCCTCCTTGTAGAAATGCATGGGTCGCAGAAACTCTGCCACATCAATCATGGCGTCCTTATCAATGAGTATCGCGCCCAGCACGGATTGCTCGGCAACATCATCATGCGGAGGAACTTTGGGATCGGCCATACAATATTCCGGGCGGGTTTATTCCAAAACCACAACCTGCATCTCTGCAGGCAATTTATCCTTCGTAAGCGTCAACTTTGCTTGTGGGACAGCCTCTTTGCCCATTTCTTTCAAAAATGCCTCGACCGGAGAAAGTCCGGCAAACGTTTTTTCATTCAGTTCGGGTCTACTATAATGCATCGGAATAACGACCAACGGCTCTATCTCGTTGACCACGGCGACTGCTGCTGCCGGATCAAGACTATATACCCCACCGACAGGAACGAGCAACACCGATACGCCGTCCAACTCATCCACTTCCTTCGTCGTCAACGGATGACCCAGGTCGCCCAGATGAACGATGGCAATGCCATCAATCTCTATACGATATATCGTGTTCTTGCCCCGCTTGGCGCCCTTCTCATCATCATGGTATGACCCCAATCCGACGATACCGACTCCTTTTACTTCGTATTCTCCCGGACCTCGTACGATAAACGGCGTTCCTTCAATCTCTTTTACTGCATTGTGGTCCTCATGATCGTGGGAAACCGTCACCGCGTCAGCGGAAACGTGTTTGGGAAATTTCAGACCGACCATTAACGAGTCAAATGGATCGGTTACCACCGTCGCATTCTTCCCGCGGAGACGAAATGATGCATGACCAAGATAGGTAATTTCCATACGCTATGAACTTTCGATTTTCCGCGTAACACAATACGATACTTTTTTTGTAATCGACGACACTTGCATTTTATATCAGATTTGGCTATGCTTAGCAACGTTTGAAATTGCCCCTTCCTGCCTGTGTGCATGATATCATCGCTCTTCTTTCGAGTATACTGAATGAAGTATGAATAAGGACGCTGTACTTGCGACGGTCATTGGTTTTGTAGTCGGTCTTATCATCACCGGCCTGCTTCTTGTGGGACCAAAACTATCCGGATTTCTTCCCAAAATCTCATGGTCTCAGTTTTCGGTGGCCAAACCGCAGGAACAAAAACCGTCTGAGGAAGCCAAGAAGGAAACCGGTTTTACCATAGACAGTCCGCTCCCCGATTCCATAGAAAACGCAAACGATCTGCTGGTTTCCGGTTCAGCTACACCGGGGGCGACACTTATCATTCAAACGGATACTGATGATGAAGTCGTCACTGCCAAGGAAGACGGAAAATACGCAGGCAAAGTAACCCTGGCGGAGGGAAAAAATGACGTAACCGTAACCAGCTACAGCAAAGGCACAACAGACGCGCGAACCGTTACGGTGTTTTTTACGGAGGAAGATTTCTAACATGAAGGCATACGCCCTTACACTCATTGCGCTGATCCTGGCTACATCGGTCTCCGCCGCAACGCCGACGGCAACACCGTCGTCTACGGCTACCCCTGGACCCACCAGCCAAATCAATGACCTGAAAGAACGTCTAGCCACCAAGGTTGCCGAACTGCGACAAACCCAGAAAAAAGCAATATACGGCATTATAAAAGCAGTAACCGTCTCCACTTTTACCGTAGAAACAAAAACCAATGATCTGAAAATCGAACTTACCGATGATATCGCTGTTTTCCAAACTCTCCGCGGCAAACGCACGGAACTGACAACTGAGGATCTTGCGAAAGACGATATAGTCACCGTGTTTGGAAATTTTGATACCGGTCTGGATCTGCTCAATGCTCGTATCGCCATCATCCAAAGCAAACCCCTAACGCGAATATCAGGCGTCGTAACGGAAATTGACCGTGAAGAATTCACCGTAACACTCAAATCACCGGATGGAAAAACATCTGTCGTCGATATAGAAAAAACAACACAGGCACTTGCTTTTGACCCGGCCAAAGGGCTCGTTAAAGGCGGATTTTCTAAAATGGAAACCGGAAAAACCGTCCACGTCGTTGGAACACTGAGCACCAAAGAAGACAACAGAATAAGCGCAGCACGCGTTATCGATTTAGGTGACCAGTCTGGAGACCAAACAACCCCAACGCCGACCGTCGAAGCTACTCCCACCGCTTCCGCCAGCGCAACACCCAGATCAACACCCAGACCAACATCCAGGGCGACACCAACCCCCACCCCCTAATTCCCGGTATGGCAACTCGCCCACAGATTTGGTACGCTACGATTACGAACTAATCACATGATAAAAGCACAGACACTCAAAGGATTTCGCGACTTTCTTCCTGCTGATGCAGCACGGCGGGGCTATGTGATCAAAAAGCTCAGGGAAATTTTTGAACGGTACGGATTTGATCCGCTGGAAACGCCGGCACTGGAATACGCGGAAACACTCATGGGTAAATATGGTTCAGAAGCAGATCAACTCCTGTATCTTTTTAAAGACAACGGCGGACGCGACGTGGGAATGCGATACGATCAAACCGTTCCGCTGTCGCGCGTTGTGGCTCAGTATCAGGCAACACTTCCTACGCCATTCAAACGGTATCAGATTCAGCCGGTTTGGCGTGCCGAGAACACCCAGAAGGGCCGTTTCCGCGAGTTTCTGCAGTGTGATATTGATACGATCGGATCGGCCTCCCCGCTTGCCGACGCGGAAATTATCGATTGCACCATAACGTCATACAAAACACTTGGCCTTACCGGTCTTACCATGCTTATCAATGACCGGACACTCTTTGACGACCTTGCGCTCACCAAAGCGGAGATTATTATCATCGACAAACTCGATAAACTCGGCCGTGACGCAGTCATCGCGCAACTTGCTGCAAACGGCCGCACAGATGCAAAGACGCTTTTCGAAACGCTGAAAAACAGCCGCCCCCCCAAGAGGCTTGCTTTGGTTTTTGAGGCGCTGAAGAATCTCGGTTACAAAGAAGACGTCGATTACCGATTCGATCCCTTTCTGGCTCGGGGGCTCGAATACTATACAAGCACCATATTTGAATTAAAGTCCGGTGAATATCACGCCGGTTCATTGGCGGGCGGCGGCAGATACGACTCGCTTATAGGCACATTCACCGGGAAAGACACCCCTGCAGTAGGCATCGCCTTTGGCTTTGACAGAATTTTGGAAGCCATGGATGACCGCAAACTTCTGCCGGCAATGACCACCGTAACGCAGGTTCTGATAACCATCTTTGAACCAACACTTCTTGCCGATTCCCTGTCGCTTGCCGCCATCTTACGCAACAAGGCAATTCCCACGGAGATATATATGGACTACGAGGCCAAGCTGGAAAAGCAGCTGAAATACGCCGACCGCAAGGGCATTCCATACGTCATCATCCAGGGGCCCGATGAAAAAGCCAGAAACGTGGTGAAATGGAAGGACATGAAGGCAAAAAAGCAATCCGAATTATCCGTTGATGCACTCATCGATACGTTAACCCGATCGGCGTAAGGACCCTCAATATGAGACTGTCGACTGTCCACAAAGCGTTTTTGGCCGTTATAGCCGCAAATATCATTTGGGGAGCTGCAGCAAGTATTTTTAAAGTCAGTCTCACAAATATCCCTCCGTTTACCCTGGCGTTCTGGCGGTTTTTCCTCGCAGCGCTGCTTCTACTCGTCATGCTCGGACGCCACGTATCCCTTCCGTTTAAAGGGAAACGGGATCTTCTCCTCTTGGCGGGATACGCGCTCACCGGCATCACCCTAAATATCACATTTTTTTTCTGGGGAATTCAAAAGACTCATTCGATTAATGCGCCGATCATTGCATCCGGGGCACCCATATTTACGCTCATACTTGCGCTGCTGTTTCTCAAGGAGCCCTTTCGCTGGCGCACTCTCATCGGCATGCTTCTGGGGGCTGCGGGCATGCTCACCATCGTTTTGCAGCCGATGCTGGAAAAAGGCGTCGACGGCTCGATCGTGGGGAATATATTCCTGGTTATTGCCGTGGCTGCTGCCGTCGTGCAAACGATTATCGGCAAAAAAGCACTTGCGAAATTTGCCGCTATTCCCTTCACCTTCTGGGCGTTTCTGGTGGGTGCGGCCAGCTTTTTGCCACTGGCCGTCTACGAATATCTGGGCGAGCCCACGCTGTACACAGCGCTGGACTGGCGCGGATACATGGGTCTTGCGTTCGGCGCTATTCTCTCAAGTGCCGCTGCCTATTCGCTCTATGCCTGGGGACTATCCAAAATAAGCGCGACGGATACCTCCATGTTCACCTACCTTGATCCCGTCGTCGGCACCGTGCTGGGTGCGGTTTTTCTGCACGAACCGGTGACCGGACTCTTCCTTTTTGGGGCACTCCTTATCTTTCTTGGCATAGCCGTGGCTGAAGGAAGATTCCATTATCCCGCAGTCAAAATTCTTCCGAAAAAAACATACGCCCCCACCAGAACGCCTTCTGCGGACGATGGGGAGCAAACACGGCCAAAAACCGATAAACACGAAGTGCTTAAGAAGATTTTCAGCCACGACCCCCCGGATGCCTAGACAGTACCTGCCTACGGGTGCTATAATCCTTCTATGAGAGCCAAGATTCACCCACAATGGTTTGATGATGCCAAGGTCGTTTGTGCCTGCGGTAACGCCTTTACCGTCGGAGCTGCTAAGTCAGAAATCCGTGTGGAAATCTGCAACAAATGCCACCCCTTCTTCACCGGGGAGATGAAATTTGTCGATACCCAAGGCCGCGTGGAGAAATTCCAGGTCAAACAAAAGGAAGCAGCAGCAAAAGCAACCGTGCTTGCAGAGAAAAAGAAGAAGAAAGAAGAGCGCGTCGCGCAACTTCGCGATCAGAAATCCCTCAAAGAGATGCTCATGGGTCTCAAGTAAGCGTAATTGGTTATGAACCCCGATATTGCTATTCTTGAATTCCGTCCCGGTCCTGGCGGCGATGAAGCCAAAATCTGGGCCTCCGACCTTATGCGCATGTATACCCGCTATGGCAATCTTCTGGGCTGGAAAGTGGAAGAATTAAGCGAATCGGCAATCCGGATGAAAGGCGCCGGCGCATTCTCCATGCTCCAGTACGAAGCAGGAACCCATAGAGTACAACGGGTTCCCGCCACCGAGCGCTCCGGTCGCATTCATACCTCTACCGCCACGGTTGCTGTCTTGCCAGAAATTCCGGAGACGGAAATTTATATACGCCCGGAAGACATAGAATGGGAATTCTATAGAAGCGGCGGGAAAGGCGGCCAGAACGTAAACAAAGTCAGCTCAGCGGCCCGCGTGCGGCATAAGGAGACCGGAATCGTGGTGGCATGCCAGACGGAGCGGGACCAATACCAAAACCGCCAGGTGGCCCTCTCACTCTTGCGCGCCAAGCTCTGGGAACGCTCGCTTCTGGAACGGGAAAAGGCCGTCTCCGAGCAGCGAAGCGTCATCGGTCGTGGCATGCGCGCCGAAAAAATCCGAACCTACAACTACCCCCAGAATCGGGTTACTGACCATCGCATCAACAAAAGCTGGCACAATTTGGAAGATATCGTCGAAGGGAAGCTCGCCAAAGTCACAGAAGCACTCGCAGGCTCGGGTATCTAATCTATTGGTCTGCCTGATTGGCAAGCGTTACCGTCAACGTTTTTTCCTCTCCGTCACGCCACACCGTGAGACTAATACTCTCACCCACTTTCCTTTTCCCGATCACTTTGGCCAGATCGTTGGATTCCGTCAGTTTTTCTCCATTCATTTTTGTAATAATGTCTTCCACGAGGAGTCCCGCCTTCTTGGCAGGGCCATCTGGCACCACTTCCAAAATATACGCACCTTCGGGAAGCTCATTGAGTATCGCCATCTGTCTGCCGATCATTCGGTACTGCACGCCTAAATACGGTCGGTTAAATTGTCCGGTCTGATTAAATGTCGCAAGGGCGTCTTTCACCACATTTATCGGGAGTGCAAATCCGATATTCTGTCCCGACGCAGATACCGCAACGCTCACCCCGATGACCTGCCCGGACGAATTGAGCAAGGGACCACCGGAGTTACCCGGATTGATAGCTGCGTCCGTCTGTATAACATTTTCCAGGCGTTCACCGCCGCGATCAAAGGGACTGCCTGCGGTTATACCCCGACCCACGCCCGAGACGACGCCGGTCGTCACCGTATTTCTGAATTCTCCTAACGCGGTACCGATGGCTATGGCAAGCTGACCGACCTTAATCTTATCGGAATCGCCCAATTCAACGACGGGAAGTCCGCTCGCATTAATCTTGAGGATTGCCATGTCATTGGCAGGATCCCGGTAAATTCTCACCACGTCGTATGTTTTGTCATCTTTCGTGATAACACGGTACGCGGCTTCCGGATCCGATACGACATGCTTATTGGTTACGACAAGTCCGTCTGCTCCCACGATAAAACCCGACCCAATATCCTGCTCTATCTCCTGACTGCCACCAGGGCGCCTTTGAAACGGCGAAAACGGATCAAACGGATCAAACTCAAAAAGATCGCCGATTCGACGCGTCTTGTGTATGCCGATCGTAACGACCGAAGGTGAAACGGCATCCACGACATCGATAATCACGGATTCTTCCTGTG
>CAZKLT010000013.1:0-6541 GCA_964553825.1 uncultured Gammaproteobacteria bacterium
AATATGTGAAAAATGTTATTTCTACCGGCGGGGAAGTCGTTTTTGTCGGAACCAAGAGACAGGCCAGCGGCATCGTAAAAGCAGAGGCGGAAGCAGTAGGTGCGCCCTATTTTTCCGAGCGATGGATTGGCGGATTCTTGACCAACTGGGACCAGATTAAGAAAAATATCGAAAAAATCAACCGCATGGAAGAAGACCAGAAAAATGGCGGCTGGAAGAAGTTTCCCAAACACGAACAGGTGAAGATGGCACGGTATCTGGGAAGAATTAAGATATATTACGGCGGCGTTCTGAAGCTTACGAAGGTTCCTGAGGCGATTTTTGTTGTTGACGTAAAGAAAGAGATTGCCGCAGTGCATGAAGGACAAAGGCGCGGCCTCCCGGTTATTGGGGTGGTGGATACGAATTCGGATCCGACCGGGATTGATTATGTTATCCCTGCCAATGATGACGCTGTGGGCTCCGTTTCTTATATCGTTCACGTGATGACGGCTGCATATCAGGCCGGAAAAGACATGCGGACACGCGATGAAGAGGTAAAGGCAAAAGAAGCGGCCAAGAAAGCGGAAGAAAAGAAAGAAGCGCCGAAGGAAAAGAACGAAACGGTAAAATAAGTATGGATATCTCCCTGGATTTGCTCAAAAAACTTCGTGCCGAGACATCAGCCGGTGTTTCCGATTGTCGGCAAGCGTTGGAAGACGCCGGAGGCGATTACGAAAAAGCCAAAAAGCTCATCATGGAGCGAAGTACCGCGAAAGCCGCAAAGAAGGCAGATAGACAGACGGGGTCAGGATTGGTAGAGTCCTATGTCCACGGCGGAAAAGTGGGCGTCCTGGTCGAACTGCGCTGTGAAACTGACTTCGTTGCCCGTACGGACGAATTTAAACAGCTTGCCCACGAGGTCGCCCTTCAGGTGGCTGCAATGAATCCGAAAGACGCCAAAGAACTCCTGGAAAGTGCATACATTCGGGATCCGAAAACCTCGATCGATGGCTTGGTGAAGCAGGCAATCGGCAAGTTGGGCGAGAATATCACACTGGGTAGATTCACAAGAATCGCTTTGGGCGAATAAGACATCTTCCCTTGACCTTCTGCCCGTAGTGCCGTAATATAATTCCACTGATGCTTGACTCCATCATTCCCATTGCACGTGACCGCATGAAGAAAGCCATAGAGGTCACGTCTACAGATTTAGCCTCGATTCGATCCGGTCGCGCAACCCCCGCACTTGTAGAGAATATTGTTGTGTCCGCATATGGCGGTTCACAGAAACTGCGTATTCAGGAGATGGCTACCATCACGACCATGGATGCCAAAACGATTATGATTGCTCCCTATGATCCGTCAACCCTTCAGGATATCGAGAAGGGGATAACGGTCATGAATTCGGGGTTGACCCCGGTGGTTGACGGTGACGTCATCCGGATTTCTATACCGCCCCTGTCCCAGGAACGACGACTCGAATACATCAAGCTGGCAAAAGCAAAACTTGAGAGTGGCCGCGTTATGGTTCGTCAAATCCGTCACGAAGCCATGAAAAGTTTAAAGAAAGCTGTGGATGACAAGACGATCTCAGAAGACCAGCAGAAAACCGGCGAGAAACAGGTGCAGGAATTAACGGACGAGATGATCGCCGAGCTTGACAGCTTGGGGACACGCAAAGAAGCTGAGCTCATGCAGGTCTAGTTTTCCTCATTGCACCCAAATCCCATTCATTGATACAGTGTACATATGCTCCTGACGGCAGTCGTATTTTTTGTCATTCTCAGTATCCTCGTTTTTATTCATGAGCTCGGACATTTCGCTGTTGCCCGATGGATAGGGGTTCACGTAGAGGAATTTGGTTTTGGACTTCCTCCCCGGATTTGGGGCAAGAAAGTCGGTCGTACGATTTATTCGCTTAACTGGCTTCCTATCGGAGGTTTTGTCAAGCTCGCAGGAGAGGACCAGGATGGAGAAGATGCAGGAAAGTTGAAAGGGAAAGTGAAGGAATATTTCTTCGCCCGGAGTAAAAAAGAACGGGCAGCCATTCTTTTGGCTGGTGTAACCATGAATTTTCTTCTGGCCGTGGGCATCACGGCATTCCTTTTGACGCAAGGCGTTTTTGAGCAGACAGGTCGCACACACGTAGAGCGGGTAGTTCCGGGAAGTCCAGCCGAGCAGGCAGGATTGCAGGTAGACGATATTCTAACCTCCATAACGTATGAACTACCGGAAGGTAGGGAAACCAAGGCAATCGCCGCCCCCGCGGATCTTATCGAGGCCGCCCGGGTTCATGCCGGGAAAGAAGTACACGTGTCTGTGCTTAGAAACGGACAGCCGATAGTCATGGTCCTGGTGCCGCGTAAGGATCCGCCCGCAGGAGAGGGAGCCATTGGCGTTGCCATTTCAGACCTTGAAGAACGGAAATATTCCTGGATGGAGGCTCCGGGAAAGGCACTCGTCATGAACGTTACCCGTGCCCGCGAAATGCTCGTAGGAATTGTAACTACCGTGGCCAAACTGGTCCGGCTTGAATCACCGGGGGCAGATGTCGCCGGTCCGATTGGCATCGCTCAGGTCACGGGTCAGGCCGTGAAATTCGGTTGGCGCGCAACGCTGGAATTCATGAGCATTTTGTCGCTTAATCTCGCGGTGTTAAATGCCCTGCCGATCCCTGCGCTTGATGGGGGACGGCTTCTGTTTATTTTCCTTGAGAAAATATTGGGAAGGCGGGTTCGCCCGGCCTTTGAGCACTCAGCGCATCAGGTCGGGATGATTATTTTGCTGTTTCTCGTCCTTCTTGTATCTATCAATGATGTGCTTCGGCTTGCCCGGGGCGGATAAAAAGCGTATACTTTGGATAGACATGTGTCCCGTGATCCGACCGGGACGATACAGACCCGCTAATAACGGGTACGGGTAAGCCCGTAATAGCAGTAAATGAGAAGCAAGTAAGGTGGTACCACGAACATCCGTTCGTCCTTATAGGAGAACGGATTTTTTTGTGGAAAGGAGACCGAAATGGCAACCTATGATGATTTTATGAAGCTGGATATTCGTGTAGGGAAAATACTTGCAGTAGATGATTTTCCGCAGGCCAGGAAGCCGGCATATAAGCTGACGATCGATTTCGGACCCCAAATCGGGCAGAAGCGCAGCAGCGCGCAATTAGTGACGCATTACACAAAAGACGAGTTGATCGGAAAGAAGGTCTTGGGAGTGGTGAATTTTCCTCCGAGACAGATTGGGCCGTTTCTGTCAGAAGTGCTCACGCTCGGTGTTCCCGACGGCACACATGAGTGTATACTGGTGATACCCGACCGGGATGATGCCGTCATCGGGGGGAAGTTATTCTAAGGAGTTCTATGAACAAACAATCATTTGCGTGCAGGTTGGTCATTCCGGGCTTGACCCGGAATCGGCGTTCGCTAAGTACGGGATTCCAGTTCGGCGGCTGGAATGACAAAGGGGGAGGAAGTCTATGAACAAACAATCATTCGAAAAGAAAGAACTTAAAAAACGAAGCGAAAATCTCTCCGATTGGTATACGGATGTGATTCTGAAGGCAGAATTGGCAGATTACGCACCCGTAAAAGGCACGATGGTAATCCGTCCCTACGGCTATGCTATTTGGGAGCATGTGCAGGCGATCATGAATGAGTTTATGAAGGCGGCAGGCGTTGAAAATGCCTATTTTCCTCTCTTCATCCCGCACTCGCTTCTGGAGAAAGAAAAAGCGCATGTAGAAGGATTTTCGCCGGAACTGGCAATCGTAACGATCGGTGGAGGAGAGAAATTGAAAGATCCGCTCGTTGTGCGTCCAACCAGTGAAACCATCATGTATGAGATGTATAAGAAATGGATTCAGAGTTGGCGGGATTTGCCTCTGCTTATCAATCAGTGGAACAACGTCATCCGTTGGGAAAAACGGACGTATCTGTTTATGCGGACCATGGAATTTTTGTGGCACGAGGGGCACACCGCCCACGAAACGGAAAAAGATGCCGTTGATCTTATCCACAAGACGCTTTCCTGGTACAAAACCATTTACGAAGAGTATTATGCTATTCCTGTGGTTATCGGCACCAAGAGCGCATCCGAGAAATTTGCTGGGGCAAAGGATACCTATACGGTCGAAATGCTTATGCCTGACGGTAAAGCGCTGCAAGGCGCTACAAGTCACAATTTAGGGCAGAATTTCTCCGTTCCGTTCGAAATTAAATTCCAGAACAGAGAAGGGAAAGAGGATCATGTCTGGCAAACGTCGTGGGCCATCACCACGCGGTCCATCGGCGCCCTCGTCCTGACGCATGGAGATGATTCTGGACTCATTATCCCACCCAAGATTGCCCCCATACAGGTTGTCATCATGCCCATTACCCGCAGAGATTCCCAGAAAACAACGGAACTTCTGGCGTATTGCGGGGAGATGAAAGAGGCTCTATCAAATGGTGGCGTGCGAAGCAGGTTCGATGAGCGCACCGAGCCGAGCGTCGGACGCAGATTTAATGAATGGGAACTGAAAGGCGTTCCACTGCGCTATGAGGTCGGCGAAAAAGAATTGACCGACCGGACAGTAACCATAGCCAGGCGGGACACGGGTGAGAAAACGACCGTGAAGCGGGAAGACATGCTTATCACCACCGAGAAACTCCTGAAGGAGATTCAGACTTCGCGGCTGGCCGGAGCGCAGAAATTCCTTGCCGAAAACACCAGGGATGCGGGCTCGTACGAAGAGTTCAAAACTATCATGAACACAACCCGTGGATTTATTCGTGCATTCTGGTGTGAGGATCGGGCATGCGAGACAGCCATAAAAGACGAAACCAAAGCAACAACCCGATGTCTCCCGCTTGCCAGCAAGGAAGAGGCGGGGACTTGCGTTCACTGCGAGAAAGCCGCCACGCGCAAATGGATCTTTGCGCAGGCCTATTAATGATATACTAGGTTCATGAAAACGATTGTTACCCATATTGGTCCTGACTGTGACGCCATAACCAGCGTCTGGCTCGTCAGGACATTTCTCCCGGGTTGGGAAGAGGCGGGATACGCCTTTGTTCCGGCAGGCAGCACGCTTGGAGGGATGGCGCCTGACAGCAATCCGGAAATTGTACACGTGGATACCGGCTTCGGGAAATTTGATCACCATCAGACCAATGCGGACACCTGTGCCGCGAAGCTTGTCTATGAAACGGTGAAAGAAGAGCACGGTCCGGATCCGGCGCTTGAACGACTGGTTGCTCTCGTTAACGATATTGATCATTTCCGTGAGGTGTTTTATCCCAATCCGACGGCTGATTTCTGGCAATTTGGCCTGGAGGCACAAATTGACGGCTGGAGGCTTTTGCATGCGGATAATCCGATAAAAATTGTCGATTTGGGCATGGAAGCATTGGATGGCATCTACAAATCATTTCAGAATAAGATCTGGGCGGAGAAGGAACTGAAAGAAAAAGGCGTGGAATTTGAGACGAAATGGGGCCGGGGAATCGGTGTTGAAACGACCAACGATGACGTGGTGCATCTTGCGCAGAAAATGGGCTATGTGATGGCCATCCGCAAAGACCCCAAGAAAGGTTATCTGCGCGTAAAAGCGCTGCCGAAGGAAGAAATAGATCTCGAAGGCGTGTATAACCGACTGAAAAAAGATGAACCCAACGCGAGTTGGTTTCTGCACGCAAGCCATCACATGGTATTAAACGGAAGCAGCAAAAATCCGGATATGCGTCCGACGGGAAGAACGCTTCAGGAAATTATTGATGTAGTGAAGGAGGAGACCCATGGATGATTGTATTTTTTGTCAGATAGCGGCAGGGAAGATTCCTGGTAATTTCGTATTCCAGGACGAAGAGTTCATGGTTATTCGCGATATCCACCCTCAGGCGCCTGTCCATTTGCTCGTCATTCCCCGGAAACATGTTGCTGAGTTCATCGATGCGGATGACGGGATGATTGGACGCCTCACGAAGCTGGCAGCGCAGATAATCAGACAAGAACAAATTTCAAACTATCGGTTAGTAAATAATGGCAAAGGGGCCGCTGTGATCGACCATCTCCATCTTCATATTTTGGGAAAAGTAGATAAACTGCGCTCGCTATAAGTAAGCCGCTGAATTTTTATAGGCTTGAGTATGATTCAACCGACCGCCCCGTTTTGTGATATAATACGGCAAGAAAGTGAGGTGTTTCCTTTTCTATGGTTTTTGTAAAGGCACAACCCGGTGATTCATCAGATTCACTTATTCGTAAATTCTCCCGTAAAGTTTTAGCGGAGGGAATTTTGCAGGATCTCAAGAAGCGCGAGTTCTACCAGAAGCCCGCCGAGGTCCGAAAAGAAAAAAAGCGTGAACTTGCCCGTCGACTTCGACATCCGAATCGCGGCTAAACTCATGACACTGTCAGATCTACAGACAGATCTTAATGCTTCTCTTAAGGGGGGGAAATCTTCTCGCGTGGAAACACTCCGATTTCTTATTTCGGCGGTGCGTAATGCGGCGATAGGCAAATATGGCGCTTCCTGGGAAACCTCATTGACCGATGCGGATATTCTCGACGTGGT
>CAZKLT010000013.1:6551-28996 GCA_964553825.1 uncultured Gammaproteobacteria bacterium
AATTTATCAATATAGTTATGTTTTAACAGAAAATGGTGAAAAAACAGATGAAAACCCACAAAGAATCAATCGAAGCCTTCACCAAAGCGGGTCGGCCCGAGCTTGCCGCAAAAGAAAAGGAAGAACTTGCCGTATTGTCCGAATTTGCCCCCTCAGAAATGGGAGACGAAGAGCTTATGGCCATTCTTCGACCTATTGCCGCCAGCCCAGAACCCAATTTTGGACTTATGATGAAATCAGCCATGGCCGCCGTTGCCGGGAAAGCAGACGGCTCCCGTGTGTCCTCAGCACTTCGGCAATTAATGGCCTCCAAATAAGCGTTCCGGTAGCGTTTCTCATTTCGATTCCTTGAATTAAGGAAGAAGGTGGTATATTGTGAATGGCATGATTTCCGTCCTGTTTCAAACTGAATCCCATTTTCCCGTTAATCGGAAGAAAATCGTGGAAGCGCTTACTGATGCATTGAAAAAGCGAGTTACCGGGCCAACCGAAGTCAGCGTGATTATCGTCGGCGACCGGCGAATGCGGCAACTGAACCGCCAATATCGTCAAATTGACGCGACCACGGATGTTCTCTCGTTTCCCCAGAATGATCCATCGCAGCCCGGGCATCCATTCGTGGACGCCCCGGATGACATGCTGCGTTTGGGTGACATCGTTGTATCTTACCCACAGGCTGTAGAAGAGGCCGTGCAGGAAAATAAGCTGGTCGACGACCAGATTCTGTTTCTCGTGTTACACGGACTGGATCATCTCATGGGTATCCATCACCCGGAATGATATGTCATATTACCGAACATACCGACCACAGGTCATAGATGAAATCGACAACATGTCGGTGCGCCAAACACTTCTTTCTCTGTTGGGTAAACCCAAAAAAGATCTTCCGCATGCGTATTTCTTCAGTGGACCCAGGGGCGCCGGGAAGACCACGGCTGCGCGCGTCATCGCCAAGATGTTTAACTGTGAAAAACCGGGGAAAACGGGCGCCTGCGGGAAGTGTGAACAGTGTAAGACAATCGCCGAAGGCAGGAATCTTGACGTGTTTGAGTTGGATGCCGCCAGCAATCGCGGTATCGATGAAATTCGGACACTGAGAGACGGTATTGCCCTGACACCGGTATCCGGGGGATATAAGATATACATCATCGATGAGGTGCACATGTTGACGACGGAAGCGTTTAATGCGCTTCTCAAGACGCTTGAGGAGCCTCCCGCTCACGCAGTGTTCGTCCTTGCCACGACAGATCCTCAGAAGGTCCCCGTTACCATCACCAGTCGCTGTGTTCCGTTCGTCTTTGCGAAGGCAAAACCGGACGAATTGGCACATGCGTTGTCCAGAATTGTGAGGGAAGAGAAACTGGAAATAGAGGAAGATGCCCTGGTGCAGATTGCCCAGAATGCTGACGGTTCGTTCCGTGATGCGGTGAAATATCTGGAACAGGTAAGTTTTCACAAGGGGAAAATAACCAGAAAAGACGTTGAGCGGATACTTTCCCTGTCAGGGGATAAAGCCGTTTCCGATTTTTTGGTTGCACTCTTTGCCGGAAAAACAAAAGAAGCATTAACGGCAATTTCAACGCTTGTTTCCGGCGGAACCGATATAAAGGCGTTTATCGTTCAGTGTCTTCGCAGCATGGAGAGCGAGCTTGTTGCGGGAGCGATGGGTGGGAAACTGCAGTGGGATATTCCCGCCGACCGCCTACACGCGGCTATCCGCAAATTTCAGATCGCCTACAGCGAAATGCGCGTCACGGCTATTGCGCAGCTGCCATTGGAGCTTGCCGTGGTGGAGTTGGGCCAGAGCGATGTTTCTGTCCCTGTCGCCTCAGTGGAAAAGGAGACGATGGCGACCAAGGCTCATCAGGTGGCCGTACCAGCAAAGCAAACGTCGCAGCCAACAGTCGCGGCTTCAGAGCCCGATGATGCCAGCGCCTTGACGCTCGCCAAGCTTGCCGATCACTGGCAGGATCTTATTGCAGCACTCAAGCCTTACAATCACTCTGTTGCCGGAGTCATGCGTTCCACTAGACCGAAAGCCGTACAAGATGGTATAGTGGTCATCGAAGCATACTACTCTTTTCACAAAGATAAGCTTTCAGAATCCAAGACGCGCGATATTCTCTGCGATGTCCTGAAGAAACTTTTTGGTGAAAAAGTAAAAGTAGAAGTTGTATTAGGAACGAAATAAAGGAGGCACGATGATGAATCCATTCAAAATGCTGGGAGACATAAACGCGATGCGCAAGCAGGCCATGGCGATCCAGCAGGCGCTCGAAAAAGAAGAATTTGAAGTCGTTCAGGGAAACGTGCGTATTCTTATCAGCGGAAATCAAAATGTGAAAACCGTTGAAATAGACGGTGTGGAGAATGAGGATGTGAAGCGGGCGCTTAATGACGCAATCAAGCGATCCCAGCAAGCCGCTGCCGGCAAGCTTGCCGAATTATCCAAGTCGATGGGTCAATAATTATCATGGGTGTTATCGTCACCGGCACGCTCGGGTTTGACTATATTATGAATTTCTCCGGCCGATTCGCAGACCGGATAATGCCCGACAAGATCCATCAGCTCTCTCTCAGTTTTCTCGTCGACACGCTTCATAAACAGTTTGGGGGTACTGCAGGGAATATTGCCTATACGCTCAAGCTTCTGGGTGTTGAGCCCAGGATTCTGGCTCCGGCAGGGAATGACTTTGGACCGTATGGTGATTTTCTGCGTTCACGTAAAATTTCGGTATCGGATATTTCGCTGCATGATGATGTCGCTACGAGCGCCTATTTCGTGATGACGGACCGCCAGGATAACCAGATTGGTTCCTTCTATGTCGGTGCAACCAAATACGCCAAGGACCTGAAAATTGCAAAGGTGAAACCCAAGCCGACGTTTGCTATTTTGGCGCCCACGGATCCGCCAGCCATGAAGCAGTACATAGCGGAATGCAAGAAAGCGGGCATTCCGTATCTCTACGATCCGGCGTTCCAAATTGCCAGCTTTTCCCCGGTCGAACTCAGAGACGGGATAGAAGGCGCCGAAATTCTCATCGGAAATGATTATGAAATAGCACTCATTGAACGGAAACTCGATATCTCCCATGAAGAGCTTATCGTCATGGTGCCGATTCTTATTACGACACTCGCCAATAAGGGATCTATTATCGAAACACGGCATGAAGCGATCCATGTGAAGCCGGCAAAACCAGCCAGCACGAGTGACCCGACGGGTGCGGGTGACGCGTACCGTGCGGGGTTTGTCGCGGGATATCTCGCCAGGCATGATCTGAAGGTCTGCGGTCAAATGGGATCTGTTGCTGCCGTATACACCGTTGAACGATATGGTACGCAGACGCACGCCTTTACCAAAAAAGAATTCGCCGCACGATACAAAGAGAATTTCGGCCAGAACATACCACTGTGAGTATTTTTTTGTTGACGGCCGAAGCGATCGCTGGTATATAGTATATATTCTGCCCGCCACTATTCTGGCGGGTTTTTAGATGAAGGAGGAATACTATGGCAAAAAAAACTTCGTATGACGTGAAGGATATAGGTCTTTCTGCGGTGGGGAAGAAGCGTATCGAATGGGCAGGGCTTTCCATGCCAGTCCTCAAGCTCATTGAGAAGCGGTTTGCTAAGGAAAAGCCATTGAAAGGTATCCGACTTGGAGCATGTCTTCATGTTACTGCTGAGACAGCAAATCTGATGATTGCCCTAAAGGCTGGTGGCGCCGTACTGGCACTGTGTGCGAGCAATCCCTTGTCTACTCAGGACGATGTCGCCGCTTCACTGGTTAAGGATTACGGCATAGATACCTATGCAGTCAAGGGAGAGGACACGAAGACCTACTACAAGCACCTGAATGCCGTTCTGGATATGCATCCCCAGATAACGATGGATGATGGCGCAGATTTGGTTTCACTCCTTCATAAAGAACGTCCAAAGCAGTTGCCGGAAATGATCGGTTCCAGCGAAGAAACCACAACGGGAGTCATTCGTCTCAAGGCGATGGCAAAGGACGGGGCGCTCAAGATTCCGGTATATGCCGTCAACGACAGTGATACGAAGCATATGTTCGATAACCGGTACGGTACGGGCCAATCGACCCTGGACGGAATTATGCGGGCCACTAATATCCTTCTTGCAGGGAAGAAATTTGTGGTCGCCGGATACGGGTGGTGTGGTCGTGGACTTGCTTCCCGTGCACGCGGTATGGGTTCACATGTCATTGTGACCGAGATAGATCCTATTAAGGCACTGGAAGCGGTCATGGACGGTTACGAAGTGATGCGCATAGCGGACGCGGCAAAGGTTGGAGATATATTTGTGACGGTCACCGGTGACAAAAATGTCATCGCAATCGATCACATCCTGAAAATGAAAGATGGTGCGATTATTGCTAATTCAGGGCATTTTAATGTTGAAATTGCCGTCGACGAGCTTGAGAAACGGGCAAAAGCAAAACGGTCTATACGGCAGTTCGTTGATGAATATACACTGAAGGATGGAACCAGGCGGTTTGTCCTCGGCGAGGGTCGTCTCATTAACTTGGCCGCGGCAGAGGGGCATCCGGCTGAGGTTATGGATATGAGTTTTGCCAACCAGGCACTTGCCGCCGAATTTTTTGTGCAGCATCAGGGAAAGCTCGGCGTTCAGGTATATACCATTTCTCCTGAGATGGATCGTGAGATTGCCAAACTGAAACTTGTTGCCATGGGCATCAAGTTTGATACGTTGACCCGGGAGCAGAAGCACTATCTCAATAGCTGGCAAGAGGGGACCTGATTAGTCGGCTTGTCCAACAGGCTCAAACCCTGAGGCTTCCATTGCTGCGACGAATTCTTCACGGGAGGGCTCCATCATCACGCCGGGTAAATTTTCGTGCCCGGGATACACAAAAAGAATAGTCGGCACGGTTTCCTCGCCGCCATTGATGGCAAGCATTTCCGTGAGGGCGGTAGGATCCTGGAGAATATTTATTTTCGTGGGTGTTACGCCATAGTCATGGAAGACTTCTTCCACGGTTTGGCAGTCTAGACATAGGGGTCGGGAATAAACGACAAAGGTGGGTTTGACTTCGGTGTGCATATGCCGTGGGTGCTCAGGATCATATCATAGATTGACACGGTGGGCTAACTCACCTATACTCTCCCGAAGATGTATTTTGAAAACATCCTCGAGCTGATCGGAAACACGCCCCTTGTCCGTATTCGTTCATTTCACAAGAATCCCCGCGTTACGCTCTTGGCAAAGTTGGAGTACATGAATCCCGGCGGATCCGTAAAAGACCGTATTGGTCCGGCGATGGTTGACCGTGCTCAGAAATTAGGGAAACTGAAAAAAGGCGGCACCATCGTTGAGCCAACGAGCGGGAATACCGGTACGGGGTTAGCTATGGTGGCCGCCGTACGGGGATATAAAACGGTTTTTGTCATGCCCGACAAGATGAGCGACGAGAAGCGCAATCTGCTTCGGGCCTATGGTGCCAAAGTGGTCATCACGCCGACTGCAGTGCTTGCGCGCGATGAACGCAGTTATTACAAAGTATCCGACCGGTTGGCCCACGAAATCCCCGGAGCCTATAAGCCAGATCAGTATCACAATCCGGCAAATCCCCAGGTGCACTATGAGACGACGGGCCCGGAAATTTGGCAACAGACCGAGGGGAAAATTACCCATTTTGTTTGCGGTATGGGCACGGGCGGCACGATCACGGGTGTCGGGAAGTTTCTGAAAGAAAAAAATCCAAAGATCAAAGTAATAGGTGTTGATCCTGAGGGATCCGTATTTACGCAGTACAAGAAAACGGGCAAATTTCCCGAAGTGATGAAGACCTATAAAGTGGAAGGCGTCGGGGAGGACTTTATTCCCACGACGATCGATTTCCGGTATATAGATGAGGTTATACAAGTAGCAGACCGTGAATGTTTTACGACCGCCCGCAGACTTGCTCGGGATGAAGGGATACTTACCGGAGGATCTTCAGGTATGGCCTTGTATGCCGCGGCAAAGGTGTGTGCGGGCATTGCCCGGGGACTTGTGGTTGTTCTGTTTCCCGATTCAGGAAAATCGTATCTTTCCAAAATGTATTCAGACGACTGGATGCGGGAGAACGGTTTTCTTTCTCCGGACGGGAAGCATGGAACGATCGCCGATGTGTTGGCGGCCAAGCGGGGCGTGCGGATGGTGAGCATTTCATCGGGTGAAACCGTGAAAAAAGCCATACAGCTGATGAAAACAAAGGATATCTCCCAGATGCCCGTCATTGACGGAAATAGAGTGCTTGGGAAAGTGACTGAGCGTCATCTCCTGACGGGTTTGTACAAGAAAAGTATTGGTCCCACCAATCACATAAAAGCAGCGCTTGATCCGCACGTGATGAAAGTGACGGCAGATGAGGCTATAGATCATGTCTCACAGCTCTTGGAACAGGAAAATTTGGTCGTCGTCGTGGATAACGGAGGAAAACCGCTGGGCGTCGTCACGAGAATAGATCTTATTGATTATTACGCATAACTTCTTTACAATACCCCTATTGTGAGCCACTCGGTCTTTATTCAACTGATCGCTGATTATGGCATTGCTGACCCCTCATTCGGGGAGGTTATCCAGAAACTTTATCTTCTGGATGCCAGTGCACGGGTGGTTCGTACGTCCGTTCCTCCGTTTAGCACTCTGGCCACTGGCTTCTGGACCGCCCAATATGCATTTGTCAATCCCGTCCCGGGCACAATCATCTACACGAACACCGCTCCGCGGAAAGATAACAAGGAATCCCGCGACAAGAATGAAGGGGAGCATCTTGTCTATGCTGAACTGAAAAACGGTATTAAGGTCGTCGGCGTGAATGCCGGTTTCTGTTTTTCTTTCATTAAGCATGACATCAAGGGGCTCTATAAGGTAAATGTTGCCAACAAGGGTTCGCAGTTCCGTTCCCGCGATTTCTACCCGGAGGCGGTTATCGGTATTGCGCATAATGAAAGTAAATTCGTCGGTCAAAAGATGGATAAATCGTCCATTCCAGACGTACCGACGAACCGCATCGCCTGGATCGACGGATATGGAAACATGAAAACAACCGTCCGGGCAAGCGAAACGAAAAAATTCTCGCCCGGTCAACCGCTTTTGGTAACGCTTGGGAACATGAAGCGGACCGCCTGGTTTTCCGACGGATCGTTCAGTGTCCGTGAGGGTGAGCTTGCATATTCCCAAGGTTCATCCGGTGGGAATGATCGATTTATGGAATTGTTTCTCCGCGGCCTTTCTGCATGGAAAGAATTGGGGAAGCCGGAGATTGAATCCGAATTTAGTGTCGAGCCTGTTGAATAACCTTGTATGGTAACCGTTTCTCAGCGCCTCAACGCCGTTCCGGCGTCTCCCATTCGCAAACTTGTTCCCTTGGCAACGGCCGCCAAAAAGGCAGGGGTGAACGTATATCATCTCAACATCGGTGATCCGGATATCGAGACCCCGGCACCCATGATGAATGTGCTCAAAAGCTGGAATATAAATCCCATTGGTTACAGCCAATCGCAGGGCGAGCCGGTTTTCCTTGAATCACTCAAATCCTACTACCATGCAATCGGTGCAGACTTTTTGACCACTTCCAATATTCAGGTAACCAGCGGCGGATCTGAAGCGATCTCCATGGCGCTTTTTGCAACGTGTTCACCCGGAGATGAGGTTATCGTCTTTGAACCGTTTTATGCCAACTACAACACGTATTCCATCGTTAACGGTGTGACGCTCGTACCTATCCGTACGGCGATCAGCGACGGATTCCATTTGCCCGCAGCTGCAGTCATTGAGAAATATATAACGCCAAAGACGAAAGCGATTCTTATCTGTACACCGAACAACCCGACGGGTACCGTATACACGAAAGAAGAGATGGATGTGCTGGTTGCAATCGTCAAGAAGCACGGCTTGTTTCTCTTGTCTGACGAGGTATACCGTGAGTATGCCTATGACGGCCGTCGCCAGACATCGCTTCTTTCGTATATGAACGATATGCCATCGCAGGCAATCGTGCTTGATAGCATGTCCAAACGGTACAATCTATGCGGCGTGCGGTTGGGTGTTCTGGTTTCTCTCAACGAGGATGTCATGGCAGGAGTACTTCGGATGGCTCAGGGTCGGCTCAGCAGCGGGATCGTCGATCAGATGATTGCCGCGAAATTAACCGAGGTATCAGAGGAATGGATGAAGTCCACGCATGATGAATGGGAGAAAAGACGGGATGTCTTGTATAGCGGCCTCAAGGGCATACCCGGGGTTACTATCCCCAAGCCGGAGGGCGCGTTTTATACCATCGTCGGACTTCCGGTTGACGATTCGGAGGATTTTTGCCGTTGGCTTCTGACGGATTTCCGAGATAACAACGAAACCGTCATGGTGGCGCCCGCCAGCGGGTTTTACGCGACGAAGGGTTTGGGAAAAAATGAAGTCCGTATCGCCTACGTGCTTAACACGCGTGATTTAACCCGTTGTGTTGAGCTTCTGCGGAAGGCGCTAATAGCGTATAATAAAAGATAACCTCAGGTGATTCTCCGCTTGAAGATGTTCCGTACGTTTCCGGCAGAGTGGCAGACATGGGGAGCAGAGAATGCGTATGAACAAAAAACTTATCTTATTTGATATAGACGGCACGCTCATGTATCACGTAGGTGCGCGGCCCTGGGAAGCACAGTACCGCGAAGGCATGAAAGTGGCGTATGGGATAGCCAAGCCGTACGAGTACAGTTCCTATAACGGCGCTGTTGAGCGGTACATGGCATGGGATATCGCCCAAAAACATAATATTCCGAAGGAAGAATTTTTCGCGAAATTTCCCCAATACGTCCGCGCAATGCTTGCACACCTCAATTATTGGGCGGGGAAGGGTCGGGTTTTTGAGCCGATCGTCGACGCGGTAGCCTTGGTCGAAACGTTACGAATCCAAAACCGGCATGTTTTGGGCATACTTACGGGAAATGCGCGAAGCATAGCGGATTGGAAGCTGGCTCACGCAGGGATTCCGGATTATTTCACGCTCGGTCTGTACGGGGACGAAGCGGATGACCGTATAGCTCTGGCAGGGATGGTGTTTGCCCGAGCCAAAAGCGAACTTGGCTGGGATGTTCCCAAAAGGGATATTGTCGTCATCGGGGATACGATATATGACATCCGGTGCGGGAAAGCAATCGGTGCGCCCACCATAGCCGTGACCACGGGCATGCATGCCGATCCGTCGGTATTGGAAAAAGAGAAGCCTGACCTACTCGTTTCTTCCTTGGCCGATCCGCGTGTTTTGCGGTTCTTTGGCCTTTCGTTGTGACTCCCTCTTTTCATAGCTGGGAAAGTGCGCTAGTATAGTGTCAATGAAGGATTACATCCTCTACTCAGGTTCAAGCAATGTGCCGCTCGCTCAGGAAGTAGCGAAACTCCTCAACATTAGTCTCGGAAACGTCGATCTTACCCGGTTTGCAGACGGAGAGCTGCGTCCCTGGATTCAGGATGATATTCGCGACAAGACGGTTATCGTGCTTGAGTCACTTTCCTATCCCATGGACGAGCATGTTATGGAATTGGTGCTGATGGGTGATGCAATCCGCAGATGTGCGCCGAAACGGGCGATCGCCGTTATCCCGTACCTTGGCTATGCCAGGCAGGATAAACTCCACCGTTTGGGTGAGCCGGTTTCTGCGCGGGTTATGGTCAAATTTCTGGAAGTCAGCCGATTTGCCGAGATTATCGGCGTAGATTTCCACAATAACGCGATCGTGGGCTTTTTTGAGATTCCGGTTACGCACGTGACGGCGATGGACGTCGTGGCAGAAGAAGTGAAGAAAATGAACATAAAAGACGGCATCGTGGTTTCTCCTGACGTCGGCGGATCCAAACGGGCACGAAATATGGCTTATTACCTGGATATGCCGTTGGCAGTCATGGAGAAAAAGAGATTTCTTGATCGGCATGACACCACTGAAACCTATGAGATTATCGGTGATGTGAAAGGGAAAACGGCCATTATTTGTGATGATGTTATATCAACGGGCGGTACGACCGTGAATGCGGCATATTCCCTGAAGGAAGCAGGCGCAGTGCGAATTATCGCGACGACCACCCATGGCATTTTCGCCAAGGACGCAGTCGAAAAACTGATGGAATCGCCTATAGAGCTGGTATATAGTACCAATACCGTGCAAATTCCGAAGGAAAAGCAATTTGCCAAACTGAAAGTTGTCTCGGTAGCGCCGCTTCTGGCCAATGCAATTTCCACCTTGGTACGCTAAAATGGCTCGTACTCTTTGTCATTCCAGCCTGTGAGCTGGAATCCGCGCCAAAATGATATAAAACCATATGCCACTTCTTCCGAAAGCAGTCTCCAAAGTCATTGAATCATTTGAACGTCTTCCTGGAGTGGGGCCAAAGACTGCGACACGCCTTGCTTTTTATCTTCTTCATGTTCCGCAGGAAGAGCTCGCGTCGTTTGCCGCGAATCTTACAGGGCTGAAGGCAAATACCGTACTTTGCGCGGTCTGTAAAAACGTGGCTGAGGCTGATCCCTGCGCGATTTGCAGTAGTTCATCCCGGGATCATGCAAGTATCTGTGTGGTAGAAAGTGCAACAGACGTACTGTCTCTCGAGCGGACAGGGAAGTATCAGGGCCTCTATCACGTGCTCCATGGTGCGATAGACCCGCTGAATAATATCGGACCGGACGAGATTTATATCGCAGACCTCGTAAAACGGGTACGCAACGACAATGCGATTAGTGAAATTATCCTTGCAACCAATCCAAACATGGAAGGGGAGGCCACAGCCATGTATATCACCAAACAGCTTAAAGCAGCCCGTCCGGACCTAAAAATCACCCGCCTTGCCCATGGGCTCCCGATTGGCGCTGATATTGAGTATGCCGATGAGGTGACGCTTTCCCGCGCCCTTGAAGGACGTCGCGAGTATTAATTCCCACAAAAAGAGCGCCCTTGAAAAGAAAAGTAGTACACGGTAAAACCGTATTCCACGAAATTCGCGGGCGCTCAATTTTTACTGCTTCGTTCCATTCTCCTTTGCGTTGTGATCACAGGCATGCAGGCGAGGTCTTACTTTTTTTGTTGCTGTCGCGCGAGCGACACGAGCTGGTTGATCTGTGCCCTTCGTGAGTTGGCAGTCTCTTTTGCAAGAGGTCCAACCATATAGCGAGGTTCGTAGACGCCACGTTGTGCCAGAGACACTTCGCGTTTTTCTACCTTGAGACTCAGTTGTCTGCAGATTTCCGTCTCCAGATCCTGAATCGTAGCGTCCTCGCTTAAGATAATGTAGTGCGCTTTTCCGTGCACACCTTTCACTGCGTACTCGCCATTCTTGGCCATTTTGCGTATTCCTCCGTAGGATTGTGATGTGTTGTCGTGCTGTTTTGTTGTACAAATGCCAATGCCTGTGTTCCCTGTAGGGATAGCCGGTCTTTTCGGGAAAAGACGAGGTATCCCCACAGGGGTAACGAAGTCATGTAAAAGAGCTTCTGACTATTTCCGTATGGAAGCGGCATGTCGCCTCAGTTGGGGATAGGCAGAGGGTCGAGTATACCAGAAAATCTCGGTAAGATCAATTACTATAGGGCTATATGTACGATGAATTACATTTGTTGATATGAGCCTCCACCTCCTTTTTCGTAAAAAACGAGGGATCTGCTTTTATCGCTTTGTGCCTCGCTGACGCTCGAAATATTTCTCGCTTCATCCACTCCCTTTGGTTGTGGATTCCGCTTTCTTGATATAATGCCTCTATGGTTACGAAAAAGGATGTCGAAGCAGTCCTGGATACGATACCGGATCCTGAGATCGGTATATCCATACTTCAATTAGGGCTTATTTACGCCGTAGAAGTGGCGGATGACGGAAACGTGCATATCACCATGACGCTTACGACGATTGGTTGCCCGCTTTTTGACCATATAGAAGGTCCCATTAAGCAGGAAGTGGCGAAACTGGACGGCGTGAAAACCATTACGGTCGAACTGACCTTTGACCCGCCCTGGACTCCTGATACAATGAGTGAAGAAGCGAAAATGCAGCTCGGATTTTAGAGCGTTGTCATTCTGGATTTGAGTCGGGATCTAACAACGTTGAGAGCCATCAGGCAGTTTGAGTATTATGGATTCCGGCTCAGTGGCCGGAATGACAAAAAAAATAAACTATGGCAAACGGTATCCCCGGTCAAATCATCAGTGAATTAGGAGAACTCGGAAAAAAAGTCGGCACAGAGGCCGTGAAAGTTCCCAAAGATATCGCCGGAAAGGCGATGGAGAGTCTCGGGAGCGGCGGGAGCAACAAAATGGGCGCCGCGATGGCCAAGCCAGTTGGAGGCGAATCCAAGAGCGATTCCATGTGGGAGAAAATTCTGGGCGAAAAAGATAAAAAAATCAAACGCGCGATAGCCCGTAAGGCCCTCGAAGATCTTATCAATAAGCCTACCGATCGCCGTGAGCCCTCAATCTGGGAACGGCTCCAGATGGAGCAGGAACAAAAGAAGAACCAAATGGCCCAACAACAGGGAGCAGCTCCCTTGGCGATGCCCTCAAGCAAGCGGGCGCGGGGTGATCTGTATGGCGCCAAGGCAAAGAAAACATCTACGGAAAACAAAAATGTCCGCCAAGATTAAGTTTGGTGTTATCCGGCGTTTTGGGCTCATCCTTCTTCTTATTCCCCTGTGGGTAATTTTACGATCCGCGTACCGTGACCGGATCGGTGCATTCGGGTGCTTTGATGATTGTTTTAACATCATGGGCGGGTATTATCTTCTGAGCGGGAAGCGGCTATTTTCTGAGATATTTTTCAATCACATGCCACTCATGGCCGAAATAAGCGCATGGATCCAAGCGGCGACAAAGCCCGAATCCATATACATGCTTCTCTATCAGCACCGGATGTTTATGATCTCTGCGTCGATCGTCGCAAATGTGCTTCTCGTTGCCCGGTTTGGGTTGTGGGCATTTCTCTTCAGTGTTTTGTACGAATCCACAAAAGGGTTTGTTTTCGGTGAGCGGTTCTTGGCCGAAGGGCTTATCGTGTATCCGATTGTGTATCTTTTTGGGCTCGCATGGGAAACGGTTTGGAGGCGAAAAATCCATACATTTGACGTCTGGGTTGCTGTCCCGGCGACCGCAGTGGTTGTCTTTGCCCGGGAGCCGTATGTGCCGCTTGCGCTGTTTCTTATGGGCACCATTGTCTGGCTTCTTCGCCGTACGGTTCCTATGGCCTGGCCGATACTGCTGTTTACCATGATTACGGTCGGGATGATAGTTCATTACGGGTGGAGTGAATTTTTCTTTAATGTTGTCACGGTAAACACACACGTTCTGGAAGTAGAAAGCAAGATAACGGGCAGTCAAGCCGGGGGATTTGCGGCGATTCTTCTCTATCCCGTATTGCTCTTTGGCTCGTTGCCCAAAAACCTGTTTCACCAGGTGGAGACGGGGCTTGCGGTTGTATTTTTTGCGGCCGGAACACTGGCAGTTACTCTCGGTTGGTGGCGGCAGATTGTATGGGTGCTTGTGGTGCTGGCGTTGGCAAATGTGCGCACCGTTGCCCCCGGCGCTATCTATTACGGGGCGTTTCATCATATCATCTGGTATGCCCTTTTTATCTGCACGGCTGCACGTGTGCTCCAGGAGTTGTCAGCGAAAGCAAAATTCGCACAAGTGGCGTTGGCAGGAAAGGGGGCGCTCTTTATCCTTGCTTTCTATGCATTTTTCTCGCCCGCGTCGTATCTGCAGGAAAAGGTTGACCGTCAGACTGAACTGACGACCAATTACAGCAAATATTATGTGCTAGGGGAGGTTGTGCGTCGCCTGTCTACCCAAAAGGACACGTTATTCCTGGACGGGCAGGATGACCTTATTTATTGGCAGGCCAAGCGATATTCATCCTACCCGTATAGCTGGTATACCTCGATCATGCCGTTTTTCCCTCAATATACGGAAGCCCGCAGCGCCATGTTTGCGTCCAATCCGCCTCAGTTTTATTTCGGCACCTGTCCTGATGGGTCGCAGGCAGATGTCGCTCCACCACGAAGTGAGCTCTATGTCCGGCTTCTGCAGAATGGCGCACCTTCATGTCTGTGGGTGCACAAGGACACGTTCGGCGCTATACGCGCAGAACAGTGGCAGTCAGTCGTGGAATTTTCCTATGCCCCTCCGACCAAATGAGGAGGGGATTCTGTTTTCTTGCTATAATACGTTTATGAAGCTGTACAACACGCTTACCCGAAACGTTGAATCCTTTGAGCCGATCCATCCGCCCAAAGTCAGCCTCTATACATGCGGTATGACCGTCTACGATTTCGCCCACATAGGTCACGGAAGGAAATATGTCGGGGATGATATCTTGCGCAGAACACTTGGCCGCTTTGGCTATGACGTTACCCACGTACAGAATGTGACGGATGTGGGACACCTTGTCTCAGATGGAGACGAAGGAGAAGACAAGATGGAAAAGGGAGCCAAGAAATCCGGAAAGACGGTATGGGAAGTAGCCCAGGACTACACGAAACATTTTTACAACACGATGGATGCACTCAATATTTTACGTCCCACGATCATCTGCAAAGCCACAGAACATATTCGGGAGCAGATTGCGCTGGTGGCCAAACTCATTGAGAAAGGTTTTGCCTACGATACAGCAGAGGCCGTCTACTTTGATGTTGCCAAATTTCCGGATTACGGTAAGCTTCTGGGACAGAGTCTGGACGAGAAGAAAACAGCGGTCAGAGAAGAGGTAAAGACCGGCCAGTATAAGAAAAATCCCGTTGATTTTGCACTCTGGTTTAAGCGGGTTGGGCGGTTTGCCGATCACGCCATGCATTGGGATAGTCCCTGGGGCGATGGTTTCCCGGGCTGGCATATAGAATGTTCCGCAATGAGCATGAAATATTTGGGAGAAACGATCGATATTCATACGGGCGGTATCGATCACATTCCCGTGCATCATCCTAATGAAATAGCTCAAAGTGAAGCCGCAACGGGGAAGCCCTTTGTCCGCTACTGGGTGCACTATGCGTTTCTTATGGTGGATGGGAAGAAGATGAGCAAGAGCCTGGGGAACTATCACACGATTGAAGATGTTTTGGAAAAAGGGGTTGACCCCATGGCACTTCGGTATTTTTACTTAACCGCCCACTACAGAAAATCCCTGAATTTTACCTGGGAAGGGCTGCATGCAGCAGGACAGGCACTTTCAGAATTACGTGCCCGTATGACCGCAGCTGTCGGATCCATAGCAAGTCCGCAAGCACGCCGTTTTCAGCAGGCTTTTGACGATGCGCTAGCATCCGATTTCAATACACCCCAGGCACTCGCCGTGGTATGGGAGGTGGCGAAGTCCACACTTGAAGACGGCGAGAAGGTTGCATTGTTATCCGATTTCGATACCGTATTGGGCTTGGAGTTGGGGATAGGCTCGCACACGCAGGAGGTTATCCCTGCTCAAGTGCAGGCACTTGTTGACTCACGTGAGGCATTACGTAAAGCCAAGAAGTTTGCACAGGCCGATAGTGCCCGCGCGCAAATCGAAGCTCTTGGGTTCGTGTTGGAAGATACCCCCACCGGTATCCGCGTAAAAAAAAAGACCACATGACCCCGTCAAATAAGCGGTCTGGCACTCCCGGGTTGATAGTGCTATTCGGGTCGGGGGAAATGTCTCCGACAGGACGCAGAATCCACGAAGACGTGTTTAAACGTTTGGGATATCATGATCCTGTACGCATCGGAATTCTTGAGACGCCCACGGGTTTTGAAGTGAACGCAATTCATGGTTGGCCGGAGAGGATGGAGCAGTTTTTCCTCACAGGACTTTCCAACTATAAACCGATCGTTACCCGTATCCGCGCGTGGCGCCGTGACGGCGCGCACAGTACCAATGATCCTGAAGCAGTCGATGAAATCCTGACACAGGAATACTTGTATTGCGGCGCCGGATCGCCGGGATATACCGTGAAGCATCTCGTAGGTACGCGTGCCTATGAAAATCTCAAACGAGCTCATGAAAGTGGTGCGACGCTGTGTTTGGGATCCGCAACTGCCGTTGCGGTGAGCGCGTTTGCTCTTCCTGTTTATGAAATATTTAAAGCTGGCGCTGATCTCCATTGGATCGCTGGCCTTAATTTTCTCTCACCGTGGCTGCCCAACTTGGCCATCGTTCCGCACTGGAATAACGCAGAGGGGGAGGATTTTGATACGACACGTTGCTGGATGGGTACGGATCGGTTTGCGCGCCTCGTGGCGCAGCTGCCTGTTGACGCGGCAGTGTTGGGAATAGATGAGCAAACCGCCTGTGTATTGGATACCGAAAAAGAAACTATTCAGATCTATGGTGTTGGAAATGGCTATGTGCTCAAGGACGGGAGCCTGTCGACGTACGGTGAGGGAACGAGTTTACCTTTTTCGCTCCTGCGGTAGGCACTATTGAACTGGGCTGATGGTGAGGGCGGTGACGCTGTGACTCGTGACGAGGAATGTTTTGGCGTCGATATTCATCTTGAGCGCTTGGCCGGGTGAAATGGAAGCCAAATTAAAGTTTGCCGGTGCCGTGACGGTCCATGTTCCCAGGTTTTTCATGTCGCCTGAACGGTTTTCGTCCGCGAGAAATACATTCTCCATTTTCAGCGTTGCGGCCGCCTCGTCAATTTCCAGAACGGTTCCCCGTAATTCGAGTGTTTTGGTAACTGCAGCACGTGCTCGGACATCTGTTGAGCCTGATGAGCCGCCACGGGAAAGCAATGAAACCAGCGGGATGGCCAGTACGACGAGAATTACACTTCCAAACAGGGCGACATTATTATTTTTAAACATTAGCCTCATTGTTCCATGCGTGGTACCTCGTGTCAAGTTCACCGCCCCATATGCTACAATTCACCAATGAAACTCTTCCACCAGAACAGAAACCTCGTTATCATCGCGCTCATTGCGATCGTGAATGCGCTTGGATACGGCATTATCATCCCTGTCTTGTACACCTACTCGCAGCGGTTCGGATTATCGGATTTTCATAACGGGTTATTGTTCTCTATCTTCTCCTTTTGTCAGTTCTTTGCGACACCGATCATCGGGCGCATGTCTGACATGTACGGACGTAAGCCGCTTCTGGTTGTCTCCATTTTAGGAACCGCGGGATCGTTTTTTCTGATGGCGTACGCACCCAATGCATTTTTCCTTTTTTTTGCGCGGGCACTCGATGGTATAACCGCCGGAAACATTCCCGTGGCATCGGCAGTTATATCAGACACTACCGCTCCCAAAGATCGAGCGAAAGGATTTGGCATTATCGGGGCATCTTTTGGATTTGGTTTCATCTTCGGGCCTGCTATTTCCGCCCTGACGCTCGGGTATGGTGCCAATGTTCCCTTCATTATCGCAGGAATTGTCGCTTTGATCGCTGCCGCTGCCACCGCGTTCTTTTTACCGGAAACAAACAAACACCGCGGCTTGGTGAAGCACGGGAAGCTTATCGATTTTTCACACCTGTACCGCGCGCTTCTCGATAAAAACATCGGCACGACGCTGTTTCTTTCGTTCATCTATACCATTGCATTTGGTCTTATCATGTATGCCTACCAGCCGCTTGCGGTACGGGTTCTTGGGATGACGCCGGCGCAGGTTTCCCTGAACTTTACCCTCATAGGTGTGGTCGGACTCATCGCACAGGTTCTTATCATTCCCAGGATCGTGCACAAATTCGGGGAGACCATAACACTGAGAAACGCACTTTTCCTGGAGGCTCTTGTGCTCGTAGGATTTTTCCTAACGCGATCGCTTGTTGTTATGACGATTGTTACGATGGTTCACGCGCTTGCCAATTCATTTATAAATCCCCTCATAGGAGCGCTCTTGTCCAAAGAAGTAGATGAGCATTCGCAGGGGACTATTCAGGGGGTAAATGCTTCCTATATGAGCATCGGTCTTATTTTGGGTCCCATCATCGGCGGAACCCTTGCCACGATTACGGCGCCGTTGCCGTTTCTTGCGGGAGCATTTGCCGTATTTGGTTGTGTTCTGCTCGCCCAGACGATCGACCGGAAACTGAAGGGGAGAGAAGTCCCCGTTTAATGAGATTTTTGGAAGATTGCAAGCGCAAGTCCGATAAGGAGAGCGACAATCAGAAGGTTTGAAAGACCCGCGATACTGATAATCCCCAGGACAGAGAGCAACCATACGATAACCAGAACAAAAGCAATCTGTCTTAATGGATCAGGGAGTGATTCCATCGCCCATGCCACAACGAGAAACATAAGCAGTTCCCACAAGGTAACGTTGTGTCCCAATACGTTGAATAAAACCCGGTTATGGAAGACAAGCCACGGAATCTGAACGAAGCCAAGGAGCCACAGGAGAAGAAGGACCACGAGCACGGTACCAACCATACGATGAGTATATCAAATCCGGCCGTGAGAGCGAAATGTGTTTGCTGGCATACATCCAGATTGCCTTTTCTGTGTATAATGAAGCGATGAGGTATCTGGCTGGTGTTCTTTCTGTTTTCTTTGTCTTTGTTTCGTTGCTATCGCCGGCTCCCGTATACGGGATTGAGTTTCGGGGTGGTGAGAATATCCGCGTTGAGAAAGATCAGATTATTTCAGAATCTCTCTTTGTGGGTGGTAATTCTGTGACTATCGAGGGCACGGTAGACGGCGACCTTTTTTGCGGAGGTCAGAATGTCGTGATTTCGGGAACCGTCAATGGGGACGTATTGTGTGCGGGGCAGAATCTCCGTGTGTCCGGTACTGTGAACGGCAATACCCGGATTGCGGGTCAAACAGTGAGCCTTGACGGATTCATCCTCAGGAACGTGAACGCACTTGGACAAACGATATCCATAGCTCCGTCCGCCACCATTTCGGGAGAATTGTTATTTGGTGCCCAGGCGCTTGACCTGGCGGGGTTTGTGGGAAAAACGCTTTTCGGGGGTGGTCAACAGATAACCATCAGTGGTGTCGTTGAAGGCGACGTGAATGTGGAAGCCGAGAAAGTCGTACTGGATGAAGGTGCGCAGGTGGCGGGCGCCCTTCGCTATGCAAGTAAACAGATTGCGACCATTGCAGATAGCGCATCCGTGTCAGGGGAAGTGGTGCGCTCTGAGCCCAAGTATGCTGACCCAGAGGACGAAAAGCGCCGTGCCGCACCCGTCAAGCCAGCCTGGCCGGTGAGTACATTTCCCGCCATCGTGCTTCACATGATTCTTGGGTGTATTGTTGTTGCGCTTTTCCCGAAATATGCCAAACGGGTGTCAGCAACGCTTGTGGATAATCCGGTCATCATGGCCTTAAAGGGGGCGTTGGCGATGTTTGTCATCCCGGCTGCTTCCATCATTCTTATGATTACCATCATCGGCATACCGGCAGGTCTACTGGGTTTTATCCTTTTTGGCCTTGCCCTTTCCGTCAGCCGGCTTTTCGTGGCTCTGGTGGTAGGAGAGAAGCTGCTCGAGCAGTTTTCCGAGAAAAACATGGGCAACCTCTACGCACAGGTGCTGGTAGGAGTTCCGGTATTGTGGCTGCTTATAAAGATGCCCCTCCTCGGTGGGCTCTTAAGTTTCATCGTCGTTATATGGGGATTAGGCGGGGTGCTCTGGGCGTTGAACGCCCACAAGCGTTAGCGTAGTTTCTCGGTCGCAATTTCTTCAAGAAACGCAGTCAGCACGGTAAAGAGATCGGTTACGGACTGGATATTGAGCCGTTCTGTCGTTTTATGTGCGTCTTTAATCGTCGGGCCGATGGCAACAGTTTCCAGGTGAGGATACAGAAGGGAGATCGTCCCACACTCGAGTCCGGCATGGGTTCCCGTGATTTTCAACGTATGGCCCGCAGCTGTATAGGCCCGACGAAGCAGATTCACAAGGTTGCTGTCTCCTGAGGTATTCCATCCCTTAAAATCATTTGATTGCTCCACGGCTGCCTTATGCGCCAGTCCAATGCTTCCTATGACGGAACGGATTTCTTCACGGTGCTGTTCAGAGATGCTTCGCGACATCAATACCAACGTAACTGCATCAGTGGTTTGTCTCAGGACACCGAGATTGGTTGACGTATCAACAACGTTTTCAAGCGTAGCGCTCATATCCCGTATTCCGTGCGGAAGCTCGGCGATGAGCGAAAGCGCATTGTCTGCAAAAGCGTCTGTGAACGATTGTTCAAATTCTGCTCGTTCATTTTCCGCGTCGACATGCCGTGCGTCTATGCCGATGCGTGGCTCGTGACGAAATTGTCGACCCAAAAAAACATGCCATTCTTCGATAAATTGTTTAAACTCTTCACGCATGGAAGCGGGGTAGGCGATGGTTGCCTGTGCATGTGAAGCAATCGCGTTTCGCACATCACCACCGTCAAGGTGAATGAGTTTTGCGCCGAATCGGTCCCGCGCTTTCCTCAATACATCTGCCATGAGCTTAATTGCGTTTTCCCGTTTTTCGCCGATATCCACGCCGGAGTGGCCACCCAAAAGGCCGTCGACGGTGATTTCGGCGATCCTCATGGTGGGATCTAGATCTTCTTTCTCGATTTTAAGGGTGAGCGTCGTGTCGCCGCCGCAAGCGCTGGAGACTGCTGCTTCATTTTCATCTTCCCAGTCGAGGTTAACGAAGTACTGATAGCGGGAAAGATCATAGGTGAGAGCTTTGGCGCCGTTCATGCTTGTTTCTTCCTCGGTGGTAAAGAGAAACGCCATTTCTCCGTGAGGCGTCTTGGTTTCTGCCAGCGCGAGCATGATGGGTATGGCGATGCCATTATCAGCCCCGAGGGTTGAATCAACGGCCGTCAGCCACTCGCCTGATGCGTCGAGAGCGGGGACAACTCCTTCTGTGGATGGGTCAGTGAGGGCATTTTTTCCCTTTACGCAAACCATATCCATATGTCCTTGAAAAACGATTCCGGGGAGGTGCTCGTATCCGTCGGTTGCAGGGACCCGGAAAAGAAGATTTCCTGTATTGTCCGGTTCGACGGTAAACCCGGCATTGGTCGCGATTTCCGCGATGTGGTCGGCCATAAGCTGCTCGTCGCCGCTTTTGCGGGGTATGGGGCAGACGCCCGTAATAAATTCGCGCAGAATATTCTCGACCTCAGGCATAAGTTCGCGGCGTTCGGCGAGTTCATGCATCGTGCGCTCTCGCAGTGTTGCGACACTCGGTTGTGTGCTTGCCGTGCTCATATATTTTACAAAAGTACCACCGTCTATCGGTGGTTAGGCGAAGTATACGGCGCTGGTATAGGCAAGTCAACTTCCAGCGGGATTCCTCTCATAGAGGACATGTCCGGAGAGTTTGGTTGCCGTAAGGCTCCGCATGCCGGTGGCCTCAGCCAGCCAGTTGCGTACGTCGGCAAGTAGGGTGCTTGTATCTCGTTTTGTGGCTTTCCATGTTTCCAGCTTCCGGATAACTGCATCGGCCTGTGCGATGCGGTCTGTCCACCGGCGGTCTGGCATTCGAAGGTGTTTTGCCAGATAGGCGAGCTGCCTGTCAGTGAAGTGTTTCTCAATAATCATTTGAAGCACATTTGCGGTCCCTTCATATATTTTTATCGGTAGAGCTGCCACACGAAGTTCAAATGCCCGCGAACCATCGTACGTAAATCCCAGGCCACCGTGCATTTCCAGATTCATGTCAGTGATCCAGTCTGCGGCATCAGCGGCATAGAGTTTGGCAAGGGAAGCCCATGTGAAGGCAACGGGATCACGTGCTTCCTGCTCGTACGCGGCGCGGACGATAAGATAATCACTGATATTTAGGAGTCGTCTCATTTTTGCCAGCTGCATCTGGATTTTGGATTTTTGCAGAAGGGTCTCTCCGCGGAATTGTACTCGTTGCCGCACGCGATGAAGTGCCTCATCATATGCACGTGCAGACAGTCCCAATGCTTGCGCGGCAATCCAAATACGAGAATGTCTGAGGGTGGGTTCGACGACATCGGACCATCCTTTATTGAATTCACCAAGCATGTCCTTGGCGTCTACCGCAAGATTCGTAAATTCGATCTCCGTAAGCACTGCGCCATATTGTCCGCGTTTGTCGAAAATGTGATTGACCTTCATCGTACCATCTTGTTGGGCTTTGGCGGCGTCAATGAGAAACACCGTTATTCCGTTTTTTCCGGCCCCCTCCTTTGTACGGGTTGCAAGGACGATGTAATCGGCGCCATCGGCATTTGTGATGAAGCGTTTTTTTCCTTTCACCTGATAGGTATGCGTGTCTTCGCTCCAAGTTGCGGTTACCTCATGGATGTTTGTGGCATCGGAGCCCGTATCCGGTTCGGTGAGAGCAAAACTCGCCCGTTTGGTTCCGCGAAGAAGGTTCTTTAGAATGTGTTTTTGCTCCGCATGGCCCGCAAGGGAAATAGGGAAAGAGGTGAGCGTTTCTTCGACCAGGTAGGAGAGTGCATGGCCAGAGCTTACATAGGAGAGCATGGCCATTGCACGGACCTGATCT
>CAZKLT010000014.1:0-28839 GCA_964553825.1 uncultured Gammaproteobacteria bacterium
TGGCTGCCTCATCTTCAAGATCAATACCAGTCAGGCCGCCGAACCCGAAGTCACGAATGTATTTGATAAACAGGTCTTCCCCAAGCTGCTTTTGCACGAAAACCATTCCGACATTTGAGGAATGTTGAATCACATCAATCATGGTTTGCTTTCCATTGTATTCGTTGTTCCAGGTACGGATGGAATACTCGCCTACTTTCACGGGTCCATCCTCATCCACCGTAGTATCCGCCTTGATTTTCCGCTCATTGAGTGCGGCGGCCATAACCAGAACCTTAAAGGTGCTTCCCGGTTCGTACGTTGCCCCCACGATCGGATTCTTATAAAGACTCTTGTCAAAAACTGTATAATTCCCCGGATCGTACGAAGGATATGAAGCCATGGCAAGCACAGCTCCCGTCATAGGATCCATCATCACGGCTGATCCTTCCTTTGCTCCGTATTTCGCGATACCTTCAAGTAGGCGTCGTTCCACGATGTTCTGGATCGTACGGTCCATATGCAGTATGAGCGATCTGCCATCCTCTGCCTCAATGCGCTTGGCCTCTCCCACAAGTATCGGTGCACCTCGGACGTCTTTTTCCACCTCTATGCGCCCATCCTTCCCCCGAAGCTCACGGTCATAATACCCCTCCAGTCCGAAATATCCTTTGTCCGCTCCGTTCTGATCACTTCCTACGAAGCCGAAAAGATGGGCTGCAGACGAAGACTCAGGGTAATACCGCTTGGATTCCCGCTCAAAATCCACCCCTTTAAGCTTGAGGGCTTCAATACGCTCAACAAGATCTTTGTCGGCTTTCCGTTTGAGCGGAACCCAATACCGCCCTTCCTGAGACATCTGTCCGATAATATCTGAAGGCTCCATACCAAGTGGCTCCGCGATAAGACGGGAATACTGCTCGAGATTCTCAACCTGCGTCGGCCTGCCGACTATAAGATAGGCTGGAACACTCATGACAAACGGGTTTCCATCGGAGGAAAGAATACTCCCCCGAGCGGCGGGGAGATTGAATGTGAGATTATATTGGGCGGCAGCCTGAGCGCGAAGCGTATCTCCACGGATGATCTGCCAGTAAAAAAGACGGCACACGGCTAGGAAAAACCCTGAGGCGATCAGGAAAAATGCGATTTTAACTCTCCACATATTTACCGACTGGTGTTCAGTGCGACCGGGAGGTCAGCAGAAACAACGGCAACAAATTGAGATTTGGCAGGTTCAACAAATCCGGCTTCCTTTGCACGGACGCTAATGGTGGTAAGCGAAGAGGCGGAGGCAACTTTTTGCTCCAGAAGCGCGTTTTCCTGTCGGATTTCATCGATCGCTCCGTCAAGCGCATGGAGCCTGTGCCCGCTCGGAGCAAGCGCATTGGTAAGGACGATCTCAATAATGACAAGGAGTATTGCAACCAATGGTAATATGCCAAGTACCCGTTTCATAGTGTTACACTTTCTGTGCCGTTCGTAATTTTGCGCTTCTTGCCCGGACATTCCGATCAACTTCCTGATGATGCGCAACAACAGGCTTCTTCGTTGCAGCAGTCCACGCGTCACCCCTCAAAGCCAATTTCACAATCCGGTCTTCCAGGGAATGGAAACTGATGACTGCTATCTTCCCCCCCGGAACGATAAGCTCAGTCGCCTCGCGTAAACCGTCTTTCAGAGCCTCAATTTCCTCATTTACTGCCATTCGCAGCGCTTGAAATACGCGGGACAGCACGCCATACAGAACGGGTTTTGGCAGATTCATGGATTCTATAATCGCCACGAGATCTCCCGCCGTCTGTACGGGTGCTATCGCACGGGCGCGGACAATAAGAGAACTAATTGCCCGAGCACGCTCTTCTTCACCAAGCGTTGCAAGAATTTCATACAGTTCTTCCCCTCCTATACGGTTTACTAATTGCGCTGCCGATTCTCCCTGTGCTTGATTTAGCCTTAAGTCCAGGGGGGCATCGCTAAACCGATAACTGAACCCCCGCTCTTTCGTATCCAGTTGATGGCTGGATACGCCCAAGTCAAATAAAACTCCGTCCACACCAGAGAACCCATGTTCGTAGGCTATTTCACGGATATTCCGAAAATTTCCCTGTGCCAATGTCCAGCTTCGTCTTTTGTTCGTACCCGGTGGTGCTACTTGTTCTAATCGCTGACGGGCATATGCTAATGCTTCTGCGTCCGTGTCAATCCCAAGGAGTATTCCTCCCCGTTTCACGATTTCAACCGCGTGCCCTCCTCCGCCCAGCGTCGCGTCTATATAACTCTTTCCTTCGGAAACTTCCAGACCGTTTATTACTTCCGCAGTGAGGACCGGTTCGTGATATGAGGCTGTCATGGTGTGGCGAGCGTATCTGCGTATTTCTTCCATTTCTCTTCGTCCCAAATCTCAAAGTGATCTCCAGCGCCAACTACCATGACGTTGCCCATAATACCCGCATATTCCTTGAGCAGGGCAGGCAAAAGAATACGACCAAGTTTATCCACTTCCACTTTCTGGGCTCCTGCAAACATGTACCTTCTGACTTGTCGCGCTTTTTGTTCTGTTACGGGTGCTTCCAGCTGTTTCGCCGCTTCCCTCTCCCAGCTTTCTCGGTCGAACCCGAAAATACATGCATCAAAACCCCTAGACACAATTACCTCATCTGCTCCCAACTCTTGTCGAATCTTTCTCGGGATCGTTAGACGGCCCCGATCATCAAGTGCGTGGTCATATTCCCCAAGGAACAACTTCATGAACCAATCCTACCACTTCTTCCCACTAATATCCATAGTTACCCATTTTTCACGACATGTCAAGGGGTATTTCACGGAAAATTTCCCGCCCATGGTATACTATCGGTCATGTCGGCCGAAACCATAGTGTCACCTGCTCTCTTGTCGGATGCATCTTTTATGGGATATGGTAGCGCCGCTGCGCTCATAGATGGAGTGAAAAGAAATACCATTCCCTTATGTGATCTTGATTTGGAGCAATCCGTTTTTGAAACGCTTCCTCCGACGCTTCTCTGGGATACTGCTTCAGACAAACGTATACGCCTCATTGAGGAACAACTCGAAGATCCCACGCGGCGCTTACTGGTGGCAAGACAGGATGGATTTGTTGTCGGATCAGTTGGGATACGATTTCCTAGCGACTTGCCTCATCGGGCGAATATCTATGGTTTAACCGTATTTCCAACGCAAAAGGGCGCCGACGTAGCCTTAAGGCTCATGCGATCAGCCGTTGATACCATTTATGGAATATCAGCTCAATTATCCATGCCCATAACAGAAATCAGAACGGGCAGATATGCCTTGAGTGAAAGAAAAAATCCAGTGGGCCGCATGCTGACATCGGCCATTAACCAAGCAACACCCGGGGCAATAACTACGGAAGAATTTTCCTGGAAAGGGGAACTTGGAACGTACTATACTATGCCAATTCAGCTTTTCGATGAGCTTATAGAAGAATTCGGACCAAAATTAGCGAAATTTTCCCTATAGCTTACAGCTCAAATTCACCGGTGAACTGGCTTTTGGCACCGTCTGCGTCCGTGAAGATAAGAACGGCGGCAATCTTCGTTACTCCCGGGTGAGGCTTACAGACATTCCGTGAACAGGTTCCCAGGTAAATATCATCACGCACGAAATCATCTTTGCCTGAGATATCGAGCGGTGCACTCGTAACACCCTGGACGATCCCCTGGGTTTCGTAGCTTAACTCATAAGAAAGCTTCGAATATTTGGAAGCCAGGCCATCCACGGAAAGAACAACGGTGTTATCTTTCACTTTGCTTTTGGCGATATCAACGGAAATGGAGGCATCAGCCGGTGCAAGCGACTCAATGACCTCTTCTTCCACGACTGGTGCGGGCGCCTTCGGAGAAAATACCGCCTTAAAAACGACAAATCCGGCAACAACAAGAAGTACCGCCAAAACTCCCACGAGCATCATTGGATTCTTTTTCATACATCCTCCCTTTTATCAAGACAAGCTTAATTTCTCCTGAAAATATGGCACAAGCTTCTCTGCCGGTATACGCTCCTGCTTCGTGGTATCACGATCCCGGACAGTTACCGTGCCATCTTCAAGCGTAGCATAATCAACAGTAACGCACCATGGGGTACCAACCTCATCCTGTGAAAGGTAGCGTTTACCGATATTTCCACGGTCATCCCAGCCTGCCGTAACGTGTTTGTGCAGCGTATGGTACACTTCCGTTGCCCGAGTGACCAATTCAGGCTTATTGGCGACGAGCGGAAACACCGCGACCTTCCGTGGCGCAAGCATTGGCGAAAGCTTAAGAACGATACGTTTTTCCTCTTTCACATACGCATCGGCAAGCGTCATAAGGAAAAGCCGGTTTACCCCAACCGCAGGTTCAATGACGTGCGGAATGAATTTTCTGCCCGTTTTCACATCCAGGTAGGAAAGATCAACGCCTGAATGTTTGGACTGGACGGTCAAATCATAATCGGTACGATAGGCAATTCCCCAGAGCTCTTTCCAGCCAAATGGGAAATTATACTCAAGGTCGTAGGTATCACGGCTGTAGTGGCTGCGTTCACGATCGGTATGCTGACGCCATCTCAGATTGGTCGCCGTTATGCCGAGATCTTTCTGGATAAACGACCACATTGCATCCTTCCAGGAAGCAAAAAGTTCTTTCCAGTCGGAGGCATCAGGATCAAAAAAATATTCAATTTCCGCTTGTTCAAATTCAAGCGTCCGGAAGACGAATTGACCGGTCGTAATTTCATTACGGAAGGATTTCCCAATCTGTCCGACGCCAAAGGGGAGATTTATACGGGTTGAATCCAAAATATTTTTCAGATTCGTGAAAATTCCCTGTGCCGTTTCTCCCCGAAGATACACCTCTGCCTTAGCGCCTTCAACAACTCCCAGTTTCGTTTCAAATAAAAGATTAAATTTCTTGGGGGCAAGGAGCTGATTCCCTTCAGGGCTAAGAATCTTATGTTTTTTTATGAAGGCAGCCATGTCATCCAGGTTCATGTCTTCCACAACCGCTGATACATCCGAATGCGTCTTGAGCCACGCTTCTATGACATGATCAGCGCGATAGCGTTTTCGTGTCTCCGAATCCTCAACAAGCGGATCGTTAAATGCTGCCACATGACCGGAGGCGACCCATGTCTCAGGATGCAGCAAAATCTGGGAATCAAGCCCTACCATATCCATCCGGTCCTGAACGAATCGTTTCCACCAGAGCGATTTGATATTGCGCAGAAGCTCAACACCCACCGGCCCATAATCATATGAACTCGTAAGACCTCCATATATTTCGCTTGTTGGGTACACAAATCCCCTACGTTTGGCCAAGCTAACGATGTCGTCAAGTGTTGTCATGGTTCTACAAAAAACCCTACCACATATGCTTGTGGTAGGGATCCTTTTTATAAAGGACGGTTCCACCCTACTTGCCTGGAATCCCAGGCCTGCTTCATTCCCTGTGCTCCCCCATGCCATTGGGATCAACGCGCGTTCATCCCTAGTCTACGATGAGCCGCCAAGCACTGTCAAGAGCGGCCAGGTTCTCAGTTTCCTTTCGGTAATCTCTTCTATATATGGCCGAAGCGCATCTTTTGGAAGCTGACGGGAGCTCTGAAGAAACCCTAATGCCCACAATAACCGATGTATAAAAACACTCATGGTTTGACTCCAGCTCGCGTCGTTTCGACCCGCCTCAAGCTCAGCTAACGCGTCCACAAGCAGCATGTAGATTTCCGGCTGCTCCTGACGGTCGGCCATAAGCTGGTCAATAAGCTCACACAAGCAATACGCATATGCAATGAGTGCTGGATTTCGGGTTCGGAACGTTCCGTGTGCTACCACCGATGCCTCAGAAACGATATCCAATGTTCCATGCGCATGGAGCGTAATGATAACCCGATTAAACGGCTCCAGATGACCTGCCCGTCTGCTCTGAATTTTTCGGATTCCTTTGGCAAGGACCTGAATTTTTCCCTGTTGTCTCGTAAAGAGTGTGAGTATTCGGTCGGCCTCTCCCACGGCGCGCCTCTTGAGGACAATCCCCTCAATCGTATATATACGGGATTTCATGCGTTACAACTCGACTTCTGTATCGGTAAGAAGCTCAACTTTCTTGCGATCACGGCCACCCATCTTCAAAAGCACCTCGGTGGCTTCGGTTCCAGGTTGTTTTTGCAAAAGAAGACGGTATTTTCCATCCGCTGATTGTACCGGTGAGGTATACGTTAATTCCAATTTTGCCGTTCCCATCGGGTTGACAATAATGAATCCCTCAAAGACGGTCTTTCCCAGACTGTCATATACGTCCATGGGAACCGGCTTGCTGTCCTTCGGCGATTGGGCACCCTTGCTTTCGACGAGTTTGCTTCCGGCTGGAGTGTAAACGCGAACCCAATTCCGAAGCGGCGCGTTCAGACACAGGCCTCCTGACTCCAAGCCACAATCACTTCCGGGATACGGATTTTTGTAATCGACCGTTAGTTTCGTCGTCACGGTACCGTCAGAGTTTACCGTGGTGTCTTTGGTCATCTTCTCGCTTACAAACATGTTGGACTTTGCCCCGCCCATGTTGCTGTTGTTCACATGAAGATAATCCCACCCTTCGCCCTCTTTGTACTTAAGCACGGCTGCAGTACTCTCCTTCGTCATGATGCGGCCGGCCATATTAAAACTTTCTGCGGCCTTCTGTGTCTCCGCGTCATGGAAATATGCCATGACATGTTTTTCGTTAATTTCTGCGATGAGCATCTGGAACAACTGGCCCCAGTACTGCGACGGGGACACACCAAGCGCCTTCTGCAAAAGATCACGAAGCAAAACCCCGATAATATCTTTCCTGTCTGTGCGGATATAGTTCACCGGACGCGTGGAGTAATCCTCAAGCTCATACACGGCGCGGGGACAATCGCAGCGCTTATCCGTGACCGCTGAAAATTCGCGGCCATACACGTTCATTGGGCCAAGAATCTTCAATGCCTCAACCAGCACGTGTGTATCCACGAGCCAGATACCGTCAATCTTCTCCCGCTGGCCAACGTGTTCGTACATCTCCTCAAATTGTTTCATGGAGGTAACAAGGTCAGGGGAAAGATTGCTATCCCGGATGTTCAGGTTGTATACGCCCTTATGGAATTTGAGAATCTCGGGTGGTGCCGGAAATTTCTTGGAAAGAGCACCGTCCATGGCGTATATGTCATCCGCCTTCTCAAGAATTGCCTTGCCCCGCACAAACCGGAACTGTGCATAAGCCGTTATGAAGCCACCGGTTGAACGAAGTTCCTTATCGTTCTGGAAAAGCACGAGATAACGCTGTTCTTTGGGTTCTCCCAACATTTTTGGCAGATTCATAAGAAGCGGCTGCGCATTCACAAAAAGATTGGCCGCGTTGTCAATGGTTTCCTTTACCGACACGAGTTGAGAACGCACTGCGGTGTCCCCGATTTTCTCCGGGTATCTTGCCGGATCAATCGCATCAATCTCTTTCCGAAGAGTATCGATGCTCGAAGCCATTTCGTTAATTTTCGGAGTAAGCGCGCTCATTGTCTTAACGGCGGTTTGAATACGATCATCAGCAGTACCGGAAACAAAGGTGCTTTTGCCTTTCAGTCCGAGAAGATCAGCGTTGGGCTCAAGCGCCTCGACAGCCTTGTCTCCCGCAGTAAGTCCTGCAAGAGCTGCGTTGATAGCGTGTTCCCCATCGCCAATGTACCACCCCAAAACCGGAACAAATTTAAGCGGCAACACGCGCTTGTATTCATCCTGAAGTTTCACCATTTCTACGCGGGTTTGGGCAAGCCCTTCCTTTGCTTTCGCCAAGTCCTGAGACTTAATTGCAGCCGAAAGTTCACGCCCTTTGGCAGCAACAAGCTTCCCCTGAGCGATGACACCACGCAGCGGAAGCAGCATGATCCCGATAACCGCCAAAAGAACAACAACGATTCCCAGCGGAATGAATACTACCTTCCATGGAAATTTACGCCTGGGTTTCTGCGCCGTTTCTGTGGGAGTCGTCGGTAATTCAATCTTCTTTAGATCGTCATCCATATACGTATTGTTCCTGTAAAACGGAAAAAAGTCAATGTTATACTGCGCCTTTACCGGAGATCATCGCCCATGGGCTTTTGAGAAGTATCATGATATCAAGCCATAGGGACCGTTTATTTACATAGTCTGCGTCCATCTTTATGCGTTTGTCGAAATTCACCTCGCTGCGGCCCGAAACCTGCCAGTGACCCGTGATACCCGGCTTGGCCGATAACACTACTTTCACCAATTCCCTCGTATGCGGGTACTTCCGCTGCTGCTCGACCAGTTCGTCCGGATAATAGGGCCGCGGACCTACGAGACTCATTTCTCCACGAAGGACGTTGAGAATTTGGGGAATCTCGTCGATGGAATGCTTGCGGATAAACCGACCAACACGGGTAACACGTGGATCTTCTTTCAGTTTGTAACTATTTCGTTTGTATTCACCGTAGAGCTTGGCAAGTCGGGGATCACGACGCAGTTTTTCGTGCGCGTTGACGATCATTGAGCGAAATTTATATAACTTAAAGAGCCTTCCGTCTTTCCCGACTCTTTGCGGAGTGTCAGCCAGCACCGGTCCGTGACTGTCAAACTTTATTGCAACTGCAGTAATAATCCAGCACGGAGCAAATACCACCGCAAGGACGATACTGCCGACTATATCGATGGCTCTCTTCACAACGGAATACAGCATACCTACGTCAGATGATCGTTCTCGGTTCCAGAAAGGCTTTCCACAAGTTTTTTGATCTTTGAAACGGAGCTTTTTTTCGATACCAGCACGACATCCGGCGTCACGACAACAAGCATATCATCGAGATCTATGGTCGTAACGAGTTGATCCGTAAAATTATACACCAGCGAATCGGTGGAATCAGTTAAAAGCACTTTACCCTGCGTTACGTTTTTATCTTTTGCCTCCTCAAGCGCTTCTTTAAGCGCTTCCCAGGCACCGATATCACTCCACTTTATGTCCTCTGAGACCACGAGTGCATCTTTGGGGTCAAGCTTCTCAAGAATTGCGTTGTCGAAATGGATTTTCTCAAGCTTTGGATACAACGTCTTTAATTTTTCATTAAACTTTGGCGTTCTCCATGCACTAACAATCGAAGATAAGCCCTCATGAAGTTCGCCCGCAAACTGTTTATACAGCTTCCATAAAAACGCAGGCGTAGTCACAAAATATCCCACATTCCATGCATGTCGTCCGCTTTGGAAAAACTCCCGGGCCAGAGCGGTATCCGGTTTATATTTGAAGTCAACAAACGCATAGAATCCAATATCGTCTACCGCCTGAACCCTTTTCCCGTATTGTATCCATCCCAGATTCTCACTGGCGAATCTGGCTTTTTGAGACACAAACACAATTTTATTGGGATCAGACGAAACAATTGATCCGGCACACGTAAGAATTTTTCGAAACAGTTTTTCGTTCTTCACCAGATGGTCGCTCCAAAGGATAACCATCGGCTCATTGGGACTTTCCTTAGCCAAAATTCCAGCCATAAGTCCGACAGCCGGTCCCACATCGCGCATCTCCGGCTCGCCTATAACATGCTCGACGGGCAAGTCAGGAAGCTGCTGACGAACAGTCGGCACATGGACGGCGCCCGTCGCGACAAAAATATCCTGCCATCCGAAATCCGGCTGAACTCTTGACACTGCGAGCTGAAGCGTGGATTTATCTCCGACTATTTTTTCAAATTGCTTGGGAGACTTCTTTCGTGACAAAGGCCACAATCGTGTTCCCACTCCCCCGGCAAAAATTACTGCTTTCATAGTATCTCGTATTATATCGTATTATATATCCCGGTGACGGTATTTTTCATTTCTTGCCGGAATCTGGCCTCCGAAAATCGGTCAGCCGATTTCTTACACAAAGAAGTATCATACCACCGGCTCTTAAACCTTTTCAATGCGACGACGAGCGATTGACTCGTTTGTTCCCCGAAAAGTTCTCCTGTTTTTCCGGGGCTCACAATCTCATTCAGTGCACTGTTCCCATACGCAATAACCGGTTTGCCTGCTGCAAGCGCCTCAACAGCTGCAATTCCAAAATCCTCCTCGGCCGCATATACAAATGCCTCACAGTGCTGATACCAGGACACGAGATCCGCATCAGAGACACGAGGAATGAACGTAATGGAATTTCCTGCTTTCCGTCTCAATCGTGCCGCATCTCTTCCTTGGCCGATAATGACGAGAGGCCATTTCAGATAATTAAACGCATCCACCAGTATGTCAACGCGTTTATATCCGACCAATCTGCTAACCGTCAAAAAGTACGGTGTTTGAAGCGGTTTTGTTTTTTTCTCTCTGGAAAACATATGGGTATCAACGGGCGGATATATGACCTTGGCGGTATCCCGACGGTAGTATGTTTTAATCCGTGAGGCCACTCTGTTTGAAATTGCCAAATAATAATCAGGTCTACTGGAACCCACAAGATCCCACTGCCGTAATCGGGGGGCCATGAGCCGATGAAAGAAACGCACAACGGGACTTACGATACCGAGACCAGGATAATCCTGATACTGAGTATATCCACTCCAAAGATATCGCGTCGGCGTAAGACAGTAACAAATATGCACCGTCCCGGGCCGGGTAATAACATACTTGGCTTCTGCAGACGTTACGGACAAAACAACATCATATGCATTCAGATCAAAAGCCTCAAACGCCAGAGGAGTTGCCCATGGGAGAAACTCATGGATATGCTTGGCGAGTGGAATTTTTTGAAGAAAAGAAGGCTGAACCGTAAAGACATCCGCCCAACCTGCCCGCGCACGATCATAGACTGCCGTATAGAGCGGTGCATTGGGCCAAATCTTGTGAAGGGAAAGAAGGACGCGTTCAGCCCCGCCCCATTTGGTGACCCGATCATATATGATTGCTACGTTCATAGAGAGTATGGGTTCGAGCGGCCATGACGGACCAATCAAATTTCCGCGTCGGTTGAATGGCGGGTCTTTTCAAGTCTTTCTTCATGAGTAACGCCAACGTTTGCGGATCATCAGCGGGAAAATAGGTAACAGCTTCCCCAAGAATTTCATGAAAAACAGGAATATCCGAACAAATGACCGGGCATCCGTGCGCAAGCGCTTCAAGAGCGGGCAATCCGAATCCTTCCATGAGAGACGGAAAAACGAGCGCGTCTGCATGTGTATACAGATCACCTAGTTCCTCTTCAGTGGCTTTTCCGAAAAAAATAACGTGACCGGTAAGACCCAGTGTTTTTACCCGTTCCATGAGCCGTTGATAAAACAAATCGTTTCCCCCGACCAGGACAAGTTTTCTTCCCGGATTTCCTGCGGCATACTGGCGAAAGCCCGCTAGCAATACGTCTAAATTCTTATGCGGATACGCGTTTCCCACATAGAGAAAGTACGGAACACCAATCAGATTTCTCCCTGTGCCCGTACGGGTTTGCGCATCTATGCCTTCGTACGTAACGGAAATCTTGTCTGCCGGCACATGAAAATGATCAAGTATTTCCCGTTTCGTTGTTTCAGAAACGGCAATAATATGGTGAGCTCTCAAAAGACCCATCCTGAGAACAAAACGGTATCCGATTCTTCGAATTTTGTAAAGCGGCATGGGGAGTGTCGTTGCTCTCCCCGTGTCAAAATGCAATATTGTCAGATCGTGTATGGTCACAATCATTTTCCCGGGATAAAAAACAGGGATATTAAAGTACGGCACATGAAGAAGATCAAGATGCTGCAAAGATAGAAGCACGGGCATCTTCACCTGTTCAGTTATCCCATGCCAGGGAACTTCGGCCAACACTTTTTTCCAATTCTTTCCGGGAAGTTCAAACGAATCAAAGCTCTTCGCCCGGAGAAAAACAACATACTCGTTCCGGGTGTCAATATTCGCCAGATTTCTTATGAGGTTACGGATATACCGACCCACTCCTGTTTCTTCCGATAATCGTGCATCGATACCAATCCGCATATATTACAGTGAAAACGTTTCTAGTAACGCCAGTCGTATCCGATAAAACGAGTTTACAAAAAAGGTAATCCATGCCGGATATGTGCCCGCAAAGTGCTTTCGATAAAAAAGCCAGTTGTATTTGTGAAAATATATTTCTGTGGTGACACGCCGTTTCTTTAAGATATTGGCGCGTCCGCTTTGCTTTTTTTTGTGCAAAATCGTCACGGTCGGGTTGAAAAGAATAGGCCATCCTTTCTGACGAATCCTATACGCCCAATCGATATCCTCACCGTACATAAAATACGCTTCATCCAGAAGCCCGACTTCATCCATCGTTTTTCTGCGCAGGAGAAAAAACGCCCCGGAAATACAATCAACTTCATGCACGGAATTCATATCTTTATAAAGCTGATGATACTCACCGAATGCTTTTGACCGGGGAAATATTTTTTCCAACTTCATCATATAGGTAAGTGCAACCCACGGTGTCGGAAAACCTCTATGACAGGCAGGATCCATCGATCCGTCGGGCAAAAGCAGCTTACAGGTCGCTGCACCTGCCGCCGGATGATCATCCATAAACCTGATCATCGACTGAAGCGTACCATCAGGCACTTCCGTATCCGAGTTCAGAAGCAGAATATATCTCCCTTTCGATTTTTTTATACCCGTATTATTCCCGGCGGCGAATCCTATATTTTTTATATTGTCGACGTAGATTGCGCGTGGATACTCATTACGCAGGATAGATAGACTGTTATCGGTTGAGGCGTTGTCACAAACAATTACCTCATACGTGTACGGCCCCATATGGGAGGCAAATACGCTAGCCAGACACTGCCGTGTCAAATCAACGGTATTATAATTGAGAATAATTACTGATAGATCAACGGCGTTTTTCATGAGCTTTCTTCCATATGGCATCAAGGGTATGGGCGATATGCTGCCAATCATACGAATGTTCTACCAATTTTCTTGCCCGGGAGAGAATCTGGTTTGTCTGGGTGCCGCCCGTAATGTCGTCCACTGCCGCCAGAACTTCCTGGGGAGTTTCGGCAATCCATACCTCTTTTCGGTGTGATACCGGCATGCCTTCAGCTCCCATGTGAGTCGTAATAACGGGCAGCCCGACTGCCATCGATTCAATAATTTTATATTTGGTTCCTCCCCCTATTCTTATCGGTGCAAGAAGAATATCTGCAGCATGATATTCTTCGTTAATATCCTCAACCTCCTGGACCCACTGGACATCTGGATGCAACCGCACCAACTGTTGTGGTGGATTTTTCCCCACTATCCGGAGCTTCGCATCCGGATATTTCTCACGAATTTTCGGCCACAGTGTGGCGACCAGATGCGATGCGGCATCCGCATTTTGAATCCATGCAAATGTACCGACATAGAGAAAAGTAAGTGGATGGGAATGCCTTTTCTTCGGATGAAATGGAAACGCATCGATGTCTACACCGTTTGATACCACATCAATGATGCCGGTTGGTATCTTCGCGCGAATATGAGCAGCATCGGTTTCGCTTGCCGCAGTAACAGCAGCGGCATTGTTCCAAATTCTTCCTTCCCAGTTGGCCATTTTGGCGACATCCCACAAAACTGCCGGTTTCATGAATGAAAATTTCATATGGCGCGCAAACCGCTCATAGACCTCATGCTCTATATTGTGTTCAGAAACTACGACAGGGGTCGTCGTTTCCGGAAGAGATAGCCACACATATCCAGGCTCCAAATGAATAAGATCATAACCGCGGGCAAGCTCAGACCGAAGAAACCGCTTCATTTCCTCATTTTTGTATGTGGCATATAAAAAGGGATAATCGGAAACAAGGGACGAAAGAATATATCTCGTCTGCCATGCTGAACCCCGCAGAATCGTCTTCACTTCATGCAGAAATGAAAGCTTGGGTACATAACTGCGTTCACGCTCATCTCGTATAAAAGCAGCCAGCGTAATTTCATGTTTGGCTGACAACCGCTTCAGGAGCTGATAGATACGCACCTGTCCCCCTGAATGGAGCGGGTACGGGAAAACCGCAGATACAAATAATATTTTCATGTTATTTTTTACTTTTCGCAGGATTGGGCTTCGTTAAATCGATTATGGCATACCGATCATTGCGGACGAGCACGGTATATTCGCTTGCCAATGCACGAGTTTCGCCGTCCTGGTCAGTTGGTGATACCGTTACGTAATGTGTTGCACCCATGGCAATTTTCTCCTGTATATCAAATCCCAGTGGCCAACCTTGTCTATTCGTCTGATACAGAAACGTCGTATCGCCGTTGTACGAAGCGATGACCTTGGCTTCGGGAGGAAGGAGCGCGTCGGCTGCTTTTCCTGCCTCGATTATTTCCGGACGGTTAATCCAGTAGTAGGTGCGGATGGTATACCAAGAAAAAGCAACGCTGAATACCATCGTTACCCCCAATAGGGTCCATGCGCCCGCCCTCTGAAAGGCACCGGTGTCCCCCGTAAGCGCAGCGCCTCCTTTGGCCGCAAACCATGCAACAACCGGCATTATAAGTGCCTGGTAATAATCGTGTTGTACATTCCCTCCGGCGAAAATAACAAAGTAAAGGACAACTCCTGCAACCCAAAGCAGACTATAGGTGCCCTCCTTTGGCTTAGATTTCGCGGCAAGACCCAATCCCACCAAAATAATGCCCCAGTAACCAAGTATAAGTTCAACGAGCCTGCGCGCAAAGAGCCAATGAAACCATGCACCTTTAAATCGAATGCCGTTATTATTCAGGAGCCAATCATTTGCTGGAATTCCCTCGGGAAACTGGGTTATCCATTGTCGCCACCAGATAAATGGGAGAATTGCCACAGCGCCGTACAAAAATCCATAAGCAACTGACCGTACGGAGAATCCGGTACCACGTATCAGAAAATAAAATGTTGGAAAGAGTAAAAAAGCAGCCATTGGCCGGACAAGCAAGCTTATCGCGGCCGCTACCGCTGCAAAAATAAGTCTGGATGGACGGGATTTGTCATACCCCATACATAAAACAAGGCTTAACAGCGCCCAAAACACGGCAAAGGAATCAGGAAGAATTGCCCTGCCGTAAAATACGGCATACGGCATGACCGCATAGAACAAGGCGCCAATTACCGCCTCACGGAAACCCACAAGGAACAAGAGGATGACGCCCAGGAGGTAGACGCTGGCTGCTGACGCGATGACACTCACGAGTCGGAGGCTCATTTCGACAGAAACGGCTGGAAACATCCGATGCACCACGACACCCACCACCTGATACAGCGGCATCTCTACCATCCGGTACCCGTTCGGGTTATCTGACCCTGACTGAATATTGGAAAGATCATCGTACCGTGGACGAAGTATGTCTATGCCGAATTTCTCAAAATTTCGGGCAACTGCTGCGGTATCTGCTTGTCTCCAGCTATGCCAGTCCGCAAGCGGGGCGGATATTTTGTACGTCCGAAGTCCTGCGGCCAAAAGAGCAATTCCGATGAGCAGAAAATGAATATTCCGTGAAGTCCGATTGTTCATTTTGGATTAACGGGTAGAACCTGTGTTTCTTTTGTCACCCGGCGTAAATCAAAATTATCACCCTCAAACACCAACACTTCATGCGTCACCCGACCAACCGGAAACACGAGGGCTTCTTCGATCGAGGGCGCGGTATAAACCGTGTACCCGTATTCGTTCATGCGAAACATGTGCCACAGCGCATCGTTGAATCCCGCAGGGAACACCCAGGCACGCCCGTATCTGATAGGCAGATGTACCATGACGAATGCTTTATCGTTGTCGAGAGGAAAATACTGCCGCTTGAGCGTGAGAACAGTGCGCTGGGTGATGCTGCTTGCCTTTTCCCAATTTCCCATAACACGGTGTGTCTCCGCCGCATTCCATGCGAAAAGAAGAATGAACAGAACGACAACGATACATTTACGTATCCATGACGTACCGCGCAACACAAGATGCGCCAGCATGATAAAGCCCAACGTCCAGAATCCGGAAGCAATAAATACATATCGCTCAGCCATGCCGCCAAGCCCCGCATAGGCAGCAAGGGAGATAAAACCGGCCAGAATCCAGACCACAGCATTTCTGATTTCCGCTTTCCCCCACAAACGCTGCAGGGTGGCAAACGCGATGAAAAAAAGCACTAATATGGCCGCAAATACCGGCGCTTTGTGTTCCCGAAGCACGGAACGGACAAACTCCATGGATTCCACAATTCTCGGCCCTCCCAAGAATGCACCGAAATATCCTATGACATTTCCGACCGTATTGGGAATAAACGTCGTCAGTTTATAGCCATAATCGCCTGATGGCCCCACAGCGTTAACGCCGAGACGAACGGCCCAATAGGCCGGTAGGAGGACAAGTATCCATGCCGACTTCAGAAATGGCCGCCTATATATAAGTGCACCAACGAACCAAACGATACAGGGCGCAATAAGCATACCGTCGTACGAAAGCATTGATGCCGCAAGCAGCAGTGTTGCCACTGTTGTCGTCAGCCATGGCCGAACGGCTTTCTCCAACCAAACTTTCTGCCACAAGACAAGGCTCACAAATAAAAATGCTGCCGCAAGCAAACTGCTCTGACCGGAAATCCAATAAATATTCTCATGATGAACCGACAGAATGGTAAAGAGCAGCGCTCCTGCAAAGGAAATCATCGGAACCACTCCCGCGCCTAACGCCAAGACATAGACTGATCCCGCCGTGAGGGCCAGAAGAAGAAGGGAAAAGAAGTGATACATGCCGGGCTTCAGCCAAAACACGCTATAAAGCAGAAAATACCATAGTTTCGGAATGGGTCGCCAGAAAAATCCCGTAGCATTGGTAAAATACGCGGATATATCGGAAAGCTTGCTTTCCGCTGCCCATCGAAGCCAGGTAAAGTCGTCGCCGACGAAATACCATGACAGACTCCTACTATGGAAGAAAACCGCAAACAGACAAATGTACACGAGATACATGGATTTGTGCGTGAAGAAACGGTATAAGGTGAAAAGATACGCTCGCAGCGTGAGCGTATCCCGTGAAAGAACTGCGATAGCAATACCGAGTAATAACCAAAGCGTATATGCAACCTTCGAAGCTTCAAACACATCAATAAGTACCGCATTAAACAGTAATCCGACGATACCTGCAAACACGCCGATAACAAACGACCGCTCCAGAGCCGGAAGAGAGTCTTTTTTCTTAAAAAAGAGTCCAAACGCGGTACCAAGAATCGCCAAAAACGCAACCGCCCCGATGATCCCCGTTTCTCCCAGCATTCTTAAGTAATCCCCATCTGATGCCACTGATAGAGTCGAATAGCCACTTCCCAAGATGATGTTTCGTTTAAATGCCTCTATTGCTTTGGGCCATTGCCCCTGGAAGCGTGTTGTTATGGAGATATCGTACACAAGCGCCTTTTGGATAAGGAAGCTGCCTGATACGGTCGCAATCTCTCCTGAACCGGTCGCAAGCTGTCTGTTTGCTATTATCTCGACACTCTGCGCTTGACCGCTCCCTCCCGACCCGACGCCTATAAACTCACTGCCTTTGGGGAGGTCTTCTTCATCAGGCCGCTCAATTTCTTCCAGAACCGCTTTGCCACCTTCCAGTCGGTCAAGCGTGCCGATTGGCTTGCCGGAAGACAAGTCGACAATGACATCGCTATATCGGAACGTTTTGTAAAAACGCTCGGATGCGCTGGAAACCGAATTCAGTAGCAGCATACTGGCAATAAAAACAGGTATGATAAGAAGCTTTTTCTTCTGCCAGATAAGCATCGCAGAAATAGCTACCAGATAGACACCAAAGGAAATCCGTGAAGCAGTAAACAGCAGCGTTACGAGGCCCATGGCGGCAAGCATTGCGAAGATAAATTTCTCCCACCATCGCTTCATACCGAGGGCCAAGCTTCCCAAAACCGGAATCATCATCACCATGTAGGCGCCAAGATCGTAATGCCCTCCGAACGTGGAGGGTATTCTTGCCGTGGGTGGGAGCCGCAGAGGTACCCCTTTTGCAAATTCCTCATTCATGGTGAGAAACGCGGGGAAGCCAAGAAATTTTTGCCCAGCTCCGTACAACGCAATCAAAAGAACGGTGCCGCCGATTGTCCACACTGCAGGAATGATAAGCTTTCTGTTTTTTACGATCATGCTAAAGGCCAAGAAAAAAAGCATCATATATTCGATTCTTCTGGCAAAGTGAAGAATCGTCAGGTGCGGTGCATACGTCATGAGCTTCGGTCCGATGAAAAAAATCGAAACGATGGCAGAAACGAGTCCGACAACCCAGTACGTTAGAATAGGCCAGGTCAGATACGATTGAGGGATTTTTTTCTGCCGTATCTGCGTGACGACAAAGAAAAAAAGGATGCCCGCAATGAGGAGGTCCTCAAGCCGTATATATACCCAGGTCTGGACGATGTCAAAAAGAGGAAGTTTCGGGTATAACGGAATAAACGCCAAAAGGAATATGGCGCTCGCCCCGAAAAAATTTTCCTTACACCAACTGATAAGCTTCTTCATAGATTGACCGCAATTCATCCTTTCGTAAAAGTCTCCCCAAAGCTATTGCTATGAGTGCTTTGGTTTTCAGGAGAACTTTAAGCATATATACGGACATTGTACCGTAGTGCTTCTTATACAGATACAGAAAGCCGCGATAAATATTAAGCACTGGACCTTTCCTTCTGTTTGTAGAACTACCGCTCCCCAAATGGGTAATATGTGCTTCATGATAAAACATAGTGCGGTATCCCTTCGCCCGCGCCCGCATGAGAAGATCTACTTCCTCCATATACATGAAAATGCCTTCATCAAAGAGTAGATCATCCAAAAAAAGCTTCCTGGGAGCAATAATACACGCACCGGACACCCAGTCCAAAAACCGTGTGTCATCGGGTGACTGACGGGTCATGCCGATATGATCACCTTTCAGAAACAACGCGGCAAAAACGACAGGCAACCGAAAAAACGGACCTCCTGAGGTTTGAACGCTTCCGTCCCGGTTGTACAACTTCGGACCGACAAACACGGTGGGATGATCGTGAGAAAAAGTTACAAGCTTTACGATTGCATCATCCTGAACAATGGTGTCTGAATTCAGAAGAAGTACATGGGTACCCCGGGCCTTCTTAATTCCCTGATTATTGGCTTTTCCAAATCCCACATTCTGGCGATTGGCTATCAGAACCACATCGGGATATTTCTTCCTCACCATCTGGCGCGATCCGTCTTTTGAAATATTATCGACCACTATAATCTCATGCGTTATGTTGCTTCCCTTAAGTGAAGAGTACACGGACGCAAGACAATCATCCAATAATTGTCTTGTGTTAAAACTGACGATAATAATCGAAACATCTATAGTGTTAGCCATGAAGATTACTGGAACAGCCGGGCAAACTTTAGCGTATAACGAAGATCATGATTACGCTCCCGGATCGGTTTTGCAGGAACACCGCCGACCATCATGTACGGAGGCACGTCGCGGGTCACCACTGCGCCGCTTGCAACGACCGCGCCCTTCCCTATCGTTACGCCGGGAAGAATAGTGACTCTTGTTCCTATCACGGCATAGTCTTCAATAAGCACGGGAGCCCCAACCTCTTCAAACGTTGGCGAATCGACATCATGCTGCATGGTGTAAATGCGGACTTCTCCGGCAATCGAAACATTATTTCCGATTCGAAGCGGACGCGTCCTCGGTGAGAGAAAGTCCCGGACATATCCCACAAGCCTACTTTCGCCCTTTTTCCATTCCCTTTTGAATCTTCCGTCCAAAAATGCATCGTTTCCAATCACGGTATTGTGCCCAATTTCAATTCCACTGGGGAGATTGAATCGCGCCAACCAGTGGATAGAGCTGTCAGCACCCATTTTGACGCGGAACACATTCCGGTACAAAAATGACCGGATGATATGACTGGGAATGAATCCGGTAAGCGTAGCCAGATAGACCCAGAAATCAATAAGTATTCTCATATGCCCCTTCCTTTCCCTGCCAGTTCTTCAAGATGTAAAAGCGTCTCTTTCGCCGCTTTCTGCCAGGTGAATTTCTTCACCTGCCGGAGTCCCAATGCTATACGCTCTTTTCCATCCTTTCCATTACGTTCATCAAGCGCCTTTTTAAGGCCCGTTTCAATGCTTTCGATGTCATTAGGATCCACGTAAATACCCGCTTCCCCGGTAATTTCTGGGAGACTTGAGACATTGCTGACAACCACCGGGCATTTATAAGCCATTGCTTCAAGAGCGGGCAAGCCAAAACCCTCGTAGAGACTGGGGAGAGCAAAGCACAGTGCTCCTTTATATAAACCCGCTAATTGTGCATCAGAAACGTACTCCAAAAAATGAACGCTTTGGGTCACTCCAAATCGAGCCGGGCTTGTGAGTATTTTTTCATAAAGCCAACCCTTCTTGCCAACGATAACGAGGGCAAGATCCGGGTATGTTTTTTTGTATTGGTCGCGAATTCGGGAAAACGCCTCAATAAGACCGGTGAAGTTTTTTCGTGGCTGAATAGTCCCGACGGAAAGAATATAGTTTTTCGGAACACCAGATGGGGCAGATGCGGACGTATTCATAGTCAATCCGGGGTATGTCACCACAATCCGGCCGGAAGGCACATTATAAGCTTTTATTATAGCATCTTTACTGAATTCGCTTATCGTAAAGATCCTTTTGGCCTCCCGCGCCGAAAACGCCGTCCAGCGTGTCAGTTTGTACAAATCTTCCGGCCGAAACAATTCAGGATATGAGAGAAAGGACACGTCCATAATAGACATGGCTCTGGGAATGCTGACAAACCGGGGAATATAATGCGTTGGCGAAAATATAACATCAGCCTTGGGCATATCCATGGTCAGAGCCATAGGAAATCCGATAAATGTCCACAATGTTGACGGCTTAATGACCCGGTACCGCCACCACGAAGTTTCAATGGGCATATCAGCCATTGGGGATGACGGAAGATAAATGCGCACTTGATGTCCACCCCGCCCTTTGCCCAACTCCGTATAGAGATGTCGCAGGAGTTCAAAGGCGTATCTGCCAATACCTACCCGATGCTTCACGTTCGCCTCGTACCCGTCAATGGCGAGAATCATATAGAAAACCCCGGATACACTATTTTTATTCTGGTGGGATCAATCCCCAAGAATTTCACGATATCCTGTTGTGTTGCTATTGAATCGCTCAAAAACAGGCTGCACCGATCCTTCGCGCGGGCAAGTCGGCGCTTTTGTACATCGACGATTTTTGAAGGAAAACTCTCAGGATACCGCAGGATGGTCAAGTCGTGTATGGTAGTTACTCCCCGCGCCCGGGCAAGCGGCGGTTGTGTCCAATCACTGCTTACAAAAACATCAACCGACCCAATCAACCACTCCACCGGAATGATATGGAATACATTCCAAAGGATGTCCAAAAATGTGGGCGGGAAAGGGACAACGACGAGTTTCACTTTTCGTGCATCAGTATCCAGCGAATTGACAAACTCATAAAAAATATTTTTCTTCCTGAGAGAGGCGCCAAACAATACATATTCGTTCGCATCATGTTGATGTATCATAGCGCGAGTAAGATGACGAACGTACGAGGAGACGCCGGTGCCCTCATGAACAATCTGACTGATATCTATTCCAATCCGCATAGTTAAGCGGCATACCCTTCCGGGTGTGATTGATGCCATTTCCAGGCGCTCTCAACAATGGTCTTCAAATCCGAATGCTTCGGATTCCATCCGAATTCTTTTTTTATTTTCGTGGGATCCGCAACTAGAATTCCGGGATCGCCAGGACGTCTACCCTTTTGGGATACCGCAAAATCAACGCCGGATGTCTGCTTCACCTGTGCAATAAGTTCTTTGTTTGTTGAACCAATACCTGTTGCGACATTGTACGCATCCGTTTGGTGACCACTCATGAGCGCGTCAAGCGATAGGATATGCGCTTCGCACAGGTCTTCAATATGGATAAAGTCCCGTTCACATGACCCGTCGCGCGTCGGATAATCCGTACCGAAAAGGGAAAATTCCTTCTGTTTCCCCATCGCAGTGCGGATTGCGAGCGGAATGATATGCGTTTCTATCCGATGCGCCTCCCCGTGATTGCCGTCAAGGGACGCACCGGAAGCGTTGAAGTATCTGAGACTGATACTGCGTACTTGTTCACTTTTGTCGAAAACCCGCAGCAGTTCCTCAAAACACCATTTGGATAATCCGTACGGACTCTCGGGATTCTTTGCATGACTCTCAGGAATCGGCACTGTTGCGGGGTTACCATACACCGCAGCGCTCGATGAAAAAATAATCCTGCGGACATTGGCCAATACCATTGCCTCAAGGAGGGTTATGGGTGCGATAACATTATTTTTAAAATACTTCACCGGTTCGCGCACCGACTCCTCGACAAGCAGATACCCGGCAAAATGAATAACTGCATCAATCGGTTTGGAAAAAACTTCGTCAAGCGCCTTCTTATCTGCTATGTTTCCGACTACGAGACGGGCTTCTGACGGAAGCGCCGTTTTATGACCATATTCCATTGAGTCCAGCACCGTAACGCCAATCCCGCGGGAAACAAGCATCCGCACCATATGGCTTCCTATATAACCGGCTCCACCAGTTACGAGCACATTCATGATTTCTCCTTTCTATACACCTGCCCGATCACAAGGGCGCTTGCGAAACATACCGCTGCATACCAAACGAATCGTTGCGCAGTGAAAAACACCCACGAAAAAAAAAGGGGCATCGAAGCCATCAGGAAACCCAAGCCGCAATAGAGAAAAAATTGCCTATTTTTCATACCGAGAAGCACTGCAAAAAGCACGATAAAGCCAACGTCTTGTATCTTCATGATGTGTGCCGATAGTATTCAATGGTTTTGGTTAATCCCTCGTCGATTGCGACAACAGGTGCCCACCGCAAAAGGGAAAGCGCTTTGGAGATATCCGGCTTTCTGCGAACCGGGTCATCTTTAGGCAGCTCCTGATGGATAATGCCTGACCGGGAATTGGTCATCGATACAATCTTTTTGGCAAAATCTATCATGGTATATTCTTCGGGGTTCCCCAAGTTCACCACATGGCCATTTGCGGCATCAACAAACATGAGCTTCATAATGCCAGTTATTAAGTCTGAAACGTAGGTGAATGATCGGGTCTGCATTCCGTCACCATACACGGTAATCGGTTTTCCTTCGAGCGCCTGATTAATGAAATTTGAGACTACCCGTCCGTCGGTCTTACGCATGCGCGGCCCGTAGGTATTGAATATCCGTACAATTCTGGTGTCCAATGCATACTTACGATGATATACCAGAGTGATAGCTTCGCCGAAGCGCTTTGACTCATCGTAACAGGCTCGTACGCCGTTTGGATTCACATTTCCCCAATAGGTTTCCTTTTGCGGGTGCTCCAGAGGATCGCCGTATACTTCGCTTGTGGAAGCAAAAAGAAACCGCGCATTTTTCTGACGTGACAACGTGAGCATATTTATGGTTCCCTGAGAATTTACCATCGCGGTCTCCTCCGGTAGATTTTGATAATCGATGACGGAAGCCGGCGATGCAAAATGGAATACGAAATCGACTGATCCTTCGACAACGAGGGGATGAACAACATCAGCTCGGATGAACGAAAATGACGGATTCTTTTCGAAGGATGCGATATTGGCGACCTCACCAGTGCTCAGATTGTCAACGCCGATAACCCGACAGTCGGCGGCAAGCAGCGCTTCTGCCAAATGCGATCCTATAAATCCCGCGACTCCCGTAACGAGCGCCGTCTTCTTACCATCACTCATAGTCTTATTCTATCAAAACACCATCGCTTTTGAATACAATGATGCGATCATCCTCATATGGTGAAGGGAATTGTGACCGAAAAAGCGCAACATCAACCGCGTATGGAAAATCTTCTTTCTTTCCTTTAGGCACAACAACATATGCGATATGTTCATCAGAAAGAACAGCGAAGTCTGAGGAGCTGGTTGCTTCATAAATCCGTCTAACTATGTCCATTTTCTCTGAATATGCTCTCGCACCAAAGAAGCCGGCATATGTTTTTCTGCCGGCAAAGCCGACCGGATCAAAAATATCCTGGTAAGAAAGAAATACGTCGCTTGTTTTCGTATTGGTTGCAACCCATTGCATAAAGGGTGATGCCTCATAGTCTGCAACAGGATACTGAAAGTCATTTTTTATCACCATCACATCGATAACGCCGGACATACCAAGAAACGAAAGCAGCAGAACAGAAACAAGCTTCCCAACGCGACCCTTCTTCTCCCAGAGCCATGCGACAGCCCCTGCAGACAATATGTTTCCGACCAGAATAACCAGATTTAATAGTTTATGGTTTTCCAGAATATCTCTCCCTACTCGAACGAAATTAGCCATGAGGAATAAGCACATAAACGGCCACACAAGCACGCGCTTACCGGGCGGCAACAACCGATATCCAAGCGGGATGGTCACCAGAGCAATGCCCAGATTCCAAATCCAATATTTCACCCAGGCTGATCCATCGGACGATAAAAACCAATATAGAAACGCGGTGGATCCGTGCGCATCCCGCGCAGACGGTACCGCGCCCAGCCACGGCGCCAACTGTACCAAGCCAACGCCCAGAGACACAGCAATAAAGATAAAAAAAGATGTAAACATTCTCCGGAAATAAAAAAGACAGGCAATGACAAATACCAATGCCAGGAAAAGCATAGTATGCCACCACACCATCAAACCAGCCAAAACACCAAGGATGCCTACCTGTCTCATATGCGGAGTTTTCTTGGAATCGAGCATCAAAAAGACAATAAAGACATATGCCAAGATTACGGATAAGCCGAACACAAGGTGCCGCTGATTGACAAACACATTAAGTGTCCAAAAAATTGAGATAATTGACCCGTCGAAGGGTCCGGCGAAATAATACGAAGCATTTCTCCAAAGCGTCGCGGGAAATCCGCTGATTTTCGACTGATCGGTGAAAAAATACAAAAATGTAAGCGTGCTATGCGTAAGCGTCAAAAATAATGCGACAAGCCCAGCTCGTACGCTCCCAAAAAAGTATTTAGTCAACACATAAACAACACACAACAAACCGGACATGGCAATAATCGCCGGCGTATTAAACGCCCATACAAGGGAAAGTCCGAACCGCTCAAGAATGCCCGCCCAGAAGTAAAACATGAAATGATATATGTGTGGCGTGCCCGCAATAAACGGAGAGGAATACGGAATATTGTACCCGCTGGAAAACGACCGGATTACCGAAATAGCGTGGCCGAAATCAAAAACCTCATTCGTACCGATAAGCAGCATGCCATGCTCCCCGGCATGAAATGACTTAAACATGAGCCAGAAACTTATCGCTATGCTACCGGCAAGAATAATGCTATCAAACAGTGGAATGTTCCATAATCTTCTGTCAGCGATACTTTTTTTACCCGAATACACACCAATCGCCAATAAGAAGCAGGCTACCTGTACGCCACTGTTTATGGATGACAGCCCCATTGCCAGCAGGTATGTCAGCCATACAGATACGAAGAAACCGAGGAGCACCGATAACGTCACGAATGATAAGCCATATATTTTTGGCAGCAGAAAACGAACAACCAAAGCACCCGTACCAACGGATAACAGTGCGAAAACGCTTAAGAATGCAAAATTCATATTTATGCCGATCTGCGCCTCAAAATAATTGCACCATACACGGCAATCATAAGGCCGCTTATCCACGCACCGACCATGGCCAAACGATCTGGTTCGAAGTAAATACTGACGGGCCCCTCGATTTGACTCACATCAAACTGCATCCAACCGTCTACGTTCTCTACCGGTCGCTCGTACCGCATCCCGGCCTTAAGTCGCCAGCCGCCATCATATGCCATACGCATCGTAATCGCACCAGTATCCTTGGGAACTACGACGCGGTACGTATTGTCACCCGCACTCGACCATTCCATCCTCTGATCATCCCCTGTGCCGAAAAGGTCCTTATGAGAATCGATGGTATACACTGCTATGTGTGTATACGCCGGATCGCGGACAAGCTGACTTTGATCCAGGGCGCCAAGGAGCATTTGTCTTAGCGCGTCGTCATAGACATAGTCGCGCAAAAACACAGTACTCTTTTCATCCTGAGGAACGACCACATATCCAACGCCCATTTCCCTCATTTTGTCCTCTGCTGTTGGACTCATAAGGATTGCTGCGATAGCTGACGGCGAGCTTACTCCGAAAGAACGCTCCGCATCCAATGCAGGATGCAGACTGGTGGCAAACGTAAAGTGGGATTTTACTGGAATCCAAAGGACACGAGAAAACCGCCCGTCGGCAACGAGTGCGTCTTTCAATTTTCGGTATTCTGTGGGAAGCGTTTTAAACTGAAAACTGTGCGTCGTTTTCCCCGAATAAATATCCGAATGAAGTAAAAGCAAAAAAATTACAAATCCCGAAAGTATCCATCCTGGCTTTACTTTACGCCACTGCCCGCACGCCTCAAGGGCAGATGGAATAAGGAGCGCATAGGATAGTGCGATAAAAAGATAAAATTTTGTGGGATCACGAAATAGGATAAATCCGGGAACGAGTGTAAAGAGCTGACGGTATACGTCTCCAAACGGTTCACTTGTTCCCTTCGCGAGAAAAGCACCAAGAAGGGCTAGTGCGCCGAAGAATTCCATACGTCCTGTTTTCCGAAGCAAGGCGGCAAAAGCTAAGATGGGCAAAAGCATGAATTCCGGTTTCTGAAAATACACCCTCCCAAACAGGTTTTCCGGCCAATTTGGATGAAGTAGCGAAACTGCATGACTAAAATCGGCTACACTGAAAAATGAAAGCGATCCGGCACCGGTTGCTTCACGCGGAAGCGACACGCTACCGCTCCAGACGATGGGAAGTATCCAGTACAGATGTATCGATGCGGCAACAGCTGCGCTTTTTATGACCGACCAGAACGCCGCTTTCACTTTCCATGGGTGGACAAGACCATAAAGAAAACACACAAGGGAAAAAAGATACCCCAATCGCAGATCAAACGCAAAAAGAATACCTATAGCCAAGCCACTTCCGATTACACCCCGCCCTTTGGGATTATCCAACAACGCAAACCACCGTGCCAATACATAAGGGAAAAATGCATAGGCTAGGGCGACACCCAACTGACCGCCACCAAGAAGCAGATAAAAATAGCTGTTAAAACAATAGACCAATACTGCACAAACGCGAAGCCACGTCGCAGCAAAATACCGCGAAGCAAGCGTATACATGGATGTCCCGGCAAGCAAAAGTATACCCAGAAGCCACAACTTCTCGATACCCACCCAAGGGAAGCCGATTGCCCAAAGCGCCTTGGTAACGAGGTGGAACGGATAATCAACCCACAGTCTCGTCGCTGCATTTACACCAAAAGCGTCCTGCGCTCTATATACGGTTGGCAGCCAGCTCACGGCAGAAAGCATCTCATCGAAAAAAAACGGCCAGTCACCTGAGATAAAAAACGGCATATTCATACAGTTTTCCTTTTTCTTGCTACCAGATAGACTATGCTTCCGATGAACGCAGTAGCGCTTACGACACTTCCGATATACACAAGACGCTGTGGGGCGTACTCAATGGAAAAAACATATTTTCCCGTTTGTTCCATACGCCATGCATTGGCAAACCCGTTTGCCTCAAAATGGGGGTACTCCCTGAAAGCGCCATCCATTCGTATCCGCCAATCCCTGCTAAATCGTTCGCCAAATACAAGGGTATAAGGAGCAGTTGCCGTTATTTCTACATCAACGCGCACTGGACTTCTCCGCTGTACAGTCAATTCCGCCGGACTCAATGTCACCAGGTCCGCGCCCGTCCGATGAAGAAAGACAGGCGAAACGAGAGCATCGGTTAAACGTCCGGTATTTATCACCCGCATTTCAATATGATGATACCCTGATTCGAAAGGTACGGGCTGACCATACTGATACTCTTTTCCGTCTACTATAACCGCGCTTGCATAGAATTCGGGACTGGGAGTCCATACGACATACGACGCAGAAACGGGCGTCCTGACGCCAAATCGATAGATAGCTCCATCGCCCTTCCATACGAATGGCCCCAATCGTTCAAGGTAAGACGTGAGAAATGGCGCTGCAGCAACAGAATCCCGAAGATGCGCCGCTCCATACGCATAAACGCGGGCAGCATAGACATCTCGCTCCCGTCCGGACAAACCGGATACCAGCGTAAGAATTCGTTCCATTTCCTGCTCATAGGCGTCATATCTATTACGGGAAAGGGCAAGCGCGGCTGATGCCAGTCTCCCATCAATCTCCTGGGGCTTACCGGTTTCTTGCCGGATCACAATGTCGGCGTTCCTTTGTTGCCGATCGCCCAATACTGCCATGCGGGCGGGAGGGGGCAATCGAATGGATTCAATCAGTTTTGCGTATTCATTTTCCTTGCAGTAAAAGCATTCCGCCTCAATCCAAACCGATGAATTGCCAACGTATGCATTCCCATCATTCTCCCCCACGCGAATGATGGTTTCTTTTTTCGTCTGAGATGCCCGTTCGACCAGATATGCATCATTGACGGTTGCCCCGATAATAAATGAATCCATATCCGATACATATACCTTTGATATAGGCTTTTGACCGAGGGTGTATAACGTCCAGGGGCCGGTTTCATAGAGGGGTATTATGGAATTTCCGGTTTCAAGCGGAGCACGCCATCGGGCAAGGCTTTCAGCATCGGCACCCGGCGAAAACTTCACGTCTCCCCGCCAAAGAATATGAGACACTCCTGCCATGTGTGCCAATTTTAGGAACTTTCGCATATCGCCATCAGAAAGACGCTTGTATAGGAGACGGGTTACGGAATCGTCGTTGCTGTCA
>CAZKLT010000015.1:0-21569 GCA_964553825.1 uncultured Gammaproteobacteria bacterium
GCTCAACCGGTTCCACGGGTGCCGTCGGTCAGACCGGACCAACAGGATCTTCCGGCTCCACTGGTGCAACGGGAGCACAGGGTGAACAGGGTGCAACCGGTCCCACGGGATCTTCAGGAAGCACGGGTGCAACAGGCGCACAAGGCGCAACTGGTCCCACCGGTTCCAGTGGCTCAACCGGTTCCACGGGTGCCGTTGGCCAAACCGGACCAACAGGGTCTTCCGGTTCCACCGGCGCCACCGGTGCCGCTGGTCAGACCGGTCCCACGGGATCTTCCGGCAGTACCGGTTCCACAGGCGCCGTTGGGCAGACCGGACCCACGGGGTCATCTGGAAGTACCGGTTCCACCGGTGCTGCAGGCCAAACCGGTCCGACAGGATCATCGGGAAGCACCGGCGCGACCGGAGCAGCAGGTCAAACCGGTCCAACCGGTTCAACCGGTGGAACAGGTAATGTGGGGGCAGCAGTTACCGGACCCACGGGGGCAACTGGCTCAACTGGTGTTACGGGTCCTACAGGATCGACCGGCGCGACGGGTACACAGGGGGTGACCGGTCCGACGGGTTCAACGGGTATTACCGGCCCAACAGGGGCTACTGGCGCGGGCGGAACGCTTCAACAGTCATATGACGCAGGAGAAACAATCGATGTAAATTCGACACAGGGCGCTCTTACTATTGACCTGACCTCGGCAAATTTCGATATCCTTTCTGGTCAAGGTTCGGATACCGGCGATTTCCGTGTGTGGGACGGGACGGATAATTGGATATTTGTTGATGAAAGCGCCGACACGCTTACGCTTGGAACAGCGGCCGGGGGCGGTGTGACGGTCGATGCTGGGACGGGCACAATTAATGTAGGAAACAGCAATAGCGCCAAAACGATCAATATCGGCACCGGAACTGGAGCAGACACGATTAACATCGGCTCTGGTGGTACGGCAGGTGAAACCATCAGCATCGGATCGGGTGTGTACTCTTCAGGCACCACAACACTCAACATCGGTACCGGCGCATCATCCGTTGCAAAGACCATTAATATAGGATCGGGCGGGAATCAGTCTGCGGTTGAAAATATTTTTATCGGCAACGGGACGGATACGGATGAGTCGACCGCAACCAGAATTTATATCGGAAACGGATCCAACAATACGCGGGTTATCTTTCGCGTCTTTAGCGGTGTCCGTGGGAATCAAAGCGCTACACAGGAAGGTGATTTTGAAATCGGATATAACGGCGGCACGGGCGCAACATCAGGCCGTATCTGGATCCGCGCCGGGAACGTCAATTTCCGGTTTAACTCAGCGGGACTCAATGCCGACTATTCCGAATTTTTGCAGCAGGAAGATACGTCAGAACCCGGAGACGTTATGGTATTTAGCAGTAGTCAGGATGATACGGTGAAACGTTCCGATGAGCCATATGATGCGCAAATTTTGGGCGTTATCACGACGTCCGGTACCGGCAACAATAACGATGGTGATTGTTCGCCCGAGGACACGGCGAGTGGATATTGTGGTCGTGAGGGCAATCCAAAGTGGGCGAACGTCGGTATGTTGGGTCATGTGTATACAAAAGTTTCCATCGAAAACGGACCGATTCAGCGGGGCGATCCCTTGACTACATCAACACAGCGTGGGGTTGCGATGAAAGCTACCAAAGCGGGTCGGATTGTCGGATATGCGCTTGAGAATTATGACGGTACACCAAAGATAGGCAAACCGGATTGGTACTACTGGGAACGCCCGGCGTCCAACACCATCGTGTCCTTGATCCAGGCGGGATGGTACGATCCGGGATCGCCGGCTCCGGATTCTATCGCACAACTGGATTTTGTAGAGTCGGAGGAACCATCAGACGGAACGTTGTCTGACTTTGCCATTGTCGATGCCACCGGGCGCGTGTGGGACAACGTTTTTGCGGCCGATCAGGGAGCGTTTGCCAATCTCAAGGTAGCCGCCCTGGAAGTGGATGTGCTGAAGGCAGGAATCATCCGTGCGGACCAGATTGAAGGGCTTTCCATTATCACCGATAAACTTTCGGTTTTAGACGAATTGACCGGTTTGGTTCAGGGTATGGCAACCGCGTCTTCATCGTTCTCATTTGTCGGCGATGGATCGGTGCAGGGTGGACTTGTTATTTCGGGTGACTTGCTCGCTTCCGGATCCGCCAGTATTGCGGGCGAACTGCGGGTTGCGTCAGTATTCACTGCGCTGCGTGACTTCCTGGTAAAGGGTGAGGCTACCTTTGAGGGAGCCATTCGCGTGGTCCGGAAAGCATTGTTTGAGGATGCCGTTGAATTTCTCTCAAACGTAATTTTCCGCGGCAGGGTGACATTTAACCGCGACACAGCGGGCGTGGCGGTGATACGGGCATCGACGACGCGTGTGGATGTGGTTTTTGAAACGCCGTTTGAGGAACCCCCGATTGTTACTATGTCTCAGGTGCGGAAAGAGGCAACGGACAGTGCATTCCTGGCCGAATCGGTGCGCGCAGTCGTGGCGCAAGTGTCGACAACCGGCTTTAGTATCATTCTCGAAGAAGCCAATCCGAGGGACCTTGAGTACAACTGGATTGCGTTGTCCGTGGCCAATCCACGACGTATATTGGGCGAGGGAGTGGGTAACACTGGTACGGTTGCAGGCGTGGCAATAGGGGATAATACGGTAACGCCGACGCCCGCGCCAACAGTCTCTTTAACGCCAACCTTTGCTCCGACGCCCGCGCCAACCACCTCTGGCGAGCTCGTGCCGACCCCGACGCCGACGCCAGGGTCGCTTCCCACTGTGCTCGTATTGCCCAATGAGCTTGGCTATGTGCGCATACGAGAGGGTCCGTCGACCGATACGGCGGAGGTGGGACAGATTCCATCAGGAACGTCAGTAGGATATACTGATGAACAATTCGGGTGGTATAGGGTTTTGTACGAAGAGATTACCGGGTGGGTAAGCGGTGCGCTTGTTTCCCCGTAAGAACATGCCTATGCACGGTGACCGTTCGCCATTCACACGAGTACTGCTTGTTTTCAGCATCCTTCTGAATGTTTTTTTTGCCTATCAGTTCTTCGCCGATTCCCGGAAAGAGGAGACAGTAGGAGATCCCCGAGAGTATCCGCTTTTATCACCGCGTATTTTTGCAGAATATCAAAATGATATTCTTATTCATTTCCTTCCCCTGAGAAAAACGCTTCGCGATATGACCAGCCAGTATGGTGATGAATTCGGTATGTACTTTGAGTATCTTCCCTCGGGAACGTCAATCGGGATACACGAAAAAGATGAATTTTATGCCGCCTCGCTTATAAAGGTTCCCGTTGTTATGGCATATTATCGGCAGGCGGAAGCGACCGGATTATCCCTCGATGACGATGTGATTCATCTGGAAGAACGTGATATAGATCCCGCATACGGCTCTTTGTGGCGGAGAGGACAAGGTGCGACAATAACCTTCAGTGAGGCAGTCCGGCTTGCGCTCGTGGAGTCTGATAACACTGCGGTGTTAGCGTTGGCAAATCGGGTGCCGCAAACATACTTTGATGATGTGTATGAAGGGCTGGATATAGACTTTAAGAAAGCAGATGGCCGCGTTACCATAAGCGCGAAACAGTATGCGTCCATTCTCAAGGCATTGTATTTTTCTGCCGTTTTACCCAAGACATCATCCCAGCATATCCTGGATTTACTGACAAAAACGAACTTTAATGACAAACTGTCTGCAGGCGTGCCTCAGGGTGTCATGGTAGCCCATAAGTCGGGTGTTATTGAGGAGGCAGGAGTGTATCAGGATTGCGGCATTGTATATGTGCCGAAACGGCCGTATGCGCTCTGCATGATGTCCAAATCGTCTGAGGATGTTGCGCGTTTACGGATGAGCGCTGTTTCCCGGACGGTGTATGAGTATGTATCAGGCGTGAACAGATGATCCGGACGATATGATATGCTCGCTGTATGACAGCCAGATCGTTTTGGATTGGACTTGGGATAGGATGCAGCATCGTGCTTCTGTTTCAATGGAGTCTTCTTGTCAACATTGCCGCTCCGGTTGGTCTGGCGCACGGTGATTCACACCTGGTGTATTTTATACTGCAGCATTGGATGGAATCGCTGCGAACTGGCGCGTGGGACACGCTTTCCACGCTTCCGATGTTTCACGGCTTTAGCGGATCACTGTTTTTTACGGATACGCATGTTTTGCAGGCTATATTGGCCGCTCCCTGGTATTGGATGACAGGAAATATCGTCAGCGCTGCACACGTCGTGGTTCTCCTTTCACTGGCATGGTCTTTTGCTTCCATGTACATCCTTCTCTGGCACCAGACACGGCACATGTGGGCAGGGCTTATCGGAGGGATACTCTATGTGCTCAATCCTTTTGTTTTATCCCGATATCCCGATCAATTAAACTTGTTGTCTCTTCAATTTCTTCCGCTGATAGTTCTTTTTTTTGAGCGGATGTTTCTGAGCCGGAGTGGGATAAACGGATTTTTGTTTTTCTTCTTCCTTTTGTGTCAGGCTGCATCTTCGCTGAATTACATGGTACTGCTTACGCTTATACTGCCGGTGTATATCATTGTGCGGTGCGTGCAAAAACAACAGGTGCCGGCAGGTGCCCGATCGCTTGGGGCGCTTGCGGGCTTGGTGTTGTTTTTCTCAACGGTCATGTTTATGGGGGTCCAGTATCGGCATGCGTATAAAGATTATCCGCTCAGACGGGGTATAGACGCGGCCCGATATTATGCTGCACGGCCTACCGATTGGTTGTTTACGGCTCCATCCAACGGCATGTATGGCCGTCTGAAAGCATGGAGCGAGCATCAAGCGCCAGGCCTGGTGCGTATGGGAATATATTCGGAGCACAACCTGTTTCCGGGATTTATTTTTTTGGCTCTCTTGTTGGCAGGTTCCATCGATCTATACCGCCATCGGGCCGGCAAAGCACAGGATCTGCTTTGGGTTGTGCTTGCTGGTATATCCTGGCTTCTTTCTTTGGGACCGGATGTCATGTGGTCTGATTCATGGATAACGCCGGGACTATACCGTGTGGCATATGCGATTGATCCGTTTTTGCAGTATATTCGGGTGCCGGCGCGATTCGGCGTGTTCGTGTTTTTCTTCGGCGCGCTTTTGGCCGGTGCATTTATCGCAAGGAAAAGCAAATCGATGGCGGGGAGAAGCGTAGTCGTTTTGGGATGCCTGCTCGTCATAGGCCTGCTTGTGGAGTACCGCACCGTCCCGTTGGATTTTGTGAGTATCCCGCAGTCACAGCAACAGCTTTACGAGGCCATAAACGCACGTACGGACATTGGGGTAATCCTTGAGTATCCCATCGGAAATCTGATTGACATTTCGTATCCGCAGGCCAGGCCGGAAGATTACGACGCCAGATATCTCCTTTGGGCAACACTATTGCATGATAAAGCGCTGTTTAACGGGTATTCGGGGTTTCTGCCGCCGGAATACTACAGGCGCGCCGATATGTTGAGCATCAATTTCCCGACGGAAGAAAAGATCCGTCAACTGCAGGCGTGGGGCGTCCACGCAATCGTGGTGCATCGGTCTGAATTCCGTCAGCCGCTAATGTATGATGACATGGTGTCTATGATGCGGCGTCGGGGCGTGCCGCTTCTTGTTGAAAACGAAGCAGGATCCGTTTTTGACCTTACGGGGTATTAAGGGGATTGGATTAGTTCTTCCAGTTTTTTGCGTGCATCCGCATCGACCGTTTGGGATATGCCGTTTTTCCAAATCCGTTTGGCATGCGCTTTGTCTCCGGTTGCCAAAACAGTTAATTCTCCGAGCCTGATGTAGATAAGTCCCCGGTCCGGCGCCAGACGCAGAGCCCGAGCGTAGAGCGTCCGTGCATCGTTTATTTCCCCGTCCCGTACGGCCAGCTCAGCGAGATTCATATAGGGAGATTCAAAGGTCGGGTCCAGAGAGATGGCCTCCTCAAACCGATCCTTAGCTTCTTCAAAGGCACCGTTTTTCATGAGGAAAAAGCCCAATGCATTGGAGGTACGCGCCGATGGGGCAATGCTGTCCATCCGGTCATATTCGGCAAAAGCCTGCTCTTCTTTTCCTGAAATGTAGGGCACGCGAAGATATGGCGTTGCCGCCTTGGCTCCGAATCGGCTGATAATATCTTCATTTTTCCCGTCCCTGCGGACGAATATCTGGCTGTCGTCGTCCCAGAAGACCAATATCCACTGCGGATCTGTATTAAGAAGGGCGGCGATACGGCGCATGACATTGTGTTTGGTGGTAACAATCACGGCATACGAAATGTCGTAGGCGTCCCACATGGCATCAAGAAATTTCCGGTACGTTTCATCATCCATGTGCTTGTTTGCGGCAAGTTTGAGATAATCGCGCATTTCGCAACATTCGTAGACATCCGCACGCCCGTCAATGAAAACCTGATGATGGGGGTACAGGCGGTAGAGCATGTAGGATCCGTAGTTGTAGTCATTGAACATATTTCCCTGAATGGCATGCGTCTTGATAAATTCGGTGGCGCCGATGGGGTAGTACAGGCGGTTTGCGTGGACGCTATCCAGTTTAAGCATGTAGATCCAGCCGTAGAGTACGGTAAGGCCGACGAGAATCCCCATGATCCATCGGTTGCGCGAGAGATGCATTATCTGATGAAACGCCCCAACAGTCAGTCCGGTCAGTATGATAATGCCCAGGGTTCCCAGGTAGATATTTCGTGTCGCGCTGTATCCGCCAATCGCCATAATGATGAAGGGGATAGCTGTGAGATATGCGGCTCCTGCGCGCGTTTTGATCAGAAGCAGAAGATACATCGTAAATGAGACGATGATGGATGCCGTGTAGAGGCGGAATCCAAAGGGATTGTCCTGTGGCGGTCCCCACTCCGAAATAAAGTATCCCAAAAATTCCCGCTCCCGGAAAAATCGCCAGAGCAACTGATAATCCTTCATACCCATCGGGGGAAGGAGTGTGACTGCGGCGTTTATGCCGCACAGGATGAGCAGTTCCCGCATCGTGTGCAGGTGGATGGTATTTTTTTGTCGGAGGTATTGTGCCAGGGCCACCCCGGCAAATACCAGGAGAAACCCCCAAGCGAAAAATCCCGTTGAATGGACATTTGACCACACAAGCGTAAGGACGGGACTTATCCAGATCCACCGTTTGTGTTTGACGACTCGCGCAAGGATGAGAAACAGATGAATCGCCAGGAAGGCGTATGCCACAGTGTGCGGTCTGGCGGTGTTGAATTCGTAGGTAGAAACCCAAAATATACCGACCAGCACAAGCCGCGCCAGAAGCGGAACCTGAAAGATATATCGCAGCGTGGCAAGAAGCGTTCCCAGCGTGATAACCACGAAGATGCTGGTAAATGGAGGAATCGCCCATAAACCGATGCGGCTTATGCCGTAGATAACGACCTGAAACAGCCATTCGAAGGTGATCCATTCCCGCCCATATGCACTATAGGAGAACAATTCGGTTTGTTGGAGGCGACCGAGCGATACAAACAGTTCCCCGCTTTTAATATGAAACCAAAGGTCAAAATCGCGAAGCGGCAGTTGGCTAGCAAAAAAGAGTACAAGGAGAAATATCCCTTCTGCGACCAGTGCCCGATGGTGCCTCAACCAATACATAGTGTCATTGTATCAGGGTGTCCAGAAGCGCCTCTATATGGATCCGTTCGCGGCTATTGGGCGTTTGAGCGGCATATTTCAGCAGATATTGACGTGCCTTTCCGACATCTTTTTCGCAGGAGATATAATAGTGTCCCCAGTAATAATTCGTGCCACTTATCAGATTGTGTCGGGGAGAAAACAAAAATGGCCATCGGTTGATTGCCTCTGCGTTAACAAGGGCGTTTTTCATGTCGGCACATGCACCTGCGGCAAACGCAAATTTTGCGCGCAGTTCCCAGAGGCCCAGAAGGGTGAGCGGTCGGGCCGTTCCATGGAATCCACCGGCCTGCACCGTGGCAAGCAATCTATATGCTTCGTCCGTTCTTTCTGCGGCCAAAAGAAGCTCTGCCTTGCGGACAAGGTTTTCTTCGGCAGGGTCATACTGAATCGCCCGTTCGATCTCGGTGAGCGCCTGGGTGAGACCCCCGGGTTTGGCCGGCGGCACCCGCGTGGGATCAAGGGCTTCATACGAGTGCAGCCTGTATTCGTCAGCGATTTTCTTACGGACAGCAACAAAGTATGCGTCTGACAGGTGAACGAGTTTCCAGGTGTTCGTATAAAAAAGCGGTGCGTAGATTTCGTTGGCGACGTCTGCGACGATAATATCGGCCTTATACATATTTACGAGGGATAGGATATCCATTTTTCCGTCTGCAAGCGCCCTGAGTGAGGCAAATACGTCGGTATGGATATATGCATCATCGCGCGTGTCAGTCAGTATCCGTGCATTGGGGATTCTCCATCGGATATATGCCCCGAACTCCTGTGGGCTATATATGTTTCCCGCAATCCCTTGATCAGCAAGGAAAGAAAAAACAGAGGAGCCAAAAGGATCACGCGCAATGCCAAATCCTACCGGGTACATAAGCAGGCGTGCACACATACCCGCAATTCCTATGAACACCGTGAGGATAAGGCCAATCCGTTGAGCACGAAGCGGGAGTGCATGCAAGGCAAGTGCCAGGGCGCCGGCAATCATCACGGGGGCGAGATTAATAAATCGTACGGAGACGAAGGGCGCCAGAACCGCCGGGACAAGGGCAAAGAAGAACAGGTGGGACTTGGATGGTATGTGGCGCCGTACAAAATGACTGATGACAAGTCCCATAAACCCGAGGGAAAAAAGCATATAGACGGCAATTTGGTATTGATAAAACAGCGCGACACCGGGATTGGCAGGGTCAAGTGCTGCGGTGAACGGGAGCCACTCCCCGACATTGTGGGCAACGCGGGGGATCACGAATATATAGAGAATGCTTCCAAGTCCGTATCCGTTTGCCAGTGCCGCAAGCATCCCCAGCGGGATGATCCACCACGCCCTGCGTATGTGCGGGAAGAATGCGCAGGCCAAAAGAACAAGGAGAATACCGAAAAATACGGATGCGCCATAGACCACGCTCCAGATCCACAGCACGAGGGGGACAAAGAGAATGCGTTTTCCTCGGGCAGAATACAGAATGAATAGTAGAAACGTACAGAAAAAGGCCGCAAAAATTTCAGGCCTTGTGGGCCAACGCAGGCTCAGAAGCGCGCCGGTTACCAGGGAAACGGCAAGAGCGATGGCACTATCGCCGGTAAGGCGGCAGAGAAGGAGGAAAAGAAAAACAAGTGTTGCCACGCCCGTGAGCGCTACGAACGCACTTATTCCGTCATATCCGGCGGTTAAATGGATGAGGTAATAAAGAATACCTGATCCCCAGGAGTGAGCGATCCACGGCTGTCCCTGGGCCACAAATGACCATTCGTCCGTACGCGGTAACGTCCGGGACGTAACGATGTCCCTTCCGGTAAGGATGTGGTGGAAGAAATCGCCGCTATTGACAGGATGAAGAAAGAGGAAAAATGCGCAGAGGAAAAAAACGGAAATGAGGACTCGACGGATCATAGTTTCATCATACCACTGTGGTGCGGTGTGGTAGTATAAAAGTCATGCGTTCGGCTTGGGTCATTCCCGTACTTATTTGTGTCGTTCTTATGGTCATGGGTGCGCGGGCCCATCCCCTGTGGGGAGACGAAGCGGAAACCGCGCTTTTCGGCCGCAACATCCTCGCCTATGGTGTTCCGCGCGGGTGGGACGGGGTAAACATCATGGGCATCAATAATGCCGTTGTTTTGGATACCCGGCTTATAAACCACACGTCGCCGTGGGCACAATACTACCTAACCGCCCTGGCTTTTCAGGTATTTGGACAGTCCAGTTTCATCGCTCGGATTCCCCCGATGGTGTTTGGTGCGCTCGCCGTTTTGTTGGTATATGCCCTTGCGCTGCGTCTTACCGGTTCTGTGCGCATTGCAGTGCTTTCGGCTCTGCTGCTGTCGGTCTGCGTGCCGTTTCTTCTCTTCGCGTACCAGGCACGGTATTACAGCCTGGTAACGGCGATGGCGTTGGTTATGGCATATACCGGATTACGGTTGGAGCGCGGGTCCGGGAAGGACATGGTGGCCTTCGTGGCTGCCGGAGTCGTATTTTTTTATGGAAATTATGTGATATTTGCCGCGTATAGCATCGCTCTGGCCATAACACTTGTGGGTATGCGACTGATGCAGTCCGATAGAGGGCATACGCTTCTGTTGGTTCGCCGGTTGTGCATAAGCGCGATGGTGATAGCGACCATGACGCTTCCGTGGATGCTTATCAATAAACCGTTGGTGCACCAGGGTGAAATCGTCGCTCCGGCTATAGGAGAAGCAGTCAGATATTTTTTTGCATTTTTGTTTCTGGCGTTTCGGCCGTATATGGACAACGCCTCGTTTCCTGTAACGCTGTGGGTATTGTGGGGAAGCTTGTTGATTTTCGTGGCACGGAGGCGTCGTTCTGACGCCGCGTTTCTATTTCCGGTCATGGTTACGGTCCTCTTTCTTGCGTGTATGGCAGCGGGCACCGTCGTAGCTGATGTCGTTACGTCCTTCGTGCACTCCCGGTATACGATGCTGGTTTTGCCATTTTTCGCCCTTACGGCCGCGGTGGTCATTGATACGGTATGGCAGTGGAAGAAGTCCGTGGGGGTAGTGCTCACAGTTCTCTATGGTTTTACCAGTCTTCTTGCACTACAGCCGCGGGTGTTACTTGCTGAATATATTCGTGAAATGACGCGGCCGTATGAGACGCCGGATCGCGTGGTCGCCCGATATCTGGATGAACATGCCCGTGAGGGGGACACCGCTTTTGTAAGTTTGGATCGCGACCATGAACCGCTTATTTTTCATCTTGGCCAGAAAATTCGGTTCGTCAATCGGGTGTCGCTCATTAATACGCGCATATTCCCGGAGAACCGTAGCATTATTCCGCGGTATATTTATGATTTTCGTGATCTACCCGATTGGGTCATACTTTACAGCAAGCGGGGGAATGACGGATCGTTTCTGACTTTTGACTATCGACCGCTTCCGCCGGGGATTGATCTCGATGAAAGTTACGAAGAGACTGTTCTGCCGGTATTTTTTGCGGATATGTCGCGGCCGGAAATGGAATTGCGGTCATTTGTTGAAGTGCGTCCCACCTATCAGGATCAGGTCTTTATCTATAGGAAAAAATGAAGAAATCCGTCGTAGCCATTCTTCCTGCCTACAATGCCGCCAGGACGCTTCGGCAATTTGTCGACCGTTTGCCCCCTGGTATCTTTGATGACATTTTCATCGTCGATGATTGTTCCCAGGACGGTACGTATGAGCTTGCGCGTTCGCTTCATGGTGTCCGAGTGCAGCGTACGCCCAGAAATTTGGGGTACGGCGGAAACCTCAAATTTTGTTTTGCGCTCGCCCTTGCACGGGGAGCCGATGTCATTGTTGAGCTGCATCCGGACGGAGAATACGCAAGCTCAGCAGTCAAGCCTGCATTGGCAGAAATAGAAAAAGGAGCATCATTTGTACTCGGAAACAGATTTACCGGTTCGGCAATACCACACGGGATGATCCCCGCCAAATACGTGACGACCCGGCTCCTGACGGGCGTCTATAATCGTATTTTGCGTACCCGTATTCCCGATATGCATCAGGGATTCAGGGTGTATACCAGGAACCTGCTTGAGCGGATAAACTGGCGTGCGACACATGACGATTTTCTTTTCAGTTTCGAAATTATTTGTCAGGCAGTTGTCGCGGGCGAGACTATTGCATCAGTGCCCGTTGTGGCGCGGTATGGGGGTAAGAAACGAGGAGCGCTCTGGCGGCACAGTGTAGCCTATACGTTGGGAACGGCAGGAGTGATCGCGCGGGTTGTCGCCAGGAATGCAGGATTACCGCAGCGATTGTTTGACGGAGGGAGAGTCTGTCCTGCCTGTCCCGTCTGTGGGATTGGCGGATTGGCAGAATATGTTTTTGCGCGGGGAAGCTACGGACTCTTTGATTGTCACCAGTGCAGAAACGCCTTTACGTATCCGGAGCCGGCCGATATGCGGGCATACTATCCCAGTTCGTATTATCACGCCCCCGGCCTGCTGGGTCGGGTACGGGAATTTGTTTTTTCCCGTGCACAGCGGCGGCGATTGAAGTGGGTGAAGGATCTCGTTGCGACGCCCGCACGTATCTGCGATGTCGGATCGGGTGCGGGTCGGCTTTCTGCTGCATTCACGCAACTCGGGTTTCATATAGAAAACATAGACCCGTACTATTCGGGAACTGCCTCGTCTGTTCGTCGTTCTGTGTTTCTCCGAACGCCGCTGCGCCGCTTGGATGGGGTTTTGTTTTGGGAAAGCTTAGAGCACGTTGCTCACCCGGAGGCATATCTGCAAAAAGCATATCAGATCCTTTCGCCCGGGGGATATCTATTTGTGGAATATCCACGATTTTCTGGGTACGAGTCGAGATTATTCGGGAGACATTGGCTGCATTTGGATATGCCGCGGCATCTGGTTCACTTCCGGGATATCGGCTTGGCAGAGGCCGTGCGTAAACAGGGATTTGACATTGTTGCACAAACGGGTGTGTATGCGTGGGAATATGTGCCTGCCGGTATGGCATTGAGCATGCGTTCGGTTTTAGGGGTTCATGGTGACTGGATACTGGGTATTGCCCTGCTTGTCATAAGTGTCCCTGTCTCGCTTATCATGGCGCTGTGTGGGCATGCGCCGATAGGATTGTTGATTGCGCGAAAAGGCAATACAATCGGAGTCCGATCATGAAACATCGTCCCTGTCGGTATTGTCACAAATCTGCCCAATTCGTGGTTTCCTTAGGCCGGATGCCGCTTGTCAATTATTTCCCAAAACCGGATGAAGCCGCCGGTGTGAGATTCTACCCGTTAGATCTGTATTATTGTGCGTCCTGCGGACTGGGGCAGACAGGGATTCAGGTTCCGCCGGAACGGATTTTTTCTACGTATCACTATACTACCGGTTCGTCGGCGCCGTTGGTCCGCCAGTTGGATGCCCTGGCGAGGGAAGTTCGCGCATTTTTGCCGAAGGGCGGCTCAGTTCTTGATATCGGCTGCAACGACGGAACATTTCTAGCGAATTTTTCATCCAAAGACAACCGCGTGCTTGGCGTTGAGCCGGCACAAAATATCGCACGATTGGCCCGTGAACGCGGTATTGCTGTCATGGAGCGATTTTTCAGTTTTTCCGTGGCCAAGGAGATTAAGAATGCATACGGCTCATTTGACCTGATAACGATGACGCACGCGCTGGCAAACATGCCTGATCCGGCGGATGTTCTGCGGGGGGTTGCCACGCTGCTTGCTCCCGGAGGCACGCTTATTCTGGAGGTTGCCTCTTTGGAGTCGATGATAGCGGCAGGGCAATTTGACAGTATTTATCATGAGCACTATTGGTATTGCTCGCGTAAAGCCCTCATCCGCATGCTAACTGATGCCGGGTTGATGCCGATCCGCATGCGCCGCACCGGGTCACAGGGAGGATCGACACGCGTATACGCGATGCATGCTGCCAACACATTCAAGCGCGTGAGGCATGAAGGCATTCCACCGTATGCTTTATCACGGTTCTCGCGTTTGGTTTGCTCCTTTCCCGCACGAATGAAAAAAATACTCCCATCAGGGAGAATTATTGGATTCGGCGCGCCGGCGAAGGCGACAATTTTGATCCAGTATGTCGGCTTAGGACAGAGGATTTCTTATGCCGTGGACTCAACTCCTGGGAAAAATGGCCGCTTCATTCCCGGCACGATGATTCCTATATACCCAGAGGATGTTATTGGCAGGCGCGTACCTGATGGTATCATTCTTTTTTCGTGGAATTATCGTCAGGCGATAGAAAAAAAGTTACGGCAGAGCATACGAAAAAAAAGCGTCGTCATTGTGCCATTTCCCGTATTAAAGACTACAATAATCCGACCCAGCAGCGTGGATCATTTGGAGCCTGATCTCAGATGAATAACATTCTATTTCTTTTTACGCGTTTGAAACAAGTGTTGGCAGCGTAACGGTTTTACCGGATGTTGGAAGATACACTCCTACGCGGCCTTGACCATCTCTGATTGCAACTGAGTAAAGATTAACGCCATTTGAACCTCGTTCTTCTGTGTATGCTAGGACTGTCCCATATGTGCGGATTGACACGCGCGTGATTGAATAGTTTCCGTTTGAATCAGTGAGCGCAGACAAGTCTGTTCCTTCAATAACTACGTTAATGTCGGATTGCGGCTGATTTTCGCCTTCAACAACGATTCCCGAGCCCCATGATCGTTCCGTTGACTGATTGAGCTTGGATAGATTGGCCTTTTTGAAGGAAAAGAACACTGCTCAAGATAAAGACGCTTAAGGGCAAGAATCCTGATAGTACGCATACACATCCCTCCCTGTGCGAAAACTACCGTTTGTATTCTTGTCAAGAATCTGTTTACGCCTTATCATCGAATCTGTCGAGTTTTCAGCCGGGTATGGTTTCCTTTCACCCAGTTGCACCAAAGCTCTATTTCACAAGCTTCCTCATCTTATATCTTGAGCTTTCCCTCATTCGTTTTTTGCCTGCGCATGTTACCTATTTGGGTTATGTGAATAATCTTATTCTCATTGCATCTTTGTTGGGAACGGGGCTTGGATTTTTTCTGCCGGATCGGATGCGAAAATGGTCAATGCTCATGCCAATGTTATTACTTTTTCTTATGGTAGGAGTGCGCCTAGCAGGCACACACATATCGGCGGTTGAGACCAGTGCAACGGATGTTATTTTTTTCCGCGGTGATCTTGATGCGCAGCGGCTAAACATCTCGCCAGTTGTCAGTGTTAGTGTGATATTTGTTTGGGTAGTGGCAATTTTTGCGTTGTTATCACAACCGCTTGCGCGTTATTTCCGCATGATGCCCACACCTTTGAGCGCATATGCCTACGATCTTCTTGGTGCACTGTCGGGCATTGCGGTATTTGCACTGGGTTCGTATTTGGAGTTTCCACCGGTTATATGGTTCGGACTATTTGTCTGTATCTATGCAGCAATTCATTCAGGTCTAGGTTTATTAATCGTGCGAGGCATCGTGTTCGCAGGCATTGTGCTTAGCGCTGTGGAGTGGGGTTCAGGAAGCATCTTTTGGTCGCCGTATTCCAGGCTGCAGGTGCAGTATGACAACTCGACGCGAATAGGTCACGTTTTTGCAAATAACATTACGCATCAGTTTTTTTCTCCCCTTACGGAGGCTCCATTCTACTCGCTATTGTACACACGATTTTTTCAGAGTCAGGCGCCCTCGAGCGTGCTTATTATCGGGGCCGGAACCGGGCAGGATGTGGCAGCGGCTCTGCTTCATGGAGCCAAGAATGTTGATGCAGTAGAGATAGATCCTGTTATTGCCCGTATCGGAAAACTATATCATCCCCATAAGCCGTATGATGATCCGCGGGTGAAATTGATTATCCAGGACGGGCGTCGCTTTATGGAATCGATTGACAACAGGTATGATCTGGTGATTTATGCTCTGCCGGATTCACTGATATCTCGGGATGGTCAGGGCGAGATGCGGTTAGAAAGCTTTCTGTATACCCGGGAAGGAATGATGGCTGCAAGAAATATTCTTGCCCCCGGCGGGACATTCGTTGTCTACAATGATTATCGCCATGCATGGCTTACGGATCGTGTGCGTGATCTTGTGAGCGATGTATTCCTCCAGACACCTCGTGAGGCATATCTGAGCACCACATCGCGGATGTTTGTCGTGAAAAATGAAGAACAGCCACCAGTGGCTGTTCGGGATGTACCGACGGATGATTGGCCGTTTTTTTATATTCGGGGACGCACAATCCCCGCAGTGTATGTGAAGCTCCTTGTGTTTATTGGTATCGTTTCATTTGTATCCTTATTGGTTGTATTGCGTTGGCGGGGTAATCCCATGTTCGGACGGCGTGCCGCATCATTATTTCTTCTCGGCGCGGCATTTGCGCTTCTCGAAACCCGGAGTATCACACAGCTTGCTCTACTTTTTGGCTCAACATGGCATGTGCAGGCTGCAGCTTTTGCAGGCATTTTGTGTATGACATATGTGGCGGTCCAGGTGCGATCGCGCTTTATCCAGATACCACAGCGCATATTATGGATGCTGCTTATGGGCGCAATATGCGTAACGGCGCTCGTGCCCGTCCGTCAAGTGCTCCCATGGGGAAACATTGCAGTATCGGGCGCAGTGCTCCTTGTGGTTTTATTTTTGCCTGTCGGTATAGCAAACATTCTTTTTGCCGATATATACTCGGATTCAGAGCGTCCGGATATTGAGTTCGGTAGTAACATTCTTGGGTTAGTGTGTGGCGCATGCCTAGAGTATGGGGCCATTATTATTGGTATATCGGCGCTTTCGTGGGTTGCGCTTGGATTGTATGGCGCGGCTTTCATGGTTCTTCGGCTTGGGGTCCCGGGCCGGTAATCATGGACCGTAGCACCTTGGTGATAGAGGTAGCTGTCAGAACGTGCGCGGCATCTGTCCAATGCCGGTCTTGCGGATAGATAAGCATCTCATCAGACGTATTGGCTTCAAATATTGGGAGCAGATTAAGCGTAGTGACGCCGTGTTGTTGGAGACTTTGCTCAATGGCGTCCGTCAGCGCATGGCGCGTGGCATCTGTGGCATAGAATGTGATGCGTGAGCGGGCGAGGATGTGCCTCGGCAGTTGGAGTTCCCATGGGATGAGTAACACGATGAGTCGTGCGCCCCAGGCATCCGTTATCGTTCTCATCCCCCGTATCAACGTTGCCATATTGTCGATGCCAGTCGAAAGTTCCGGGCACGTCAGCGTTAACAGACATGGGCTGCCATTGATCGCAGATGACGGTGCCGCAAACGGGGCTCCGCCGATTTTTGATGCTGCTAACTGGAAAAGATTGCTGTTTCGAAGAATGGGCACCCGGTACCGCAGCAGTGTGGATGTTGCCCTGCGTACGCCGTCCGTGTCTACATATTCCTCCGCGGTGGTGACGGCGAGTGGCAGGCCGGATGAGTCATTTGCTGTTGCCTGGAAGTACTGCATATCAGAGATATCGTTGCCCGCATACAATCCGACGACGACGACGTCAGGCGCAAATGCCGCCAATGAATGAACGAGCCGGAGATAGTACCAGTGCGGGCCAGCGCCTACCATGGAAGCATTCAGAATTTCTGCTGACACGCCGTGATAACTGAGGAGTTTACCGGTGAGCATGGGATAGGCGCGATCATAGGGCACACCCTGGCCAAACGTGAATGAGTCTCCGATAAACGCGATGCGTGTTACCCCCGCCGATTTCCTTACTGGGGTGTCGGTGATGCCTACGAACCCCTGCGCGTTAATCGGGGTGCGAAGGGAGTATTCCGGGGTGGTATGGGTACAGAATGTTCCGGGCTTCGGCACCGCAAAGAGGGTGGGATCGCTTTGATAGCAGCCGGTACCGGCATCGGGGAGCCGCGTAAATATCAGCTGAGGAGCGAGTCGGGCGGTGAGGATTTCTCCTGCGGCAAGTGTTCCCAATAGGCTTATTGTGAAAAGAGCGATACGTGTTATTGCCATATCGTGAGGAGTTTCTCGGCTATCGCCTGTGCTGCTATAGTGTGTCCCGTTTCATTCCAGTGATCATCCATTTCATAGTACAGCCGATTTTGGCCTGCGTGTTCAAGGAGTGGCGGCAGAAGGTCAACATAGTCAATGCCGTTTGCGCGGAAATATTCGATAAATTCATCATTGAGAAACCGTCGTTCCGAAGGAAGCAATGGAAGATTGTAGCGCCGTTTATATTCCACATCGAAGTGTACCTGAAAGTTCGTCGGGATAATGGCGATGACGAGACGTTTATTCTGTTTGGCAAGCAGTGTGTGCATGGCAGAGAAAAGCATTTTCACCTCGGATTTCGCCTGGTCGAAGGCGTGACACTCCCGATTGAAAACGCAGATCGTGTCCTTGACAAGGTCATCCTGATTGGGAATTGTTGCCCCTGGGTACAGTGCATTCATAAGCAGGATGAACGTGTGTGTATTGCGCAGATACGGTATATGATATGCCGGAGGTAACGCCCGCAGCCGAAGCTGCCCTGTGGCATCCACATAATTGCTTCGGGAACGGACAACATCAGGGAGCCCCTGCGCGTCGACGCGTACCCATTCCACATCTTTGCGTGACAGAATATCATTACCCAGAAAAAATCCTATCACGACAACATCGGGGTCAAACTGCAATCCATCGAGTTTTAATGAAAGCCAGTAGCCGCTGGGACCGGCGGCAGTGAACCCTGCATTGATTGTCTGTACCGCAAAAGGGAGGTTGCGTTGTGCCAGCAACGCTTCCGTTTGTTGCGGGAAGGCCTTTGACGCTTCCACACCCCAACCCATGGTGAACGAATCGCCAATAAACAGAACACGCTTCGTGTTTGGTGGTTTCTGGATATCGATTTGCGGGCTGCGCATGCCATGCGAATTCGTCTGCACTTCAACCGGCGGGAAGGGATCATAGACTGACCGCAGTATACAGGTGGCGTTTGCCTTCATTTTAATCCACCGATGTTCGCCTTCCTGGAAACACCGAAACGATACGGACTGAACGTCGTTGAGCGTTTTTTGCGGTGCAAATATACGCAGTCCCGCCTCAGCCGTCACGAGCGCAATGCATATGCCTAACAATCCAAGGAGCGTGCGTCTCGTCAGCCGTTTGAGATTTGGGTGGATCTGCATATCTGTATGGTACGCTGTATGCCGTTGGTTGAAAAGCCTTTTTGCGACCAGCTTGCAATCATGCACGCCCTTCTTTATGATGAACGGTATGCACATCGGTAAAGACAAACTTACCCTTATTACGGTGTCTGCAGTGCTCGTGGTTTCTCTCGGTGCGTCTGTGTATTTCTATCTTGGATGGCAGAAGGAAAAGCAAAAATCACTGGATCCGACGACACGCGCGCAACAGGAGGCAAAAGACCTCGTGGCGCGGGTGTCCAAGCTCATGGAATTGCCCTCAGGGGAAGAGCCAACCGTCGCCAGAATAACCGACCCCACCAAGCTGGCAAGTCAGGCATTTTTCGCCAAGGCAAAAAAGGGCGATCAGGTTATAATTTATACGAATGCCAAGCTTGCCATTCTCTATGACCCTGAGGTCAATCGTATACTCAACGTGGCCCCGGTTAACATCGGTGCCCAGGCGACCGAATCGGCGCAGACGCAAACACAAGTTCGTTTTGTTCTTCTCAACGGAACGTCCAAGACCGGTTTGACCCGCTCGTATGAGGGGACGATTGCATCTAAAGTACCGGGAGCACAGATTGTCGATCGCGATAATGCGAAGAAAAACGATTACAAAACGAGTCTCCTGGTCGATCTTTCCGGAAACAAGGGCGCGCAGGCCGCGGAATTGGCACGGACGCTGGGATTGACATCGGGCACGTTGCCGCAGGGGGAAGATGCGCCTCAGGGCGCTGATTTCCTCATTATTTTGGGACAGGATCAGGAGCAATAATACCTTCGGATATGCATGCCGTACGACAGCATATACATCGCCGATTTACCGCGTTCTCCCAGACAGTCATGGCTATCAATGCCTGGATTCTTCTGTCCGCTGTCTACGTTCTTCTTTCTCCCTGGATGCTGGTGCTACGACTTTTGCACACCGCCTCATCGTCGCGCGGAGGATGGACTGCGTGGAGCATGAAGACAGAAGATCGCCTGTCTGCCGGGAGGCAATACTAGATGCGTATTTTAGGCATATCGTGTCATTATCATGAGGCAGCAGCAGCGCTTCTGGTAGACGGACGCGTTGTCGCGGCTTGCGCGGAAGAGCGGATAAGCAGACGCAAGCATGACGCCCGGTTCCCGACGGGTGCAATCGGTTTTTGTCTTGCGCAGGGAGGGATTACGGCCTCTGATTTGGATTGGGTTGTTTTTTACGAAAAACCATTTATTAAATTTCAGCGCCATCTGGATACCGTGATTCGCTTTTTCCCCGGGAGTCTCGGATATTTCGTCGAATCGATGCGTAACGCACTGACCGAGAAGCTTTGGATACGATCCATCATCACGGATCAGTTGGGCGTTACCCCGGACAAAGTACTGTTCGTCCCGCATCATCTTTCCCATGCCGCAGCGGCGTTTTACCCCTCGCCCTTTCCCAGAGCCGCTTTTTTAACGCTCGACGGCGTTGGCGATCGTTCAACGGGTAGTTGGGGAGTTGCCCGAGGGCATAAACTTATCCCGATGGGGGAATTGCAGTTTCCTCATTCAGTCGGCCTGTTGTACTCGACATTTACTGCATTTTTAGGCTTTGAGGTAAATGAGGGCGAATATAAGGTTATGGGTATGGCCGGGTATGGAAAGCCGCGCCACACAAGTAAGGTGCGAAAGACATTCCGGCAGCTGAATGATGGGTCCATTGAGCTAAATCTCAATTATTTTTCTTTCCACACGACGGCCACCCGTATGTATTCTGACGCGTTTATTGAGGAGTTTCGCGGCCTGGATCGGTTCGATCTGGCAGCGAGCCTCCAGAAGGTAACAGAGGATGTTGTTTTTGGGATGATGACAGCCATTGCGAAAAAAACCGGAGAATCTCGCTTGTGTTTTGGTGGCGGTGTTGCCCTCAATAGCGTTATCAACGGAAATATTCCCCGGCGGACACCGTTTAAAGACGTATTTGCGTTTCCTGCAGCCGGAGACGATGGCGGAGCAGTCGGCGCTGCACTCTACGCATACCACCATGTATTAGGGCAGAAGAAACGGGTACCGCTTGAGCATGTATTTTGGGGCGCTTCTTCAAGTAATGCGGATATTGCGGCATTTCTCAAGCGTGCGAAAATCAAAGCACGCAGGTTGTCTGACACCAAGATTATCAAACTTGTCGTTGAGGCGCTTCTGGCGGGGCAGGTGGTCGGCTGGTTTGAGGGGCGGGCAGAATTCGGGCCGCGGGCACTCGGTCACCGTTCAATTATCGCCGATCCGAAGGATGCAGCGATGAAAGATTTGGTAAACAGAAAAATTAAATTCCGGGAAGAATTCCGGCCTTTTGCTCCTGTTGTCTTGGACCACCTGGCCAAAGATTATTATCGCGTGACGACGTCCAGGATGGCGCCATACATGCTGGCTACCTTCGATACGACAGCCAAGGGTCGTCGCATCGCCGCGGCTACCACCCACGTCGATGGGACATCACGTATCCAGACGGTTGATTCCCGTTATAAGGGAAGGTATGGGCGTCTTCTGCGTGCATTTTACCGGAAAACCGGACGGCCGATTCTTCTGAACACGTCATTTAACCTGAAGGGAGAGCCGATTGTGAATTCTCCGGCCGATGCCTACAGTACGTTTATGCGAAGCGGTATTGATCTGCTCGTATTGGAAAATTTTGTTATAGTGAAACAAGTATGATAAAACACAGGTTTTTGGCAAGATTTACCATCGTAGGGGAGTTATTTGACTATATTTGGCAGGAACGGTTGTGGTGGATGACGCCGTTTATCGTGGTCCTTCTATGTGCGGGCGCACTGATCCTATTTGGGCAAAGTTCGCCCGTTGCGCC
>CAZKLT010000016.1:0-18353 GCA_964553825.1 uncultured Gammaproteobacteria bacterium
GGGTTAGGAAAACTTGATCTTCTTATCGATCGTGCCAAGACGCTCGGGATGGATGCTCTTGCGCTCACGGATCACGGCGCCATGTACGGGAGTTTCAAGTTTTATCTGAAAGCAAAAGCAGCCGGTATAAAACCAATTATCGGCGTGGAAACGTATGTAGCGCGAAGAAGTCATCTGGACAAAGAGGGAAAAATCGATACGGATCCGTACCATCTGGTGCTTCTGGCGAAGAATGAAAATGGCTACCGAAACCTCATGAAGCTGGTGACGATTGCTCATCTGGAGGGGTACTATTACAAGCCGCGTATCGACTGGGAACTCCTGAAGAAATATCACGAAGACCTTATTTGCACCAGCGCGTGTCTGCAAGGACAGGTTTCCAACCTTCTTCGCGCTGGGGAAGAGAAAGAAGCCGAGCGAGTAGCACTTGAATACAGTGAGCTTTTCGGGAAGAATCACTACTATCTCGAGCTCCAAAAACATCCCCATATTCCGCTCCAGGATGAGATAAACGAAAAACTTATCTCCCTTTCGCGGAAGCTGGGAATTCCGCTGGTTGCGACAAACGATATCCATTACGTCAATGCCGATGATGCCGAAGCTCAGGAAATTCTCCTCTGTGTTCAGACGCAGCGGACAATCATAGAGAAAGACCGGCCGCTCTCCATGCTTCCGTCACCGGATTTCTATATGCGTTCTCCGGATGAGATGAAGGAACTTTTTGCCCAATATCCCGAAGCGATTGAAAACACGGTGAAAATCGCCGATATGTGTGATATTTCCCTGTCGGTGGGAAAGTGGATTCTGCCGAAGTATCCCATCGAAAACGAAGAAACACCAGCAGCGTTTTTGCGCAAACTCGTCTGGGATCGTGTGCCTGCCAAGTACGCCACGATGACCGATGAACTGCGTGAGCGCATCAATTACGAACTCGAAATCATTAATACCAAAGGGTACTCGACATACTTTCTTATTGTGCAGGATTTCGTCAACTGGGCCAAAAAAAACGGTATCGGTGTCGGACCGGGACGCGGATCAGCGGCCGGATCGGTTATTTCCTATATCCTTAATATCACGGGTATTGATCCGTTGTTTTTCAATCTTCCGTTTGAACGGTTCTTAAACCCCTTCCGGCCAAGCCCTCCGGATATTGATCTCGATTTTGCCGACGACCGGCGTGACGAAGTTATTGCGTATGTAACACAGCGATATGGGGATGATAAGGTGGCACAGATTATTACCTTCGGTACCATGGAAGCCCGGGGTGCTGTCCGTGATGCCGGTCGCGCACTTGGGATGCCGTATGCAGGACCCGATCGGATTTCCAAAATGATTCCGATGGGATTCCAAGGCGGCTCTATGACGATAGAAAAGGCGCTTGCACAGTCCTCCGAATTGGCACTTGCTTACCAGGGAGAACCCGAGACCAAACGGCTTCTGGATGTTGCCAAAAAACTGGAAGGTGTCGCGAGACATTCATCCGTGCACGCAGCGGGCGTGGTCATCGCCGATAAACCGATTGTCGAGTACACGCCGCTTCAACGGGAAAGCAAAGGCGAGCGCATTGTGACGCAATACGACATGTATACGGTGGGGGAGGACGGGGTCGGACTGCTGAAAATGGATTTTTTGGGTTTGCGCAACCTGACGATTATGTCGCAGGCGCTTGCGTTTATCAAACAGGTACGCGATATCGACATTGATTTGGGGAAAATTCCGCTTGATGACAAGAAAACGTTTGACATGCTTTCAAGCGGGGAGACGACAGGAGTGTTCCAGCTTGAATCTGCAGGCATGCGCCGTTATATCAAAGAGCTCAAGCCGACGAATATATTTGATCTTATGGCTATGGTTGCTTTGTTCCGCCCGGGGCCGATGGCAGTCATACCCGAATTTATCCGTCGCAAGCGCGATCCTGCGGCAATTACCTATCCTGATCCGAGGCTGAAAGACGTGCTGAAACAGTCGTATGGCATTATCGCTTATCAGGACGACGTGCTTTTGACGGCCATTACCCTTGCAGGGTATTCCTGGGGCGACGCGGATAAATTACGAAAAGCCGTGGGCAAGAAGATTCCCTCAGAAATGAAAAAACAAAAGGAGAAGTTTATCGAAGGATGCGTGAAGGAAGGCATGAACAAGACGAAGGCGGAGGAGATTTTTAATCTGATTGAGCCTTTTGCCGGATATGGATTTAACAAAGCGCATGCTGCCTGTTATGCCATGATCGCGTATCAAACCGCATACCTGAAAGCCAACTACCCCGTCGAATATATGACAGCAGTGCTCACCGCTGAATCGCGGGCCAATACCGGGCCTACGAGGGACGATAAAATGAGCTCCATTGTCGCTGAGTGCAGGCGAACGGGATTGACGCTACTTCCTCCCGATATCAACGCATCACAGGTGGAATTTGCCATAGAGGACAGCAGGATCAGATTCGGATTATCCGCGATTAAAAACGTCGGAGAAGCGGCTATCGAGAGCATCCTTCTTGCCCGCAAAGACGGGCGATTTGAGAGCCTTACTGATTTTGTTCACCGTGTCGATGTCAGCCGGGTGAACCGCAAAACCATCGAAAGTCTTATCAAAGCGGGAGCAATGGACGCCTTCGGAACGAGAAGCGCGTTGGTATCGTATCTTCCGGTTGCCGTTGAGTATGCCCATCGGCAGAAAAAACAGGTGGCAAGCGGGCAGGTGGGACTCTTCGCCGGTGAAGACGATGGCGCGACAAAAGACGTGCTTCCGAAGGTGCCTGATCTTCCCGAGTCGACACTTTTGGGGTACGAAAAGGAGCTGCTTGGGTTTTACCTTACGACGCATCCGCTGGAGCCCTACCGCAAAAAACTCGCCGCCATGAAATTAACGAACATGAGTGAAATCAATCGTGAGCGGGTAAATGACCGGTTGTCCGTGGGCGGCATTATCGCAGGGGTGAAGAAAATAACGACCAAGGCGGGAAATCAGGAGATGGCGTTTGTAAAACTCGAAGACCTTACCGGTCTGATTGAAGTCGTCGTATTCCCGAAAATTTATGCAAGAACAGTTGAGTATTGGCGAATGGATGCGGTGGTGGTAGCAACCGGAAAAATTGATGAAAAAGATGACCGTTTGACCATGTTGGTCGATGAGGTAACACAGGTCGTCGAGTGATAGTTTGAGCCTGTTTACACACGTTTGATGCATAACCAGTGTGCATTGACGGCACGGAATCCTTTTTGTACAATATTGTTGGTATCATAGAGATGGAGTTTAGATGCAACCATCCGGTAGAGAACAATTCTCGTTGTTTGTGGATCACGAAGGAAAAATTCGGAAATCTACAAGGAACCAGAAAAACAAAAAAAAGAGCGAAAATCTGAGGATGTACGTTGGATTAGTAGGAGATATCGGACTGACGGTCGCGATGCCCATGGCGATTTCTGTTTTTGTCGGCGGGCTTCTTGATCAACAGTTCGCCTCATATCCCCGCTATACATTGGGACTCTTGGTTGCAGGATGCTTCATCTCTGTTGTTGGTTTTATTCAAACACTAAAAGCAGTTATTAGAAGATCAAAATAATATGCCACATGTAACGCTGGCCGCTGAACAAATCACTTCCCTCCTTGGATTTAGTATCACCAATTCCATGCTTGCTACTTGGCTTGTGATGGCGCTGTTGTTTGTTTTCACATGGCTGGCAACCCGTAGGTTATCACTCATACCGAGTGGTGCTCAGACACTTGCCGAAGTCGTGGTAGGCGGACTACATGATTTTTACGGACAAATTGCCGGTGAGAATGTAAAGCGATTTTTCCCTTTGGCCGCATCCATGTTCATTTTCATCCTCGTTTCCAACTGGATGGGTCTGTTGCCGGGTGTTGGTACAATCGGCAAATGGAAATCGCATGAAGTCGTTACTTCTGAAGTTCATGAGGAAACAGCAGTACCTGCTGTCGCGGAGTCAGCACCAGCCGCAGATGATCATGCGCCGGTCGTCGTAGCTGAACACGCAGAAGAGACCGTCACAGCAGCCGCAACTACCCAAGCAGCTGCCGGTGGGCATGAAGAAGAGAAATCTCTGGTTCCGCTTTTGCGTCCAGCGACTGCCGACCTCAATATGACGATCGCGCTTGCGCTTATTGCTGTTCTTGCGATTCAGTACTTTGGCTATTCCATGGTTGGTTTTCATTACACCGGAAGATTTATCATTCTTTCAAATCCGATTATGTTTGCCGTCGGCATCCTTGAGCTTGTTTCAGAGATCTCAAAGATTATTTCCTTCGGGTTCCGTCTGTTTGGAAATATTTTTGCCGGGGAAGTTCTATTGACGGTTATCGCATTTTTGATCCCGTTTATCGCGCCGATGCCCTTTATTGCCATGGAGCTGTTCGTCGGCATGATCCAAGCACTCGTATTTTCGATGTTATTCGTCATTTTTGCACAGGTTGCTGTTTCCCATGGGGAACAGCACGAATGAGGGAGGTGAGGTTTAGGTGGATTTAGAATCAATTAAAACAATCATGTTCGGATTCACGATTGCAGTAGGAGGCGGTATGCCAGCTCTTGCTATCGGTATCCTGACAGGAAAAGCACTTGAGGCTATCGGACGAAATCCGGAAGCCATGAACGATATCCGGACCAACATGATCTTGGGTGTCGCTTTTGCCGAATCTATTGCTATTTATGCGTTGGTCGCGGCATTTATTATTAAGTTCGTGTAAGACATTCTGGCGGTAAGGTGCCGCCAGGGAAAAGAAAGGATTGTATGGACAAACTGGGAATTCAACCGACACAGCTCCTGGCACAGATCGTAAATTTTACGGTCATTGTGCTGGTGCTTTCACGGTTTCTGTATAAGCCGATTTTGTCCATATTGGAGAAACGGAAGAAGGAAATCGAAGAGGGATTGAAGCTGACGCAGAAGATGCGGGAAGAGGAAGAGAAATTCAATTCCAAGAAGCAGAAGCTTCTGGAAACGACAAGGAAAGAAGCTCAGGAAATTCTTGAGGAAGCGCGAAAACAGGCGAAAGAAGAGGAGAAAGATCTGGTGGCCGCTGCCCACCTGGAAGCGGAACAGATTATAGAAAAGGGGAGGGAAGAGGTGGCACAGTTGCGCCGTGACATGGAAAAAGATGTACAAAAAAGCGCAGTACTCCTTGCTGTGGCAATGGCCAAGCGACTTTTGGGCGGCATCATGACATCTGATGATAAGCACAAAGTTCTGGCAAAGCATATTAAGGATCTGGAATCGATGAAGGTGTAATGTATGGCAATCCAAACACAACCATCTGTTGATTTTTCATCCGATACCATGATGCCGGACGTGAAAATTTTGCTTGAGAAGATTACATCCCAGGCAAAAAAAGAAAAAGTCGCAAAAGTGGAGACGAGTGTCGCCTGCACAGATAAGGAGAAGAAAGCTATTGGTGCTTTCCTTGCCAAACTTATCGGTCATCCGGTAACCGTTCAGACTCATGTAAACCCCAACGTATTGGGCGGATTACGGATTCAGGTGGGGGACTGGATTGTCGATACGACTCTCGTAAATCAGTTAAATAAATTATCGGACGTCTTGCTTAGTTCTTAATCCTATGAAAAAAACGTCAGCCGAAGCATTCTCAAGTGATCTTACGCGTAAAATTGAATCGTTCGAAGTTACCGTTCAGGCCAAGCGCGTTGGCCGAATTAAAACGATTGCCGACGGAGTTGCGAAAATTGAAGGACTTCCCCGCGTGGCATATCTTGAACGATTGGAATTCCCTCATGGTATCGGGGGATTTGCCATTAATCTGGAAGAGCATGCGGTCGGAGCCATCATCTTGGGAGACTACCTGAAGCTCAAAGAAGGAGACGAAGTCAGGGGCACGGGGCAGCTTTTGTCCATTCCTGTCGATGAGGGATTTCTTGGACGCGTTATCAATCCGCTTGGTGTCCCGGTGGATGGCAAGCCCAATGTTTCCGCCAAGAAATATTATCCGCTCGAAAAAATTGCCCCAGGCGTGGTCAGACGTCAACCAGTTAATACTCCGCTTCAGACGGGCATTAAAGCCATTGATGCCATGATCCCTGTCGGGCGCGGTCAGCGTGAGCTTATCATTGGCGACCGCAACACCGGCAAAACGTCTATAGCCGTCGATACGATTATCAATCAGAAATCAGAAGGGGTTATCTGTATCTATGTCGCCATCGGCCAGAAAACATCCCGTATTGCACAGGTTGCAGCAGAACTGGAAGAACACAAAGCGCTGGATCATACAATCGTTGTGGCGGCATCAGCGGCTGACCCGACGGCATACCAGTACATCGCACCGTATGCAGGGTGCGCAATGGCAGAGTACTTCATGGATAAGGGCAAAGACGTGCTCATTGTCTATGATGACTTGACCAAACACGCATGGGCATATCGACAGATTTCACTTGTTCTTAAGCGTCCCAGCGGACGTGAGGCATATCCGGGAGATGTATTTTATCTGCATTCCCGACTCCTTGAGCGGGCCTGTCGATTGGACAAGAAATACGGTGGCGGATCGATTACTGCACTTCCGATTATTGAAACGCAAGCCAATGATATCTCTGCGTATATTCCGACTAACGTCATTTCTATCACGGATGGTCAGCTCTTTCTAGAGTCGGATCTCTTTAACGCAGGTCAGAGACCAGCCATTAATGTGGGCGTCTCAGTATCCCGCGTTGGAGGTTCAGCACAGGTGAAGGGTATGAAGAAAGTGTCCGGGAGTCTGAAGCTGGATCTTGCTCAATACCGTTCGCTGGCTGCGTTTACGCAATTTGCCACCGATGTGGATGATACGACCAAAAAGCAAATCGACCGGGGAGCCCGCATGCTGGAGCTCCTAAAGCAGGCACGATTTGCCCCGATGAGCGTCGAAAAGCAGATTATCAGCATCTGGGCGGGAAGCAATGGGTATCTTGATGATATTCCCGTTGGCGCCGTGTCCCGGTTTGAGCGCGAGTATATAGAATTTGTGTCGAAGCTGTACAAGAAAGCGCTTGCGGATATCGCCAAGGACAAGCTTATCAGTCCGACGACCGAGGAATCGCTCAAAAAATCAATATCGGAGTTCAAAAAAGGATTTTCGGCGGCATAATGGCAAATATCCGACTCATTCGCGGCCGCATAAAGTCCGCGAAAAACATTTCCCAGATCACCAAAGCGATGGAGTTGGTCGCCGCTTCCCGTATGAGAAAGGCTCAAGCCGCAGCACTCTCCGGTAAGCTGTACGCACAGAAAATTTATGAGATGGTTATCTTGCTTTCTTCTAAGATAACCCTTGCAGAGCATCCTTTGCTTATGAAACCGAAAATGCCAACCGGAAAGCGGTTGGTTGTGCTTGTTTCCAGCAACAAAGGGTTGTGTGGAGGTCTTAACACGAATTTGTTTCGGTATTTCACCCAACAGTACCCCCAGAGTGCGAAATTGGACGTGGTGACCTTGGGAAAGAAAGGTGCGATGTTTGCGGCGCGGTATACCGGATCAGAGCTGAAGGCTGATTTTTCGGAGACGGCATCGTTTATTTCCATGGTTCCGTCTCTTACGGAGCTAATCACCGGGGATTATACAAAGGGATTGTATGACGGTGTTGATCTCGTGTATAACGATTTCGTCAACATTATCTCCCAGACACCGAAAAAGAAAACAATTCTTCCTTTGTCTATAGAATCCATGGATACGAAAACGGAAATTCCGACCCATGAATTTCGTATCGAGCCCTCAGTCGATGAAGTGTTTTCAACACTTTTGCCGCACTATCTTGAAAATCAAATACGCGACGCCGTACTTGAGGCGGAAGCAAGCGAGCACAGTGCCCGCATGGTTGCAATGAGAAATGCCACGGATAATGCGCTCTCTCTGGTCGACGAGTTGACCCTGGTATATAACAAGGCACGCCAGGAGAAGATTACGTACGAAATTACGGATCTTATAACGGCATCAATGGCGGTCCAAGTATAAAGTAAAGGAGCTATATGAAAAAACAACCAAAAAAAGTTCAAAAGGTGAAGGTGAAAGAAGCAGGAAAAAACGGTGTCATAACACAGGTCATCGGCGTTGTTGTCGACGTTCAGTTTCCGAGCGGGCAGGTCCCTGGTCTGTATGATGCGTTAACCGTCAAGAGCGACCATACAGCGGGCGGCACGCTGGTTTTGGAAGTCGCTGCCCATCTGGGTGCTGACCGAGTCAGGACTGTTGCTCTCGGCCCCACGGATGGTTTGAGACGTGGAGATGTGGCCACGGCCACTGGCGCTGCTATCTCCGTTCCCGTCGGCAAAAAAACACTCGGCCGTATCTTCAATGTGGTCGGTGAGGCCATCGATGAGAAAGGTGAGGTCGTCACAGATAAGAAATATCCGATTCACCGGCCTGCTCCTTCGTTTGTGGAGCAAACGACCAAACCGGCAATTCTGGAGACGGGTATTAAAGTTATCGACCTTATCGCCCCGTTCGTAAAGGGAGGGAAAGTCGCTATTTTCGGCGGAGCTGGAGTCGGAAAAACCGTTACCATTCAGGAACTTATCCATAATGTGGCTGAAGTACACGGAGGCGTGTCTGTGTTTGCCGGAGTCGGCGAGCGTTCCCGTGAAGGAAATGATTTGTGGAAGGAAATGAAAGAGTCCGGAGTTATCGAAAAGACCGCCATGGTCTTCGGACAGATGAATGAACCGCCGGGTGCCCGTCTGCGTGTCGCCCTTACCGGTCTAACCATGGCTGAATACTTCCGCGATGAGGAAGGTCAGGATGTTCTCTTATTTATCGACAACATTTTCCGTTTTGCCCAGGCGGGAAGCGAGGTCTCCGCGTTACTTGGTCGCATCCCGTCTGCCGTCGGATATCAGCCGACACTTGCTTCTGAAATGGGAGCACTGCAGGAGCGTATTTCCAGCACAAATCGTGGTTCTATCACATCGGTGCAAGCAGTGTACGTACCTGCAGACGATTACACCGACCCTGCTCCCGTGACGACATTTGCACACATTGATAGCTCGATTTCCCTGGAGCGGTCTATCGCGGAACAAGGGTTGTTCCCCGCAGTCGATCCGTTGGCATCCAATTCGCGTATTTTGGAACCGGGAATCGTCGGGCAGGAGCACTATGAAGTTGCCCGTGGCGTGCAGCGTGTCCTTCAGCGATACAAGGATCTTCAGGATATCATCGCTATTTTGGGTATGGAAGAATTGAGTGACGAGGACAAGCAGGTTGTTTCCCGTGCACGCAAAATCCAGCGTTTCCTGACACAGCCCATGTTCGTTGCCGAGGCGTTTACGGCAAAAGAAGGGAAATACGTGCCGTTAAAAGAAACCATAAAAGGATTTAAGGAAATCTTGGACGGTAAGCATGACAGCAAGCCGGAACAGGCATTCTACATGGTTGGTGGCATTGAAGAGGTTAAGTAAGCGACGCAAATTATGAAGACATTTCTTCTTGAGATCATTACGCCGCAGCGTCAGGCCTTTTCTGAAGAGGTCGAGCGGGTAACGGTGCCGGCAACCGGCGGGGTTATAGGCGTACTTGCCCATCATGAGCCGCTTTTCACTTCGCTTTCCGAGGGAGAAATTAAAATTGCGACCCACAATAAGGAATACTTTCTGGCAATCGGCGGTGGATTCATGGAGGTGACGCCAGAGAAAGTCTCTATCCTCGTTTCCCGCGCCGTACACGCAGACGAGCTCAATGAGGCGGAAATTAAAAAGGCTCAGGAACGAGCAAAAGAAGTCATATCCCGAAAAGCGACAGCAGAGGAAATGGCGACGGCCCATGCGATGCTTCGCCGTTCTCTTCTGGATATGAAGGTGCTTCATAAACGACGACGGTATGCCACTTCCGTCAATGAGCGATCGCAGCAATAATGCTTCCTGTTGACTGTATCCCGTAATTTGCTACTATTAGGCGAGCTATGCTGGTACTAGACGTCATGTCAAAGCATGTAGTGACCGCCAAAGAAACCTCAACCGTTCGTGATCTTTGGAAGCTTCTCTTCGCCAAGCATGTGAACGCTATCCCCGTCGTTGACGGGAAGAAGAAAATCGTCGGTATCGTCACCAAGGAAGATCTCCTTAAGGCGCTGTATCCGGATTATCAAGAGTATTTTGTGGATGTCACGGGCATTGCCGACTTTGAACTTATGGAAGAAAAAGTCCGTGATATGGGTGATACGAAGGTTTCCAAGATTATGTGCAAACGGGTTATTTATACCCGCGACCAGACACCCGTCATGCGCGCACTGTCCCGCATGATCGTCCGCAGTCTCAATCAGCTTCCAGTTCTCTCAGAAAATGATGAGGTTATAGGCATGGTTACCAAGGGTGATATTTTCTATGCATTGTTCAAAAATCAATATAAAAAAGATGCGCCCCACAGCAGTACGCGTCCGGAGAAGCATGTACGAAAGAAGTCAAAAAAGTAATTTTAGCCTCAAATTGTAAGAAAGTTAACATTTTTAGCTTCATAAGCTTCAATTTTTCCCCATTTTACGCCATTTTTTGTCAATTCGTATTGACAGCGTATACCGTGGGGTGTACACTTTTTGGCATATGCAAAAAAATTCCTACGTAAAGGTAGCGTCGTACGAAGCCCATAAGGGCGAGGTGAAAAAGGTCGTTCTTCTCTACTCGGGTGGCCTGGATACATCGGTTATGTTGAAGTGGATACAGGATGAATACAAGGCTCAAGTGGTAGCCCTCACCATCGACATAGGACAACTTACAGACGATTTGGAAATGATCCGCCAGAAGGCGCTCAAGCTTGGCGCTGTGAATGCGTACGTCATTGACGCCAAAGACGAATTTGCCGAGGAATATATCGCCAAAGGTATCAAAGCAAACGCCAGTTATCAAGGAGGGTATCATCTTTCTACTCCAATCGGCAGACCGCTGTTGGCTAAATGGGCGGTAAAAATAGCCGCACGGGAGGGCGCGGATGCAATCGCGCACGGATGCACCGGGAAAGGCAATGACCAGGTCCGTATAGAGGGCACGGCACTTGCGCTGAATCCCGATATTAAAATTATCGCTCCCGTGAGGGAATGGGCGATGGGTCGTGACGAAGAGCTTGCATACGCCAAGAAACACAATATCCCCGTCAAGCAGACGGCAGATAAACCGTATTCGTATGATGACAACATGTGGGGTGTAACCGGAGAGGGTGGGGAGATTGAAAACCCGGGACTTATACCCCCCATGGAAAAAATTCTTCAGGTAACGACGCATCCCAAAGATGCACCGGATCGTGAAGAAATTGTTGAATTAGAATTTATCAAAGGAATCCCGGTCGCGCTTAATGGCGAACCGATGAAGCTCACGGATATCATTCTGAAGTTAAATAACACCGCTGGGAAGCATGGCGTGGGGATCGTGCACCTCATTGAGGATCGCGTGGTCGGCTTGAAAGTCCGCGGTCTTTATGAGGCCCCTGCGGCACGCGTAATTATCACGGCTCATCGGGACCTTGAGAAATATGTTTCCACCCGTGAAGAAAATGAGTTTAAGGCGATCGTCGACACGAAGTGGGCGTATTTGTGCTACGGCGCCAAATGGTATGAGCCGCTGTTTGAGGATCTCAATGCCTTTATAGAGAAAATGAATCACAAAGTGACGGGGAAGGTGAAAGTCAGGCTCTTTAAGGGGAATTGTGAAGCCGTTGCAGTCGAGACTCCTAACACAATCTTCCAGGAGAAACTGGCGACCTTTATGGCCTCCAGTGCGTTTAACCAAAATGCTTCCGCTGGATTTATAGAGTTATATACGCTCCAAATGCGTATGTCCCAGCGGGCGGAAAAGACGGCACTGCTTTCCGTCGGAAAACGGAGTAATAAAGTAAAACTCCTGCCGGTTGTCCGAAGATTATCTCAGTTGCGGTATAAACTATACGCAACATACAAAACACACAAATTCCTGAAGCAGCACGGCATCGAGGCGATTTTGGTGAACAAAATTTCCCAACCGCATTTGAAGCCGAATTTGGCTGATTTACTGGCAATTAACCGGTTTGATCTCATTCTGAACATTCCGTCCGGAACCAAAGCAAAGGAGAAAACCGACGGACAGATGATTCGTGAGTACGCAGTGAAATTCGGCGCAACCCTAATCACGGAAATAAGCGTCGCTCAGGACCTGGTCGAGAAACTCTATTCAGCGCAGCTTCACGCAAACCAATGAAACCGCAACCCCTTCTGAAGGATGCACTACTCGCGCGCATCAGCGCGGCCGGCGGTTGGATAAATTGTCATGGTCATTTCGACCGGTCGTACACCGTTACCGGCGACACCCTGAGTCTGGCCAACCGACGTATGGAAGAAAAATGGGTTCTCGTCGACGAAATGAAAAAATCCTCTTCCGAAGAGGATTATTTTTTGCGTATTGAGGCGTCGGTACAGTCGCTTCTTGCACAGGGCGTTACGACGAGCTCTACGTTTATTGATGTCGACAGTTTGGCAGAAATGCGTGCCCTTTCCGCTGCCGTTGCCGTGAAAAAGAAGTACGAAGGGAAATTTACCCTTATCTTGATTAATCAAGTACTCAAAGGGGTTCTGGACGCACAGGAGAAAAAGTGGGCGGAAAAATCCCTTGAATTTGTCGATATCATTGGTGGTCTTCCATCCAAAGACCGGCCGGATGCGGAGAAACACCTGGACACGATATTCGGTTGGGCAAAGGAAACCGGAAAAATGGTGCATGTCCATATTGACCAAGAGAATAATCCGAACGAAGACGACACCACGCTCCTGGCGAAAAAAACGATTGAATACGGCTTAGTGGGCCGTGTTGTTGCCGTTCATGCGATTTCTGTGGGAGCCCATAATCCTCACGAGCGCGAAGAAATCTACAAACACATGACAGAGGCCAGGCTTGCGGTTGTATGTTGTCCCTCGGCTGCGTTATCCATGAAAATGCTTCAGCAATCAGCCGTTTTGCACAACAGTATTGTTCCGGTGCCGGAGCTTATAGCCCATGGCATTCCGGTGGCGTTGGGTGTCGACAATATCTCAGATGTCTATCAGCCGTTGGTGGATGGCGATATGTACACAGAGCTGCGTATGCTGGCCGAGGCCAATCGGTTCTATGATATAGACGCGCTCGTTGACATAGCAACGAAATATGGCAAGATGACAGTAGGTCTCGGAGGAGACGCTCTATGAGTCTTTCCATTGATTATTGCGGCGTAACATTTCCCAATCCGCTTGTATTGCCGTCCGGAATTGCGCAGGAAATTCCCCGTGATCACGATAAATTTATCCGTGCGGGTGTTGGGGGCATAACGACGAAATCCCTTACTATTGAGCCCCGTGAGGGAAATCCGCTGCCGCGTGTTTTGAAGTATGAACAGGGATTTCTCAATTCGGTCGGACTGCGCGGCCCCGGTATTGAAAAAGGGAAAGAACTGGTAAAAGCCTTTATACAGGAATCGCCCGTACCGGTCATTGTGAGTGTGTTTGCAACAACCGTGAGGGATTTTGAGCGGTTTTCCGAGGAGTTCCTTCCCCTTCAGCCGGCATTTTTTGAATTAAATCTTAGTTGTCCGAACGTTGAGGACGATATGGGTGAACCGCTGGGTATGGGGCCGGAATCCTCTGAAAAAACAGTAAAAGCCGTAAAAAAAATAATGGGAAACATCCCCGTATTGGCAAAACTGACGCCCAATATCCCGAATATCGCGGAGGTTGCACGCGCCTGTGAAGCCGCAGGTGCGGACGGAATTGTCGCCATAAATACAGCGGGCCCCGGTATGATCATTGATATTATCCGCAAAAAACCCGTGCTCGGCGCCAAGAAGGGGGGCGTATCAGGTCCTGCCATCAGACCTATCGCCGTCCGTTGCGTGTACGAGATATATGAGGCGGTAAAAATTCCTATCATCGGCATGGGTGGAGTAATGAATCGTCAGGATACGATCGAAATGATGATGGCCGGTGCCACACTCGTGGGAGTAGGATCGGCAATGTATTTCAAGGGGGTCGGAGTGTACGAGGAAATAAAAAAAGGCCTTACTGAGTATATGGACAAGGAAAAGGTAACCAATCTCAAGGAAATTGTGGGCGTTGCCCATCAACAATGAAAACATTCCGGGAAAAACTCGATGCAGTCGTTACGAAAAATAATTCGCTTCTTTGCGTGGGGCTGGATAGCGATATAGACAAAATTCCCAAACATATCTTAGCCATTGAACATCCGCAAACCACGTTTAACAAGGCGATTATAGACGCGACTGCTGATTTTGTTTGCGCTTTCAAACCAAATACCGCATTTTATGAATCCCGAGGTCTCCCGGGCATAGAAGCGTTAAAGCGTACATGTGATTACCTGAAAGAACGCTATCCGCATATACCGTTGATTATCGACGCCAAGCGGGGAGACATAGGGAACACCAACGAAGCATACGCAAAATATGTATTTGATTATCTGGGTGCCGACGCAGTGACAGTACAGCCCTATCTTGGCATGGAAACGTTAAAGCCATTCCTGGATCGTACGGACAAGGCAGTTTTTATACTATGCAGAACATCAAACCCGGGAGCAGGAGAACTGCAGGATCTCATCACAGATGGAAAACCGTTGTATCAACGTGTTGCCCAAAACGTGACTGATATCTGGAATACCAACAAAAACTGTGCCCTGGTCGTCGGCGCTCCCTTCCCTGCGGAACTTGCTATTGTGCGACGTATTGCCGGAAGCATGCCAATCCTTATTCCCGGAATCGGCGCACAGGGAGGGGATATTGAAAAAACCGTTCATGCCGGGATTGACAGTGCAGCCAGAAACGCTATTATCAACTCGTCCCGTAGTATTATCTTCGCCGCCAACGGAGAGGATTTTGCTGAAAAAGCACGAGAAGAGGCGCAAAAGCTGCGTGACGAGATAAATGCGTATCGATAATATGACACAAGACGTTATTTCCATTTTGCGCAAGGTTAAGGCAGTATTAACTGATGACCATTTCGTGTACACATCCGGAAAACACGGGAGTGTTTACATAAATAAAGATGCAGTGTATCCGCATACTGCAGAGACTTCCCAGATTGGTGAATTGTTTGCATCGACTTTTAAAGATATGGATATTGATGTTGTGGCGGCGCCAGCGGTCGGCGGAACCATTTTGTCCCAGTGGACGGCATTTCACTTAAGCCGCATGAAGGGAAAAGAAATTCTGGCAGTGTATAGTGAGAAAGATAAGGGAACCATGGCCTCGGCGGCGGAAAGCGAACATGTGTTTCGGCGCGGGTATGACAGGCTTATTGCCGGGAAAAACGTTTTGGTAATTGAGGATCTTACCACGACCGGTATTTCGGTGAAAAAAGTTGTTGATGCGGTGAAGGCGATCGGAGGGAATGTCGTGGCGGTAGGAGTGATGGTGAATCGTAATCCGGGTCAGGTAAATGGTGACTTGGTTGGCGCACCGTTTACGGCACTGGGTGTCCTTGCTGCAGAGGCGTTCGATGAGGCGGAATGTCCGCTCTGCAAGGAAGGCCGGCCTATTAATACAAAAATCGGTCATGGGAAAAAATATATGGAGGCAAAAACATGAAACATGTTACGGTGGTCTCACACCCGCTAGCGGAACATTCGCTGACCATCCTGCGCGACCGCAATACCCGTACCGAGGAATTTCGGCGACACGCAGATGTGGTATCCAAAATTCTTCTTCTGGAGGCCACAACACAGTTGAAACTTGCAGACAAACCCATTGAAACCCCACTGTCGCCATTTTCAGGTAAACAACTGAGCGATGATGTGATCGTCGTGCCCGTGCTCCGGGCGGGCCTGGCGATGCTTACGGCGCTACAAAATCTGCTTCCCACCGTATCCGTCGGATTTATCGGCCTTGAACGGGATGAAAAGACGGCAATAGCAAGAGAATACTATAAAAAAATTCCGCAAATTTTTTCCACGCACATTGTGTTTGTTATTGACCCGATGTTGGCAACGGGAGGTTCCATGGATGACACGATTAGCGCCGTGAAACAAAAAGGAGCTACCCGCGTCGTTGCCGTTTCTATCGTCTCTGCGCCTGAGGGAATTGCCCGGGTGCAAAAAAATCATCCGGATGTGCCCATTGTTACGGCGGCCATTGATGCCAAGCTTAACGAAGCGGCATATATTGTTCCCGGTTTAGGTGATTTCGGTGACCGGTACTTTGGGACGGAACAGCTCGCGTAATTCGTCTCACCTTTTGACAGATATTTTCTTCATGAGCATTCTACAGGCTGGACTGGTAATGCGCGATTTTCGGTGCATTACCTATTTTTTTATCTGCCCTTCCCTATAACCGCAAAACGGTGCAGTCACTATGAACGCGGAAATTGGTGAGAAGCGTGCAGTGGTAGGATTTTACGACGCGGGGCCGGCGGCAGCGCATCTGAGCCTTGAGGATATTCGCAAACAGATAGGCGCCAATTCCCTTCACTATTTATCCTATGAAGAACTTATTGCAGCGACGGGATTGCCGCAGGATGTTTTCTGTACCTCGTGTTTCACTGGCGATTATCCGATTGATATCGGCATGAAACGTGAAGGAATTATTTTTGGTGTATAGTAACTGGTGTTTGCGAGAACCAAAAAAACGAATGCAGTTGACGGTTATGGATGATTTTGTTATCTTAGACCATGCCCACTAAATTTATTTTTGTATCAGGTGGCGTCATATCTGGTTTAGGGAAGGGCGTTACGACAGCCTCCATAGCACTTCTCCTCCAGAACAGGGGGTACAACGTCACCCCCGTTAAGTGCGAAAATTACCTCAACATCGATTCCGGCCTCATCAATCCCATTGAGCACGGCGATCCCTACCTTTGTGAGGATGGAACGGAAGCGGATATGGATATGGGTACGTATGAGAAATTCCTTAGCAAAAACATGTACCGCCATAATTTCATAACCATGGGGCAAATTTACAAGTCGGTCATCGACCGTGAGCGGAACTTTGGGTACGACGGAGAAGATGTTGAAGCGATTCCCCATGTGACGGATGAGATTCTCAGCCGTATAAAAGAGGCGGGAGAGAAAGAAGGCGCTGATATCGTGGTTATAGAACTTGGCGGTACTGCAGGGGAGTATCAGAACATATTGTATTATGAGGCATCCCGAATATTATCCCGTGACCGCAAAAATTCCGTCGTCCATGTTCATGTAAGTTATCTCCCTACACCCAGTCATCTGGGGGAACCGAAAACGAAGCCCACTCAACTGTCCGTAAAAATGCTTAATTCCATGGGTATTCAGCCTGATTTCATCGTGACCCGAAGTGAACAGCCCATGGACGAACGGCGTCGGGCACGGTTTGCGCTTTTCTGCGGTGTGGAACCTGAGCATGTTATCGATAATGTCGATCTGAAAAGTCCGTATGAGTGCCCGCTTCACCTGGCCAACCAGAAATTTGACGAAAAGATCCTTGAGATGCTTGATATGCCCGCAAAAAAATTGGAAATGGGTAGCTGGAAGACGATGACCGAGACGATCGAGGCAAAGAAAACAAAAACGAAAAAAATAGCCATCGTGGGGAAATACTTCGCCACAGGTGAATATCAGCTGCGGGATAGCTATGCGGCACTCATGGACTCCATCGATCATGCCTCCTGGGCAGAAGGTGTGGGAGCGGACGTACAATGGGTCCAGTCAGAGAGTTTAGAGAAGGGCGACCTCAGCGTTCTCAAAGGCGTCGACGGCATTATCGTTCCCATCGGATGGGGTCCCCGTGGGGTTGAGGGGAAAATTAAGGCCATAGAGCATGCGCGACTGAACAAAATTCCGTATCTTGGTCTCTGTTATGGCATGCAGCTGGCTGTTGTCGAATATGCACGTAACGTGTTGGGACTGGAAGCCCATACGATCGAATGCAGCCCGGAAACCAAGCATCCCGTCATCCACATGATTCACGGTCAGGAAGAGATTCTCAAACGGCGAGCGTATGGGGGGAGCATGAGGCTAGGCCGTTGGGAATGCCGGGTGAAGGCGGGAACGATCTCTGATGACAGTTATCGTAAACACCATGGCTATGACGACGAGAGGGAGAGGATCGTAGGAGAGCGCCACCGGCATCGGTATGAGTTCAACGACGCGTACGCAAAGGAAATTGAGGATGCCGGCCTGGTGATAGCAGGCAGATCCGTGGTTGAGAATCTGGCGGAAATTATTGAATTACCCCGCGATATTCACCCGTTTTTCGTGGGTACCCAGTACCACCCGGAATACCGTTCACGGCCGCTCACCCCTCATCCCTTGTTTCTGGAATATATAGCTTCCTTGTAGAACGGGGGAAATAATGATAAAATGGGCTTCTTATGGCGAATTTTTCCGTTTGGACTACGCAGGAAGGGGAAACCAAAACATCCGTCGAGTTTCATGTCGGCGACACCGTTCGCGTGCA
>CAZKLT010000017.1:0-10126 GCA_964553825.1 uncultured Gammaproteobacteria bacterium
TCCCGCTCAAAAAATGCTGGCGTATGCCAGCTGTTTTTTGGACAGTGATGCCGATGAGGGAGGGAAAAGGTCGATAATAGCGATAGTGAAAACAACGGATCACTATGGCGCACGTATACGAGGAAGCGCAGCCGGACGGAGTTGTAATGAATTTGCTCCTTGGAGGTGAGCAAGCTCGTATTCCCTTAGCCTGTGCTCCAGGCGCGAACTTCCATATCGGAAGTCGTTATGTGATTGCCCGGACTGGTTGAGGAAGTTCTGCTAAATAAGTAATCATATGACAGCGAAGCTCTACGTAATTGCCTTATCAATTTTTCTTGCGTTGGACATGGTGTGGTTGGGCGTAATCGCCAGGAATTTTTATAAGAATCAGATAGGGTTTTTACTACGGACGGATGTTCATTGGTTAGCCGCAATTATCTTCTATTTACTCTTCATAGCTGGCCTCATTGTTTTTGTTGTTCAACCGGCGCTTACGAAGCAGTCGTCAGTACACGCTTTGCTTTTTGGTGCTTTTTTTGGTCTGGTGACGTATGCCACGTATGATTTGACTAATCTGGCAACAGTTAAAAATTGGCCGCTCCTTGTGACCGTCGTTGATCTTCTTTGGGGTACGTTTCTTGCAGCTACCGTATCGGTCTTTACGTATCACATCGCCAATACGTTGGGCATATGAATCTTTTCTTTGCTCTTGCTTTACTGCTTTTCGTCTACATGACGTTGTGGTTTTTCATATCGCACATAGTACGACGAAATGACGTTGCCGACATCGCATGGGGCTTAGGGTTTGTCATAGTGGCCTGGGCGGCATTCTCTGTTTCTGAAACGAATGGCTGGCGTGCGGTGCTGACCAATACGCTGGTGACGCTTTGGGGATTACGCCTTAGCCTGCATATATTTTTCCGGAATAGAGGAAAAGCAGAAGATTTCAGATACGAGAATTGGAGGAAACAGTGGGGTAGAGGGTTTGTTGTTCGGTCGTTCGCGCACGTGTACCTATTTCAAGGCGCTCTTCTTTTTATAATCGCCCTTCCTGTCATATGGATAAATAGTAATTTCTCCGGAAATTTTGCGATACTCGATCTATTCGGAGTGATACTTTGGTTTGTTGGATTTCTATTCGAATCAGTTTCAGATTGGCAGCTTCGTCAATTTAAAAATCGGCGTGAAAATGAGGGAAAAATTATGCAGAGTGGATTGTGGCGGTATTCAAGGCATCCGAATTATTTCGGCGAGGTGGTACAATGGTGGGCAGTATTCTTGCTTGCCGTAGCAACGCCAAATGGATGGGTTACCATAGTTGGGCCAATAACCATAACGTATGTAATTCTTTTCGTTTCAGGGGTTCCGCTGCTAGAAAGGAAATACGCCAAGCGAACGGATTTTGAAAAATACAAGAAAACCACAAGCGTCTTTATACCGCTGCCACCCCGGATTGCATCCAAGCAACAACAGAGCCCGATCCGCCTCCTATAGTGTAAAATTTACTCTATCGCCATATGCAGAATCAAAAACAATTACGTCAGGAATTTAATCGCCAGCTCCAGAATTTAATCAACAGGGGATACCCTAAATTAACACATCTCAGCGAAGAAACCTTCCGAGGGAAACTCACCGCTTTACTCCCAAAGCTTGAGGGTATCCAAATGCCTGAAATTGACTTGGAGATGGGCAGATTGCCTTTTGTGATTGTGATACATAGTGATTCAGCGACTGCCGAGAACATGATGGAGCTCGTTGAACGGGATGGAAAAAAGGGTGTAACCATCTTGCGGCCACATACCTCGAAAAACTTTACGACGATTAACGAGGTGATTATTCCCAATGAGCTTGCCTATGCATTGATCGATATTGATCGTGGAAAAGAAACCATCAATCTTCCCCCAAGTGAAGCCATAAAGCTCATCAGGGGCGATGGACGCTCTGCGCTTACTATTGACGAGGGAATCGCGATAGTGACGCATTACCCTGAGTTTTTACGGAAAAATAATTGTTTTTCGCTCTTGGCATCGAGAACCGGAGCAGATACCCGAGTGCCTGCTATTTGGATCAACGCGAAAAAAGAGCCGAATTTGGGATGGTGCTGGGATGGCAATCCTCATACGTGGCTTGGATCTGCCTCTTGTTTTCAGCGACTCGCTTAGATGCTCAAAAGACTTTATGCGTCTTTGCATCTTATCTGCTAGCGAAGCGCCGCAGAAATCCATTTGACGGTATAGTCCGGAAGATGGCCCGTGTATTTCTTTCTTAATTTAGGAAATGTAAGTAAGTCATCGGGGCGAATTATTTTTCTACAGATTTCCTCACCGCAGGTGCACGGCATCTCGCTTTTGCCGTTGATGCCGTAGATGTCCGTTGTCGCGTAGTCAAAGGTAATTTCTTCATCTTTCTGTATATCACGCATAGCAACCAGTTGGTTGCCCGACCACCAGGTATTGGGGTTACAACTATGATTCATATAGTTGCCCGGATCATCGACATCAATCGTAAAGTGTGTTCCATCCCAATAGCTTAATTTCGCATAATCTGGATCAAGCTTTTCAAGCTCTTGCTTTGTGTATTGCTTATGTACTAAGTCTTTTTCACTCCAAATAAAATCTCCTTGTTTGAGCGGGGTGTTTGTAAAAAGTCCCTTTCCTTTGTTTTCGGTCATTCGGATAACGAGGTTTGCGTTAATCACAGGCGTTATTTTACCATTTCTTTATTCATATTTTATTTCCGGTACGATAAAATGAACACATATGATGATTCTCCAGGTATTGGCGCGCCGTGCAGATCTCTCTGCATGTATAGGGCTTCTGTCCCTAGTTCCATTTTTGCTGGTGAACACCATCGCGATGCGCCAGATCGAGCCGTTTATTTCCTTCCTTCGTCCTGACGGGCATACAAGCGCCATTGAGATAGTTCTCCTATTTCTCGTCCTGTTGGTTTTTCCTTTTGGGGGTGCCTATATTTCTCTCCTCCCGATACTCAGGAGTGTCTACGGGAAGCGGAAATTCTATCTGGTCAATGCGGCAATCGCTTGTGTGCTGGTGTTAAGCTCGCTGACGATAGCTTCGCTGCTGGGGATTGAGCTTTTTCGATGTGAAGTTCTTCACATACCGAATTGTGATTAATGGACATTCCTCCCTTGTGGTATTTCTCCAGTGAGCGGCAAACTGCTGCTATTCACCCTGTTGCAGGTTTTCCGCTTCGCCGCGTGCGGTGTAGTCAGAAGCTTCAGATGTGCTGACATCCTCCAAAAAATTAGTGCTCACTATTTCATTCTACACACATTCTTGGTATTTCGGAATTCGGAGGAAATTCGTATACTTGAATTGATTTCGGAATTGTAAGACTTAGTTATGCAATTTGTTGCCTTTCTTCGCGGAATAGCTCCCACCAACCCCAATATGCACAACGTAAAATTACGCGGCGTGTTTGAGTCGTTGCAGTTCTCCAATGTTCGATCCGTGATTACCAGCGGCAATATAATTTTTGAAAGTTCTCTCAGAAACCAGATAACACTTGAAAATACGATTGAAAAAGCGCTTGCCCGCGATCTCGGGTTGGTGATCACGACGATTGTCAGAAGTAAGGACCAGCTGGATAACCTTGTTGCCCGAAATCCTTTTGGTTCGCGCCGGGACTCCCGTGCGTCGTATTTTAACGTTACGTTTTTGAAACACATACCCGAGATAGACCCGGTCGTTCCTTTTCGGGCGGATAACGGCGCCTATGAATATGTCGATTATTTTGACGGCGCTCTGGCCACGATTATAGATTTGACGGGATTTCATACACCGGATCTCATGACGAAACTGGAAAAACAGTTCGGGAAAGCCATAACGACCCGAACGTGGAAGACAGTTCACCGAATTCTTGTTAAAATGAATACAGATGAGAAAAAAGAAACCGGTGCGCAGCGTTTGTAGTCGGGATCACGTGTTTTTCAAAAGCAGCGATTGCCCTGTTTGTCCGCAGTGCTGGTCAGGATACTACAAGAAACGGGTATCTGATGATTTACCGCCCCTCGCGGCACCTGCGCTTCGAGCGCTCTTGGGAGCGAACATTATGAGCCTGGAGACGCTATCTGAGCATTCTGAAAAACAGATTCTTGCGCTTCATGGCATGGGCCCGCGTTCAATTCCGCTTCTCCGTCGTGCATTAAAAGCAAAAGGATTATCGTTCAAGAAGTTATGAAAATATTCTATCAGTTATTGGCCAACACACTGCTTGCTTCCGTCATTAATTTCACGGTGTGGTTTGCCATCACGTTTTACGTATTTCTCCAGACGCGCAGCGTGTTTGCTACCGGTATGATTTCGGGAATTTATCTCGTCATGACTGCTGCGTCGGGAATTTGGTTTGGAAGCCTTGTCGATAACTACAAAAAAAAGCGCGTGATGCTGATATCCAGCGCGGTATCTGCGTGTATGTTTCTGATGAGTTTTCTCGTGTATATCGGCGCCCCTGCTGACGCATTTACGAATCCTGCAAATATGTATCTCTGGGTATTCGTTTTGCTCCTTATGATCGGTGTTATTGCGGGAAACATCCGAAATATCGCCCTTCCGACGCTCGTAACCATTCTCATTCCTGAAAAGAATCATGATAAAGCCAACGGCCTCATCGGGTCGACAAGCGGCGTATCATTTCTTCTTACTTCGGTGATTAGCGGCTTGTTAGTCGGCCATTCTGGCATGTATTGGGTCCTTCTGCTGGCATGCGTACTTACGGCTGGCGTGATTCTGCACCTTTTTGCCGTACCGATTGGGGAAAAAGGCATTATTCATGTGGACGGCCAACCCAAGACCGTGGATTTGAAGGGAACTATGCGGGAGATCGGTAAAATTGATGGTTTACTGGCGCTCATATTATTTACGACGATCAATAATTTTCTCGGCGGAGTGTTCATGGCGCTCATGGATGCATACGGACTTTCGCTTGTTTCTGTGCAGGCATGGGGCTTTCTCTGGGGAATTCTCAGTACCGGATTTATTATTGGCGGATTGGTAATTGCCAAATGGGGGCTAGGGAAGAATCCACTTCGCGCGCTTTTCCTTGCCAACATCGTGATTTGGTCTATATCGAGCGTCTTTACGGTGTACTCTTCTATACTCATTCTTGCCATCGGCATGTTTGTCTATCTGTGTGTCGTCCCCTATATCGAAGCCTCTGAGCATACCATTATTCAAAAGATCGTTCCTGCTGAGCGGCAGGGCCGCGTATTTGGATTTGCCCAGAGCGTGGAACAGGCGGCCTCGCCAATCACGGCATTTCTCATGGGGCCAATTACGCAATTTATTTTTATCCCGTTTATGACGGATGGATGGGGAGCCAAAACGATCGGCGGGTGGTTTGGAGCTGGGCCGGATCGCGGCATAGCGCTTGTATTCACCCTGACGGGCCTTATTGGATTGGCGCTTACCATAATCGGCATGAACTCATCGCATTATCGCACGCTTTCGCGCCGGTATCTCAAAGGATAACGCTTCGACAGGTATGTGTGTTTCTGTTAAGATGTGCTCACTATGAAAGCCATGACCAATCTCGATCTGGCTGCGCTCCTGCGAAAAATCTCCGCTGCTTATCTCGTTCTGGGTGAAAACCGTTTCAAAATTATCGCCTACGATCGTGCCGCCGATAGTATCGAGCATCTGACGAGCGATGTGAAAGATCTGTGGGATGACGGAAAACTTGGCGAAATTCCAGGAGTAGGATCCAGTATAGCTGGCTATCTTGATGAGCTCTTTAAGACTGGGAAGGTAAAGCATTTTGATCAGATTATGGATCGGGTACCTGCTGCCATGTTTCCGCTTTTGCTTGTTCCCGGATTGGGTCCCAAAAAAGCCTACAAATTAGTAACCCACTTGAAGCTTACCGACCCCAAAACGGTGGTTGCTGACTTGGAAAAAATGGCCAAAGCCCACCGGATCGCTGAGATTGAGACTTTTGGCGAAAAATCTGAAGAAGATATTCTGAGCTCTATCGCTGTTTTTAAGGCCGGACAAATTAAGGAAGTACGTATGCCGCTTCCTATCGCTGACGCCATTGCCCAGGAAGTCATCGCCCACTTAAAGAAGCTTGGCAGCGTAAAACAGGTAGACGTTTTGGGGAGTCTGCGGCGACAGGTATCGACCATCGGTGATGTTGATATCGCGGTTGCAACTGATAAACCAGCTGAAGTGGTTGCCCACTTTCTTACCTATCCGCATCAGAAAATAGTAGAACAAGGCCCCAGCGGCGCGACAATACTCCTTCATAGCGGCAGACAGGTGGACATGCGTGTTCAACGACCTGAGGCCTATGGAGCAATGCTTCAGTATTTCACGGGAAGTAAAAATCATAATATCAAACTTCGTGAACTTGCCCTCACCCATGGTTTATCGCTCAACGAACACGGTATTAAAAATATAAAAACAGGCAAAGTACGACAAGTGGCGACTGAGAAGGAATTTTATGAAATCGCCGGACTTTCCTATATTCCTCCGGAAATTCGTGAGGACAAAGGAGAAATAGAAGCCGCAAAGGCCGGAACATTGCCGCATCTTTTGGAAGTATCTGATATGAAGGGTGATCTCCATATGCATACATCGTACGATCTACAATCATCGCATGATGTCGGCCGTAATCCGATTTCCGATCATTTGGACAAGGCAGCTGACTTTGGATATGAATATATCGGCATAAGCGATCATAATCCTCGTCAACTCAATCACTCAGAAACCGATATCGCAAAAATAATGGAAAAGCGATACGCGTTTTACAAAAAAGAAGAGGAAAAATGGAACGCAAAACACAAACGTGATATTCATGTATTTGTTATGTGTGAAGTAGATATTATGCCGGACGGTAGACTTGCCCTGCCTGATGCGGCATTTGCGTACGTCGATGCAGTCGTCGTTTCTTTGCATTCCAGCTTCACGCAGGAGCGCGGTATTGTGACCCAAAGAATTACAAAAGCCCTCGCCCATGAAAAAGTCAAAGTCTTTGGGCATCCCACAGGACGACTTCTGGGAAGCAGAGAGGGCGTGAATGCCGATTGGCCGGAGGTTTTTGCGGTTGCCAAAAAATATGACGTGGCACTGGAAATTAATGCATATCCCGACCGGCTCGACCTTCCCGATACGCTGGTGTATGACGCCCGAAAGAACGGACTGCGGTTTACCATCGATACGGATTCCCACGCCGTTGAGCATATGGATCTTATGCGCTATGGTGTTGCGGTTGCCCGGCGGGGGTGGGCCACAAAACATGACGTACTGAACACTTTAGGGTATAATGAATTCAGAAAGTGGTTAATGAAATAAGGAGGAACGTATGACGCCTACATGGATTGTTATTGGAATTCTTGGTCTCATCGTGTTGTACGTATGGGGACTGTATAATAGCCTCGTCACAGAGTCGACGCAGATAGATGAAGCATGGGGACAGATCGATGTGCAGCTCAAGCGTCGCGCAGATTTGATTCCGAACTTGGTCGAAACCGTAAAAGGATACGCCAAGCACGAAAAAACGGTTTTTTCGGAAGTAACGAAAGCCAGAAGCGCCCTCATGAAGGCAGATAGTCCGCATGACATGGCGAAAGCGAACGATATGCTTACCGGGGCACTTAAAAGCTTGTTTGCCGTTGCGGAGAACTATCCGCAATTACGTGCAAATGAAAATTTCGCCCATCTGCAGCGGGAACTGTCTGACACCGAGGATAAAGTAGCGTATGCCCGGCAGTTTTATAATACGCAACTGATGGAATATAACCTGAAAGTGAAGACATTCCCGAACATGTTGCTGGCGGGAACGATGGGCTTCAAGGAGAAGGAATTCTTCCGCGCTGAGGAACATGAGCGCAAGGGTGTCAAAGTGTCGTTTTCGTAACGCACCCGTTTCTCCGTCCGATCAATCGGCGAGCACTGTCTTGGGAGGTGTGTGTCTATGAATAGATCAATTCACTCTCAAATTCAGTCCAATATCCTTAAGTCATACGCATTCATGGCGGGATTTATCGTTTTTGTCGTGTTTGCCGCCTATATCATGGGAAACGCGCTTGGATACGGCAATTCCTGGATGTTTATCGCCGTCATATTTTCGGTGGTATCCAGTTTCGTGAGCTACTACTTCGGTGATTCGCTCGTTATAGCCATGTCTGGTGCCAGACCTGCTGACCGAAAGCGGGATTTTGATTTCTTCACCGTGACGGAGAATCTTGCGATGGCAGCGGGGATTCCAAAGCCAAGGCTCTATGTCATTGAAGATACCGCGATGAATGCATTTGCCACGGGTCGTGATCCTGCGCATGCATTGGTTTGCGCAACCACGGGTCTTCTGGATAGATTAGAACGACGGGAACTTGAAGGCGTTGTTGCCCATGAACTTTCCCATATTAAGAATTATGACACGAGGCTTATGGCGATCGTTGCGGTGTTGGCAGGGACGGTTGCATTCCTTGCGGACATGTTTATGCGAAGCCTCTGGTGGGGAGGTCACCGACGTGACCGTGATGATGATCGGGGGATGGGTCAGATTCTGCTTATCGTGGGAATTGTTCTGGCGATCGTTTCGCCCATCGTCGCTTCACTCATACAGCTTGCCATTTCCCGACGTCGTGAATATCTTGCCGACGCATCCGGGGCAAATCTTACCCGCTATCCGGAAGGTCTTGCCCGCGCGCTGGAGAAGCTATCGGGCGACCGGGAAGTGCTGGAGGCTGCCACGAACGCCACCGCGCATCTCTATATCACCAATCCCTTTAAAGGAAAACAATTTGGTGCCTGGTTTGCCAATCTATTCAACACCCATCCTCCCATAAAGGAACGGGTGAAAATTCTGAGGTCAATGTAGTTCTATGGATATCCGTGTTCGAGTGGCACAGCCGGCTGATTGGCAAATAATCCAAAAGCTTAATCACGAGGTTATCACGTCCAATATGCCGTATGATGAATTTCTTCAGGGTGATTATGCGTTTAGTCCGCCCGCAGAAAAATATTACCGACAAGCGACGAGTGACATGACATTTGTCTGCCTCATCGCCGAGCATGACGGCAAGCCGGTTGGCTATGTCGCCGGCAGCAGTAAAGCCATATCCTACCGAATCAAAAAAACGATAGAACTCAATGACATGGGCGTCACGGAGTCCTACCGTTCTCGCGGTGTTGGCGCCAAGCTCGTATCCGAATTTGCCCGCGTTGCCCGGGATCGGGGATTCCAGAGCGTTTATGTGAATGCATACTATAAGAATGAAGGGGCTATTGAATTTTACAAGAAACAGGGCTTCCGCCCGATCGACGTGTCGCTGGAATTACACCTGGATTAGCACTCTTGACAGACGAGTGCCAGAGATTTTACAATACCCCTATGGATATACAATATCAACCACCTGGTGATGAGGGTAATTCTCTCGAGAAGTTTACGGTAAATCTTACCCAGCGTGCCCGCGCAGGGAAACTTGACCCTGTCATTGGCCGTAATGAGGAGATTCGCCGTGTCATGCAGATACTTGCCCGCCGAACGAAAAACAACCCCGTCCTGCTGGGCGATCCGGGAGTAGGGAAAACGGCGATCGTCGAGGGATTGGCGCTTCGTATTGTTGCCGGAGACGTGCCCTCAACCCTCAAGGATAAAGAAGTTTTGTCGCTCGATATCGCTTCACTGGTAGCCGGGAGTGCGTTTCGTGGAGAGTTTGAAGACCGTCTGAAAAAACTCCTGAAGGAAGTTGAGAAATCCGCAGGGAAATATATTCTTTTCATGGATGAGTTGCATACCCTTGTCGGTGCTGGCGCGGTAGGTGGCTCTATGGATGCTGCAAATATTCTGAAACCAGCCCTTGCCCGCGGAGAATTGCATGCCATTGGCGCCACAACAGTCCGTGAGTACCGGCAATTTATCGAGAAAGACGCCGCCCTGGAACGCCGGTTTCAGCCGGTGTATCTGGATGAGCCGAGTGTTGCCGATACCATAGCCATTTTGCGGGGGATTAAGGATAAATATGAAGTTCACCATGGAATACGCATAACCGATGGCGCTTTGGTTGCGGCAGCTACGTTATCGCAGCGATACATTCCCGATCGGTTCCTGCCGGATAAGGCAATAGATTTGGTCGATGAAGCCGCATCCATTTTTCTCCCCCACCCTCCCCCGGCACGCTTCG
>CAZKLT010000017.1:10136-17726 GCA_964553825.1 uncultured Gammaproteobacteria bacterium
CCGCATCCACCTTGAAGATTGATACGGAAAGCATGCCATTGGAGCTTGATGAACTCAAACGGGAACTGACGCAGTTGGAAATTGAGAAAGAGGCACTGAAGCGAGAGAAGAACACGCGTGATCGGATGAAGACGGTCGATGAGAAAATCAATGAACTGAAAAAGAAAGAATTGGCCCTTTCTGATAAGTGGCATGCGGAAAAGCGGATCATCGCCGAATTGCAGAAACTTCGCGTGAACCTGGACCAGTTGCGGCTCGAACTGGAAAAAGCAGAGCGCGAAGCGATGCTGGAGAAAGCAGCGGAAATTAAATATGGCCGTATCCCCGACACCGAAAAGAAAATCGCTGGTCTAGAACAGGAAATGAATACCATTCCCGTGGAAGAGCGGCTCTTGCGGGAGGAAGTGCGGGATGATGATATCGCCCGCGTCGTTGCCCGATGGACCGGTGTACCGGTCACCCGGCTGCTGACGAGCGAATCAGACAAGCTTGTACACCTTGAAGAAGCGTTGAAAAAGCGTGTCGTCGGTCAGGATGAGGCGATAGTCAAAGTAGCGGGCTCAATCAGAAGGAACCGGGCAGGTATAGCAGAGGAAAATAAGCCCATCGGAAGCTTTTTGTTCTTGGGTCCGACGGGTGTAGGAAAAACAGAAACTGCCAAAGCCCTCGCCGAATATTTATTTAACGATGAGCGAGCACTTATCCGTATCGATATGAGCGAGTATCAGGAGGCCCACAATGTCGCACGGCTTATCGGCGCGCCGCCAGGGTACGTCGGATACGAAGAAGGCGGACAGCTGACGGAAGCGGTACGGCGCAGACCATACAGCGTTGTGTTATTTGATGAGATTGAGAAGGCGCATCCACAGATATTCAATATTTTTCTGCAGATGCTGGATGACGGACGGCTCACGGATGGTCGGGGGAGAGTTGTGAGTTTCAAAAACACGGTCATTATCCTGACATCGAATCTGGGAAGCGATGTAATCAGCGAAACGTCCAGGAAAAGCGAGGATGAGATGCGCAGAAAGGTCATGGATGTCGTTGCCCGTGCATTCCGGCCGGAATTTCTTAACCGCCTGGATCAGATGATTATCTTCCATCGGCTTACGACCGCGCTTATGGAGAAAATAGTCGATAAGGAATTGGCGCAGGTCCGGGCACGGCTGAATGCCCAGAACATCAAGCTGGATTTTGCGCCCGCCTTGCGAAAACAACTTATTGCCAAGGGCTATGATCCCGTCTATGGAGCCCGTCCGCTGAAACGGGTCATTCAGGATACCATCCTCGATGAGCTTGCGCTTCAGATTATCGAAAAGAAGATTCTCCCGGGAAGCCACATAACCGTTGATCTCAAAGACGGACGGGTCCGTTTCACACTTCCGAACTGATCCGAGTATAATGACGCTATGTCATTCGTAGAACGTCTTGTAGTGATCATGGCACGATTCCTCTCCCGTGTCATTTCGCGTCTGGGTTTGGGAGCGGGAGCAACATGGCCAGGGGAAATTGCCCTCCTGATTGCGCCAGGTATTCTGCGTTCGCTTTCCTCACTCCCCAAAGAGGGAAGTATCCTCGTCGTCGGCACCAACGGAAAGACGACAACCTCCCTTATGATTACGCAGATTTTGACGAGTCAGGGAAAGCGCGTGGTGCACAACGCAAGCGGCGCTAACCTGATAAACGGTATTGTCTCATCGTATATTCTTGCCGCTGACTGGGCAGGACGGATCCATGGAGATTGGGGTGTTTTTGAAGTAGACGAAAACTCGCTTCCGATGGCACTTACTTTTATGAAGCCAAAGATTATCGTTGCTCTGAATTTGTTCCGTGATCAGCTGGATCGCTATGGAGAAGTCGATGTCATCGTAGAAAAATGGACGAAGGCTATGAAGCATCTTTCAGAGGAAACCACATTGGTCCTCAACAGCGACGATCCTCAGATTTCGTATATGGCGAAGCGTGCTCCCGGGAATGTCGTATTCTTCGGATTGAATGACAAAACGAAATATATTTCGCACAGGGAGCATGCGACGGACTCTGCGTTTTGCCCCAACTGCGGTAACAGACTTATCTATGACGGCATATATTATTCGCACATTGGCGTCTGGCGCTGTACGAAATGTGCGTTCGATCGCCGTGTACCGTACTATGATGACTTCCCCTCGGCGCTTCCTGGATTGTACAACCAATACAATACCCTTGCAGCGGTCGCCTGTACGCGGGTTTTGGGAATTTCCAAGGAGGCAATCAAAGTGGCATTGAAAACTTTGGCACCGGCATTTGGCCGGCAGGAGGAGTTGGTCGTGCGCGGGAAACGGGTAAAGCTTTTCCTTTCGAAAAATCCAGCAGGATTTAACATGTCGCTTCGGACGGTGTTAGAAATGGGAGCCAAAGACATCCTTCTTGTTCTGAACGATCGCATTCCTGATGGTCACGACGTGAGCTGGATATGGGATGTCGATGTTGAAATGATTCCTGCCACCATCAGTCCGGTCGTGTCCGGGGATCGGGCATGGGATATGGCACTTCGCGTGAAATATGCGCGACCTCTGCCCAAAGAGAGAGCGAACACCACGGCCCCCGTATTGGTATATGAGCATCTGGAAACGGCGCTTGCGTATTTCACTGAAAGCACGGATACGACACGGCCTTTATATGTTCTTGCGACGTATTCGGGAATGCTGGAAGTGCGCAAAATTCTCATCGGGAGACATATATTATGAACGTGAAAATCGCCTGGCTCTATCCTGACCTTATGAGTACATACGGTGACCGAGGCAACGTCATCGTGCTTGAAAAACGATGTCTTTGGAGGGATATTGAAGCAGAAATAGTTCCCGTAACCCTTGAAACGAATCTGAAGATTCTTACGTCGTGTGATTTGATATTTATGGGCGGCGCGCAGGATAGGCAGCAGAAATTAGCAGGGGTCGATTTTCTGAAGCGCAAAGGTCCGGCAGTCCGCAAAATGATTGACGCAGACATCCCCGCGCTTTTCGTTTGTGCCGCCTATCAATTTGTCGGACATTACTACCGACCGTACCAGGGGAAAGACATCCCGGGCGCCGGTATTTTTGATCTCACCACGCAACACCCCGGCGATCAAGCGAAGCGTCTCATAGGGAACGTGGTTGCCAAAGTGCTTCATCCGACTGATCTTGTAGGACTGACTATTGTCGGATTTGAAAATCATGGAGGTCGGACAATTTTGGGGCCCAGGATGAGGCCACTGGCACAGGTGGTAAAAGGCAACGGCAATAACGGAAGCGATTCGTATGAGGGTGCGGTATACAAAAACGCACTGGGAAGTTATTTCCATGGACCGCTCCTACCGAAAAATCCACGTATCGCAGATTGGCTTATCCGCAAGGCGCTTTGCGTGAAGTATAATAAGGAGTACACCCTACCCTCTCTTGACGATGAATTCGAGGGGAAGGCAAAAGAACACATCGTTGAGCGTTATGGACACTAACGCAATTACTGTCGATACCTATAATCGCATCGCCTCTCAGTATGCGGATAAGTATTTCAATGATACGGAGGATGTTCCCTTTATTGATGAATTTTTACGAAGAGTACCGCAGGGCGGCGTTATACTTGATGCCGGGTGCGGCGCCGGACAATTTACCCGGTACATGCAAGCCAAAGGATTTCGTGTTGTGAGTATAGATGCGTCGGAACAGATGCTTGCGATCGCCCGCGAGCGAGTACCGTCCGGAACGTTTGAAAAAATGGATATGCGCCATATGGCCGTGAAGGAGCATTCGCTTGACGGGATTTTGGCGGCATTTTCCCTTATCCATATTCCAGAAAGCGAGATACACGATACGCTTGTTGGCTTTCACAAGGCGTTGAAACCGGGAGGGCTGCTGTTTACCATCACGCAGCGCGGAATCCACGATCAGTGGGTTGAAGAGCCGCTTGCGCCCGGGATGAAGGTGTTTTTTAACTTCTTTACCCCGGAGGGGATTGCAGAGGACCTTGTCAATGCGGGATTCACCGTTGTCCACCAGACGGAAAAGAGTACTCCTGACGGGTATACCGGAAGCGATGCAATTATCTATACGATTGCACAGAGGCACGGTATCACCTGATGCCGACAAAGTCGATTTTTGGGTATGTCTTTCTGATTTCGTCCCAAAATTTTTGCGAAAGACCACTGGAAAATTTTCCGTACTGACCTGACTCCGTTTTGCCGCAGAGTACGCGTTCGTAATGGCGTATGACATCCAATATTTCACTCCCCAGTTTGTTAAAGCGTTCCTGATTGGGTTCCGGGGCGAGAACAAATGCATCGTGAACCTCTTTGAATGTGTCAAAAAGTTCACGATGCTCTTCTATCATCAGGTTGTAGATCGTTTGATATTTCTGCATAAGTAATTAGCGTACAGGATATTGGAAAACGCTGCAACTACGCTATAATAAAGTGATATGGCAACAAAATTTACCAACGATGACATCGCGCACATCGCAAAGCTTGCCAGTATTCCTGTCACAGATGATGAGCAAAAGAAATTGGCAGAGGGATTCACGACGACGATCGCCGTCGTTGAGAAACTCAACGAAATTAACGTTTCTGACGCAAAAATAGCGCATATGACCGGACTGCAAAACGTCTGGCGAGAAGACATGGTGGATCAGGGGCGTATGTTTACCCAACAAGAAGCGACCGCCAACGCCAAAAAAGTTCATGATGGCTATTTCGTAGTGGACCAGATTATCGATCAGGACGAATGAAGCAATTATTAAACACATTAACGCTCAAACAGGCGGTAACGAAGCTCAAGGCGAAGGAAATTTCCCACAAAGAGCTGTATGCCGACGTCATGGCGCGTATTGGCAAAGATAATCCGCTTCTGAACATCTATCTGTCCGTTGACGAGAAAAGTGTCAGTCGTGCTGAAGGGCTTCGGGAAACAGCGCTTGCCGGCACTCCTATTGCCGTAAAGGATAATTTCCTCACGGTGGGACACCCAACAACCGCAGCCACCAATGTGCTTTCCGGATTCATGCCGCCATTTGAATCGACGGTTACCCGTAAACTGAAGGATGCCGGTGGTGTCATCGTCGGCAAGACAAATATGGATGCATGGGCGCACGGTTCGAGTACGGAAACTTCTGATTTCGGTCCGACGAAAAATCCAAGAAATCCAGCATATCTTCCCGGAGGGTCTTCGGGCGGAAGCGCTGCTGCTGTCGCTGACAATGCGTGTATCGCCGCCATAGGCAGTGAAACTGCCGGATCCATCAGGCAACCGGCAGCCTGGTGCGGCGTGGTTGGATTCAAGCCCACATACGGACGCGTGAGTAGGGCGGGCGTTGTTTCCATGGCATCGTCAACAGACAGTCCCGGACCCATCACCAAAACGGTGGAAGATGCGGCTCTTCTCCTGAATGTCATCGCGGGGCATGATCCGTATGACGCCACCAGCGCAGAAAAAGGGGTTACGGATTACACATCCTTCCTTTCCCGGGATGTGAAGGGCATGCGCATCGGCGTCTGTTACACAGACCATGGAAAACTCAAGGGATCTGTCGCTGCGACTGCTGTGGAGAATGCCGCCAAGGAGTTTGAACGGTTAGGTGCAACGGTAGAATTCGTTCCGGTATCAACTACGATGAAACCCGGCACGATTCTTGATCCTGATTACGCTGTCGGTGTGTATACCGTCGTACAGCGGGCAGAGGTGAGCAGCAATCTTGCCAGATATGATGGCATTCGGTATGGGAATGACCGTTCACACTTTGGTGCAGAGGCAAAGCGCCGCATCATGCTCGGAACCTTTACCCTATCACGGGGCTTCTCGGATAAGTACTACGTGTTGGCGGAAAAGGTGCGCGGGCTATACGTGCAAAATTTTCATGAACTTTTTTCCCGGTACGATGTGCTTATTTCTCCGACATCTCCTGGATATGCGCTGAAGCTTGGTGCAAGTGCCAATAATCCTATGTTTGGCGAATTGGAAGACAAGCTGGTTGAACCCAGTTCGATCGCCGGACTGACCGGAATCAATGTGCCGTGTTTCCGGGATCCTGACACCAATCTTTTTATCGGTCTGAATATCACTGCCAATCAATGGGAAGAAGGAAAAGTGTTTACGGCGGCGCACGCGTATGAACAGGTAACACAATGGAATGAGTGGGTAACTGTATGAGTAACTACGAACCAATCGTCGGCATGGAAATCCATGTCGAATTAAAAACCGCATCGAAGATGTTCTGCGGATGCAAGAATGATCCGTTCGGTGCACCGAAACCTAACATATACACCTGTCCCGTATGTTTGGGTATGCCGGGCGGACTCCCTGTGCCAAACAAAAAGGCCATCGAGTGGACAATTCTTTTGGGTCTCGCATTGGGGTGCGAAATTCCTGGGAAAAGCACCTTTGACCGGAAAAATTATTTTTATCCGGATTTGGCCAAAGGGTACCAGATATCCCAATATGACGATCCGTTCTGCATTAACGGCAGAGTGCGGATACCCGATGGTGATGTGCGCATTACCCGTGTCCATCTGGAAGAAGATACCGGGAAAAATTTGCATAAAACGATAGACGGGAAGAAAGTTACCCTCATTGACTTCAATCGGTCCGGTGTGCCTTTGGTTGAAATCGTTACTGAGCCTGATATTCATTCAGGCGAACACGCGCGGCAATTTCTGAAAAAACTTCATCAGATCATACGGTATCTGGATATTTCCGATGCTGATATGGAAAAAGGTTCCATGCGCCTGGAGCCCAATATCTCCGTGAGGAAAACCGGGGAAACACATCTGCCGCCATATAAAGTGGAAGTGAAGAACATAAACTCATTTGCCTTCGTGAAAAAGGCAATCGAATACGAAACCAAACGCCATGAGCAATTTTTGGAACGAGGGGATCGCCCGCCGCAGGAAACCCGCGGTTGGAATGAAGATAAAGGAGAAACATTTGTCCAGCGGACGAAGGAAGATGCGGCAGACTATCGGTATTTCCCCGATCCTGATATTCCGCCGATCATCTTGACACGCGAATTTATAGAGGGAATCGGTGCAACCCTCCCTGAACTCCCGGATGCCAAACGGGCCCGATTTGCACGTGCGTATGGACTCTCAGACTATGATGCTGAACAACTTACAGAATCCATTACGCGGGCGGATTTCTTTGAGGCGTGCGTAAAGACGGCGGGTGATTCGTTGTCCCCCAAGGCTCTTGCCAACTGGATCATGAACAAAAAAATAGATGTGAAAACAGTAAGCCCTGATGAGTTAGTAACCCAAATTACGAAAGCAACAACCGTAGAAGCGGTACCGGACGAAGAGATAGCCAAAGCCGTCGATGAAGTTTTGGCTGCCAACCCCAAAGCAGTTTCTGACTTTAAAGCAGGGAAAGAACAGGTGAAGATGTTTCTTTTCGGCAATGTGCTCAAAGTTCTCGCAGGCAAAGGCGATAAAGCGAAGGTGATGGAAATGCTTGTCAAAAAGCTTTCATAGCTACTTGCACCGCTCACCCGTTTTCCGTTATTGTACGAGGAGAAAACCTGCCCCGTTTTTCGGGGATTATTGTGTTTCATTATCATGGGCGACTTCGTACACCTTCACACACATAG
>CAZKLT010000018.1:0-16337 GCA_964553825.1 uncultured Gammaproteobacteria bacterium
CGCTGTCTTCCCCCGCCATTCCTTGAGCAGCAGCCCGCCGTTTGGCGCATACAGTTTCACTACGATCTCATATTCCTTTCCCTTTGGCGGTTTTTCCGCATACTTTGTGGGTCTGCCGACGCCGTTTTTCGCGACTTCCTCTATCTCGATAACGATATTTCCGCGCAGATCCTCTTCAAACATCTGTCTACTGGTATACCCCAACTCTTTATCATAATTATCCTTGATGATTTTCTCAACGAGTTCGTAATCATCACTATAAATATGCGCAGAGTGTGTAATCATGACAAATGCGCCCATCGGGTAACCCGCCTCATCGGCAATCATCTTCTGAAGTTTGCGAAGTGAAAATACGTTGCGCGGCCAACCATGCACCATATCCTGACTGCGGAAGTGGGTCGTCATAAACAGTTTTCCATCCTGAACACTGACGAGGATCTGGGTGAGGCAGGGTGTATCACCCTTGTTCACCTCGTTCCAGTCTTCCTTTATTTTTGCCGTAAATGCGACCATCTTCTTGGAAAACGGACGATTCTTAATAAGGTTGATGATGTTCTGAATCTGATCCACGCCGTCATGGTCGCGCAGCCGCTGACCATAGGTGTAGGCAATCCCAGGAATTTGCTTTGCTGATAACACCTGCGGATAGTACGTCGTCAGATCTTTTTCGGAAAACGGAAAATAGTGCGGAAGATATGGCTTTTCCGGATCTTCGTTGTACACCACTGCCATAACATTCAAAAGTTCTTTGAGTTCATTTTCCTGGGTATATCGCGTCGTCTTGTTTCGCCCGTAGCGTAAAATATTCTGTAGAATCTTCAGCCAGGTTTGTGCAGCTGTCTGACCGTGAAGACGGAACCCAATTTGTTCGCTGGGATACGTAAACGGTTTGGGTCTGCTGGTTGGGAACGTTTTGGCCTCCGTGAATGGTTCAACCTTGGTTCTGCCGAGTTCACCTACTGTTTTTTGAAGTTCAGAAACAGGTTTCCCCCGAAGATTAATTACTTCAACGGATTTCCGGAATAATTCAATCGCTTCATGCCCGATCTCTTTCTCAATCTGCCCTTTTTTTTCATCTCCGATGATAAAGAAATTTTCATCGACCCCGTTTTGCATGAGCGCCACCAACGCCTGACCACTTCGGGATAAATCAGCACCCCATAAAACGATTTTCCGGATATGCGGATTGGCGTAGACATTTCGGATCATGGCAGAAATTCCAGCCGATGAATAAAGATTGCCTATCGCACAATAATTTTCGCCCTTGAGAAGATCAGCAACTACTTGCCGTTCGGTCCACATAATGGCAACACCAACGGGGTTGGTTGGATCTTTTACCTGCAGCACCTGTTTATAAAGAATTGGCCAGTCCATGATTATTTTTCCTGCGCAATCTTGCTTGCTTCAGGCTTCTTCTGGCCTACGTATTTTGCGCCCTTTTTCTTGTAATACGGCACGTCAGCGGGGGTGGTGAGCTGTTCAAATGATAATGAACAGATGCGCATGCCAGGATAGAGCATAACGGGAATCCGACCCATATTCGCCAGCTCCAGAGTAATATTTCCGCGAAACCCGCATTCAATGTTGGCGGCTGTGGAATGAACGACCACTCCCATGCGGCCGATGGAAGATCTCCCTTCAAGCCTTCCGGTTAAATCATCCGGCATTTCTACATATTCCTTCGTCATTGCCAAAACAAATTCACCGGGATGCAAAATAAATGGTTCACCGTTTTTCATAATGACTTCTGCTGTTGCTGCCTTAAGCGTCTGAGGATCCTGCGGATCCAAATACGGTGTTTTGCTATGGTTAAATACCCGGAAGGTATTGCCTAATTGCAAATCCAGCATGCAGCTGCCGAGTTGTGCCGAAACGTTTGGTGCTGGGACTATTTTAATGTGGCCGGTTTTCAGCGCTTTTTTAATATCCCGATCGGAGAGAATCATGCAGGACAGTATAGTAAAAGCACCGGGAGCAAAGCAAGGACCAAATCTTCTAATTTACGGCCAAACAGCAATCTGCTACCGTAAACCTATTATGAAAAAACATCTTGCGCATCTGCACCGTGCCCGCCACATAGCCAAACGCATTATGGGCCTCAGAAGGCGGATGAAGCTTCTGCTGTTTATCGCATTTATCCTCTATCTTACCGCCGCATCGCAAGTCTACGCTTTCTGGTGGGTGTATCCCAACACCACACTGGGTTCCACGGATATTTCCGGAAAATCGACGCGCGAAATCGAACAACTGATAGATACCTTTACGCACCTGCCTTATAGAATCCGGGTCCAGAACCGCGAATATACCTACACCTATCCCAAACTTGGTGTCGTACTGGATCGGGAAACTATAACCAATGCGCTTTTTGCCCGCAACCGCGCACCGTTTCCGCTTAATACCTATTATCTTTTGCAATCATTCTTCCGGCCAACGCAAATCGCCCCGCCGCTTCTCTATACGCAGGAATATAACGAATACATCGATCAGGCAATTTTTGACTTTGGCGATATGCCTGATGAGGTGTATTTCGATAACGATGAAAAATCACTCATATACGTCGAAAACGAGGAGCGCTACCGCATCGATGAGGCCTACTTCCGCACGCTTTTGACTGAACGGGTCGGGAATAATGCAGCGCCCCTTTATCCGAAACTGATCAGAATTGAAAACGAAAAAGCCAAGCTCGTCGCCGATACGAACGATCGCATGAAGCAAGTGTTTCTCAATCCCCTCACGGTACTGGTCGACACAGGCGGGGCATCGCAGCCATTTATCCTTTCTGAAAAGGATTTGGTGGACATAACGGATATCCATCTGAGTGAGGACCAAACGAGCGTATCACTCCAGGTAAAAGAAGAAATACTTACGACACTGGTCAATGAAAAAGTGAAGAAACTCAAACTGATTGCGCGAGGCAATGTCGTTACCCCAAAGGTTATTGCTGATTTGACCGCTACACTCAGGAGCAGACTCGATGGTCACACGGTTGATGGCTTCACCATAGCCCTCGATACCGGACCCAATACCACGGGCTCCCTGGTCGAGAAATATATAGAAGTTGATATCTCCCAACAAAAAATGTATCTGTTTAAAAATGGCGCTCTGTATAAAACATTCCGCGTATCAACCGGACTGGAGTACCCCACGCCCACAGGTGAATTTGAGATCCTCAATAAAACCGGCCTCGGATTTTCTAATATCTATAAAGTCTGGATGCCCTACTGGATGGGCTTCAAGTATAGCGATGAGCTTCATGCTTACTTTGGCATTCATGAACTGCCGTACACGGAAATAAACGGAAAACCGGTAAAACGGCCAAGCGACTTCATCGGGACACCAAATACAGGTGGGTGCGTTGCTCTTGATGTCGGCGCGGCCAAGGAAGTGTACCAATTTGCCAATATCGGAACAAAGGTTGTTATTTACAACTGACGAGGCGCCTCACAAGTTAAATTCCTTCTTGCGAAGATATCTCACCCTTATTACACTAGCTGTACGATGAAATTTAGCATCCGCGTCCTGTATCTATACCTCTTTTCCTTTATTGGGCTTCTGGTTGTCGTCATCGGGAGCGTGCGTCTCGTTGATCTTGGCCTCAAAGTCGTCGTGTTCCGTGGAGCAGACGAATACATGATCTATCCGGCACCAGTTCCTGAAAAAATGCCGGGCGAACCCATGATGAGTCAAGAGGAGTGGAACGGGCAGCAGAGGCGTGAAATGACCCGACAACGGCAACGCGAGTTTTCCGGCGCGATTGCCATGATACTGGTCGGTCTCCCCTTATATCTCTATCACTGGAAACAGATACAGAAGAAGAAAGAATGATTACAGAAGTTATCTTCGACTGCGAGACGCAGAAACTGTTCTCGGAAATCACAACAAACGATCCCGGTGATCTGGGAATCTCGCTTGTTTCTCTCTATGTACGCACGGTCGATGAAACCCAACGGGAATTATCCGGTAAAATGTACAGTTTCTGGGAGCATGAATTATCCCAAATGTGGCCGCACTTCCTCACCGCCAAACGGATCATTGGGTTTAACAGTGTGAAATTCGACATACCTGCGTTGCGTAAGTACGCCCCACCTGCATTTGCCAAACTTCCCCACTTCGACATGATGGAACATGTGCGGGCCGCCCTCGATCACGCGCTGAGCCTTAATGCACTCGCATCAGAAACCATTGGTGCACACAAATCAGATGTCGGAACAAATGCCGTTACATACTGGAAAAGCCAGGATCCCGCTCAACTGGCGAAACTCAAAGAATATTGCGAAGCTGACGTGCGTATCACCCGGGACTTGTACGATTTCGGCGTCCGGGAGAAAAAACTCAAATACATCGATAAATTCAATACCCCAAGAGAATTTCCCGTCGACTTCTCCTATCCCAAAGAGGTTATCGACGCCTCACGGCAAATAGGACTGTTTTGAAAACTTGCTGCTGTGGGTGACCATGGAGTCGGACCATGCGCCTCTTTCTTATCAGGAAAGCGTTCTACCGCTGAACTAGTCACCCTTCCGGACAAAACTCATCGGTTTTTTCCCGACGATTTTCCCTATATTGTATCGCAAAGGATTCTCTCTTAAGCCACACCGTTGCGACAAATTTGTAGACTATTCCGTCACAGCTCTCATGCTTTCGGAGCATTTGACCGTAACGATATATCTAATTGTATCACGATAGATTCGACTTGTGGAATTATCGAGATAAATCTTGAGGCGCGGAAGGGAATTGAACCCTTGCATAGAAGTTTTGCAGACTCCCGCGTTACCACTTCGCCACCGCGCCAAACTCCTGTATTATACTTCAAAATTGAGCCTGAAGCTAGGGTGAAATGGCGGGAAATTCGCGGATTTTGTAGGCTTCAGTACCGTCTTTTCTCGGTATTTTCGTATACACGGACAGGGATTCGTTGTAGCAGTCGGTTTGATCAACCATCATCAGGCTCTTTCCTTTCCCTATTTCTTCGTGATAGACCATGGAAGGACATTTATCCGGAACAAATTCTATGGTATCTATCTTGTCCGTGATAAGGCGCCACTGAAACGTGCCCGGAGCAACGGAACGAAATGCCCGGGTATAAAAAGCGTAGTAAACCGCATGCTCGTTATCCACGGGAATAAGAATCCGATCGTATTGATTTTTCCGCTGTATCACATAGTCCATCATTTCCCGTACACCATCGTTGCGTAGGAAGCTCTTATGAGCGGGTGAATGCACCGTATATTCGTGCCAGAAATAAAACATTTCCATAGTAACCAGCACCATGAGCCCAACGCCCGCGGCAAACCGCCATAAAACAGGACGCTTTCCAAGATAGTGCGCAAACTGGCCCACTCCCCACCCGCCGAAAATCGCCAGTGGTAAAAGAAGTACGATAGCACGGTGAATATTCGGTGCATCCTCATACGTTAATGCAGCGGGCAGCGGCGCAATGAGGAAGAGATAGAGTACAAACCACTGCAACCATGAAACCTTTTTCTCCCGGATAAGCCCAACCATACCGAGGAGTATGAATGGCAAGGACACGATTGGTAGTACTCCTTGATGCGGTACGACATACCGGTCAGGATATCCACCACGAATAAAAAGAAAGTCAGGTGAATAGTAGAGAAGGTATTGCGTAATGAATTCGCGGGTATAGGCTACGACTTTGTTATGATATGACCTTGCCATAAGCACGTTATTCGGGCCATCGATAATCGCAAGGGCACCCAACGTTTTAGGGATCTCGGGATTCTTCCAGAACACGACCTGCGCAAGTCTGCTTTTTCCGGCCGAACTCAGCGAAAGCAGGCCGCTGAGGATAACACTCAAAACACATGCGAAAACGACAACCCGGCGCTCCCGGCCTTTTTGGCCAATAAACAGAAAAAAGAGAAAGACAAACGGAACCAACACACGAAACGGATGATAAAAAAGATAACTGAAGAAAAGAAACGCAATTCCAGCGATCTGCAATCGTCTGCTCCCGCCCACAAAACGATAGGTCCAGAGCCCTAATCCCACCATAAAGGCAAGTAATCCAACAACGCCTTCTGAAGTGGCACGGGACAAGACAATGTGCCATGGCGTAATGGCAAGCATACACGCGCTCCCCCACGCCGCGACGGTGTTACCGGTAAGTTTTTTGACAAACCACCAGAGTGCAACAACGCTTGCGGCTCCCGCAAGAGCGCTGGGGAGACGAACGGCAAATTCCGTTGCGCCCAGCATAAGAACTGACAGACCCGAGAGGTAAAAAATTCCCGTAGGACGGAAATCGCCGAATTTATCGAACACAAACGGAAGAATGTTTCCGTATACATCTCTTCCATGAGAAAAAATATATCTCCCGATGTAACCGGCATCTACCTCATCAACATGAAATCCCCATGGGACAACCCCCAATTTCCAGACGCGAAACAAGAGTGCAACCAGAAAAATCACGATAAGAAGCGCATGCTGTTTTAGGAGATGCCTAAGTGAGGAACGGAAATGAGCAGTGTTTCGGGGCGTCGGCATCATTTGATTGTAACACGTCGCACCGGCTAAAATTGTCGTTTCTGAAGTATGTGATCTGAGGGCAACAGGTATTGCTCCCAAACGGCCTTCCCATCGACAATAACCGTCTCAAGCCACCCCTTGTAGCTCCACGGTTTTGTGCCGTCCATCTCAATAATCATATATGCGGTTCCTTTCTTTTCCTTCGAGGGCATATACCCGTACTTTTCCTTTGCGTACGTCAGAAACAGATAATCATACGGCCATGTGTAGACCGGTGGCATGAAAACAAACACGGAAAATGGCTTCCCCTGAGCATCTTTATACACTTCATCGATAATTGCCCGTTTTCCTTTTATTTTCGCATTGCCGCCATAGTCATAATAATCAACAAGCCAATTTAACTTCAGTCTTGCCACGGTCCCCTGGAGCATGGATATCCCAAAGAAAACAACAAACGCCGCCCCGACAACGTACCCAACTTTCAGCGGTATATAGGGGGTTGGCCGCGTTGCGTACCAAATGAGATTCACGCCCGCGTATGCCAGCGCATACGCATAGATAAAATGCAGATGTATGAGGTAGTACGGCCAGATGGCACCCCGAAGCGGCAAAAATACGAGGATAGTTGCCGGTACGCCCAGGGCAAGCAAACCGAAATAGCGTTTGGCACGCGTGTCCTGCCCGATGGTCACGCCGCGCACGATGACTACGAGTAGCGCTCCAAGAAACAGCATGTAGAGATTTGGCGGCACTTTCCCGTATTCGAATACAAACGTATCCCGGAAGTTGGCAATAAACTGATACTGTTTCTGGGCCAAATGAAAATCTCCCTGTTTTTGGCCCTCAATATCATCCGGCTTCACTTCTTTCTTGGTCGTTATATTGGTCACTATTCCCTTCGTTGCCATAAATCCATGCCGGATCTCAAACAGAATCATGGGCGCCAAGGAAAGCGCAGTTCCCACAAGCGCGCCTGCAATAATCCGGCGGTCAAACAACCGCCAATACACAAGACCGATCACGCTCAGAAACAATAACGGTACGGCAATGGCAAGCTCAAAGTGATACAACATTCCGGCAAGGAAAAATGTAAGAAACGTCCAAACAAAGGACCGTTCAGACATTTTATAGAGCGTGTAGTAGTACAGGACGATAAAAAACGATCCGACATGCGGTCCCCATACGAACCGGGACTGCGGCGCGATAAGCGGCGCGATTGAAATAAGGAAGAGCGAAGCCAACGCGACTTTCTCGCCGAACATCTTGCGTGTCGTCAAGAAAACAACGATCAGTGTGGCAACGCCGGCAACCCACATGAGGACAAGTCCCCCATACGGATCCCCGTCAAACAATACGAGCATAACGGCCAGTAGATAATAGAATCCGGGCCCGTGGAACAATCCCGGTACCCCTGCTGAACCACTTCCTACTTCGGCGCCAATAAGGGTCAGCTTATGGTTCACGGCAATATCATACGCCCGCATATAATTCTGACCCTGATCAAATCCAAACAAGTAATTTCCGGCCAGAATCTCAGGCGACCGCATGGCAAGGCCAAGGAGGAAAATAAGGGCAAAAATGAGAGTCCAAAAAATGCGCTTCATTTGGCGTACAGGGGCAGGCAAAAAGCCACGCTCAGTGTACCGGAAACGAAATGACCCCGCAAGGGAGAAAGAAATCCCTCACGGGGTCAAACAGGCATACTGTGGTTCATTTCGGCAATAGGTTGATCAGTGATTCGAGCGATCCGCTTGTCTCCCAAACGGCATTGGCGCCGGCGGCAAGAAACTGCATCTGGAGCGTTTCATGGCTTCCCGGCAATCGGAATGCCAAGTTACTGCTCTTGCCGACAATGAATGCATTGGGATGATTAGCGCGCAGAGTTCGGACAAATCCAGGACCCACTGGAATTTCATTGGGATCCAGACCGTCGACGATAAAAACCATCGCCTGAGGGTGATCACAGAATGTGACACATGGCTGTACCACAAATCCGGCACCCTGTAAGAACTCCACAAAGATGGCCTGCCAGCCGAGATCGTCCTCGATGACAACGGCAATCCGCTGTGGCGCACCTCCGCCTCCTGTGGGAGCCACGACTGCCATCAAGGGAAATGCGATAAATCCCGTGATAATCAGTCCCAACGATATGCCAACGACGATACCACGGGTGCCCACCCGCGCCTTGGGAATAGTTCGGGCTACTGCTGTGTTCATGATTTTCTCCTTTTTTTCCTGAGAACCACGCGGTCCTCTTCTGCCAACAGTCGGGTGGACTGCACGCAGAAAAGGACCGTTTGCCTGTTAAGGTACACCGGAGCTCCAGCGCGAATGCTGAGCATCGGCGTACGGATAGTACTCGTTTGATATAGTGTTAGCTTGACTAAAAATGTCAGGATTATTTGAAATAATGACAATTATAGGGTATAATCTGACGAAATCATGACTCTCCCAGAAAGGAGAGTTTTTGTGTCTATGAAGCCCAAAAAGATACCAACGCCAATAACTCCAGAAACACGGGCAAGAAATGCACGATCTTGGCTCAATATCGTGCGATACGGTGAATCGGGCTCGGTCATTCAGCTTCAGGACGACTGCGAATACCGAGTCCGCGAGATACTCGAGGACTCGACACTGCTGAGGTCAGTTTTAGGCCCGTACTATAAAAAATTCTTACTTGCCTATGTCGTGGTTAATCCAAAAAATATCGAACAAAGCATCCACGACGCGCTTCTCAATTTAGCCGCTTCACACCGAATAGGAACACGGGGAACACTTGCCCAGCTCACAAACAAAGAGCTTCTTGATGAAATCGGGATACGGGGCTATGAAGTCGGACTGTTTCTCGCTCCAATTACCCCTTACATCGCAACAGTTCCTCATCAGTCCCTGATTGAGCTGGAGTCATTCGTTCGCATGAGCAAGAATCTCTCAGTTGTTGCCTTTTCGGAAATTGATATCACCCATCCCAGATATGCCAAACTTGCAGACAAATGCTCATTTCTTTTTGACCACATTATCACCTACCCACTCTATGAGCCCATAGATGTGAAGCAATTCCTGCTTCATTACGGAACGCAATGGCAATTTTCCCTTCCCCAAAAAGCGCTCTTGGAAATAATTCATGCATCCGGCGGACATCTGTGGATTGCGCATCAACTCTTCCGACATCTACGGGATAATCCAGGCGATTCGCTCGATTTGGCATACAAAGAGCATTCGCTCATAACAAAACTTTCCGCACTCTGGGACAAGCTAGATGTCGATCAAAAGGAAATTCTCAGAAAAACCCACTTTCAGACGTTAACGAATGCCGATCTTGTGTCTCATGAATTCAAATTTCTCGTTGGTGCCCGATTGATTACGAAAACGCATGATCAGACGAGTTTGGGTATCCCTCTTCTTGCCCTGGCCATCGAAGGCGAACTTGCCCTCAGCCAGTGGACCGTAAAAAATAATCGCCTTTTGATTGGCGGGAAGGACGTCACCTCTCTTTTTACAAAGAAAGAAGTATCCGTACTCTCACTTCTGGTCAATTCCAAAAAAACACTTGTTCCCAGGGACGCAATAGCGCGCGCTCTTTGGGCTGACTCCGCTGAAGAAAACTATTCCGATTGGGCGATCGACCGAACGCTCTATCGTATTCGAACAAAACTAAAAAAAGTAAACCCAACACAGGAATTCGTAAAAACCGTGAAGAAAAAGGGTTTTCTGTTTGGATAAATATGAATGCACAGGAAATAGAAGCCTCAATCACACAATCCGCGGCGTTGACCGACGTACAGGTCGTGCCATTTGACCGCGAGGCTGCGCTTGGCAAAATCAAAGATTTAACCGGCAAAACATTCTTTGGTGTTTTTTTGGCCGAACCATGGGAGAGCCTAAAGCGTGCTTCGGACTATTATGATTTCTTGCACCAGCCGGAGCCAGATCGACAATTTCAACTTCTTCACAGCGTCTCTGAGGTGATACGAGAAATGGCAATGGAGACACGGAGTCTTTCTGTACCTAATTTCACCTTTATGGAACTATCCGAAAATACCTGGCATGTTGAAACGGTACAAGGGCATCGAGATACAATCGCACACGATAAAATGCACGCAGAAAATCGTGTCATTCCCTTCACCCCATATGAAATGTTCTTATATCATTCCATCACGCAGGGCGGAGAATCATGGCCACTTGTTGCCTCTTTCTATCAAAATATCACGGATGCCATGCGAATAAATCCGCGATCAACCATGCCACTCATGCAAATATTTGGTCTCGATATGATCCTCCCGAATTATCCAACAATAGAAACGGAACATTTGGAAGAATTAGAAACGCTGACAGGTAAATGGGACGGAAACCAAGATGGAATAGAATTTTTTGCCGGTGTAATGAAACACATCGGAAAGCACCCAAATACGGACAATACTCCCGAGACGTATTGGGCGAAAGCTATTCAGGTGCTTACGCATTTGGAACGGTATGTTGATTATTTTCCGGCCGAGCGCACCAATCAAAAACCGGAGTATTACATGGAAATCTGCCGCGCTCTTGCGTATTTCCCGCTCCATAGAAAGCTCCAGTTTGATGAAATGCAGGAAGCCGTATCCGCACTCGTTGTGAGGGAGGGGAAAATTCTGGGCGCATCCTACAATATTCCGACTGATCGCCCTCACTTTCACGAACACGCAGAACAAGTTGCCATAAAAAAGGCCGTAAAGGCATCGGGTGATCCGTTCCTTGCAGGAGCATCCCTATATATAAACATCGAACCGTGTATAGAGTGCGGACCGATTATACGAAAATATGATTTTTCAGAACTCTATTTTGGTCCGAGAACCCTTATGGGTGCAGACACCAGAAGCGGCCTTTTTACGGTTCAGGATACTACAGAAGAAATCCCATCCGGAGACTTCCTGAAGGAACAAGGAGAACCGTATTTCCCGATTCCGTCAGTCGTTGTCTTCAATATGTTTTATGACGAAATGGTCGAGCTGATCGTCAACGGGCAAAAGTGGAAACGCTTCATCCTCCCTATTCAAAATAAATAATTGGCTCCTCATACAGGCGCACGGTGCGCTTCTGGAGGAATTGCTGAAGCTTCTCATTTGCTTTCTCGAGGGGCGCAATTTTGAGGTACTCCAGGGGCAAATTTACATTTAGTTTCCTTCTATACACGATGTGCCGCGTTACTCCAGCAGGCATAAGAATACCTCGATCCACGAGTGTTATGACCTGCTGCGGAGAAAACGTGGGAAATGCAACGAAGATATTGTTTTGTGCGTACCGATCGAAGCGCAACCGGATTGATTCTGCCGTCCACGGTGAACCGGAAAACACCCGCTCAACATGCGTGTCTGCATACAGATCAACAATCTCCCCCATACGCTTGACCAAGTCGACGAACGCACCCTTGAATAGCACCTCATAGGTAGGTCCATCCGCAAATACAAAGGCACACACAAGATACGGATGAAAAAGTGTTCGATGATGAAATGCTTTTGCTTCAACTACCTCGATGTCAGAAAGTTTCCGAATTGAGGATAAAAATTGTTCTTTCTTCACTTTGGTAATGTGGCTCCAACTGGAAAGATGCACCTGCGCCTGGTCGCTATAGTCAACAACATGCACGAGGCAGTTGGGGTACTTAAGCAGCGAAACTGCGGTAATTCGGTTTGCTCCGTCCAAGTGCATATAAGTGCTGTTGAAAAAATTAGTGACAATGGGCGGGTTTCTGAGCATTCCCTCTTTTTTAATCTCCTGAGCAAGGGTGCGCATTCGACCTTTTTGCACATATTCCTGTAATTTTATGTGATCCACCGGTACGATTTTGAGGTCAGGAAAAAATATTTTTTCAGTCATTGGACACCTCCCGCAATGGCTTCTGCCCCGTTAATACTCGATCTACATCTTCCGCGATAAGCAGACTCGCGCGGCTCTCCCCTTCGTGACTATCTGCGGCAACATGCGGCGTAGTAAGAACATTGGAAATGGTAAGAAGCGGACTGTCTGCTGACAATGGCTCTGATTCATAGACATCAAGCGCAGCGCCCGCGAGATTTCTGTTTTTTAGGGCCTGGATGAGTGCTTTTTCATCGACAACGGCACCCCGGGATGTATTAATGAGTAATGCTGTTTTCTTCATGAGGGCAAGCTCCTTGGCGCCGATCAGCCCTCTCGTTTCAGCGGTAAGCGGGACATGAAGACTCACAACATCCGACTGTGTAAGCAGCGAAGCCAAATCAGCGGCTTGCCCGATCGCCGGAGGCTTATGGGAATGCACCAACACCGTCATTCCCAACGCCTGTCCCAGCTGCGCCACGCGAGATCCTATATGACCAAATCCGACAATTCCCAATGTCTTATCCTTCAACTCCGAACCGTGAAAATCTGATTTGGCCCATTTCCCGGCCCGCAGGGAATGTACGGCGCCAACAAGATCACGGACAAGCGCGAGCATGAAGGCAAGCGTGTGTTCGGCAACCGATTCCGCGTTTGCACCGGGCGCATTGACGACCGTAATTCCGTGATCCTTTGCCGCTGCCAGGTCAATGTTGTCTACTCCCGTGCCTGACCGGGCGATAACTTTCAGATTCCCTGCGCTTTCAATAACTTCATGCGTTACTTTCGTTCTCCCTCGGACGATAAGCGCATCAATGTCGGCTACACCGCCAAGGAGATTTTCTGCCGTAATATCAGGCTCCAAAACAACGTCATACCCCTTCTCCCTGAGATACGCAATGCCGCTCTGTCCAATGGGATCACACACAAGAATTTTCATTGTGTCAGATCCTTCCGTGCCTGTGCCATCGCTGTGATAACCTCATCAATATCCTTCTTCTCTACCCATCCCATATGGGCAACTCTGATGATTTTCCCTTCCGCTTCTCCTTTACCCCCCGAGAGGATAACGTTGTAGTTTTTCTTCAGATGACTCCGGTACGCTTTGTCCTCAACACCTTGCGGCACCAGGCACGCACTCACCGAAGCGCTGGCATGCGCCTGATCTCCGAACAAGACAAACCCATTGTCCGTCAGTGATTTTCTGGTATAGGCGGCCATATCGGCATAATAAGCAAACGTCTCCTTCACTCCCCGTTTCATCATAACTTTGAGGGCCGCATTGAGTGCAAAAATCGTGGATACAGCAGGCGTTTCCGGCGTCTGGCCGCGATCTGCATATTTCTTCATGTGCGCAAAGTCAAAATAATAGCGCCGACTGGCGGCGCTTTTGGCGGCTTCCCACGCTTTGGCACTTACGCTAATAAGCGCAATTCCCGGCGGTGTCATCCAGGCTTTTTGGGATGAGGTAAATGCGACATCCAACCCAAGCGCATCAACCGGAAGATCAAGGTTCCCCAAACCGGACACCGAATCGACGAGGAATAACGGATCGCCGTGTGCACGAACGGACGTCGTGATTGCAGCCATATCGTTGGTGATTGCTGTAGACGTTTCGTTGTGCGTAATGATAACCGCCTTGCATCCGGAAATATTTTTATATGCTTCGGCTACTTTTTGCGGGTCTGCCGCCTGACCCATGGGAAACCGCAACTCCGTCACTTCAAGTCCCAGGGCACGAGCGACATGCAAATAGCGATCACCAAACAAGCCTATCGTTACCGCAAGAACATGGTCTCCGGGAGAAAGTGTGTTGACAATGCTCGCCTCCATCATCCCCGTGCCAGAGCAGGTAAAAATGAATACATCGTTCTTCGTCTGGAAAAATGCCTTGACCATATCAACCGTTTCGGTGTGAAGGGCAACATATTCACTCCCGCGGTGGGAAATCATGGGAGTTGTGAGTGCCTTGAGAACTTCGGGGGGTAATGGCGTGGGTCCGGGGATACGCAGATTGGGAAAAGCCATACATAGATGATACTGGATGCTACAAAATTGTCAAAAAAATGACCCATGCGGGTAAAACTTACTCCCACACGGGTCATTTTCTTATGGCGACACTATCGCTTTTTTTACTCAGCAATATATGCCGCAGTACCGCTTACGGAACCAGGATCACACCATAGGCTCGTGCCAAATCAATGATGGCCTGTACGTGCTGTTGAGCACGCCCTCCCATCGCCAAGAGGTCAGCCCAGGTGCGTCCAGCTTCATTGCGTAGGTTTTCCCACAGCCCAGATTGAAGTTCAGCGATGCGTGCTTCATCACCAGGACTGGAGGGACAGGCTCCCGGAAGACTGGTAGCAGCCCAAGAGATGCCCGTATCGACGCCAAAGAAGCACGATGTCCCATCAGAATTGGCTTCCCAATAGGCAACGGCACCGTTCACACGTTTGCTTGCTTCAATCAGCTCGAAACTCACGTATGTGGTCTCCATCATCTGGCCGTATTCGTACGCGACTGTGGCGCTCGAACTGCCGCTCCCGAAGCTGATTTCGGGGGCATGTGTTCCGCTGAAAGTGCCGCTAATCAAGGCAATCACTTGCATGACGGCCCAGAAAAAGGCAACAACAGCACCGACAACGAGCCAAGTGGTGGGTTTGATTAGATCAGACATGTCAAAATCTCCTTATATCCACGCTACACGGTGCAACGCACCCGTAGAGATCCTAAGGAGTGGTTGCAACGTGGATTCTTTTTCGAATCCGGTACCCGCACCAACGGGCTATGATGTGTGGCGCTCTTGCGGATCTGCCATGAAAGATCCTACGAGGCCGCCGGTTTACCGGCTACAGGAGCGTGGATGGCAGGAGGTTTGTTTCTTGTATGTGTCCTTTTTTGGTTTTCCTTTTGTGATTGGCTTTTCGTATTCAGTTTTTTGTCCCCCATGAGTGGCACAGAAATACAATTTCCGGTCCTCTTTTGAGGGACAAATTTCGTAAGTGGTATGTCAATGTACTCGAAATAGCGCGGTAGCATCCGCAAATGGAAGCATGCGCTGTTTCCTAATAATAACCTATAATGCTACTCTTTCCCTTCGTAAAGGTCAATTTTTCCAACAAAAAATCCCCCGGAGGGGATCGTTTGTTTTTTGACAACTAAATGGTGATAAGAAAATCGGATTTGAGAGAATCGCTACCTTCTCTGTACAACAGAAGAAGGGATCTGTAAAGCGATTTGTTGCGCCCCTCTCATGAGGCGCGTGTAATCGACTTCATCTTGAATGCCTTAGAGGTTACCCTCTGTACATCCTCGAAGAAACCAATTTTTTAAATAGAAAGGAGGTGATCCATCCCCAGCTTCGGCTAGGGATACCTTGTTACGACTTAGTCCCCATCGCTGAATTCGGCTTAGCTCCCCTTGCGGGGCTCTTCGGCCGCCTCCAACTTTGTTGGCTTGACGGGCGGTGTGTACAAGACCCGAGAACGTATTCACCGCAGCCTGCTGATCTGCGATTACTACCGATTCCGACTTCATGAGGGCGGGTTGCAGCCCTCAATCTGAACTGAGGCGAAATTTAGTGGGGATTTGCTTAACGTTACCGTCTTGCTTCCCATTGTTATTCGCCATTGTAGGGTGTGTGTTACCCAGGTCATAAGCGCCGTGCTGACTTGACGTCGTCCGTTCCTTCCTCCCTCGAGATCTATACTTGAATAAACTCAAGTACACATCTCGAGGGCGGTCTCCAATGAAACATATAACATTGGACACGGGTTGCGCTCGTTCTCCCACTTAAGGGAACACCCCACGGCACGAGCTGACGACAGCCATGCAGCTGCTGTGCTACCATCCTTGCGGATCCTCCACTGTTTCCAGCGGAGTGAACGGTAGCATGTCAAGACCTGGTGAGGTCTTACGTTTTGTATCGAATTGAACCACACGCTCCACCGGTTGTGCGGGTCCCCGTCAATTCCTTTGAGTTTTAATCTTGCGACCGTACTCCCCAGGCGGTCGAC
>CAZKLT010000019.1:0-14010 GCA_964553825.1 uncultured Gammaproteobacteria bacterium
TTAGTCCCAGTTCCTGCAGCAGGGATAATTCCCAGACATACGAACGAACCGTCCCCCGACCCACACCAAACGGCGATCCGGAAAACCCGGGATTCGGGTAGGAGTGTGAATTCCATCAGTCCATGAGATTCAGCACATCGGGATTGGCGGCGACCATTCTGCGGAGGTATGCAGCCGCTTCCAGAGAGAGATTGTCGCTTGCTGCGGAAACATCAAGTCCGGCAGGAAGAATAAAGAAGTCTCCCGACGCTGCTTTGAATTTCCTTGCGAGATCGGCAAAAATCCGTGCATACCCTTCGGGATCAATTTCATTGCCCCACTCCTTGGCGTGATTGGGCTCATTGTACAGGATGATGTACCGGTTCTGGACCGGCCATTTGAGTGCGTGGAAGAAACTGACAATTTCGTCAAATTTGGCGGGATCCGGTTTCACCCAGTGATCTTTTTGGACACGGGTGGCAAGCCGTACGATGGGGATGAGATGAAGGCGGCGCATTTGGTCAAACATTCGCTGCCATTTCTCAGAATCCCGGTCATTGTCCGATGCCACAAGGGTGATATACCCCCAATCTCCACCGGTGGAATTCACGAGTGTTGCCACATCGGCAATATCGTTGAAATCAGCAATATGCATGCCGTATTTATTGTTGGGAACGCTATTTGGGTCGTATACCGCCAGGGCGGGCCGGACCAAAAAAAACAAAACAAGTAAGATAAGAATGTGTTTCATGACAGGGGTGGGCGATACATGTTTGGAGTCTGCGCTCCCAGCAGGAGTCGAACCTGCAACCTACTCCTTAGAAGGGAGTTGCTCTATCCATTGAGCTATGGGAGCGTAGGCATATTATACTATGAACGGCGATAGAACGAGCACATTGGTGCGAGGAGGCAAGAGATCGATTATCCTATTTGACGGAATCGCACGTCTACTTCTTTGGAGAGCTGGTCGCGAGCTACCGAAAGCATGTCCCGCATGGTAAGCGCAAGCATTGCCGGATCTTCAGACTCTGAGCTGATTGTCACTACATCATCGCCTTTCTCAAGACTAAATATGATCGCATCGTCAGGTTGCACTTTGAGCTCGAGGTGCTCGTCTGCCACCTCTGAGCCAAAACGGAGCGCTTGACTGCCATCTGCCATGCGTGCATAGATCACTGCGTCGACTTGCTGAAGAATGCTTTGACTCTCATCAGCTAGTTGTATTTCAAATGGAACCGAACTGTCCCTGGCTGCAGTAAATGGTCGGCCGACCCTCCGTACCTTATCTGTAAGCACATCAACTAGACGGGCTATCCCACTATTGGGGTTCGAACGAAGATTCAGCAAATCTTCGCTGAAGAAAGACCCGAGTGCTGTTTGTTCACTGCTCTGTCCTTCCTCATGTGTATACCGTGATGCACCACTTTTCTTCGCTTTTTCTAGGAGTTCGGATTCAAAGGTCGCCATATCTGCACGAAGTGCTTGAGCTATCTCGTGCATCGGTACTGATGTATCTTTCGCGGAAGAGTGGTCTTGGGCAGCGGAAATATCCGCTGTGGAAGTTGGTGCCGCTGGTTCCTCTCCCATATTTTGAGGAGAGTATATGCGCAATTCCCAGGAAAAACAATATGGCAGTTTATGTACTTCTTACCGATGAGATTGGAGCGGCGTACCGGATTCGAACCGGTGACTTTCAGTTTGGAAAACTGACATTCTACCGCTGAATTAACGCCGCGGTACCCTCAATTATACCGTATTTCCTAGCGTTTGAGAATTTGGACGGGATCCCCGATTTTTACTCCCAGTCGTTCAACGGTTCCTGCATGAACCTCCAGCACCTTGTCTGCGGGTGCTTTCGGAGAATACGTTGGCATGGCGCCACTGGTTGCCACGGGGACATTTGCCGTGATGTCAACGATCGTCTTTCCGTGAATCCAGATGATATCCAGCGGAAACTGCATGCCTTTCATCCAGAAGGAGTATTGCTCAGGATGGCTGTACACAAAGAGCATGCCTTCGTCCGGTGCCAAATGTGTGCGATATCCCAGTCCTCGCTGCTTCTCTGCTTCAGTTACAGCGAGCTCCACGCGGAAGCGCTCTGTACCAAGCTGGACCTTCGTGATGAGCGTGTGGCGCCAGTAATACGAGGATAGAAAGACAAGAAAAAGTGTCCCGCAAATGATTGGAATCCGGAATTTTTCCATCAGGTGTCCCTATTTTGACAGAATGCCGATAACGCAACAAGCTCGCGCTTCGCAATAGAGGCAACAGGAAGAGATTCTATAAGGTTGGATGCTTTTTGGCTGACTTCCTTTTTCAGTTGCGCATAGCGCTCCGAGGAAAGCAATGAAAGGAGTGTTTGTTTATGATTTTTTTCGTCAGTACCGACGGACTTTCCGGTGCGAGCCGTATCGCCACCCACACCAAGTTCATCATCCCGCATCTGGAAAAGAGTTCCTAATTGCTCCCCCAAATCTTCAAGCATACGCACCGCCTGTTCATCCGCTGACCCTAAGCGCGCGCCGACTCCCAAGGGCACGGAAAAACTGTATCGTGCAGTCTTATGACGGTACAGGGAAAGGATGTCCGCCTGCGAAAGGGTGGCAGGCATGTGTGTCACGCTGACATCCTGCATTTGCGCGATCACGACTGAGGAATATTCCCGGCTGAGCAGCTGAACAACCCGGATGCAATGAGGCGGCAATCCGCCAATCAGTTCGTATCCCAAAAACAAGCAAAGATCGCCCATGTTTATCCCCATGTTCCTCCCGAACCTCGCAGGCTCCCTTCCCTGACGGTCTGCAGCGATTTTCTCATAGGATTTGTGTATGGTTGGCAGCCCACGGCGTATATCATCTTGGTCCATGATGTCGTCATGGATGAGAAATCCCGTCTGAAATAACTCCAGTGCAGCTGCCGCATCCAAACTTTGTTCTGTAGTTTTCGGGGAAAAAAGCGAGTGAGCATACAGAAGCAAACTTCCCCGGATCGTCTTGCCTCCTATGACGAAGGGCGTGATCGTATTGGCGGCTAATTCCCCCCAGGCATTTATCGCCGAGAGTTTGTTCTTTTTTGTTTCGATAAACTGCACGATTCGTTCATCGATCTGCGGTTTGTACCGCTGTATAAAATCCATGTCGGGGTGGAGAGACTCGAACTCTCGACCTCACGCTCCCAAAGCGTGCACTCTAGCCAACTGAGCTACACCCCGGTCCAGAACAAAACCCTGAAATTTTTTCCTGACGACTCTCCCCACTAGGTGTCGCAAGCTACTCCCATCCCGTGCGCACACTCGCGACCGATTTCCTATCTGTTCTTTTTACGCCGTGCCGATTGACTATCATACAACTGTTTTGTGATCGTTTTATCTTCAATCAATGCTCGAAAATGAATAATGCATGGTGCCGCGGGAGCGACTCGAACGCTCACGTCTGTTAAGGACAAAGGCTCTTAAGGCCTTCGTGTCTACCATTCCACCACCGCGGCATTGCGCAGACTTGACGATACGGTATCAGCGTACCAAGCTTCCCGCAGTACGTTGTTATTTTACTCTAGTAGACTATATTTTCCAACCATTTTTGTACTCACGAAGGGCCGAGGCAACCACTTCCCAGACGAAATCAGGGAATGAGATGCCGGGAATTTGATCTTCATCACTATCATAGATGTTCGGATTTGCGTTCGCCTCCAGCACATACGGGACTCCGTCTCTGAGGCGAATATCTATGCGACCGTACCCACGAAAGCCGAGCGCTCTGAATACGCGTTTGGCCACGTTCTCCACTTCCCTTCTCTCACGGGAAGACAAATCGGCAATTTTCACCGTGGTATTGGCAAAGTCTGTATGACGCGAGTCCCACTTACTCTCATACGTCTGAAAGGTAAGGGATGTGTCATTGGAAAAACAAATCTCTTCGATGGGAAGAACGACGAGATGATGATCTTTTTCCAAAAGATAGACAAGCAGTTCACGGCCCGAAATAAACGCCTCCGCCAGAACAGGTTGGTCATGATCGTTCAGTTGTTTTTTTACCGCTGCCCGCAAGCTCGCTGCATTGTCTACGACTGCAGCACGCGTGAGCCCGATGCTGCCGTGTTCCTGGGAGGGTTTCACGATGAGCGGGTATGGTAAATCCGATACAATCTGCTCATCACCCGTGTAAAATGCCTGGGATTTTGGCGTCGGAATTCCATGCTTGAGAAACAACGCTTTGGCAACGATTTTATCTGTCGTTTCCATGAAATTTCTTTCCGTCGCTCCGGTCACCGGAAGAGCAAGTTTGCGGTATATGGCAAATGCCCGTTTGGACAAATCTATATCTTTCCCTGTCCATTCGATGAGGTTGAAAATAACATCCGTCTGAAGGTCATTCAGCGTTTCCATCGTGTCTTCGGACACCGCTTTCATGATGACACGAACGTCTCGCACAAGCAGTGCTTCGCGCACTTTCTCCGCAACGTAGGCTGTATCGTCATCGGTTGCCGCATACGCGGTACCAACTGAGCGACTTGACGGACCGCTATAGACGACAGCCACCGTAAGTTTCTGCGGCGCGCCAAGGAGCGTGTCCACAACTTCAGCCACTAAATTTACCGAGGAAACAGGAAGTGTGCGTTTCAAGGATTTCCGCGTGTGAAACAACGGGTAATCCTTCTCTTTTGTCGGCGTGGGGCTCATTTTCCCGATCAGAACTGCTGATTTGTGCGGACCCACCGACCCGACAATATATGCCGCGGCGGTAGGATTCCGGAGTCCGTTTTCGACCGGACCGTAGTCAAACGTCTCTATATCTCCATGGTTGTCTGCGATAAGCCGTATAAGAGCATGCAGATCTGCCTGTGGGTTAGGCGTAGGAAGGATTTGGCGTGCAGCCGTTTCAGCTAATCGTCTGCCGCGACGTTTCACCATGAGCGCAGCCTGTTTATCGATGATCGACGGACTTTCGTGGTCAAAGAGATCCACCTCCCTGAGGCGAGCCGAATGGGGATAGTTAGTCTGCGCCACAAAAGATCGTGTGCCTTCGATTTGCGCATCGGTTATTGCCATCCGATCAGCGCTCCATTCTGAGGAAAACGCTTCTTCCCTGCCGACCATGTGTACGGCATACCCCCCTAAAAGCGATATGTCTTTGTTCATGAGCCGGTGAAAGAAATTTCTTGCCAGCGCAATATCTCCGATATCGGCCATCATAAATGCGTATGCATTTGCCCAGAGGACACAATCGGTGCGATTTTGCCACGGCATGAGGGTATCGGCCATGATGACCGTATCCGCATCGAGATTCATGCCGAATGCCGGGCCGGGCCCCACGAGACCAGGGTAGGAGAAAAAGCAAAAATTCCCCTCCGGACTGTACCAGGTGGTCAGGCGGTATCGGTAGAGACGCTCCTTGCCGGTTCTCTCAGAAGAGACGCTCGCTGCCTTCCGGTAAAGCTCAACGAGTCTCCAGTCTTCGTCATTTTCCTCGATATGAAGGAAGTTGGTTATCTTTTTTTCCAAATCACGGACAACGATTGTCTGACACCCGACATCTGCATGACTCTGGAGAAAAACCGCCTCTACCGCGGAAATTCCAGCACCGCGGGCAAACTCTGAAAGCATCGTAAGATAACGGGCAAGCACCGGCTTGTCGCCGACCGTAAACGCTTCATCAGCGGCTAAGCGCTGTGTTCTCTCCAAAAGACGCTGGCTATCCTGGAGTATTTTTTCGGAGTGAAATATCGCCAGTTTCTCCTCCAGTACCGAGCCAGTCAGTTCCTTTACAGATCTGCCATACTGATGCGCGACGTCCCCCAGGGTTGTGCCATGAATTTGAATGTGTTCCTTATCCGAAAATCCCCGAAATTGAACACTTGTTTTTTCCATATCCGTAGTGTATCTTCTTTTGTCTGTAGCCTCAAATGCTTGACAAGCCTACTGCAGTATGTACTATGGTTTATAGGCGTAATTATTATGGTATTTCATGAAGCAAAACCAAATAGAAAGTCTTACTGATTTTCCACAACTACAAACTGTCCCCGAACCGAACGAAAAGCTTCCTCGGATAAAAGTAAATGGAGTCGCAAAAGTGTCCGCACAGACATACGACGGCGGCTTTTCCGTGAAAATAAATGACCACACCATACGGATGAAATATCCGCCATCCATTTGGGGGCGTTTTCCCAAAACACACCGGAAAATTCTGACACAAAATATCGCGTTTGGTCTTACGTTTCAGTTGCCCTACCTCTACACGAGTGTTCACAAAATGTTTTATTCCATGCCGGTGCCGCTATCGGAGTCATTTTTCTTTAAAGGGTTGGCAATGGCGTTGCCGTCAACGGCCATAATGCAGTCGCAAAAGGAACAACGTATCACCTCCAATTTACTGCGAAAACTCTACGAAATTGATTATGTCTTTACCTCTCACAAAGCGGATATTCCCCCATACAACCGCACAAGCATGAGCGATCGGGCTATCATGCCGTTTACCTTCGGTAAGGACAGCTTACTTACCTTTGCCCTGGCCCGCGAATTGGGTATTCATGTCTACCCGGTGTATATATCCGAACCATATTCGCCCTACGAAGAGGTCGCCAAAAAGCTCCTTTCAGAACCATTCAGACGTGAATTCCATACCCAAATCAACTTTCTGAAAAACGCACTCGGTGTTTTGCGCGAACCGGCAGGATGGTTTGGCTGGGAATTGCAGCTTACCCAATATTCGCTCATGCTTCTTCCCTATGTCTATGCCAGACGGGCAGGATACATTTTCTTTTCCAACGAGCAAAGCTGTGATGATCTGGTGACCGACGAAGACGGATTTCGTTACAATCCGGTATACGAACAGTCTCACGGTTGGCTTTTGCAAAATTCGCTCATGGCAAGTGTCATTGGCGGCAATTCGCTATCTATAGGAAGCCTTCTGGAACCGGTACACGAAATCGCCATTATTAAAATATTGCACAAGCGCTATCCCGAAATTGGTAAATATCAGACTTCATGCGACCTGCCGCAAAAGCCAAAAGCAGACGGCAGATGGTGTGAAAATTGTTCCAAGTGCGGCCGCATGTATATTTACCTGCTTGCTCATGGCATTGATCCAAAAACCGTCGGATTTAAACGCGATCTTCTGCGCGACAAGTATCACCACATCTATACCATTTTTTCGACCAGCCGCATTAAGGAATTCGGATATGACCAGAGTGAGCTCGGGAAGAATGAACAGATACTCGCATTTTACCTTGCGTACAAGCAGGGCTTTAAGGGTCCGGTCATGAATACCTTTGTACGAAGACATCTGCCATATGCCCGTAAACATGAGAAGGCATTACGGAAAAACTTCTTCGGCATTCACTCAACGCGGACGATTCCGCAGGAAATTAAGGCAAAAATAGTCCGTATCTACCATCAGGAGCTCGATTCGCTGGTTTAAGCGATCCCCACTCCTTTTTTGAGCTTCGCAATTTCTTCATTGTAGATGGCATAGAGCGGCTTCTTCAGACTCGGGGGTACGGTTCGGGAATCGTGCGCGGTAAGATACTTGGCGAAAAGCAGTTTTTTTTGCTTTTCCACTTCCGGGAGAAGTGTTTGCACGAATTCATCCATCACCCCGCCGCGCACTCCCCGACGGTACGCAAGATAAAACGCCAACAGCCGTTCAGGATAACTCTGAAACACGATGTTAAGATCCTGCCGTTTCTCAGAAAAGAGATAAAACAAGCTTCGTTTCCGGCGGTCGAACATATTGTCCATAAGGCCGACGCGCTTGGGATCGATACCCAGCGCAATGAAAAAGAGATAGACCCTTGCGCATTCAAAACAATTTCCGCACCATCGGTGTTTGGTTTTTTCGCCGTCGCAGGACAACTGATACTTTCCTATCGGGGGGTACCTTCCGTGAAGAGCGGAAAGAATAACCAACTCATGCACAGGTTCAAGGAGACTTGCGATGGTGGTGTTGAGCTGGAACATCCGTAAAAGATTGGTCAATCCGAGTGTCCACTGAACACTTTGTTCGTGAGTGTAATTTACCAAATACCCTTCCTGCGTCTTGGCTCGCTCGTTTGTGCTTTGCTCGTTTGACCAGAAAAAATACTCCGGTTTGTAATGCCATATGTATGGCATAAGAAGCGTCGTATACTGCAAAAGCAGCATGTCCCATCCCCACATCATGCTTCCTGCCTGTCGTAACTGCCCCAATCTGTTTACAAATGGAGTGACGGCGGTGCCGAACTCCTGCCTTAGTCCGGCGCGAAGTTTGCGTTTTTTCTTGTTTTGATAGATACACGTTGGTTCCTCAAAAAACAACGGATATACGGTAAGTCCTAGCTCACGACAAAGGGCAAATGTGAGAAGACTGTCCTTGCCGAAACTCAACGGCATCACCACTGTTTTTCTCCGGAGAACGGGGGAAGAGAAATTCGTGCTCTTTTTCGGAGCCTCGGAAAAGCGTGTCGCAAACTCCGTATTGTAGACATCCCGGAGTACGGCGTCCATGGTAAGTTTTTTTTCCGTGAATTCATAGGGAGCCTCAGCCATGGAATAAAACAAACCATAATCGTACAGAAGTCTCGCTGCAGGCGGCGCAAACCGATATTCAAGTGTTTTGCGGGAGGAAAGGGCTAGGTGCCGGGTAACGAAATAGGTGGCAGTCTGCGCCAATGCATCCCGTTGTGGTCGGGGAACTGCGCGCCAGACAGGAAGTGGGTAGGAAGTAACGATTTTTTTCCCGTCTATGGTGGTAGTAAATCCGTTGGGCGTCACCGAGGCGGTGATGGTTGTATCCTTCATCGGCTGAGCGCATGGGGCAGATCAGTCATTTCACGCTCATTTATCATACGAACCTATGATATAATTTGCAAGAGACATCTGTGTCTTTTGCGGTTTATCGTAAAATCGGAACGGATGTTGAAACGGAGGAAGTGCGTTGCGCTAAGGCTCTTTATACCAGCCGCTCAGCCAAGCAAATTCCGACGAGCCCGGATGGCGGAATTGGTAGACGCGCTAGCTTCAGGAGCTAGTGACCTTCAACAAGTCATGGGAGTTCGAGTCTCCCTCTGGGCACAAAGCATGAAACGAACGCGATGGATCCTTCTTAGCCTCATTTTCTTCGTAGCTGCAGGGCTTCTGGCCTTGGTCTCCACAATAACTCGTAGTGGTACGTCAAACGATTTTAGGGAATGGTATCGCATGTGTGATTCCGTGCCGGATCAGGACAAAGAGGAGTGTTTTGTGAAACTGGTGCGGAAACTTGCCGTGTCGGATTCCTATCCGGCCATTTATGACCTATATACCCGCTACGCCACGTCTGCCGATGTCGAATGTCACTTTTTTGCCCATGTTGTCGGCAGACTCGCGCAGGAAAAAGTGGGCATGAATATCGACCACATCGCTTCCCGGGATCCGCGAATTCTTCGGTACTGCGGATGGGGATTTTGGCACGGATACATTAGCTCGCTTGTAGAAAATGCCGCGTTTTCCCCAATGGATTTGCGGGAGTTTTGCCATGGTATCGCAAAAACATACGACGCGGAAAGTGATTGTTTCCATGGCGTCGGCATCGGCGTTATCGGCGACCCTCCTGCAATTTCCTACTGGGGAAAACCCGATGAACTTCTTGCAAAATCATTTGCCCTCTGTGATCAGATCGCAACCGCAGAACACCTGGAGCAATGCTACCAGGGGAGTTTTCATCAGATGATTGACTATATGAGCAAGGGGAGCTTCAATTTCTCGTTCGCGGACCCCGACAATTCTTTTGAATTCTGCTTTTCCCAAAGTTCCACCTACCAGCATGCCTGTTTTATGCAAATGGCTCCCGGCGCATATGCGAGAAGTGGCGGCACCGTTTTTCGCTCTACCAGTCTGCTAACTGCACTGCGCACCCTTCCGTATTATCCGGGCATTATTACGGCCATGATTGCCGGTGCAGCAAATGCATCCGGAACAGACGGGATACTTTCTTCTCTTTATACTGAGTGCCGCGATCATACTGGTGAGGACGCCGCATGCGTCGAGGGCATTCTCATTGGAGTAATGGGAAAAGGCGATCAAACGGAGAGAAAATCCTTCCTGTTAACCTGGTGCGATTCTCTGGATCACATGGCCACGCACTGTAGGCAAAACCTTTAAACGCACGAAGCGGCACTGCTCCCTGCCCCTACACACGTTCACCAATGACGCAATTCATGGTACAATATTCAGGTTCATTTGCTTCTTACGCGGACGTGGCGGAATTGGTATACGCGCAGTCTTGAGGAGGCTGTGCCGCAAGGCATGGAGGTTCAAGTCCTCTCGTCCGCACAAAGTGATTGAGGGACGATTAGCTCAGCTGGCTAGAGCGCTTCTTTTACACAGAAGAGGTCGGGGGTCCGAGTCCCTCATCGTCCACCAACAGCGCTCAGACGGTAGAGTCGCATATAGGAATCTCCTGTTCCCTTCTGGATCCTCAGAATTTCTTCACCAACAAAACGCGCGGGTAATGCCTGCACGATATTCGTGATAAGAAAGACCGGTTTCGTCCAATCCACGGCATCCGGAGGCACAAATTGCTTCTGGTCATCAAGCGGCACAATATGTACTTGGGGGTAATTTCCAAAATAGAGTCGCATGGCCGTCGTGGGAAGGCTTCCAAAAACGCCCTCCGTCAGAATCGTCAGTTCTCCGTTTGCCGATTCTGCCTCCAGATAGCGGGTAATCTCTTTCACTCCCCATCCTGCGGGCCAACCATCGATGTATTGAAAACGGTCGATTGCCGGAAGCGGAGTGTTTTTGTAATCCAGAAGCATACGGCCGTGCAGATAAAAGGCAGGCAGGAAGAACATCATCATCGCGGCCATCCGTAGCCAGGGTCGCTTCATGCGGTTCCAGACGCCTACCACTCCCGCCGCGGCAAGGGGCAACAGCGGCATCGTAATAAAAAAGAAATGCCTCGTATAAATCAGCTTACCCAAGAGGCTGACGATCAGAAACGGCACGACAAACGACACCGCCAGATACAGGCACGTCCTTCGGCTTCGCCCGTCATAAAAAAGTATCCCTGCGGCCGAAAGGAAAAGCGGTATGGTCAGATAAGTCAAAAGCCATCCCCCGTAGGTATACATGTTTACCAAAAGGTGGGAAACGACTGGGAGATTTCTCAGTTCCTGCAGCGTATAAACGAACGTCTGATTTTTGTGCCCGATAAATGACGATTCGGCAGAAAGCAGCTCAACCGACTGGTAGAGAAAGGCAATAAGCGTTGCCAGAAAAAAATACCCGAGCACCTGCAACCGGTCTTTAGCCTTTCTCTCAAAAAAAATGACGGCTATGGGCAACACGACCAGGAAAAGCAAAGCACTGCTCTTTGTCAGCAGCGCCGCCCCTAATACCAGCGCCAGGACCAATGACGTGCCCAGAGCGGGCGCCCGCACCAAAAGAAGCATCAACAGCATACTCCAGACATAGAATGTCGCCAAAAGGCTGTCATAAAGAGCAAACCGGTCCAAAAGGAGCGCAAGCGGATACACGATATACAGCGCACCGGACAAAAGAGCGATTGCCTTGTTTTTGAATAATCGCCAACCGAGGACAACAAGACCGACTACTGTGCCTGCACCGGCGAAGATGGACACGATCCGCCCGGCGGCCATGGGACTGGCGATTGCGTTCATGAGCGCTGTTACCAGCCAGATGTAGAGCGGTTGTTTTCCGTCCGTCAGGGAAAGCAAGCGCTTGTCCGGATCGAAAAATCCCTCCTGTGCCCAGCGCACGTAGATAAATTCATCATTAAACGGCGGGAGCGCACGAATAGCGATCAAGCGGGTGAAGAAATACAGGGCCAATAAGCCAAAGAGTGAAAGGCTCCACCACAATAATTCCTGTTTCTTCATTGAAGCAAGCACCTGCTTTCTAGGTGCCGAGTCTAGGAATTGCACCCAGATAACGTGTTTTTCAGACACGCGCCTTGACTACCTCGGCCAACTCGGCTCACAATTCTTCACTCACTACGAAACAACAAACCGGTAAACAGAATGGCTTAATAGTATCATATTTTCCCCCGCCTGAGCAGATATCTTTCTTGGAAACGCGGTCAGAAAGAGGAAGAAAAGTATGACAAATCACAGGTTATATAGTATTATTACAGGTCTAATGAATCACCAAATTACATCCTACGATGTTATGACGCCGCAACAGCGCCGGATATATCTGGTTCTTCTCGCCTGTGGAAGTGCGCTTGTAACGGTTTTTTTCCTTTGGTGGTTTCAGGCAGCACATATTCCGCGAAATTTTAGCGGTTTTATGCATGGGGTAGATATTCTGTTGTTTGTGGCGCTCAGTTTTGTTATCTGGTATCAGATTACCAACGAATGGTTTTCGTGGATCGTGGCTGGACACATGCAAAAGCCGGCAAATATAGCCCCACCCAGCGGCCTGAAAGTCGCCTTCCTCACCGCATTCGTACCGGGAAAGGAGCCGTACGAAATGCTTGAGAAAACGCTCACAGCCATGACGAGAACGCACTATCCACACGACACCTGGCTTCTGGACGAAGGGAACGATGAGCGAGCTATGGCTATTTGCCATAAGCTTGGCGTACAGCATTTCACCCGTCGAAATATTCAGCAATATAACATGCCTAACGGCCCTTATAAGGCTAAAACCAAAGGGGGAAATTATAATTCCTGGTTTCATCGGCATGGAGCGAAATACGATTTTGTCGCACAGCTCGACGTCGATTTTGTACCTTCACAGGATTACCTAATCCGGACTCTCGGGTACTTCCAGGACGAAAAAGTAGCATTTGTCGGCACCCCTCAGATTTACGGAAACACGGCTGAGTCCTGGATTGTTCGTGGAGCGGCTGAACAGGCATACAATTTCTATGGGTCTATGCAAAAGGGCTTTTTCGGTATTGGCATGACGCTATTTATCGGTGCCAACCACGTATTACGAACGGCCGCACACGATAGCATCGAGGGGTATTCCGGGCACATTGTCGAGGATCATCTCACCGGGATGAGATTTTATGCTAACCAATGGAAGAGCGTATATGTGCCGGAAATACTTGCTGTCGGGGAAGGCCCGTCCACATGGAAAGCATATTTTAGTCAGCAAATGCGTTGGGCATATGGCCTCATAGATATTCTGTTTCGTCACAGTTTTGGCATTTTTCCAAAAATGCGGAAATTTCACATATTTAATTATTTTTTGCTTCAGCAATATTACTTTTATGGTATTGCTCAGGTTTTAGGCATCCTTTTGCTTTGTCTATATTTCTTCGCGGGCATTGAGGTCACGGTCATGCCTCTTGTGCCCTTACTGGCACTCTATATATCGCTCGTTGTTTTTCAGCAGATTTTTTTCGTCTGGCTTCAACGGTTCAACATTGATCCGCAAATCGAATCCGGACTTATGCTGAGCGGACGGCTGTTGAATTGGGCAGCATGGCCTGTGTACTTTATTGCATTTGTCGGAGTGCTGATTAACCGACGCTTAACGTATGTGGTGACTCCGAAAGGTAACCAGCAATCCGACGACAACGCTCTAGTACTGTTTGTGCCCCATGTTCTACTGGGTACAATAACCCTGGCATGTCTTGGCGCATCAGTCGTATTCTCTCGATACGCGCCGCTGCTTGTGTTTTGGGCGGCCGTAAATACGATCATCATGTACGCATTTCCGTTCCTGGAGATTCTTCGACTACTGAAAAAGTCATTGAGCCAAAAATCACTTTTTGTCGTAACTCGACCCAGGCTCGCAGTGGTCGGTGGAGCGGTCTTTGTGAGCATTCTATTTTTTGCGTACCATCAGACACAGAGGGTTTCACCGTCAGTGCTGCCTGTAATCTCAGCAGTTGTCGAAACCCCCACGCAATACACGCCAAAAATGAACACAATGTCCGATACACCTCGTGTTGTTGAACACCGTGTCGCTCCCGGTGAATCACTCTGGAAAATTTCAAAAACGTATTATGGGAAAGGTGAGAGTTGGAAAAAAATTCAGCACAAAGGTGAGTCCACGATTATTCAACCGGGTTCTGTATGACTGATTCCAACCGAATAACTGCT
>CAZKLT010000020.1:0-13438 GCA_964553825.1 uncultured Gammaproteobacteria bacterium
TCGGCTGATACGCGATAGTAATCTGAGCGGGCGAAGGGAATTGGACCCTCTGCCTTCTCCTTGGCAAGGAGACGTTCTACCGATGAACTACGCCCGCAGTAGGATCTATTTTAATAAAAAAGAGCGAAAAACTCAATTAAATGGTTTTGCCCTCGGCCTTCCGGAGTATTCTACTCATACCGCAATGCCTCTATAGGATCTAACCGTGAGGCCCGTACAGCGGGAGCGACGCCGAAAATGACCCCAATGAGGCCGGAGAACCCGGAGGCAAGCAGCACTGACCACAAGGTCACCTGCGTTTGAATAAACTGACTGAGTCCCCAGGAGCCCAGCATGCCCAGAAGTATTCCCAACGTGCCGCCAAACAAACTCAGAATAACGGATTCGATAAGAAACTGCAGGAGTATATCCTGGGGCCTGGCGCCTACCGCCTTGCGAAGGCCGATTTCCCGCGTGCGCTCCGTCACAGATACGAGCATGATATTCATAATTCCTATGCCGCCGACAAGCAGAGAAATAGCAGCAATTCCTCCGAGTGCAACCGTAATTGCCCCCAGAAATTGGTTAATGGTATTGAGGAGTTCCGTCTGCTGCATAACCGTAAATTCATCGTCTTTCAGACGTCTGCCCAGAATACGCTTGGCATCAGCGGCAGCCTCGTCGACTGCATTCTGATCTGCAGCCTGAATCATAATCATCATCGGACGGGTAAGATTAAATTGGCGAAGCGCGGTCGTCAGTGGAATGTATACGGTATTGTCTATATCGCTACCCAGTGCCCCGCCGCTTCCTTTTGGCTCCAATACACCTTTCACCTGATACCGGACATCGCCCATCGTCACATAGGAGTCGACGGGATCTGCGTCCCCGAAAAGATCCTCTGCAGGCTTGGCTCCCAACACCGCCACCTTCCTCGTGCGCTCCACATCCGTCTGCCGGATAATATCTCCCGTAGCCGCCTGAAAATTCGTGAGCGGGAAATACTCCTCCCACGTGCCGATTATCTCTACGCTGATGGTTTTGCCTTTTGACGTAACAGTGGTCACCTCCCGGACGGCGGGGACGACTTGAGTTATAGCGCTACTGCCGCGCATTAGGTCGTCGACATCCGTAATCTCAAACTTACTCATGTTGGCTGAAGGCGGCCCCTGACGCAGGTCTACCTTGCCGGGCATGAGATAGACGCTGTTGGATCCGAGAGATTCAAACTGTTCGGTCACGAGGCTTTGGAGCCCGGATCCAATAGACACAAGCAGGATCACCGAGGCGACGCCGATGATAATTCCCAGCATCGTTAAAAGCGACCGCACTTTATTGGTGCGAAGGGAAAATAATGCCAGCCGGAGATATTCAAGCGAGTTCATATTTTTTTCTTTTTCCGCGCGTCACCCACAACTTCTCCGTCTGCGATGCGGATAATTCGTTTTGCATGTTTTGCCACTTGCTCATCATGCGTAACCAGCACGATTGTTCTTCCTTTTCGGTGCAACTGTTCCAGCATATTCATAATTTCGGCTCCTGACTTACTGTCGAGATTACCGGTCGGTTCATCGGCCAGGATGATACTGGGGTTGGTAACGAGCGCACGGGCGATAGCGACACGCTGCTGTTGTCCGCCTGAAAGCTGTGACGGGAAATTCATCATTTTTTGCCCCAGACCCACTTCAGTCAATAACTCCGCAGCACGCCTCCGGCGGTCCCGGGCCGATACCCGTGCATAGATGAGCGGAAGCTCAACGTTCGTGACCGCAGGTGTTTTGCGAAGCAAATTAAACTGCTGAAACACAAATCCGATATGGGTATTTCGTATTTCCGCCAGCTCACGGTCAGTAGCACCACTGATGCTTTTTCCCTCGATGTACACATTTCCATATGACGGCCTATCCAGACAGCCGATGATGTGCATGAGTGTCGATTTTCCGCTGCCTGACGGTCCCATGATTGCCACAAACTCTCCCCGCCTGATGGTAAGGGAAACATCGTTGAGCGCCAAAAAAACCACGTCATCCATTTTATATTCCTTGGTGACGTGTTCAACACGGAGAAGATCCTGGGTCATGATACGTTTATAGCGATTTCGGGAGGCTCCCGAATCCCTTGGTAACAACACGCTCACCATCAGACAGACCGCGCACAATGACGGCAACATCCTCATTCTGTGAGCCCACCTCAACGGCGACGCGTTCGTACGAACTGCCGGTTTTTCGGAAGACGTAACTCCCCTCTTCGTCTTCACGCAGTGCCTCAACCGGCACAGTGAGCACATTTTCCTGCCGTTCGACTGAGATCGTAACATCGCCATTGAGCCCGATACGAAGTTTTTGGGGTTCGTCGAATAGCACTTTGACGGGAAAAACGGTCGCCCCGCCGGCCGACGTTTCCGATGTGTACGCGACATAGGAAATTTTTCCGGAAAACGTCGCCTCCGGAAAGGCATCCAGGGAAATTTGCGCAATCTGTCCAACGACAAGATTCCCCACGTCAACTTCGTCAACCTTCGCCTCAAACACCAGACTGGCCGGATCAGCGACCGCAAATACCGCTGTGGCAGGAGTGATATTGACCCCCGCAACCGGTGTATCTACATGGGTAACAATCCCGGCGATCGGTGTTACCAGCGTCGAAAACTCGACCGCCAAATGCTTCAGCTCCACATCCAGCACCGCCTTGGTGAGATCCCATTGATTGGCTTCGAGAATATGTCTCATTCGCTCATTGAGCGCGTCTTCGGGTTTATTGGCTTGCGTATCGTATTTTCTCGTATCTTCAAAGACGTTTCGTTGTACGCTGTAATCGATAAGCGCCTTTTCAAGGGTCTTTTGCACTTCACGCACGTCCATTCCCGCGATAGCCTGATAAGCCGAAACTGTGTCCCCTTCCTTGACGTTTATCCATGCAAGCCGACCGCCGGTTTGAAATTTCAGCTGGACAGATCTATCTGCCGCTGTTTTCCCTGAGGAACTCACCGATCTTTGAAATACCGTCCGGGTTACCGGTGATGTTTGTATAGCAACCGTGGCTTCTTTTGTAGACTTATTCCGAAAAAATACGATGGCAGCAATAACGGCAACTACGATAATAACGCCAATGATCATGCGCTTCATACGGTGAGTATAGTTCAACGGTCAGGAAGTGACAAGGCGAAAGGGTACAGTCAGCTACCGATAAACGGTATACACCGTCTGGTAATGGAGAAATACCGCAGGAACATCTTCCACCAAGTACCGCTGAAAATCGGCATAAATCTTTTTCCGGGAGGCCATGTCGAGGTCTTGACGGCCATCCTCCAGAAGTTTATCAATTTTGACGTTCACCAGACCGGTCGTATTGGTCGTCGTTTGCGTGGAGTGCCAAAGGGGATATTGATCCGGATCCGGTGGAACCTCTTGGGCAGACAAAAGAATCTGATAGTCTGAGGGTAGAAAATTCACCACTCGCACCTCAGTGGGAATTCCCAGCTTCGTCCATGCATCTGCGATTGCCTGGGCATCATCAGTGTATTGCGGGAAGGTGCTGAGCTTGAACTGCGCAGATTCGCTGGACGCCTTGGCGGTGCCGAAAAGCTTCTTTACCTGATTTGCGTCATAGGAAAATCGTTTCACTTTATCCGTGTATGCCCAGGAGGTCTTGGAAATGGGTGAAATAGCGGCTTCTCCCGAGAGTTTCGGTATACCGTATGCCAACGCCTGGCGCAAACTCTTGTCGGTCATCATACTGTCATTGAGGTTAAAAAAAAGCGAAACGATGCGGTTGTACTTGATTTGCGGCTCAACGTGCGTCGTTCCCCATTGAGCCAGATCATACGGAGAACTCAACTCTTCCAGTCGGTCAATTTCTCCCAACTTATACCCCATGACGGCTGCGGCCTCAGTCCGGTAAAATCGGTACTCCTTGGTCTTCCGTTTCACATCGTCGAAATCCTGATTTGCCACGAGTTTAAGGTAGCTGACCGTATCTCCATTCAGTCGTATAGATGCCAGCCTGTATGGGCCAAAACCCCGCAACCCCGCCTGAAAGATAGGCTTGGACACAAGGGAAGGAAACGGACTATATGGGTTATTAAGGGTAGCGCGAAGGGTCCTGGCATCGATCGCTGTGAGGGTAACATTTTTAATATTGTAGTTCACATCTTTCGCCTCAACCGGTTTGCCGTTATGCCAGGTGAGGTCATCCCGGAGGTGAAAGGTAAACGTCTTCCCGCTATCCGTGGCTTCCCAGGAGGATGCCAACGCAGGCTGAGGAGACCCATCTGGTCCGTCCACTGTCAAACCCATGCTGATTTCATGCTGAATGGCCGCGGGTAGATTATTCGGGCTGTACTCCCCTACAAGGCCGATGCGCTCAACAGGGGTAAGCCACAGTTGTACGAGAAATGGAGAGAGCCGGAGAATGCCCAGCGATAGAATTATCCCTGCCACGAAGCCGCCAAAGAGTGCCTTCGTATACTTGTGTGCAAGTTCGGCAACAACGAGATAGAAAATGCGCCACCGTCGTTGAATACTCATAGAAGCGCTACCGCACGATCAGGCTTACGATAGATGTAATGAAAAAAATAGCAGACAAGACGATCGTGGATGTGAAAACCACGCGCTCTGCGCCTCTTCGGGTTCGAAAAAATTCACCACCGCCAAACGCGCTTCCCAGACCTCCCTTACTGCTCTGAAGGAGAATAAGCGCCATAAGTCCGATGGAAACCAAAATATGAAACGATAAGATAAATGTTTTCATGGTTTTGCCTGTCCTCCCAACAGTTTCATTATGACTCCGCCCAGTTTGGCGCTATCGTGACGGATAAGACTTCGTACTAGTGTATCGCTTTTTGATTTTTGCGTAAACTGTCCGCTGACGATATCCGCTTTTACCACGCGAAACGTTTTGGTTTCGACGAGATCATTGACCACCGGCTCCTCGTGCGCATCAGCATACAGCGCCAGGGCTTTTTCCGGAATCTTTGCGTTGTTCAATAGGACGATGTCTAGTTTTGATTTTATATATTTTTCAACGATTTTCACATGGTCCATGGCGGAATACCCGTAGGTTTGACCATATTTTGTCATAAGGTTCACAACGTATATTTTCTTCGCCTTTGACTTTGCTATCGCAGCAGCCACTCCTTCCACCAATAAATTGGGGAGCAAGCTTGTGTACAGGTCTCCGGGTCCAAGAATGATCGCATCAGCCTTTACAATGGCAGCAATAGCCTCGGGATTGGCTACCGCCTTGGGCTGCAAGTACACCGTTTCGATTTTCAGTGTGCCATCGTGGGTCGGTTCATCGATAAGATGCTCTTCGCCTACGACATGGCCATTCTCATATTTCGCAAAGAGATTCGTGTCCGTCAGGGATACGGGGATCACCGTCCCATGGACCCGAAGCACTCTCCCGGTCTGCCGGATTGCCTCTTCCTGAGATCCGAGAATATCAGATAAGGCAGCCATAAAAAGATTTCCGAATGTCATTCCGGAAATACCCTTCCCCCGCTCAAAACGGTACATAAAGAGTTTCCGTAAGAGCCCAACGCCACCATTTTCATCGGAAAGGGCAACCAGACATTGCCGTATATCGGACGTGGGAAGGAGTCCGAATTCGTCCCGGATACGCTTATTACTGCCGCCGGAATCGCTCATCGTTACGATTGCCGATAAGTGGCAGGGGTACTGCTTGAGGCCTTTGAGTGCCACAAAGGTGCCCGTTCCGCCGCCGATACACACAATTTTTGGTGTCGTTTTTTTGGCCATACTACTCCTCGCTGACAGCATGCAGTACATCAGTAATGGATGTTATGAACAATGATGTTAACACGAGTGCGGCAAAATAGCCTATTTGCATCTGCGGAATAACAAATCCCGCCCAGGACGTACCGGGGAAGAGCCACTCCTGTATCTGTAATTCAGGCACAAAAATGGTGAGCAAGTAGATAACAATGACATTTATAAACCACGAAAGAAGACCAAACGTCAGTAGGTTGATCGGTATAAAAAGGATCCTGAGTATCGGTGCAACGATAAGCATAAGAAGGCTGAGAATAAACCCTGCGAAAACAATAGTTTGCCACCCGGGTGAAACGACAAGTGTGGGCAGCATTTGACTGGTCAGCCATAGTGCAAAAACGTTAAACAAGAAAACCCGCACCAGGTGCTTCATCGTGGTGTCAATGGTATCAGATTACCGAGAATCCGGTCAAACTTACCGATCCAGAAACGCCTTACCGCGCAGGAGTCTATGGTATCGAAGGGCAAAACGGTGTGATTCATCACGGATACGCTCAAGAAGCTGCAAGCCCCGGTGAGCGTAGGGAAGACGAATAATTTTCCAACCGGTTTTCGTAGGAACGACGATCTCCTCAAACCGTTTGGCGAGTCCTATAACCGGTATATGTACCTTCAGTGTATGCAAAACCTCAATCGCGGCAGCTACCTGCCCCTTTCCGCCGTCAATAACCAGTAGTTTGGGATATTCCCATTCGGTACGTTTTAAGCGCCGTCCGAGCACTTCTGCAATCATGGCAAAATCGTTGGGTGCATCCTTCGTACGGAGTTTGAATCTGCGATAGTCTCCCTTACTTGCCACGCCATCACGAAACACGACCAGCGATCCGGTGGCATGTTGTCCATAGGTATTGGAGATATCGATACACTCAATACGGCTTAAGGGTGGCAAATCAGGATAATACAAAGCGAGAGCCTCCCGTAGACCTTCATCTTCACTCCTGCGCACGTCATCCAGGAACCTGTCGCTTTCCATATAGACGTGCGGATCAAAATGCCTTGAAAGCAGGCCCTTTAATGCAGTGATCTGAGCCAAGATGCGACCGGCGTCTTCAAAGTGTTCCTTCTTGGCAAATGCTCGCATTTCCTTTTCTAAATCATGAAGAAGGGTAAGGGATTTCCCGGACAAAATAGAAGCTATTTTTCGAATGTTTACTCGATATTTTCGCTCTAAATCACTTTTTTGTACTGAATCCTCCATTTTTGCTATCACCGATGCACAGGGTGCGCATAGTCCTATGTGGGTATAAAAACAGGGCTTTCCAGTTCGCTCCTTGGCGGTACAGTATGGCACCACATGCCGGATGTCCCGCAGAATCATTCGCGCCGTCCTTCCTGACTGGAACGGACCGAAAAAATCCGCTTTCGGATACTGGGCAAGAAATGTGCGTCGTAACCAAAGGATGTGCGGGAGTCGTTCGTCTGTCGTGATTGCGATATAGAGCGGACTTTTATCATCTCTGGCAATGACATTGTATTTCGGTAAATTGTCCCGTATCAATTTCGCCTCAAGCAGCAGAGCATCGAATTCGTTATCCGTGGTCTTGGTTTCTATCGAATGAATTTGGCTCACGAGAAGCGCCGTTTTGGCACCCACGGCATCATCCCGCACAAAATACTGGGAAACGCGTTTTTTCAGATCCTTCGCCTTCCCGACATACAATACGTCGCCGGCGATATTCCGGTAGATATAAATACCCGGAAGATGGGGAAGTTTCTTTACGGTGTCCTGCGGTTTTTCCATACCTGTCGTATTCCTGCGTAGGCGAGAATAGAAAGTATTATACCGCCAATGACGATCGGAATGATAAAAGTAGACGAAAACGGCTGTATGGCAAACTCATACTGGCTTGTTTCATCATTCACGGATACGGCGATTGCTCCTCTACCTTGCTCGAAATATCCCTCGACGGGTATTTCAATCGGGATGGCGATTCTTGCATATGGCGGGATACGCTCAAGCGTTTTCTGTATGCTGACATTGTGCGGTGTTGACCGTATGGCGACCTCTGCCTTGGGAACAGCGACACCCTGGGTGTTTTCGATAATGACGCTTCCCTGTCCGGTGAAACCGGAATGAACGATGCTGGGAAAAACGAACTCAACCGCCAGTTTTTCCGGTGGAATTTCCATCTTTTTCTGGGAAAATTGAATGTTCACATCCTTGGATTGTTCTCCGTCTTTCTTATAGAAGCCGGCGGGATAGGGCAGCTCGCTTGACTCTCCTAAAACAGCAAACGTAATGTGATTAAAATCAAGCTTGTCAAAATAATTCACGCCGCCGGTAGTGTCTGCCCAGGAAGGATCGACGGGGATCCAAAGTTTTTTCTGCGCATCGTAATATTCCGGCCACGCGTGAAGGATATCTGATACGAACGACAGCGGACGAAGTTTGGCATTATTCGTATACGCAAAACCGATGGACTCACGGGCGGGTATTCCGGCTGCCCGTGCAATCGCAATAAAAAGATCGGTAAACTCCATACAGATAGAATGATTTGGCGATCGCAGCGCTTCCAGGGCTCCCTTGCGATGCGGTGCTTCCTTCACACGTTCATAGTCATAGGCAAGGGTGTTTACAACATACTGATATATAGCACGGGGCGTTGAGTAATCCTTTACCAGATTCTGAATTTCCGCATTATTGCTTTCCCAATACTTCAGCGGACGCAAATACTTCTCAGGCTCCTCCAGCTCTGCCTCAGATCCGGCAATCGGGGACATACGTATAAGAATCTGTGCTTTGACCTGAATTGAAATTCTTGCTGCCGGGAGAAGTTCGTACTGTGCAAGCCAATTTCCGTCCCGGTCAGTCAGTACGGTTTTTGGCCTTGGCTCCATGGAGAGGATATTCACTTTCTGAAACGATGTATCCGGAGGGAGGGCGATTTCCTTAAGTACCGGGCTCATCGTCGGATTTTCCAAATAGTACGAAAGATCCGCGTCAAATACCTGGCTCTCACCATACGCTGCACTTATACCTCCCTGCGTCATCTGGTTTTTCGTCCATCTTCCCCCGGCCGCAGGAAGGGGCGTGAGGTAGGCATTGGGACCAAAAGTCGGTGGGACTTTCAGGCTCACAAAATACGATGCCATGTCTGGATCGGCGGAAACACCGGGAATATTTATTTCCCAAATGCTGCCATTTTTTGACGCGATCTGACTATCCTCATATCGGAGCGAAAACTGTAGCTTCTTCCCCTGTCCCACCACCCGCTCATTGAAGGGAAGCGTAATCTGGGTTTTTCCATCTTCCTGGGTTATCTGTGGCGATATAATGCCTCCCCCGTCGTAGGCGATGATGTTCTTTACTTTGGTAGAGTCTATGACTATCGAATATTTCTGCGCATAGAGATTGGATATCTGATTGGTGAGGGTAACGTTTTGGGTAACAATAGTTACCCCCGAGGGAGCCACGGCGTACTGCACATCATAATCCGCACTGAATTCTCCTGCTGCCTGAACAACAGAAAACGGGATAGAAAAGAAGACCAAGAACGCGCTGAGTAAATGCCGAAACCTCACGCATTTATTCTAATATCTTTCGAAGGAATTGTCCCGTATAAGAATGTTTGACGCGTGCAATGTCTTTCGGAGCGCCTGTGGCAACGATTTTCCCGCCGCCATCACCGCCTTCGGGACCCAAATCGATAATCCAATCCGCATTTTTAATAATATCCAGGTTATGCTCAATAACAACCACAGTATTCCCAAGACCGCTTAGCCGGTGGAGTACGTGGAGGAGTTTTTCCAGATCAGCAAAATGTAAGCCGGTGGTGGGCTCGTCAAGAATATAAAGAGTCTTTCCGGTCGATCTTCGGTGCAGCTCACTTGCAAGCTTCACCCGCTGCGCTTCTCCGCCGGAGAGTGTGGTTGCCGGCTGTCCCAAATGCATGTACCCAAGCCCTACTTCTTCAATGACCTGAAGTTTTTCAAAAAGAATCGGGTGATGCTGGAAAAAGCCCCGTGCTTCCTCAATAGTCATATCCAAAATCTGCGCGATATTCTTCCCGTGATAAAGAATCTCGAGCGTTTCAGCGTTATACCGGGTTCCATGACATACTTCGCACGTAACATAGACATCCGAAAGAAATTGCATTTCAATTTTCTTTTGACCCTCCCCTTCACATGCTTCACAACGGCCGCCCTTCACATTGAACGAAAATCTTCCGGGCGTAAATCCGCTTGAACGGGACTGAGGAATTTGCGCGTAAATTTCACGAATATGAGAGAAAATACCGGTGTAGGTTGCCGGATTGCTTCGGGGTGTCCGCCCTATGGGTGATTGGTCGATAAGGATGGTTTTATCAATTTTCTCCAGATTCTCAACGGAATCATGGGCGCCGGCCCGTTCCTTCGTTAACGGGTTAAAGTGCGCTGCAAGCGCACGGTAAAGTGTTTCTACGATCAGGGTTGATTTTCCGCTTCCGGACACACCCGTTATACAAATAAACTTCCCCAATGGGAACGAAACGTCAATACCTTTCAGATTATTTTCGCGGGCTCCGCGAAGAATAATCGCTTCAGACGGATGCGTTTTTGTTGGCGTACTGGTTACGCGCTGAATGGCCCGTTCTCCGGTCAGATACTTGGCGGTAATTGATTTCGGGTCCGCAAGGACGTCCGCGACTGTTCCTTGAGAGATTATTTTGCCTCCGTGTTCCCCGGCTCCGGGCCCGAAGTCAACCAACCAGTCCGATTCTTCCATCATTTCCCGGTCATGCTCAACGACAATAACCGTATTTCCCAAATCACGCAGCGTCTTAAGCGTATCAATAAGCTTGGAATTATCCCGACTGTGCAAGCCGATAGATGGTTCGTCCAGAACATACAAAACTCCTGACAAACCGCTTCCTATCTGAGAGGCAAGCCGGATGCGCTGCGCCTCGCCACCTGCCAGTGTCGTCGCACTTCTGCCAAGAGTCAGATACTCTAGTCCGACGCGCTTAAGAAACGTCAATCTCGCGATAATCTCCTTGAGAATGGGCTTGCCGATTGTTCGTTCCTGTCCGCCCAACACGCCGCTGTCCGTCGCAAGATGCTCCGTCCAACCCAACACGTCGGATATGGAAAGCGCGGTAACATCCGCAATGGAAAACTTATCCACTGTTACGGTGAGGCTTTCCTTTTTCAGGCGCTTACCTTCACAGGCAGGGCATATCTCCTGGCGCATGTATTTCTCGATTTCCGCGCGGACAATGTCGCTTTCCGTCTCGATGTACCGCTTCTTCAGTTCGAGAACCAGACCCTCAAACGGTTCCTCTATCGTGGTCATATCGCCGAAACGGTTTTTGCCGACAACACGGTACAGACGTTCACCGGTGCCATACAGAAGCACTTCCCGCTGCGCTTTGGTCATGTGCTTCAACGCCCTTCTGGCGTCTATACCATGCTGTTCAAGCACGGTAACGATGAGGCGGGCATGCCAGGTATCATGGAAAAACATTTTCGCAAACGGCAACAGACCACCTTCACTTACCGTTAATTCCGGATTAATCACCAGATCAGGGTCGACAGTCAGGATGGTTCCGATCCCGCTACACTCGGGACACGCGCCATGCGGAGAGTTAAAAGAAAACGAGCGTGGCTCAATCTCCGGGAGAGAAATATTACACACCGGACAGGCGAATTTCTCGGAATAGATGTGATCGCTCACCTTTTTTGGCTTATCGGGGAAGGCAAACCCTGCATCACTCACCACACCGACCGTCACCAACCCATCAGAAAGCGCAAGCGCCTGACTGACGGCATCGGCAATTCTGGCACGCAAACCGGGGTCCTTGGCATTTCGTTCGATGACGACCCGATCCACGATGGCGTCAATGGAATGCTTATTCGATTTCAGAAGCGCAATATCTTCATTAATACCGAAGAAATACCCGTCCACACGGACCGAACGAAACCCCTTTGCCCGCAGGTTATCGAATAATTGCAGAAATTCCCCTTTCCGGTCACGGACGACAGGGGCCAGGATAAGAAACCGGACGAATTTCCTGCCGCTTTCTTTGGCTTCCTGATCTGCAAGGGTGAGGATCATATCAACAATTTGCGATGGCGATAATTTACTAATTTCGCGGCCACAATTCGGACAATGCGGATGCCCAACCCGCGCAAAGAATAACCGGAGATAATCATATATCTCCGTTACGGTTCCGACCGTGGATCTGGGATTATGTGAGGTGGATTTCTGGTCGATTGAAATTGACGGAGACAACCCTTCAATGCTATCAACATCCGGTTTGTCCATAACTCCCAGGAATTGTCGTGCATAAGAGGAAAGCGACTCCACATACCTGCGCTGGCCTTCCGCATAAATCGTATCGAACGCCAAAGAGGATTTTCCGGAACCAGACAGGCCTGTGAAAACCACGAGCTTGTTTTTCGGAAGCTCGAGCGTTACGTTTTTGAGATTATGTTGCCTCGCACCTTTTACGATAATCTTATCCATAGATAGTAGTGAACGAAAAACAGCCACCGATAAACCGTGGCCCAACGATTATATCATCCGGTTAGGGTTCGTATTCTGTCCCGGATTTTTGCCGCAAGCTCAAAATCCAAATCCCGACTGGCTTCCCGCATCAGCTTGGTGAGCTTTGCGACATATTTCTTTTTATCAAGCGGCGTGAGGGCATCCACGGCAGAATCATCCGTAATCGTCTGAATTTCCTCCAGTTTTTTTCGGATTTCCATGGCTTCGCGTTCAACCACCCGCTCACGGATCGGTTTTCGGATACCCTGTGGCGTGATGCCGTGCGCTGTGTTGTAGGCGACTTGTTTCTCCCGTCTCCGGGTTACCTCTTCCAGAGCAAACTTCATAGCAGGCGTCTCCACATCTGCATACAAAATGACTTCGCCGGATACGTGCCGGGCCGCTCTGCCCATCGTCTGAACAAGACTCGTGCGGCTGCGCAGGAACCCCTGTTTATCCGCATCGAGAATTGCCACAAGTGACACCTCGGGCAAATCCAGCCCTTCACGCAATAAATTCACGCCAACGATGACATCGTACGCACCTGAACGCAGGTCCGCTAAAATATCCGTCCGTTCCAGTGTTTGCACGTCCGAATGCAGATAATGCACCTTTATTTGTTTATCTCCCAGAAATTTCGCCAAATCCTCGGCCATTTGCTTAGTGAGCGTTGTGACCAGAACGCGCTCCTTCCGGGCAATGCGTTTTTCAATCTCAATGGTCAAATCTGCTATTTGTCCTGCAACGGGCCGCACGGTTACCGACGGATCCATAAGTCCTGTAGGACGTATAAGCTGCTCCACCACGTGCCCCGAAGCGCGTCCCAATTCATACTCGTCTGGGGTTGCCGATACATACACCGTCTGCGGCTGAAGACGCTGAAATTCCTCAAACCGCATCGGCCGGTTATCCAGTGCGGCAGGAAGTCGAAAACCATAATCGATAAGCGTTTGTTTCCGGCTCCGGTCTCCGTTATACATGCCACGAATTTGCGGAACGGTCATGTGAGACTCATCGATAACCAAAAGCCAGTCGTTGTTGACCGCCTCACGGAAATAATCAAATAACGTATACGGCGGATCACCCGGGTTCCGGCCGTCAAAGTACCGTGAGTAATTTTCAATGCCGTTGACATAGCCCATTTCCGTAATCATTTCCAAGTCAAAATTCCAGCCAATTTTTTGACGATAGTTAGCAAAAG
>CAZKLT010000021.1:0-11374 GCA_964553825.1 uncultured Gammaproteobacteria bacterium
TTTCCCCCCGGAATCTGACTATCCTGTTGAGGTGTACGATAAGCTTCTGATGGCGTCACATGTTCGAGAGCAACTGAGTCGTGCATATATTCTTCAACTTTTAAATGAAGGCGCGACGTTTGGACTCAATGATTGGGAGCGAGATGTGCTTGCTGTCTCTTGTCAGGTCGGTGGATTTTATGATGAGATGTGCGCCCGTTGGCGCGACGATGTTGCCAGAAGTCCCTCAAATGAACAGGCAGTAGCGTCAGGACTTACGAATCCCTACACCGTCATTATGGAGCGGATGGGTTCGGGGGGAGGGTTTGAGGAGGTTCCGTGGTGGAATGCGTTTCCCCAACAACTCCATGCGATTACCAGTCAGTGGTACGAACTTTCAGATCGATTGCTTGCTCCTGATACTGGACCTGACGAAAAGGCAATGGGTGAGTTCTTGCGTGTCTATGTCGCCGCACTTTCGATGACTGATGTCGATGGACTTGCTGAGATGTGGCGGGACGTTGATAGACGGTGGATGAAAGTGACAGGGAGAGTTCAACCCATTCCTTCACGGGAATTTGACTACTACGACAAAAATAAGCTCCGTGTGTTTCCGGATTTTCGTCTCTCTATTGTCGTTGATGAATCGCTGTACGCTGCATGCCAGGCGACACAACGAGCACAAATTCGACACCTCACCGGACAGTTTGGAAGTTCTCGTGTCCTTACAGAAACGATTGGTGGCATGTCTCAGGTTCAACTTATGCCTAATACGTACGATGTGGTATTTGCAGGATCTCTGGACTTTCAACCCGCCGGGCAATCGCTTCCCAATGAAGAAATCGTCCGAAAGGAAGAAGGGACAAAAGTATTTCTGAATCAGCATTCCATGGAGGAGCGTTGGGAGGTGGCACTCCAGGCGGCTGGGAAGACATTCATCCACGACATGAATTTATTCCGTGAAGTTGATGTGGCTTTCGATGGACTTGCAGTTATGACGGCGGGACATGAATACGGTGAACCATTATTCAATACGGATGAAGTAACAGCACAACTCGGTCCGGCAGTGGTGTCCATGCTCAATGAGGATCTGGCGACGCAAACAATCACTGCCATAATGCCGTTATGGCTGCGGGATGGCTCAAATGACATAAATCGGAAAGACATGGAGCGGCACGCTCTGTATTTGTTAGGCAACTATCTCCGGTATATCGCGCTGGCGCGGGGCACAGAACATCTCCGTCCGTACTATGAGGGTATGGGGCTTCTGGGTTTGCGGCGCATGATAGAATCGGGATTTATTTATCAGGATGAAGAACAAGTGTGGCGAATTGCTCGAAACCGGATGGATGAGTTTTATGATCTGTCCATGCGGGATCTCGCCACGCAAGTGAAGATTGCAGAAACGGGCGATCAAATGCTGGCTTCACGATATCTGGTCCCTGCAGAACATATGGAAAGATTACCCATGATCGCTGACCTCATTTCAAAGATTACGGGTAAATAGCCTCTGATACAATAGTTGTGTGATAAAACACTTCACATACGACTGGGATCTGACCGCTTCAGAAATTTTATCGCTTTTTGCCGTGGCTGCGGATCTCAAGAAGAAAACAAAACGAGGACAACCCCATGCACTCCTTGCCGGCAAATCACTTGCCATGATTTTTGCTAAACCCTCTACCCGCACGCGGGTGAGTTTTGAAGTCGGGATGACACAGCTTGGCGGCCATGCGTTATATCTGGGCCCCAATGATCTTCAGTTGTCCCGTGGTGAGACCATAGCAGATACTGCGCGGGTTCTTTCTCGTTACGTCGACGGCATTATGGCGCGCGTGTTTGCGCAAAGCGATATTGATGATCTGGCGGCGTACAGCACCGTGCCTGTTATCAACGGCCTGTCAGATACCTATCATCCCTGCCAGGTGCTTACGGATCTATTCACAATTTGGGAAAAGAAAAAAACACTCAAGGGCGTTCGCATTGCGTTCGTTGGGGATGGCGACAACAATGTCACCAATTCACTTCTTCTTCTATCTGCGCGTTTGGGTGTGAGTATCACGGTTGCATGCCCAAAGGCATATATGGTGCGTCCGGAAATTCTTACCATGGCACGAAAGGAATCCGCATCGACCGGGGCAATTATTTCGGTCGTGGCCGATCCTCGGGAGGCGGTGGAAGGATCAACGGTTGTGGCGACGGATGTCTGGGTGAGTATGGGAAGGACGGATGCGGCCAAACGGAAAAAAGCCCTTTCACCGTATCAAGTGAACGCAAGACTCCTTTCCTATGCGGCTGATGATGCTATCGTTCTGCATTGTCTTCCGGCCCACAGGGGAGAGGAAATCACCGATGAGGTTATTGATGGCACCCAATCGGTTGTTTTTGATGAGGCGGAAAATCGGTTACATGTGCAAAAGGCGCTTCTGGTGAAACTGCTTTCCTAAAAAATCCGGTTGGTTGACTGTGCGATAGATTACGTATATGCTGGGTCTCTTAGGAGGTAGCGTCGTATGTTGTCATTTAATTCTCTTCTCTTATTTTCAGAAGATCCCAAGAAGCTCGGTGAGTTTTACCAAAAGGTATTTAACATCGACGGGAAATGGGAAGAGGGCGGTTGGGTCGGGTTTCAAGTCGGAAGCGGCAATATTTCCATCGGTTCTCACAGTGAGGTGAAAGGGAAAAATACCACTCCCGCTCGCATGATGTTTAACCTGGAAACCGCAAATGTGAAGGAAGAATTTGTACGAATTAAGGGGTACGGTACGAAAGTTATAGCCGAGCCCTATAATCCCATGGGAGGAGAGGGAGAAGAATTCCTTGTTGCTACATTCGAAGATCCGGACGGCAACTACTTCCAGCTTATGAGTCCGATGGGTGATTGGAAGTGATACAATCGGTGCATTGGCATTCATTGTATGCACCGGAATATCAAGGTTCTTTCCTGGTTTAATTTCTTCATCGACTTCACGTTTTACGCGCCGGTTGCTGTTCTGTACTTCGCGCACGTCTCCGGTTCATACGCCCTGGGCATGAGTATTTATGCCATCATATGGGTTTCTTCCGCGTTTCTGGAAGTTCCCACAGGAATATTTTCCGACATGATCGGTCGCAGAAATACCGTCATTGCCGGTGCGGTTAGTTCGTTCCTGTCGGTCATTTGCTACGCTGTGGCGGGAAGTTATGCCATGCTGGTTGTGGGTGCACTGTTTGAAGGGCTGACCCGCTCGTTGTACAGCGGAAACAATGACGCGCTGCTTCATGACACACTCACCCAAACGGGAGCACAGGATGAATATCACGAGTATTACGGCAAGCTCAATACGTACAACGAAATTGGTCTTGCCGTGGTCGTCGCGGCGGGAGGGCTGCTTGCAAGCATTTCCTATCCGTTGGTTTTCTGGATGACTACGATACCGCGGCTGATTTTGATTATCCTTGCAATGCGAATTATTGAGCCGGCTATTCATGTAGAGAAAAGTACGAACATCTATGCCCATTTAACGGACTCACTGAAACTGTTTCGGGCAAACAGACGACTGAGGCTTCTGACGGTCATCGCGGCCATAAGGACGGCGGTGTACGAGGGGGCATACCAATTCAGAACGGCATTTGTTGCCACACTATGGCCGTTGTGGGCCATAGGTCTATCCAACACCATATCAAATTTGGGGGCAGCGGTGAGTTTTTATTACAGCGGCAGGATTCTTCGAACGTATGGATACAAACGGATTTTTGTTCTGGAAATTATCGTAAACCGCGTCATTAATCTCTCGGCACTTTTGTTTCCTTCCGTTTTGTCTCCGGCGCTCATGGGAACGACATCTTTGTGGTACGGCGTGACGACGACTGCGGTCAACACGATGCTGCAGAATGAGTTTACGCAGAAAGAGCGGGCAACGCTCTCGTCGTTAAGCACGCTTTTTGGAAGTATTGGATTTGGCGTATTTGTAATCTTGTTAGGTTGGCTCAGTGATCAGGTTGGCCCGGCCAAGACGCTCATCATGGCACATATTTTTGTCTTGTCGCTTTTATATTTTTATCAGCAGGTGTTTACCGAAAAAACATGAGTGTTCAATCCGACCTGAGATCGTTCGCGACCCCGGCAAAAGCTAAGGCAAGTGCCTGGTTTTTCAAAACCGGGAAAGGTCAGTACGGCGAGGGTGACCGATTTATCGGGGTAACGGTCCCCGAGCAGCGCCTGATTGCCCGTAGATACCGGGATCTCTCCGTCAGGGATATAGAAAAACTCCTGGAAAGCCCGATCCATGAATACCGGCTTACGGGGCTTTTTATTCTGGTTTCAGCGTATGAAAAGGTCAGTGAAGAAGCCAAAAAACGCATATACGATTTTTACCTTTCGCATACATCGTGTGTGAATAACTGGGATCTCGTCGATTCCTCGGCTGGGCATATTGTGGGAGAATGGCTGGTTTCGCATATCGAGGAGCGCGGTATTCTTTATGCACTGGCGAAGTCAAAAAATCTTTGGGAGAGACGAATTGCCATTATCGCAACGCAGGCGTTTATCAAGCGAGATGATTTTGCCGACACCTTTGCTCTTTCGCGGATACTAATGGGTGACACGCATGATCTTATGCATAAGGCAGTGGGTTGGATGCTGCGGGAAGTAGGGAAGCGCAATCTGAGCCAGGAAGAGGCGTTTCTCAACAGGTACTACCCCCATATGCCGCGCACGATGCTGCGCTATGCCATTGAGAAGTTTTCGCCTCAAAAAAGGGCTTTTTTCATGAAAAAGTGAGCTTCGATAATTCTCATGTGGGATAATACGCCTATGAATATCTGGGCGACTCTGGCTAAACCCATTCTCGTTCTTGCTCCCATGGAGGACGTGACGGACACCGTGTTCCGGCGGATCGTAGCGTCGTGCGCCAGACCTGACGTGTTTTTTACCGAGTTTACGAATGTAGACGGACTGGTGTCTGCCGGGCGGGAGGCCGTCATTCACCGGCTTCGGTTTACTCAGGATGAACGGCCGATTATTGCCCAGATATGGGGCATGAAACCGGAGAATTACCGGAAGGTCGCTGCAGAACTCGTTGAGATGGGATTCGATGGCATCGATATCAATATGGGTTGTCCCGAGCGTTCAGTAACGGGCCATGGGGCCTGCGCTGCCCTCATTACGACGCCAAGCCTGGCAGGTGAAATTATCGCCGCAACCAAAGAAGGTGCCGGCGGGAAGATTCCTGTCAGCGTGAAGACACGAATCGGGTACAAGGCGATCGAGGAAAGTTGGCTCCCGTTTCTGCTTGAACAAGGCATCGATGCGCTCACGGTTCACGGACGAACAGCCGCTGAGATGTCCAAGTTTCCGGTGCATTGGGACCAGATTGCCCGGGCTGCAGAACTGAGGGACGCCATGAAGTGTAACACCGTGATCATCGGGAACGGCGATGTAAAAAGCGCCGATGAGGCCCTTCTGAAAGTCGCCCAGTACGGAATCGATGGCATAATGATGGGGCGCGCGGTATTTGATGATCTACACGCGTTTGCCAAAGGCGGACAACACCAGATGACCGTGCAGGATGGTTTTCGTATTATGAAGCGACATGTTGCGCTGTTTGAGTCCACGTGGGGTACCACGAAAAATTACGCGATATTGCGCAAATTCTTCAAGATATACGTGCGTGGTTTTGAGGGGGCCGGAGAGTGGCGAGAGCGCGTCATGGCAACCAAAAAACCGGAAGAGGTGTATCCGCTTATTGACGCGATGACACAGATGGTACAATAACCAAATGGATGCATTGTATCTTTGGATTATAAAACGACGCAATCCGCTCGTACGGGTATTGGTCATCTTCAACTGTTTGCTGGCTGTTCTGTGGTATCTTGCCTTTCAGGCAATCGTTATGGGCGTGGGGAGTCCCACTTGGTTTTACGCAAATGCCGCAGCCATCGGTCATACCGCGCTTGTTACCTATGTGCTTACGACGATTCCCGGTATTGCCCGACGGTTCGGAAAATTCTACAAGCCTGTCTCAGTTATCATGATTTTTCGGCGATACATCGGTATCGCGACGTTTATGCTGGTGCTCATCCATGCAAGTATTGAGCGTTTTTTCTGGGTCCTGAAAGGGCAGATGGGACTCATCCCTGCTGAGACATTTCAGTTGGCTGGATTTTTCGGGCTCATTATCCTGCTTTGCCTATTTCTGACATCCAACGACTGGAGCGTGAAACGATTGGGAGCGTGGTGGGAGAGAATCCATGCCCTCACCTATGTCGCCGTCTGGCTGATTTTCGTTCATGTTGCGCTCCAACGACTCAGCATTTGGTCTGTATTGGTGTGCGTCACTGCCGTTGCTCAGGTGGCGTCCCACCTGTATGCATATAGAAAAACGCACGCGGCATAACCCCGGATGGAATGATGAAATCTATGTTTCGTATCGAAAAAATCGATTTACTGGTATCGCTGTACATATTTTGCATTCTGGCAAGTGAGCTTATGGGGGCGAAAACATTCCCCATTGTCACGGCACCATTTGCCTTGAATGCATCCGTTGCCATATTTGTCCTGCCGCTTGTGTACTCGATAAATGACGTGGTCATCGAAGTGTTTGGTGTGGAGCGCGCCCGAAGCATCGTGCGTAGCGGGTTAGTCACCGTCGCCCTGGTATTGGGTTTTTCGCTCCTTGCAACCTCGCTTCCGCCATCTGCCCGCTTTGCGGCAACGGAGCCGGCGTATGATCGTATTTTCGGATTATCAGCTCGAATCGCCGCAGCATCGTTAATTGCTTTTTTCATAGCTGAATTTACCGATCTGTTCGTATTCCGCAAGATCAGGGAGCGGTTGGGGAAGAACGCTCTCTGGTTTCGCAGTAACGTGTCGAATATCGCATCGCATTTTCTTGATACCGTTATTTTTATGACGCTTGCGTTTTGGGCGTTTGAGCGGACGCCCGGTGATAACATCGCATACTTGTGGAGTCTTATTCTGCCGTATTGGCTTCTCAAATGCTGCATGTCAGCACTTACTACGCCGTTTGTGTATATCGGCGTCCGGTGGCTGAAAGGAGCAAGATCATGAAGGTAATCATGGTTATGGTTACGACATTGAACGGGAAAATAACGCGCGGCGATAATCCCGATGTATCTGCGTTTGCCTCCAAAGAAGACGCCGCATTATTCCATGCGCTCAAGGAGCATAACCGGTGTTACATCATGGGCGCCGAAACATTTGAGGCTTCCCGCACGAAAATCATGCTACGCAAAGGCAAGCTTCGCGTTGTCATGACGCATACGCCCGACAAGTACAAGGCAGAAGCAGTGCCGGGTCGGCTGGAGTTCACCAGTGCTGCGCCCGGCGAGCTTCTTGAACGTCTGCAGAAGCGCGGGCACAGGCGGGTACTTCTTCTGGGCGGTGCAACCATGAACCGCATTTTCTTGGAAGCCGGCCTCGTTGATGAAATTTGGGTAACGGTTGAACCGTTCGTTTTTGGAAAGGGGCGAAATCTGGTCGTGGGAGGCGCTGTGGAGGTGTCATTGCGGCTCATATCAATAGAACGACTCAATAAAGCGGGAACACTCCATATCCGTTATAAGGTGCTCAAATGAATATTACGACTATCAAAACCGATATTGTGAAAACGAAGTCGTGTGAGCTTATGACGATCTTAGACCGTTTTGTCCCTGCGTTTTCCGAACGGTCGATTCTCGTTATTACCTCAAAAATTATTTCCTTGTGTGAAGGAAGCGTTGCCTCCAAAAAAACGGACAAGATGGAGTTGATAAAAAACGAAGCTGATTATTTTCTTCCGCCCGAGGAAAATTCCTCTGGTATCGCCATGACCATAGCGCGCAACCTCCTCATTCCCGCCGCAGGAATCGATGAATCAAATGCTGACGATTCATTCGTGCTCTGGCCGAGGGATCCGCAGAAGACTGCAAACGAGGTTCGCGCCTATATAACGCATCGATTTAAGCTGAAATCAGTAGGCGTGCTTATCACAGACAGTAAGACAACGCCACTTAGGTGGGGGACGACCGGTGTTGCGCTGGCGCACAGCGGATTTGAGGGTGTCAATGACCGTATCGGGAAACCGGATTTATTTGGGCGTCCCTTGAAAATAACGAAAGTGAACGTGCGTGACGGTTTGGCTGCAAGCGCTGTGCTGGTGATGGGCGAATCAAATGAGCAGACCCCTCTTGCGGTAATTTCCGATGTGCCATTGGTTCATTTTCAGGATCGGGATCCGAGTGATGACGAGCTTCAGGCGCTTCACATAGATATGGACGCGGATGTCTACGGAAGCATCCTCAGGCGTGCGCCATGGCAGAAGGGACAGAAAACATCATTGAAGTGATGAGAGGGCTTCCCGGGCGGCAGTGAGGTTTTCGTTGTACCGCAGTGCCCGTTCATATTCAATTCTGGCCCTATCCGGATTCTGCTGATTTCTGTAAATATGACCTCGAATCAGATAGAGCTCTGAGTACGCCCTATTTTCATTATTGAGTATCCGGTTTGAGAGAGCAAAAACGCGGTCATACATACCCAGTTCATAGTACGAATAGATGGGTTCGATTTGATACCACAATGTCCGGAAGGGAAGGCGCGATTCAACCCGCTCAAAAGCATCTACTGAGCCTCGCCAATCGCCGGTGTGATACAGAGCCACAGCCAGGTTAAATCCGGGCCAGAGGGCGTTTGGGTCGTTATCAAGATGAGCGCGAGCAGACTGAGCGGCTGTTTCCCAGGCCAGGCGTTCATCACGCAGCGGACCCAAGATGGCTTCTGCAGCCAGTTGCTTATCGCTGGGCACCAAAACGAGGAATTCATAGCCAAATGTTTCCCAAAGCGCATTGAATGCATCGTACGTGTACGCAAGATCCTTGCCCTGAAGCGAATCATCCTGAATAAAGTGACCTGCTTCACCATCATATCCCTTAATAACACGGAAATGCCCGATATCTTCTGACGGCTTGGTAGTGGTGCGGACGATCACGGGAATATCGTAGGTGATAAATTGCCGTATCTGCTGGGGAGTGCCTCCCGGTCTGAGATACGGGATAAATCCATATTCTTTTGATTTTTCCGCCAGCTCTGCAAGGGTCACCGATTTATCATCGTTGTCTCCGAATTTGTTTTGGTACGGCCGTAGGCTTGATCCCAATTCCTGTTGAGATACGGATATACCGTAGAGTGAGAGTGCCATGGAAAGTGAAGCAGGGCCGCAGTTGTTAAAGGTCTGAAAAACATGGACGCCGCCAGGGATCGTTTTACGCCGTGGCGGTGCCTCCAGAATAAGCTGAGGGGTAGGGGTTGGCGTGGCTTGCGGGAGCTCGTTCATTCTCTGCGGTACATGCAGGGGAGTGTTGTTTTGAGGAAACGCGGCCCATCCCGTAAGTATGGCTAGAACGAAAAGAATCACTGCCGTGATCAATTCACGAACTGTCATAACAAGCCTTGCTTTTCCAGATAGGCAAGTGCCCCCAGTGCGATACCTCGGGCGGATGATTCCGGAGCATTCACGATGATTTGTCGGTCAGAGGGGCTTGTCAGAAATCCGGTTTCAATGATAAGGGCCGCAGTTTTTGGATGTATGGCATGCTCCCGTCTCCACCAGGCAAATGCATAATAACCGTGCATATTTCGTGAAACGTTCGGGTCATGGGTTAATGCAGTCTCTTCCTCGTAATGCTTGGCGATAAACGCCGCGAGTTCTCCTGCGCTGCCGTTCATGTCCCGCCTGGGTGATGCCACCTTGAATCCCGAGAGTGTCGTATTTTCGTTCCCGTCTGCATGAATGGCCACAAAAGCGTCAGCCCAATAGGAAACGGGCACGGTTGCGGGGAGAATATCCACAATTACACCCCGCGCCTCAAGGAGCGCCTTCGTTTTCTCCGCAATCGCGAGATTTACCTCCCACTCGGCTTTGCCGCCTCCTTGAGATCCGGTACTTCCCCGGAGGCTAGCCAGTTCATCTGGAAGTTCGTTGTTCTTCCAATGACCTGCCTGAAGTCCCACGCGGGGAGGTCCGTTCGGTCGCTGCCAGTCTTTCAACCACGCAAAACGGTCCATATTCACGGGTTCGTCAAACGCAGTATCGTAGGGTGGAGCCCCTGTCGGAGCGTTGGCAAGAAGCGAAATACTCGCGATACCGCCAAGAAGAAATACGATGATAACAAGATGCACTTTTTTCATACAGATATACCATAAGTCCGGGGGAATATGAAGTGCGTTTATTGTAGCATGGCTCACAAAGTACATACAAATGTGTATACTAGAGATCCATGAAACGGCTGATTTTTCTTGTATGTATCCTCATTGCGGGAATCGTTTGGATACATCTGGTACGTATGACAGCATCGCCCGATGCGCCGGGTAGGCTTGCTTCCTCGGGCGAAACGAGCCCCTCGCCAACACCGTTTCCGTTCCAGGAAATGACGGTACCATATCTGCGGACGCGTCCCTACGCCAGCGCCCTTGGGAGACTTATGCCTTCTGGCGGCAATGCGGCATATACGTCCTATGTAACGAGCTATGTGTCTGACGGGTTAACCATCTACGGTCTTCTGACCCGACCCACGGGAGATATGCCTGAGGGCGGATGGCCGGCAATCCTGTTTGTGCACGGATACATCCCACCTGCCCAGTACAGGACAACACAAAATTATGTGTCCTATGTTGACTCGCTTGCCCGAAACGGGTTTGTGGTGTTTAAAATTGACTTGCGAGGGCATGATAAATCTGAGGGAACGCCGGGCGGTGCATATTATTCTTCTGATTACGTTATCGATACGCTGAATGCACGCGCCGCGCTTTCTTCTTCTGATTTTGTAAATCCTAAGAAAATTGGTCTCTGGGGTCATAGTATGGCGGGCAACGTCCTCATGCGCAGTTTTGTGGCGCAGCCCGATATTCCGGCGGTTGTTATCTGGGCAGGGGCAGGATACACGTATACCGATCTTATGACCTACCGGATTTCGGATACCAGCTACCGGGCTCCGGCAAACAATACCCAGCGCCAACAAACGCGTCAGCGCCTACATGATACGTACGGAGAATTTGACCCATCCCATGCGTTTTGGAAACAGGTTGCGGTAACGGAATATCTTTCGGACTTGAAGGGCGCGCTGCAGATTCACCATGCGGTGGATGATGCCGTTGTGAGTGTAGAATACAGCAGGAACCTGATAAGCCATCTTCGCGGGAAACCGGTCATCTATGAATTATTCGAGTATGAGACCGGGGGACATAACCTTTCCGGTAATTCCTATACGCAGGCGATGAGCAGAACGGTTGAATTTTTCCGTACTCACCTGGCAGGAATCCGACCGCTGTCGTCAGATCGGTAACGTTGGCCTATCTCTGAGGGTTTTTTCCAGAAAAAGGAGCGTTTTAGCCCATGCATCTTTCGTTTCCTCCGGGGCA
>CAZKLT010000022.1:0-2773 GCA_964553825.1 uncultured Gammaproteobacteria bacterium
TTACAAGCTTATTGAGCGCGAAAAAGTGGCGGGTAAGACCAAGCGTGAGGTCAAAGAAGAAACACGCGAGCGCATCCAAGCGTTTGAAGGTATCGTGATTGCAATCAAGGGCTCAGGCGCAAATTCCATGATGACTGTCCGCAGAATCGGCGCAGCGGCAGTCGGGATAGAACGTATTTTCCCTATTTCCTCACCATGGATTAAAAAAATAGAAGTTAAGAAGCGCGGCGAAGTCCGACGCGCCAAGCTCTATTATCTCCGGGAGCGTAAAGGTAGGTCAGCAGTGAAGATCGATGAAGTCAAAACTGCCCCAACACAAACAGCGACTCGGTAAACTCGGCGAAGATATAGCCGCCTCCTACCTGCAGAAACAGGGCTATCACATCCTCATTCGGAACTATCGTATTCGTTATGGCGAAATAGACATTGTCTGCACAAAGGATAATGTGCTCATATTTGTGGAAGTAAAGACACGGATTGGAAATCAGTACGGCAGTCCGGAGGAGTCGGTCACACCAAGAAAATTACAGGATATTAAGAACACTTCGGAAATGTATACACTCTCTCGCTCCGACCTTCCTGAGGCGCATCGTATTGATGTGATTGCCATTGAGTTGGATAGCGAGGGTAGATTGTTACGTATCGAGCAGATACGGAACGTTACAGGGTAACGCTTAGAAAAGCAGGCGGCATACCGTGTCGTCCTGTCCATGAACTTTGTAGAAGCTTCTGTTCATGACGTAGCCGCCCAAAAAACCACTCGGACCATAAAATCCGCTCCATTTCCCATATGATTCCTCGGTGGCAAGCGTATGGTCTTTCGCCGTGGTAACCTGTTCCTTGCGGTGATGGGCTCTTTGCAGGATCCAGTATCTCCCGGTCTGATACCCTTCTTTGGCTTGGCTGAGAAGTGCCTGACATTTCTTCCAGTCTGTTTTTCCCAGATGATAAACGGCTTTGCTTCCCCAATTGACCGTACCGTCGGTTCCGCCGTATTTGAGATAATAATCCCGATCACTTGGTTTTCGCTGGGAAAACGCCTCCGGCGTTAATCGTTGCCCATTTTCCAGAAGCAGTGTGTCTTCAATTAATGAAGTGAATGGAAATATCTCTCGAACGGTGTCCGGGTACAAATCCCTCGTTTTGTCCCAGAAAGGAAAAATAAGGGGAATTTTCTGAAAAAAGAGTATGCTTGGAAAAATATCAAAGAGTATCTCCCCGCGATGATATCGCTCTAGAAATTCATAGAATGTGCTGCCGGTGGCTTGTTCGAGAAACGAATGGGTGCGCAGAAAGTTTGCGTTTTTAAAACTTACGTCATAATCGTGACCGAGATAACGCAATCCGTACTTCCGTGTTGTCGAAATGAAATAGTTTGTGTCGAGCATTACTGAGCTCTCATCTATTTGATGAAAAACGCGAGGAGTCTCATGTGTAAGTGTCGAAATAGTATGTGCGAGTTTTTCAGCTACTGATTTTTCGTTATACGTGCGTACGGGAAACTCTATTAGTTTGGACAAAAACGATAGTGACGATTGCATCGCCTGAAGTGTTCCCCATCCAGATCCCGGGCTTTGAATTTCTGTTATCTTTCCTGGCACACTTTCGTCTGTGCGGAAGAAGTAGGGCTGGTCGACGGTATGCCGGTATAATTCGCGGTGGTAGTCCAGTCCGAATTGAGGATTAACTTCATTAAGTATGAGGTTACGAATATCAACAAGATTATCGTCAAAAAGTGCTTTTTTGAATAACTCTTGTGATATAGACCAGAATTCTTTAATTGTGGAATACCGTGAAGAAAAACCGTTCGCCTCCTCGTCAGTTAAAAGTGCGGGAGTGAGAGATGTGAGCATTGAAAATCGGGCCCCTTCATCGAGTTCCGTGCGAAAGAGGGTGTCTACATACGACTGGTACTTCCCATAGTCAGCTGCTGTTGGCTGCTTCATGGGAGTAAAGTATATACCTGTTATACGGGAAAAGCGAGTTTTCCCGATTTGTCTCAAAACAGATAAAGTTGAATCCGAATTGAGTAAACAAGGATTCGTAATATGCGCCCGTATGTTGCAGCACTGCCGTGCCACTGAGGGAAGCGTACGAAAGGGGTGCTGTTTCTGCCGGAAGAACTGCGACAGAAAAAAGACAGATTGAATTGTCTATTTTCAAAACCCGCTTAAGTTCGGCTATTGTCCGTGTATCGTCCCGGTTTTGTCGGTTAAAGTTTACGGTGAAGGTATGAATGACCACGTGCATACTATCGTCCGGAAACGGTAACTCGTTTATATCACCCTCAATGACCGTGTATGCCAGGTGTGGGTAAGTAGTTTGTATGTAGTTGGTGTATGCCTGAACTGTCGCATGGTCAATATCAACCATGACAAATGAATCATCGAGGTTATTCCGCTCCTTAAGCTTTTCGTGTAGCGTATCAATGTTCTTTATATATCCTGATCCTTGGAGAAGCACCCTAAGGCCATTTTTTTGGTTCAGAAATGTTTTGACGAGTTTTTCTGCTTTTGGGTGCGCCTGAATTGCCAGAAGAAGCGTTTGAAGATCATTTTGTTGGGATTGACGTTTAGCCTTTATCGACATATTCCGGGCAGAGATCATCCAGAGGGCAATTTTCACAGGTATGTGGTCTGGAGACACAGGTATACCGGCCGTGAAGGGTGAGTAGATGTCCGAATTCAATCCATTTGTCCTTTGGGATCAGTTTCATAAGATCCTCTTCGATTTTTACCGGGTCTTTTTCGTTTGTGAGTCCCAATTTGTTGGA
>CAZKLT010000022.1:2783-4835 GCA_964553825.1 uncultured Gammaproteobacteria bacterium
GTGGGTGTCAATCACGATGCCTGAGGCAATCCCAAACGCACTGCCCAAGACGACATTTGCCGTTTTTCGGGCGACACCGGGAAGCGCATCCAATTCTTCCATAGTTTGGGGTACAACACCGCCGTGTTTTTCTACGATTATCTGTGCAGAGGCCTGAATATTTTTTGCTTTGTTTTTATGGAACAGTACTTTTCCCACGAAAGCGTCGATCTCCTCCGGCTTTGCCTTGGCGAAATCCTCAATCGTTTTGTATTTGGCAAAAAGGGCAGGCGTCAGAGTATTGACCATCTTGTCTGTCGCTTGCGCCGCAAGAATGGTCGCTGCCAGGAGCTGGAATGGTGTTTTGTAGTCGAGTTCTACTTTAGGATTGGGCATTGCCGCATGGAGGCGTTTGTAGATTTCCAACGCTTTTTCTTCTTTTGTCATGGCTCCATGATACTGTATCAGTGCGGAAATTGGAATCGTTTTTCACTTGTGCCTATCAGCCTGGAAACGTATACTGAGTCCGTTATGGAAGAAAGTAAACCAGATTTCCGTGGCGCTACCCGCACCGATACGAGGCGCCTGAGCGAGGAAGAGATAACGAGTGTTGAAACGATGATTTCGTTGCTTCAAGACAAAGAGCTGGGGAACATTTGGGGCGAATCCACAACGGATACGGATGGTACCCAGTTGGTTTGGACGGAAAATATGGCTACAAAACTGTATGAGGATTTTCACAACGGAGAGCGGGAAATGTATATCACTACGTATACACTTCCCACGGGCGGTGAGGTGAAACGTTTGGAGACAGGTATGAATAGCGTTCGCGCGCATGTCTACTACACGTCGCCCGAAGGCATCTTCCATCTGGTGCAATATGTCGCCAAGAAAACACAAATCCGTACTGCCGATGGTGAACTTTCTGCCTCTGTTATGTCCGGAAAAACAAAAAAACGAGATTCTTCCGTTTCAGGCAAGGTGTCCAAAGCGATGAACGATGTCCCGCGGCAGGTTTTAGCCAAAGAAATGGCGGAAGAACTGCATATAAGTACGGATCAATACCGTGTGGTGAGCGAATCGGAATTGAAATCAGAAGAGAATTTTAGCTTTGGTTACCCGGGCTTGTGGACGCGGTTTAACTATACGGAATACAATGTAATTCTCAATGACGACGGGTACAACAAAGATGGGTACCATGAATATGGCAAACCTATAGAGGCGGGAAACAGAATTACCACACAGGTGAATATGTTTCGGTGGGAGCAGATAACCGCACTTCCACAATTTGACAGTGAGTAAAATGGTGATCCCGCAGAGATTCGAACTCTGAACCAACTCCTTAAAAGGGAGCTGCTCTACCGTTGAGCTACGGGACCGATACGGTTTGATTATAGCAAAATGCCAGGCGTACGCGCTATACTAGCCCCATGTTTTTGGACAGTATCGCGTTTGTGTGGATGCTTGAAAATCCGGTGTTGGCCATTATTTCCTTCAATAGAATTGCGAAAGAACCAAGACAGCTTCAGTTTATTTACCGTTGGGGATTCATAAACGGGGCGTTTGTGTATTAAGACCTGTTCGTTTTCGGCCTTTTCCATGTACTGTCGGTTCTGCTGGCAATGCTTCTTGGAGACATGCGGTATTGGCTTCTTCTATTTATTCTTTTCTGGATTGTGCGCAGCGCCGGGGAAACACTGTACTTTTTTCTTCAGCAATTTATTCAGCCTAAACACCATCCCCACGTTCTTGATGAGCATTTCCGTTTTTATCGCAGGATTTTCGGCGATATTTCGGAACAGAAATGTTTTATCCTGACGCAGGTAGTGCACCAAACGATTCTTACACTCTCATTGTTTGCGCTTATACTGCTGCTTCGTTCCTGGTAGAGTCCCGGACCCACGCTTTGCAAAGAAGCCCCCTTTTGCTTACAATTATTAGCCATGTTACAGGAATTAGAGCATCATGACCGTCCGTGGGAAGAATGTGCCGTGCTTCTGAAGGACAAAATTGGGGACAGGCTGCCAACGCGTGATTACTTGGAGCAATTCCGGATCCGGCGGGAGTGGTTTG
>CAZKLT010000022.1:4845-9405 GCA_964553825.1 uncultured Gammaproteobacteria bacterium
TGCGCACCCTGATCTTGTGACGGATATTCACGGTATAGCCCATATGGGGCGGGTACTCGTGCTTGTTAACCTGGTTGCCCGGATATATCCCGGCATGCCGCTGTTGGAATACGAACTGGACGCAGTAAGCGCAAGTGCTGTCACTCATGACACGCAGCGCCTTGTTCACCATACGAGCGATCCCGGCCATGGGGACAGGGCAGGGCTGTGGCTCATCAACAAATTTCTTTACGCAGACAAGGATAATACTGAACATCTTGCATCGTTAAACCGTTTATCGCTTATGTATGCATCGTATATAAATATTCATCATGAACCGGATGATCGGGAAGATACCATGTCTGATCTGCTTGCAATTTTCAAAGATGCCGATGCGCTAGACCGTTTTCGGGATCCGCATGTCGGTGAGTGGAATTTCAATCCGACCTATTTACGATTCGCCCAATCACGGCTCCTTATCCCCATAGCCAAGGAGCTCGTGCGGCGTTCTCACTGGTATATTGCGATGGGGCAGAATCATTTCGACGCGGTATTGGATTCTGCGGGAGAAATGAAACTGTTGGCGGAGTAGCGGCGAGGCGTTATCTGGGATAAAAAAGGTGGGGATAAAACTTTTTGCGAAGTTCCGAAATAAGGATCATGCCGGCACACACCAGCATGCTGAGGGCGAGCACCGGGAATGGCGCAGGAACCGCCTCAAAAATTTTCTCAAACCAGCTCATGTAAATAAAGATAAGTTGGAGGCCAACCGTGGCCAGAGGAATCAGTATCCATTTATTCCCGAGAACATGGCGGGTAAAGATCGATCGGTCCCCGCCGATTATATCCAGGAAGATTATTTGCTGAGCCAGCGCAATAATAACGAACGCAAGTGTGCGGGCGAGATTTAGATCACCATCTTTCCAGCCTATGGAGAAGGCGATAAGCGTGGACACGGCAGTAAGAATGCTGACTTCTGCAAGCCAACGAATGTCGAATTTTGTAAACAACTCGGTTTCCGTCCGTGGGGATCGTTTCATGATGTTGTGGTGTTTGTTGTTGAGCGCAAGGGCAAGGGCGGGGAGTCCGTCAGTGACGAGATTGACGTAGAGGATCTGGATAGGCAGAAGGATAAACGGCCACCCTAAAATCGCGCCGATAAGCAGGGAAAGAACCTCGCCGATATTGCTTCCGATAAGATACTTGATGGATGATTTCATGTTTTCGTAAATAATCCGGCCTTCTTCTACGGCTGACACGATGGTGGCGTAATTATCGTCAGTGATGATCATGTCAGCGGCCTCCTTGGCCACATCGGTTCCGGTAATGCCCATGGCGATACCGACATTTGCCTGCTTGAGTGCAAGAGCGTCATTCACACCATCACCTGTGACGGCGACGATATTACCCGCTTCCTGAAGCAGTCGCACGATTTCCAATTTCTGTTCAGGAGTAGTCCGAGCAAATACCCGAATCTTCGGCAGTCGGGCAACCTGTTCTTCATGGTTCATCGCTGCGAATTGTGCGCCTGTCACCACCTCTTCCCCTTCATCCATAAGCTTGATGTGGCGTGCAATGGCGAATGCCGTGAGCTCGTTATCTCCGGTAATCATCAATGTCCGAATACCTGCGCCGCGAGCCGCCTGTATGGCATCGGCAACCTCCGCTCTCGGCGGATCAGAAATGCCGACAAATCCCAGAAAGGTGAGTCCGTTTTCCGTCTTTTCTCTGGTTTGGTTGTTCCAGGTAATTTTTTTCACTGCGATGGCGATGGTCCGAAGACCTTCTTTTGCAAATGCTTCATATCCTTGGATGACCCGTTCTTTATCCTTTTGGGTGAGAGTATGTTCCCCTTTTTGGGTGATGATATGACTGGAGCGTTCAAGAATGGCTTCGGGCGCCCCTTTGGTATAGACGTGTGCCGTGTTTCCTTCTTTCCAGACTACTGACATTGTTTTTGTTACCGCATCAAATGCGAATTCCTCGATGAGACGACCGCTTGCTTTCAGTTTCTCGTGTTGGAATTTCAGGTGTTCGGCAAGGAGAAGGAGCGCTCCTTCCGTTTTGTCCCCTACAACGTCAAACGAACCATGATCCTTTACCGGGGCAAGGCTTGCGTTGTTACACAGGACGCCCGCATGAACGAGACGGGTAAGCGTGGCATTGGTGTGGAAGATCTCCTGTTTTTCCAGTGGTTGTACCGCGCCCAGTGCCCAAAGTCGGGTGACACGCATTTCATTGCGTGTGAGCGTTCCGGTTTTGTCCGTTGCGATGACAGTGATTCCGCCCAGGGATTCGATTGCCGTTAATTTCCGCAAGATAGCTTTCTTCTTGGCCATACGCTGAGTTCCGATGGCAAGGGTTACCGTAATGACAGCGGGTAATCCTTCGGGAACAGCCGCAACGGCAAGGCTGACGGCGGTCAGAAGGATGCTTATGAGGGTAAATCCGTGCGATATGCCGATGGCTGACATGATAATGCCTGCAATAAGCGCAGCGATGCCAAGTTTTTTGGCAACCGACGCGAGTTTTTTCTCAAGGGGCGTTTCTTCCTTTTGAATGCGGCCTAGTTCGGAGGCGATTTTTCCGAATTTGGTACTCATACCGATTGCCACAACGCGTGCCACGCCACGGCCGCGGGCGATCGTTGTTCCCATATAGAGCGTGTCTTCGTCTTTTATGCCTGCCCGCTTTGCAACCGGGAGGGATTCGCCCGTGAGCGCAGCTTCATCTACTTCCAGGTGAATTTCTTTCAGAAGTACGGCATCGGCCGGAACCTTGTTGCCTTCTTCAAGGTAGATAATGTCGCCGACAACCAGCTCTTTACTGTCGATTTCCTTTTGTATGCCATCACGCAGGACGCGGACAGTGGAAATGGCTATTTTTTTGAGAGCTTCAAGTGCGCGTTCGGCACGGAATTCCTGAACGAAGCCCAGGACTGCATTAAGAACGACGATTGCCAGAATAAGAACGCCCTCCAGCGTATCTCCGAGAAGAAAGGAAATAACAGTAGCCGTAAAGAGGAGGAACACGAGGGGACTTTTAAATTGTCCCGCAAGAATATCCAAAGCAGTATGTGAGGATTTTTGGACTATTTCATTTTTACCGTACTGTTCCGCTTTTTTTTGGGCTTCGTGTGTCGTTAATCCCTTTATCGGTGTCATGAATCTATTGTACCGTAACTACGGTTGTACACAAAAGAAACTTCCTACTGCTGTGAGTTCGGTAAGGCGTACACCGCTTGCATAAAACGCCGAAGCACTGCCGCCATCCAGGTTTATGGCCGAAATGATATCAAGATTTTCTTCTCTTCCGATTTTTTCCACGAGGGTCGGCATATCTCCCAAAAGCGGACCATCAAAAACGGCGTCAGCACTATACAGTGCGAGAAAAATAATGCGCCCGGTTTTCGTGACGGCGGCAGCCATCCGTCTTGCCCGTTCATCGCTCTTGATGGTCAGCGGAAGCGCCTGGCCTTCAGAGAGAAGCATTGGTCCTGTTTGAAGGCCTATGCGCACATCCGGAGGAGGAGTCTGAAAGGATATCTGCGCGACGTTCTGACTGTCGATGGTGAAAAATCCATTGAGTAATGCGTTCACTGACTCGTTCCGGAGCGTCGTGCCATCACTGCGGAAAAATCCGAGGGGCTGATTTGCAGTGTCATAGAACCCGCCGTTTATGCCGCCACTGCAAGCATGTATTTCCATGAGCTCACCCGAGCTTCTCCGTTGGGAAAAATTCGGGATCAGCACCGCTTGACTCGGAGAGAGTTCAAGATACGCATATCCGGATGTAATGCCGTTGGCATCGATCGTCTTGGCCGGGGTACGTGTCGGTGTTTGCGTCACACTCGACTCTGGCTGCATTTGCCAAAGCGGGGATAAGACCGTTTTTGTTTTTCGAATTGTGATGGCCAGCAACAGAAGGATAATGCCGATGATGAGTAAGGTGCGCTTCACTAAATTAACGGGAAGATTTTTTCACGAGCTTGGCGACGTAGACGATTTCCCGGATTTGGCCGTCCTCGGTCTCAATTTCGTTTGCCCCTGAAAGTCGTTGGTATTCCCGTAAATAATCCGAGAGCGCACCATCTGCTTCTTTGATGTCTGCCGCGATTGTTTTCACCTTATCGGCCAACTGTTTATTCTGCGGCAACTGCATGATTTGGTATTTTGTCTGCGCCTTTTGCTTCGCAGCTTTTTTTGCCTCCTCGTTGTGAAGGCGATAGGTTTCGTCGTTTTCCAGAGCGCTTGTCAGCATTTCGCGCTGTTTTTTGAGTTCCGCCTTACCTCGGTCGATGTTGGCTATGTTTGTTTTGATGAGCTGTTCCAGATCCAGAAGCACTTGGGCGCCATTATCTCCTACAGGAGTGGGTGTGGTAACGATATCTGCATCTACAACCGTGTCGTCTGTGGGATCTGCCATAGATTACTACTCTAAAGATATTTTCAGCGGAAATCAAGCGCGAGTTTTGGCGTCAAGACCGAGCAACTGTGAGAGGAAGTATTCATGAAATATGGTGGTGGTAAGTTCCGGATGGAATGTCAGTGCCAGAAAATACTGATTGCCCGTGCGCTGTTC
>CAZKLT010000023.1:0-6018 GCA_964553825.1 uncultured Gammaproteobacteria bacterium
GTCGATCTCAGGCCCCTTGCTGACGTGTTTGCTCAGCAACAGGACGGGCTCATGATGTCGAAAACATTTGCACCCGGCACGAACGGATCCTTTTTGGTGGAAGTACCGCAGGACGATATGTATGAAATTATCGTCCGAAATAGGCAAGGCGAGCGAATTCCATTTTCCTTGGATGGTCAGCGACTCCCGTCTGCGACGGTTAAGCTTCTGAAGGGGGTCCATAGGATCGAAACCGGAGATCTTGATGCCCGTGTGTATGCTCAAACGGATATGCGTACCTCGCCAAACAACCGGCCTCCGCAGGTAACGTATACGTCCGTCGATATGACCAGATTCCGTGTGCGTATTGCCAATGCGACTGGTCCGTATATTCTTCACTTTAATCAGGCCTTTGACCCCTTGTGGAAAGCGTATATCGTGAAGAAAGATGGACCACGGCGCGTGTTTCCTTCTGAGGATAATCATATACATACAAACGGATATGCCAACGGCTGGCTGATTACAAAGACGGGCGATTACGATGTTCTGGTGGAATATGCTCCTCAAAAATTAATAGAAACGGGACTGCTCGTAAGCGCCGTTAGCTTCGTTTTTGCATTGGTTTACCTTTCCCGGAAGGAGACCAATGCATAAGCTCCTGTTGCAGTCTGGCGATGGCAGAAAGATCGGTTTTTGCGTTGCGTTCGCGGTGTGCGTGTTTAGTCTTTCGAGAATGCCGTATTTCAATCTTTTCCTGACGTCGGATACAATCATCGCACTGCTATGGATCACATTGACTGTTTTGTGGCGCATCAATTCCCGTGTTCAATTCGGTCTTGCCGTCGGACTACTTGTTTGTTCCTTGGGCTATCTTTTATGGGGGTTGCCAGCCCGAAGTGAAAGTCTGGGAAATGCTGCATATCTCGCGCTGGTATTGGGGGTAATCCAAATGATGCGATCCAGTTTCCGCTGACGGTGGAAAAGCATATAATAATGACCAGAAGAGAAATGCTATGCCAGATCGCCTGAAGCTCCCAAAACTTACTGTTCTTATCGTAACGCTCAATAACGGACGCTCGCTGGAAACCTGCCTTGCCGCTATCAGGGCGCAAGAGTATCCTGTAAGAAATATAGAATACCTGAATGTGGATGGCGGATCCTCGGACAGAACGATTCAAATTCTGAAAAAATACGGTTTTAAAACCATCAAAAGTCCCGTAGGACCCAACGCAGAGGCACAGCGTGGCGTTGGTCTGAAAGCGGCAAAACACAATCTTATCGTTTCCTTGGATGCCGATAATTACATAACGGATAGAAAATGGCTACGAAAAATGGTTCAACCGTTTATTGACGATCCAAGCGTCGTACATGCAGGAACACTTCACTATCACTACGAAAAAAATGACGCTCCCTTTAACCGATACAATGCGCTGTTCGGAGCCATTGATCCTATCGTTTTTTACGTAGGGATACCGGATCGTGTGCCCTGGTATAAGAAAACGTGGCATGGGGGTACGATTATCTCCAGAAATTCTCGGTATACCACGGTTGATTTTTCGAAGGAGACGCTTCCTACGGTTGGCTGCAATGGGGTTGTATATAAAAGGGATGTGCTCTTGAAATACGCAAAAAGTTCTCCGGAAAATTTTCTTCACATAGATGTGTTTGCGGATCTTGTTGAAGCAGGTTTTACGCGGTTTGCCATTGTTGATGCGGACGTACACCATGATACGGCAATTAGTCTTACATTTTTAATGAAAAAGCGTATCGCATTTCTGTCCAGCTACTATCTTACATCGAGCATAAAACGAAGATACCTTATTTATAATCCGGAGAAACGGAGAGACAGAATACGCTTGGGAGTGTACGTGCTTTATACCATGACGGTCATCAAGCCGTTTTTTGACGCCTTGCGCGGGTTTATCGTTCTGCCTGATCCGGCATGGTTTCTTCATCCCATCGTCTGTTGGGTGTATCTTCTGGCCTACGGTATTGCCACGCTCAAGAAATTGCAAACAACGACAACATGAGACAGAAAATACTCATTACCGGGGCCTCAGGATTTCTGGGTAGAAATTTAGTATCACGATTAAGAAAAGCGGATGACCATGAGGTGCTTGCAGTATCCGGTCGCGGAGATGAAGGATCGGGTATTGGCCCGCTTGATCTGACAGATGCATCCAAAACGTGCATGCTGATTAAACGGTTTTCTCCGGATATTGTTTTTCATGTCGGAGCGATTGTCGATTTGACCCGGAGTTTTGAGGTAGCAAAAACCACGGCTGAGGCAAACATTGTCGGTACATTAAACTTGCTTCTCGCCCTGGTGGCTAAGCCCGCTCGTACATTCGTTTTTGCCAGTACGGAGGAGATATATGGAGATGGCGTGGTTCCGTATAGGGAAGATGATGAGCCACATCCCCCGTCACCGTACGCCGTCACGAAGCATACGTGTGAACACTTGTTACGTCTTTATGCGGGACGATCCTTTCAAACCGGTGTGGCACTGCGGATTGGCACGATGTATGGACCTCATATTCCGCCGCACAGATTTATCGCACAGATTATCGACAAGGCATTGAATAACGCGGAAATTCCGTTGACCTCGGGAATAAAAAAACGGGACTATGTATTTGTGGAGGACGTCGTCGATGCTTTTGTTGCCGCAGCGAACATGCGAAGTGCGTCTCCGTTTATGATTCTCAATATCGGTGGAGGCCGTTCGATCGCTCTGAAGGATTTAGCAGCGATGATTATTACCCTTGCGCAAAGTGTATCAATATTGCGCCTGGGAGTTATACCCGATAGAATCGGGGAATCAGACGAGTGGCTTCTTGATAACGCGAAGGCTGCCAGTTATCTGAATTGGAAACCAAAAACACATATTGCCGAGGGACTCAGAAAGACTATCGACGCAATCAAATCCAGATAATCATTATGGATCCAGAAATTCAGCTCAGAAAAGAAATAGCAGATAAAATTACGGAAATATTTGACCTTCGCCGTAAAAAAAGGAAATTTATCCCCGGAAAGACATGGGTCCAGTACGCCGGAGGGGTATTTGATGATAACGAAATTAATGCGAGCGTCGCTGTTCTGATAGACGGATGGTTTGGACTTGGAAAAAAGGCTGAAGAATTAGAACACGGTCTTGCTCAGTTCGTCGGGTCAAAGGGGAGCATTCTCACCAATTCGGGATCAAGTTCCAATTTTCTTGCTGTCGCGTCTTTGCGGTCGTATTTTTTCCCGAAACATCTGGAGGCAGGCGATGAAGTTATCACGGCGGCATGCGGATTTCCAACGACCGTAAATCCAATTATTAATCACGGCATGGTGCCGGTGTTTCTTGACGTTAACCCACAGACCTACAATATCGATGCGGCAGACCTCGAAAAGGCACTATCGAAGAAAACACGGGCTGTTATGGTTGCCCACACATTGGGAAATCCGAATGATATGCATGGCATCATCGATTTTTGCCGGAAGCATGATTTATTTCTTATTGAAGATAATTGTGATGCGCTGGGTAGCGAATATGACGGGAAACGAACCGGAGGGTTTGGCATTCTTTCGACACAGTCATTTTATCCTCCTCATCATATGACCATGGGAGAAGGGGGAGCCGTATATTACAATGATTTGCGCTTTGAACGCATCACACGATCGTTGCGGGATTGGGGGCGATCCTGCTGGTGCAGGGGAGACGACAAAACAACGCACGGCGCATGTAATGCGAGATTCAATTATCGCGTCGACGGCAAGCCATACGATCATAAATACATGTTTAATCAGATCGGATATAATCTTAAGCCTATCGAGCCGCAGGCTGCGATGGGTGTCGAACAGCTGAAACGAATGCCGTCGTTTATGAAAGCACGTGCTCATAACTTCGCCCGAATGAGTGCATATGCCCAGGCGTGGGAAAAGTATTTTATGCTTCCAAAAGCGCTGCCGAAGGCAAAACCGTGCTGGTTCGCTATGCCTCTTACCATCCGCGATGATGCACCGTTTACCAGACATGAGATAACGATGTATCTCGAAGAGCGTATGATTCAGACGCGGCCGTTGTTTGCCGGTAATATTACAAGACAGGCGGCATACAGGGACGTGAACTATCGCGTCGCAACAGAACTGCCAAATGCCGACCGCATCCTTCATAATACATTTTTTGTGGGTATTTATCCCGGTCTTGGTGATCAGGAAGTAGATTATATCGCCGAAAACATAACCGATTTTCTGAAAACGAAATGAAGGGTTTGGTCTCAATAATTATTGTGAATTGGAACGGTCTTCCGTGGCTGAAAATTTCGTTACCTTCACTTGCAAAACAAACATACAAGCCAGTTGAAATAATTCTGGTAGATAACGCTTCAACGGATGGTTCCGTTTCATGGACCAAAAAATACTTCCCGAATGTCAAAATAGTGAGAAACCGTAAGAACGAAGGCTTTGCTGAGGGAAATAATGCCGGTTGGCGTGTTGCAAAAGGGGATTATATTTTTCTTCTTAACAATGATACCAGAGTAAAACCGGATTGTATCGCTGAGATTGTCCGGAAAATGCAATCTGCGCCTGATATTGGAGCGGCGCAATGCAAGCTTCTGCTTATGGATGACCATACACGCCTGGATGCAGTCGGAGCGTACCTCACACCGACAGGATTCTTGCTTCATTGGGGGTTCGGAAAAGCGGACGCCAAAAAGTATGACGCTACGGAAAACCTGTATACCGCCAAGGGAGCGGCAGTAATGTTTACAAGGGAAATTCTGAAACGTACCGCGATAGATAACAGCATATTTGACCCGTCCTATTTTGCCTATTTCGAGGAAACCGATTTGTGTCACCGAATATGGCTTTCAGGTAAACGGGTTGTATATGCTCCCAGATCGGTGGTTTACCATAAAATGGGTGGAACAAGTACGGGTATGGATAACGCATTTATTCAGTATCACTCATTTAAGAATCGGATATGCACGTATTTGAAGAATTTAAGTGCAGGAGAGTTGGTGAAAATACTCCCTATTCATTTGAGCATGTGTGAGTTTTTTGCATTCACCTCATTCGTCAGAGGAAAACTTGCCTTATCGTGGGCGATCCAACGCAGTATCGGCTGGAACATTGTGCACATCGCAGAGACGTTGCGAAAGAGGCAGCACGTGCAAACTGCGATACGCGCAGTGGGAGATAGTGTATTCGTTCCCCTTATCATGAAGCGTCCGAGTGCAGAATATTATGTAGCATTATCGCAAGGCAAACCTTCAGATGAAGCGTAATCTTTTCGTTATTCTCGTTCTACTAACCGCTATTCTCTGCGCATACGGCGGCCTGTGGAGGACATTCTTTCAGCAGGATGAATGGGTGAGTCTCGGGTTTGTCCAGGCCAATGGATTGTGGGGCAATATTCCTTCAAATTCTCTTCCGGAGCTCTTGTCTGGTAAAGAGCGAATTCTTGGAAGCCTCGTTAACAATATCCTTCATTATATGTTTCCGTTTAACATTCTGGTATTTTCCGCCTTTGCGCTTTCACTTCATTGGATCAATAGTATATTGGTATACGCACTCATTCAGCGGTTTATTAAAAATTGGTATGTCTCCCTGGTTGCTGCACTGTTTTTTTCGGTTGCGGCGACGGCAAGTCAAACGGTTTCGTGGATTTCCGCCAATACTACGGCTTTACCGAATGCATTTTTTACGCTGCTGTCCGTGTATACGATGGCAATCCATACGGAAAGAAAAAATCACATGTTTTTCTTATTATCACTTCTTTTTGCGTATATAGCATTTTTGTTTAAGGAATCCAGTCTTTTCCTTTTCGTATTTTTGCCGCTTTTTTACTGGATGAAGTTTCACGGATCGCCTCTGAGTCTGATGAAAAAATTTTCGCCGGTATTGGCATTTATACTCTTTGCCGTTGTAGTACGACTTATCGGGCTCGGCGGCGCGGAAGGTAAGGCTGGTGTCTATGTGACACGCAATGCTGATTCCGCTCTGCGTATGGGAATGCACGCAGTGATGTATCCGCTTCTTGGCGTATCTCAA
>CAZKLT010000023.1:6028-9201 GCA_964553825.1 uncultured Gammaproteobacteria bacterium
GCCAAAGGAGGTGCTATTCCCTTTGACAGATAGAATGCTTCGTACGTCTTATGAATTTTTGATTTCAAATCCACTAAGGCAAACCATTGGCCTGATCCTTATCGGAGATCTTTTATCTCTGTTTGTTTCCTTTATCCTCCTGGGAGGAGTCCTGGTAATGAGCAGGGTAAGATCATTGCAGTTTGGTTTTTCGTTTGCCGCTTGGTTTATATTCCTCAGCTTTCTGCCCTTTGTTGTTCTCGATAGACCGGCAAGTACCTATTTGGAGTCCAGATATTATTACTTGCCGACTATCGGAGGCGCGATACTAATCGCGTATGTCCTGTTATGGCTAATCCGGAAGGCGCAGCAGATTGGCAGGGGTTTTGTTTCTGTCATTGCAGTGTTGGCGATAGTCGTGGTTACGGCAGGGTATCTGTATAAGAATGTCGTGTATATACAGCGGGGCGTACAAGTTGACAGGATCATCGCGCAGGAGCGTCTGGATTTTCTCCGGCAGCTTGACGAGCTGGTCCCTGTCGTGCCTGATAAGCCCATTTTTTTCATAACCGGAGACAGCCCCGGATACTATGGCATTCCTCACCTGGCTGTGCCCTTTCAACAGGGAGTAGGATATACGATTATGGTTTGGTTTTTTCACAGCGGAAAAATTCCGCCAAATTTTCTGGCGACGTACTTTTTGTGGAACATAAACACCCAAGGATATGCAGAGGAGAATGGCAGAGGGTTTGGGTATTTTTGGGATCAGCAGGCGTTCGAGGAATTTAGGAAAAGTAATCCGGGCATATCCCCTTCACGGATCGTGAAACTTCATTACTTATCCGGTCAAAAAAGACTCGTTCATGAAGCGGTTTATTAAGCTCCATCAGGGTTCCCTCACGATAGCTGTTCTTGGGTTAGGTCTCTTCCTGAGGCTGCTCGTCGCGGCCTCGGGCTTCACATATGACATGGAGTCGTACGAAATTGTCGGGCGCGCAGTCCTTGAAGGGAAAAACGTTTACGCGGAGACGACCCGGTATAACTACGGTCCGGTATGGTTTTTTCTTGTCGGATTTTTGTACAAAATTTCCCTCCTATTTGAACAGAGTTTTTTCATTTTTCGGTATATGGTTGCGTTTTTTTTGGCAGTCATTGATGTCGCCCTTTTCTTTGTATTGGCGTCGCTGTTTTCCCGGCGGATTGCCTATCTTTATTACTTTAATCCGCTTTCGATTCTCATAACCGGTTTTTATAGTCAATTTGACAATGTGGCATTGCTTATCGGATTTATTGCCCTTGGCAGAATGGTAAAAGGCATGAACGTTAAGAAAGAAGCGGATGGAGTAGCGCTCTTGCTTCTTGGTTTGTCTTTGACCGTGAAGCATATTTTATTCATGTTCCCGTTCTGGTTATTTTTACGACAGAAGACATGGAGAAATAGACTCATGGTTCTGACAGTTCCGATTGGAATCTTTTTGGCGAGTTTTCTCCCGTACATGCGGGACGGATTTCAGGGAATTGTAGACAACGTCTTTCTGTACCGTTCGTTCGACAATGCGCCTTTCTGGCACGCGGTTGTGCCTGATGCATTGAAGCGGTTTATTGATCCGAGCGTACTTTTTCTGACTGCACTGGTTGTTGGGGGATGGGTTGCCAGAAAATGGCCGCTCGCCATTACGCTTCCATGGTATGGGATCCTTCTTGTGCTATTTTCCCCGGCTGTGTCAGAACAGTATTTCGTGATAGTTTTGCCATTCATTGCATTATTTCCAAACATTTTTTTCGTTGCTTTTACCGTCGTTTCGACCGTATTTTTGATTGTCACTGTGTCTGGAGGTGAAATGTACGCCGCGCCGTTGGGTATGCGGCTGGACCGGCAGACACTGGGATTCGGATTACAGACACAGCTGCTGTTGTCCGGATTTTTGTGGACGATTGTACGGAGACGTATATATTCGCTGGACATGCGGCAATGGATGATTACACTGTCAACCCTTTTATTGGTGCTTACCGCGACGGTGTGGATTCCCTCTGCGCATGAAGACATGACGGTGGCGAAAATAGAAAAGGCGCTCGCTTCAGGTGACTATGAATTGGCCAATATGCTCTACAACGAAACGCAAAAAAATCCGCCATTTGCAGGATCGAGATTCTGGAACAAACTGAAAAAATCACGAGAGAATGTAGAATTCTACCGAAATTTCGTGAAGGCAAGAGATTTATATCAGCGACAGCCAACGTCCGAATCTCGAGATGTCATACGTGAGTACCTAAGGAAGCCGCCCATTAATTTCGCGCTTATGGATGAGGCTGAAGAAATGCTGAGGTATGCCAATGATCCGGTTAAGTAATCGAGCCGGCTTTTGATGCGTTCAGGATATGGTCATACAGGAGGCGAAAGCCCTCCTTGGTTGTAATAGTATTCCTATACGTATAGTGTTTATGAAACTTAGCGTTGTTGACGCCGCGAAGTACGACACCGGTTGGTTTGTCTTTTTGGAATACATACCGGGGTTTTGTGCCGGCAAATTCACAAAGCCAATCGACACATTTCCTAACAGTCACTTCTTCATCCCCTGAAATGTTTACCGGTCCCCAATAGCTTTTATGCATCATAACCTCATAGATTTTTTCAAGTGCGTCCGTGATATAGAGGAACGTTCGTAACTGCTTTCCATCACCCCAGATGTGTATTGGTCTTTTTGTCCGCGCGGCTTCTATGACTTTATATGTGATTGCCGGAGGGAATTTTGCCCGCTCTCCGCGCCACTCCTGGCCGGCACCGAAGATTGTGTGAAGCACTCCAACGCGGGTTTCGACAGGTGCGTGCTCTGCCACCAGAAGCATTGTGAGTTTTTCCCAACCGTACATTTGGTCAGGGTTTGCGGGTATAAACATGTCTTCTTTTAATTTCGGTATTCGCTTTAACCTGCGAGCGGCGTCTGTCGGATACGCGCAGGCACTTGATGGATAGAAAAGCCGTTTCACCTTATTTTCTGCGCATGCTTCAAGCACGTTAAGGTCCATACGCATATTGGTGATGAACGGAATATATTGTTCCTTGGAAAAATATCCCACGCCTCCCATGTCGGCTGCAAAGTGGAAAACGTACTGCACTGCCCTAAGTGCCTTGATGGTTGCGGTTTGATCCGATAAGTATGCAACAGTTATTGTGTCTGCCTGTCCGTAATATT
>CAZKLT010000024.1:0-8830 GCA_964553825.1 uncultured Gammaproteobacteria bacterium
CTTTGTACGCTGATACCGTCACCACGAAACCGTCAGGAACAGGAAATCCTGCACGTATCATTTCTCCCAGATTTGCACCTTTCCCGCCAACTGACGGGATATCGTCTTTATGGATATTTTTAAACCAGGCAATGTAGTGATTCACCATGATGACGTGCCTCCTTTCTGTAGTATGACGAATTGCTCCCCTGTCTTTCAAGGGGCACTGTAAGAATGTCACGGCATGTGGCTACGCGCTTGACATTATGCTGACTGGGAGATGATTCACTTGGTCAGCTGTTCCTTAAAGTAGGTAACCCAGGGGATAGCAACAGGATCCGTATCGTAAAGCATGGCCATATAGAATGTCGTAAATCCCGACAGGGTAAACGCTTCAAGCAGTTGAGCCAATTTCGTCTCTCCGGTCAGCTGTATGGTGTGCGTTGCAACCTGTTGCTTGGCGACGACGTCACGGGTAATTTCGTACCGTTTTTGAATTTTTTCGCTATAGAGATGGGACTGGAAAAATACAAAAAGTCCGTTTTGGTGCAGCGTTTCCGGATGCTTCAAGCCCTCCATAAGGTGATGATTCAATTCCGGAATATGACGGATATCCGAGATCATTTTTGCAGTTTCGTTTATTTGATTGGCAAATCCGTTTCCGAAAGCCCTGAGAAATCCGCTCGTGACGAGAATCGGGTGCTTGTCCTTCAAAAGCTTTGCCAGTTCTTTTGCGCCATTCTGTGCCTCTGGAACGGAAACGAGATATTTTTCTGCAGTGGTCTGGGCATGCGTAATTGCTGCTTTCACTTCGTCATCCGTTACCGACAGAAGGCCAAGTGCCTTCAGTATACCCAAATGCCCCATAAGGAGATATCCGCCGCCGATTCTCGGCTGACCACAGGGATTATATTTAGGATGAAACACATAGCCGGTTAACGCGTTTTCCGTGAGCATTTGGGCGATTTTTCCGCCACCCACCACCGTGGTTACTTTTGCACCCCGTTTCAGCGCCTCTACGCCGCAGGCGATCACCTCTTCCGTGGTTCCCGAAAATGAGGATAAAACAACCAGCGTGTCTGCATCGACATAGGAAGGGAGTTCATAGTCATCGATGCACTCGACCGGCTTGGCTATGCGGTCGAAATATACGTCCCGAATCGCCTTCGGCGTGAACCGGGAACCGCCCATACCGCAGACGACGATATTATTCACCGGTTTGTACGAATCGGGAAAAATGATTTTCGAGCTTTCCTCCCACGCCTGCTCACACTGTTTGGCAAAAAGCGCGGTTGACCCCAAAACGTCTGAGGGATCCAGGGCCTTCATGGGCGTCAGATCATCAAGTGAATTCATTTGATAACTCCTCCGAGCGACTGGATAAGTGCGACGAGAGCGTCTGTTTTCTCCTTCAGTACCGGCTTGCTATCCGCTTCGACATTGAGACGGATAAGGGGCTCAGTTTTGCTTATTCTGATGTTAAACCAATAGTCTGTATACCAAACGCTCAAACCATCAAGTTCATCCATGGAAGTGGCATCGCTATAGCTCTTCTTTATCGCATCCATGATCTTCCCGCTATCGGGAACCTGAAAATTAATTTCCCCGCTTGCGGGATAGACATCAAGCTCATCGACCATTTCAGACAATTTCCGTCCTTCCGCAGAAACGAGCGCAAGCACCATGAGTGCCGTAAGTACGCCGGATTCCGAATTGAAATAATCACGATGATAGTAATGACCGGAATGTTCGCCAGCAAATATGGCGTTGTGTTCCTTCATGTACGCTTTCATGAAGCTGTGTCCCACGCGCACGCGGCGGAATTTACCGCCATATTTCTCGATCGTCTGAGGAACGATCCTGCCGCAAACAGCACTGTACAGAACAAACTCGCCGGGATGGAGTTTCAGTATGTGCCGAGCCAGAAGCGCCGTAACCAGGGTTCCTGAAACGAATCGTCCGGTGTCATCGACGAAAAATACCCGATCTGCATCGCCATCAAATGTCAGTCCGACATCCGCACCGATTTCTTTCATTTTCGCAATCAAATCACGGTTATTCGTTTCGATGAGCGGATTTGGTGTGTGATTGGGGAATGTGCCGTCCAAGTCAAAATAGAGCCGTGTCTGCTTGAATGGCAATCCGTCGTAGACGAGCGGCACGAGTTTACCTGCCATGCCGTTTCCGGCATCGATTACGAGAGATAGCGGCTTAAGAGTTTTGGTATCAATAAGTGAAAGTACCTTTTTTTGCCACTCGGCGAATATATCAATAGCTGTCACCGTCCCTTTTTTGGCAGCGGGTGCAGGAGGGGGATTGGCAAGTTTTGCCTTTATTTCCGCCAAACCCGTGTCACCAGAGATAGCTACCGGCCCCCGTTTCACAATTTTCAATCCGTTGTACTCTGCTGGATTATGCGAAGCAGAAATCATGACGGCCATGTCGTACTCCTTGGTTCCTGCGATGAAGTACGATTGCTCTGTACCCGTAAGTCCTGCATCAAATACATCAACACCACAATGTGTGAAGGCCTCAATAAGACCGTCACGAAGCTCTTCCCCGCTTGTGCGCATATCCCGGCAGAGAGCAACGCTCTTGGGGTGAAATGTGTCGACGATGGCAAAACCGATAGCACGGGCAACCTCACCATTCAGTTGATTCGGATAGGTTCCCCGGATGTCGTAATCTTTGAAAATTGACGTATCAATGCTCATAGGACAATGCAACAAGCCATTGCTCAAGCTCGGCCTTCAGGTTGAATGCAGAATTTCCTGATTTAATACCAAACTCTATATCGTTAAGGCGGGTATAGAGCTTTTTCAGTTGTTCCATCCTAAAAGACTTCGCTTGTGTTGTCAAACGGGACAGTTGCCACGGTGCAACTGCGGAAAGCGGTGCGCCGGTGGAAATCATCAGAAGCTGCCGGATGCGCTTGGTTACCAGCGCAAAAATCAACTCGGGTGCTTCTTTCGCGGTAAGGAGCGCGAACGTCTCCAGTGATTTTTTCGCATTTCCCGGTGCCAACCCATCCAAAAACTGGAAAATAACCACGGGTATTTTAAAAAGCCGCACGGTGGGAGTGCCCAGATGTTTCAGTACCGTAGCAGAAAGCTCTTTTCCCTCCCAAAGGATGATGTCATTGTCCTTTTCCCGGTCCTTGAGAATCTGGGCTAGGGCCTCAATTTTCTTCTGTTGGCGGCCAAGACGCGCGAATAAATCCTCTATGATAACGGCGGTATCCCCTCCGAAAAGCGAGGAGGATTCCATAGCCTGAACAAGCGCTGACGCATCTATGGCGCTGCCTGAAAGCTGACGGATATCTTTGCCCTTCAAGGCTGCCTTCATGCGGATAAGCTCAGCGCGGGATGCCTCTATATGGTCGCCATGAAGTACGGTAATCATGAGATAGATCCAACAAGTAATTTTGCCTTTTTAAGAAGTGGCGTATTTGTTTTGGCATATCCGATTTGCTTGATCGCCTGAGGAAACGATACCCATGCCACGTCCCGTATTCCCTCACTCGCTTGTCCGACAGGGGACTCTTCCCCGCGGTACGCAAAAAGAAAATAATGCACCGTTTTTCTGATGAGTCCCCTGCGCTTATAAAAATACTCAACATGACCCAAGGGAGCCACCAGTCGGACACCGGATAATCCGACCTCTTCGGCTATTTCACGGATTGCCGTTTGCTCGTATGTTTCCCCTTTCTCAACGAGACCTTTGGGAAACGTCCAGGCGTCGCTCATATCGCGCAGGAGAAGGACGTTCCATGTGGAACCGGATTTTTTTACGATAACGCCGCCGCTAGACACTTCTGTTCTCATACTTCATGTGTTAATAAATACAAAACATCTCCCTCTTTCACCGGATGATCAACTGCCACCGCACCGGTTTCTCCCGCGGGCAACTGATGTACTTCGGCGTGTTCTATCTGAATGGACGCGATCGTCTGATTAAATTCCTTATCATGACCGGAAAATTTTACCCGATCACCGACCCGAAGCGGCTGATTGATAATTTCTACAACCGCAACCGCAATCTTGTCGTAATAGTGCGTTACCCGGCCGATTTTAAGATCCATATCACGAACGTCCGTGGTAATACTTCTTTCCCTTTATTTTATCAGGTAACAGACTTTCCGTCGTGTACGCCTGGTATCCTTTCCCGTATCCCAAGTGTTTCATAAGCTTCGTTGGTGCATTACGGACCACCAGAGGGATTGGAAGATTTCCTAATTTCTTCACATCATCCAATGCGGCGAAATACGCATCGTAGGCGCTCCTATCTTTCTTTGCGAGACATAAATAAACAACGCCGTGAGCCAAGTTTTCCTGACATTCAGGATAACCGATCTTATGGCAGGCCTCAAAGACTGCGTTTGCGACAACCAGTGCCGTCGGCTGGGCAACCCCAATATCTTCCGACGCAAACACAACCATACGCCGGGCGATGAAAAGCGGATCTTCTCCTGCCGCAACCATCCGTGCGAGATAGTAGAGCGCCGCATCGATGTCGCTTGCGCGCATGGATTTGATAAAGGCACTGATCGTATTGTAATGTTCCTCACCCACACGGTCATACTGGAGCATTTTGCGCTGGGCTGCCTCCTCGATTATGGCTATCGTAAGATTCTTTCTCTTCGTTAATTGGGAAGCGACTTCAAGAATATTGAGCATACTGCGTCCGTCACCATTTGCCAGTTCAGACAGGAAATTTTGTGCATCTTTTTCTATGGTCAGACCAAGATGCGCAAGCGCCCGCTGTATGATGGCGCGAAGCGCCGCGTCATCAAGCGGCTTAAGCACCAACACACGGCACCGGGAGAGAAGCGGCGAGATCACCTCAAACGACGGGTTCTCAGTGGTCGCACCGATGAAAATAATCGTTCCCCGCTCGACATGGGGAAGCAGCGCATCCTGCTGAGCCTTGTTGAAACGATGAATTTCATCCAGGAAAAAGACGGTTTTTATTCCGTTGGCCAGTCGTTCCTCTGATTCTTTCACCACCCGTCGCACCTCCGCAAGCGATGACGTCACCGCAGAATGGGATTCAAAGTGCGCACTCGTCAGTGTCGCAAGCAGTTGGGCTAAAGATGTCTTCCCGCACCCGGGCGGTCCCCAGAAAACCATCGATGGAAGAAATTTCGCGGTTAATAATTTGCGGATGATGCCATCTTTTCCGACAAGATGATCCTGCCCGATAACATCATCAAGCGTCTGGGGACGCAGCAGTTCTGCCAAGGGTTTGTTTTCCATCATCGCGCGTATTCTACACCTCCTCCCGTCCCCTGACTATTGCGGGCGGGTGAGCTCCCGCACGCGGCCAAACGCTATGCGGTCCAATACCTTTTGTTCCATGGCTATCATCCGCCCTGACGTAACGACGAATTCCCCAAACCGGTCCTGTATTGCGTCGATCGCCTGCGTAATGACTTCTTTCCGGTTTTCCTGCGCAAATAAAGATGCCTGGCTATACAGATCGTGAGAGAGCCGAAAACACGAGACTGCCAAAATCCGGACTGGTTTCTGAGGGGATTGCGCCAAAAGCGTCCGACTGCGTGAATAGAAATCCGCATCTGCAAACAATGGTGTCTGTCCCCGGTGTTGAATCCCCCAATGCGTATGGTCCGCAAACAGAAGCGATATTCCTATTCCCTGAGCGGTAAATCCATCCTGTCTCAGGCGTCTGCCCATCTTCATAACGAGCTGGGCCAATATCTGCCAAAGCCGCGGGTCACTGGGTGTTCTGGGTTTCCCCATGGCATGAGATTGACCGAAACTTTTCTGCTCTTCGTCCGGAGAACCAAACGCCTTGTAGAGTGTTCCGTCTTCATACCCATGCAGACGCATCCACCAGTGCTGCCCGACGATGGAGCGCAGTGCGTATTGCAGGCTTTTGGCTGATGCGGCAAGCATTGCCACCGGTGTCGTGATACCGGCAGCTTTCAGGCGTGTTGCATTCCCCTCTTTGATGCCGCAGAGATCTTCTAGCTCCATTGCCGCAAATTTCTCTTCTATATTGTCGCCCGTAAGCCACACCAACCCATCCGGCTTCATCATCCCGGAGGCAACTTTCGCCAGATACCGGTTCGGCGCTATGCCGACAGATACGGTAATCCATTCTCCTATCTCATGACGGATACGGCTCTTGATTTCCCGGGCTATCTCAATCATTGATGCCAGAACATCCTGATCATTTTTTGCCAAACGCCCATGAAGTGCCGGAGTGTGAAGAAGATTCATTACCATCTCATCGATGGATTCGACGCTCAGATCCGGCGTATATTGGGAGAGAACCGCACGAAGCTGACGATTTACGAAGCGATACTTCTGAGGATCCGGAGGAAGAACGACAATACGCCGCTCAATCATTTTGGCTTCCCGCACCCGCATGCCTGTTTTTATCCCCATTCGTTTGGCTTCGTACGATGCAGCAAGGATACACCCGTGATCCTCGGCATACGCTGCCACCACAACGGGTTTTCCACGCAAATGCGGCTGCGCCTGCTGTTCGATCGTGGCAAAGCAGGAATTAATGTCTACATGCATAACCGTAGGGAGTGTGGTGCTAAAGAGCATAGCGTTAATTAAGCGGATCTATCTCCAATAATCTCCAGGATAAATTTTCCGTATTGAGTTGCAGTTTGAAGTAGGTATTCCCATCCGTGACAGAAAAAAGATGATACAAAATTCTTCCGTCCCTGAGCGTGTGATGAAGCCCTACTCTTGTCATCATGTACCTACTTCCCCTCCAGTGAATAACCCATGGGTACGCACGTCCCTTCACATGATTGGAAAGAAGATCTACCGAAACTGATTCATCAATGGTTTCTGCCATACCGAAATATACCCGAAACTAATCATAAAAAACCCGAACGATTACGTCAATATATCGAAAATAATACGAAATAGAACAATATACCTCTCTCGAGAGACGGAGCCAAATCACACGTAAAACATACCCGAGAGAGCGTATTTACGGTATAATCCACTTATGAATGTCCAGGAAACAGATGTATTTACGACCAGAATCTTTGCGGGAGATTTCATTATCCCGCGGCCCGAAACGACCACGCACTCATGGGAGCATTTCTTCATCAATACCGAGACGGCAGAGATACTCCTTCACCAACCGCCCGGCTTAGCGCAGCTCACCCATGACATGCATGTTTGGGATGAAGCAGGCATTGAAAAAAAGTTGACCGAAGCCGGTATAGACGGGGAAAAAACAACCGCATTCTTCCATGAGCTTCGCGCGTACTGGATTGCGTTTGATATAACGCATACCCTCTCAGAAACAGCCATCCTCAAGGCACTCGGAGAAAAACGGGCAACGATTCTCAAAGACATAGACCTGGCAGATCGTGATGTCGTAAACCGCATTCTTGCGGCCAATCCGCCGCCAGCGGGAATCATCTCCAATCTCCGTCGCAGGATCGATCTCCATCTCTGGGACGTAATGCAAATACACAGAAAAAAGAAAGAGGCCGCCCTTCGCGACAAAAAATAAGAGGCGCAGGTTGCTGTAGCCAAAAAGAGCGTTGTATACTACCGGTATATGGCAAAAAAGAGCGGTTTTTTGGAAGTCATCGCCGGCCCCATGTATAGCGGCAAAACAGAAGAGCTCATCCGCCTCGTCAAACGCGCATCCATCGGTAAGAAAAAGGTTCAGGTGTATAAACACGCCATCGATACCCGCTACGGCAAAGATAAAAAGGTGTTCTCTCATGCGGGAGTTAGCTTCAAATCCTATCTCATCACCGACGCCTCCCAGATTCTCCAGAAGCTGCACAAAAACACGCAGATCGTGGCCATCGATGAAGCGCAGTGGTTTGGCGTCGATCTCATCCCCGTCATTATGGAACTGGTGGAGAAAGGCATCTATGTCGTGGTGTCTGGCCTAGCCATGACCTATGACCGTCAGCCCTTTGCCCCCATGCCCACGCTCATGGCCATAGCCGACAAAACCACGAAACTTTCCGCAATCTGCAGCATTTGCGGTGATGATGCCGTATTCCACAAAAGGATTAACACCGACAAAGACATCAATCCTCTGGATGCGGATCCGGCGCTCGTCGGGCGATCAGATGCCTACGAAGCCCGGTGCCGGAAATGTTTTACCAAGAAGCCGTAACTCATGAATGAAACCCGCGAGTTTTCCCAGGTCATCGCTGAGGCTCCGACGCTCGTCGCACGGGATGTGCCTCCCGCCATTCTTGAACCCTCTGTCCTTGCAGATGCATATCCGGCAGCCAGTCGCTATCGCAGCCTCACGGAAGAGGGAGCCAAAACATTGGATACGCTCCAGGCCGCGATTGCCCGCGGTGCAATTTCCTATAATGCTGTTTCCGCAAAAACAATACTAACCACCGCGCTCACCAGACCGAAAGAACTCTGGGATTATCAAGGATTCTGGTACAGTGATATCGTCGACGGCATCGTTGATCGGGTCACACAGCTGAGATTCGGTTACGATGCATGGAATTATCACAAAAATGGCTCGGATATTTTTCAGTTTTACTCTGAATCCTGGCAACGGGCCACGCGTGAGGCGATGTTTGATAATAATCTGTGGGAATTCGGCATTTGCATCTCAAGGCCCAAGGGCGCCTTTCATCTCCTTTCCCTCTCCGTTCCGTGGGACAACACCCGCCAACCCTGGCATCAGCGGATCTCAGCGCCCAGGATGAAACTGGTCGGTCGAGGAGATCTCGTCGATGCCATCACACAGGCAATCACAGGCAAAACCAGGCATGAACTTGATACGGAGGCTGCCTTCAGCATGGATGAGGACGATCTCTGGTGGGGCCAGGCTACATTTGTAAACAACATCAACCGACCGGCGAAACGGG
>CAZKLT010000025.1:0-8651 GCA_964553825.1 uncultured Gammaproteobacteria bacterium
CGTACAAAGCGTTTTTGGAGGCTTCGGGAATTAAACATAAGATTGAAAAAGCGCTTCACGAACTGGATGTCAATGACAGTAAGGCGCTTGATCATGCGTCTCACGCCGTCCGTCAGCTGATAACCAGATCGCAATTCCCTGACGATATCGCCCGAGATGTCATCAAGGCGTACTTCCAACTATCCGGCGGGAGCTTGAAGCCGCAGTTGGTAGCGGTTCGCAGCAGTGCAACGGCGGAAGATCTGCCGGGCGCTTCGTTTGCAGGTCAGCAGGCAACATTTCTCAATGTTGCGGGCGAAGCCAATCTGATTGAAAAAATTAAAGAAGCATGGGCGTCTTTGTTTACGTCCCGTGCTATTTTTTATCGTGCAACCAATAAATTCGATCACTTTAAGGTCGGTATTGCGGTTCCTGTCCAGAAGATGGTCGCTTCGGACAAGTCCGGCGTCATGTTTACGATTAATCCTGTGACCAACGACAAGGCGAGAATAACCATTGAAGCCATTTTCGGTTTGGGAGAAATGATCGTCCAGGGAGCGGTCACGCCGGATCATTACGAAGTGGACAAAGAATCCGGACAGATCGTCATGCGAGAAATAAACGTTCAGGAAAAACAAATGATCAAGCACGGAAACGGAAATAAAATCGTTGCGTTGTCAAAGAAGGAAGGCGGCAAAACGAAACTCACCGACCGTGAAATCACGGCTCTGGCGCAACTCGGTAAGAAACTTGAGACACACTACTATTTCCCTCAGGATAGCGAGTGGGCCATTGAAAAGGGTCATGTCTATCTCGTCCAAACGCGTCCGGTGACGACTACCGGAAAAGAAGCCGCAACAACAACAGCCATCGGCAAAGATGCAAAGGTTTTGGCGCAGGGTGACCCCGCAAGTCCGGGTATTGCCACCGGGCCTGTGAAAGTGCTGCTCTCCGCCAAGGAAATCTACAAGGTGCATGCAGGGGATATCCTCGTCGCCGAACAGACCAATCCTGATTTTGTTCCTGCGATGCGCAAGGCGGTGGCAATTCTGACCGAGCGCGGAGGACGCACATCCCACGCCGCTATCGTTTCCCGAGAGTTGGGTATACCCGCGGTCGTAGGTGCCAAGGACGTACGAAAACTGCTGAAGGACGCTATGGTCATCACCGTGAACGGATCGACAGGGGAGATATATAAGGGTGCCGTGAGCGTAAAGCAAACGGAGAAGAAGATGGCTCCGACCGAGCATCAAAAAACGGCGACGAAAGTATACGTAAATCTGGCGGAACCTGGGCGGGCACCCGTTGTTTCCAAAATGAATGCAGACGGGGTAGGATTGCTTCGTGCGGAATTCATGATCGCAGACATCGGGACGCACCCAAAGAAGCTGATTGCAGACAAAAAGGAACACGTATTCGTCGATACGCTGGCTGAGAAGCTTGCTATTTTCTGTTCGTCTTTTGCTCCGAAACCTGTCGTCTACCGGGCAACCGACTTTAAGACCAACGAATACAGGAACCTTAAAGGGGGAGCGGCATACGAACCTGAGGAACCAAACCCGATGCTTGGATTCAGAGGGGCTGCCCGGTATGTCGCCGATTCACGGGTTTTTGAATTGGAACTGGAGGCGATTAAGAAGGTGCGTAATAAAATGGGTCATGCAAACCTTTGGCTTATGCTTCCCTTTGTGCGCACGCCCAAGGAGCTTCTGGACGTAAAGAAGATCATTGCCGGCAGCGGACTATCGCGATCGGGCACCTTCAAGCTGTGGCTTATGTGTGAAATTCCGACAAACGTTATCCGGTTAAATGATTTTCTGGATGTGGGGATCGATGGCGTGTCCATCGGGTCGAATGATCTGACGATGCTTATCTTGGGAACTGACAGGGACAATAGCGAAGTTGCGCATGATTTTTCTGAAATGGATCCAGCGGTGCTCTGGGCATTTGAACACGTCGTAAAAACCTGCGTAAAACGCGGTGTCACGGTTTCTATGTGTGGCCAGGCGCCGTCGGATTACCCTGATTTAGTTGAGAAATTAGTCTCCTGGGGAATTACGAGTGTATCGGTAAATCCCGATGCGATCGATCATGTACGGGAAACCGTCTATCAGGCAGAGGTAAAGCACGTAAAGCGGAAAAAGTAGTATGGCGGATTCCAAAATTTATTCCATAACCGCCCGCGAAATCCTTGATTCAAGAGGAAATCCGACCATAGAAACAACGGTTATTCTCAATAGCGGCTATCGCGGGGTGGCTGCCGTACCTTCAGGCGCCTCCATTGGTACCTATGAGGCCATGGAGCTGAGAGACAAAGACCCGAAACGCTATTACGGGAAAGGAGTGATGAAGGCGGTAGCAAATGTAAATGCGGTGATTGCTCCGAAGCTCAAGGGACAGGATGCGCTCCTTCAGGGGACGCTGGATAAGCTCATGGTGGACCTGGATGGCACACCCAATAAGGCGCGTCTAGGCGCCAATGCCATCCTGAGCATATCGGTGGCGCTTTCCATTGCCAGCGCCAATCATCTTCGAACTTCGTTGTATAAATATTTTAATCTTTTGGCAAACAACGGAAGACCTTCCCGCATGACGCGCATCCCCACGCCTACGTTTAACGTCATTAATGGCGGCAAACATGGCGGCGGAAATTTGGATTTCCAGGAATATCACATCGTCCCTGCCACCAATAAATCATTCAGCGATGCGCTTCGGATGGGGGTGGAGCTCTACCATGGGGTAAAGCAAGTGCTCATTAACCGCGGCGCCGTGCACGCGACGGGAGATGAGGGCGGCTTTGCTCCGAATCTCTCGACAAACATGGATCCGCTGGAAATTCTCAGTGAAACCATCAGAATCAGTCAGTACCGGTTTGGCGTGGACGTCTTTTTCGGGCTGGATATGGCAGCGTCGTCGTTTCATAATGACCGAGGATATCAGATTAAAGACAGGCCCGTGCCGTATAAAACAAGTGAACTTATCGAATACATCACGGATATGCACAAGATGTATCGTCTGTTAACGCTGGAAGATCCGTTGGGCGAAGATGATTGGGCCGGATGGATCGCGCTCAACAAACTCGTCGGCGATGACATCCTTATTATCGGAGATGATCTTCTCACCACGAACCCAGAGCGGCTGAAGCACGCTATCGAAAAGAAAGCATGTTCTGCAATTTTGCTGAAGCCGAATCAGATCGGTACAATATCCGAATTTTTGGCAGTCGTGGCGTTGGCAAAGAAAAATGATATCCGGTGTATTGTTTCCCATAGAAGCGGCGAAACGAATGACGCCTATCTCTCAGATCTTGCCGTTGCCGTACAGTCTGATTACGTGAAGTTTGGCGCGCCTGCCCGAGGTGAGCGGGTGGCCAAATACAACCGGCTTCTGCAAATTGAATCGGAGCTGTTGGCGTAGGTGTGCGGCGGTGGACGAGATATATAAATGCTGCCAAATATAAAAAGGAGGCATCTATGAAAACGACGATCTCAGTCATTAAGGCGGACACCGGGTCGGTTGGCGGCCACAATAAACCCAGTGATGCAATGGTTGCCAAGGCGAAGAAACGGGTGGCCCAGGGGGTCAAAAGCGGGCTTCTCATGGATGGACGTGTTTCCTACACGGGAGATGATATTGCGCTTCTTATGACACACCGCAGAGGTGTCGATAATTCCGATATTCATAAATTTGCGTGGGATACCTTCGTGGAGACGACCAAGATTGCCAAATCCCAGGGACTTTATGGCGCCGGCCAGGATCTTCTGAAGGATGCTTTTTCCGGAAATGTCCGGGGTATGGGTCCAGGGAGCGCCGAAATGGAGATTGAGGAACGATCAAGCGAGCCCTTTATCGTTTTTGCCGGGGACAAGTGCGGGCCCGGGGTGTTTAATTACCCCTTGTTCGAGGCCTTTGCCAATCCGTATCACAACGCGGGCCTTCTGCTTGCTCCGGAAATGAAAGACGGATTTTCGTATACCATCATGGACGTGAATCACACGGAAGCGGATCGGGTAATTACTCTGAATGTTCCTGATGAATACTACGATATAGCAACCCTGTTGCGGGACCCCAATCATTACGTCATCGAAACGGTCGTTGAAAACGCAACAGGCCTGACCGCCGCAGTTGCCTCGACCAGCAGGCTTCATAATATCTCGGGAAAATATGTCGGAAAAGATGATCCGGTGGCAATCGTCAGAACACAGAAGCAATTTCCGTCTACCGGGGAGATTCTCTCACCCTGGGCAGTGGCACACTATACCTTGGGAGGCAATCGCGGAAGCCACCACGTACCCGTGATGCCCGTCAAGCAGAATACCATCGTTTCGTACTTTGACGGACCAACCGTTATGTCCGCTGCAGGATACTGTGTGCATAACGGAAAACTTACCGAAGCGGTTGATCTTTTTGATCAGCCATTCTGGGATGTCATTCGTCAAAAGGCATCACTCAAGACGCTTGAGATTCGCGAACAGGGATTCTATGGTCCCTCTATGGCGGGAATGGATGAATTAGAATATACTGGTGTAGTACAGAAGTTGAAAGCACTCGGCGGGAAATTTACCATTCGCGCCAAGTAGGGAATATGCCTGAATCTGCCCAAATCATCAAGAAGGATCCTTCGGCCTTTCGCCTGCCGCCCAATGCTCCAACAGCGGGTGCGTCAACCGACCCCTGGGAAGAAGCCAAAAAAGAATTGACATGGTTTGATGACGGCGGCGTGAATGTCGCCTACAATGCCGTTGATCGCCATATCGGAACCCCCACAGAACGGAAAACGGCACTCTTGTGGGAGGGAGAAAACGGTGCGACTGCCAAATATACGTTTGGAGATATGGCCCGCCTGTCGAATCAATATGCCAATCTTCTCAAGTCCTTGGGTGTCGTAAAGGGCGACCGGGTGTTTCTTTTTCTTCCGCGGATTCCTGTGCTCTACGCCGCATTTTTGGGAGCGCTCAAGGGCGGTGCGCTGGTAGGATCACTGTTTAGTGCCTTTCAGGAACAGGCGCTTGTCGACCGTCTGGGCAATAGTGAGGCGAAAGTCCTTTTCACCACGACGGAACTTGCAGCGCGAATTGGCGGGGTAAAGAGTAAATTACCAAAACTGGAACACGTAATTATTGTCGACAGTCCGGAGTTTTTGGGGAAAATTTCCAAGCAATCTGAATCATTTTCCTGCGTCCACACCAGGCCTGAGGATTACTCATTTATGCTCTATACGTCCGGGACGACGGGTAAGCCAAAGGGCATCGTGCATGTTCATGGCGGCATAACCCATGAGTATATGACGGCTAAGTGGGTTTTGGATCTGCATCCTGAGGATATTTATTGGTGTACGGCAGATCCGGGCTGGGTGACGGGTATTGTATATGGCATACTGACACCCTGGATGCTTGGTGTCACCATGGTGGTGCATGCAGGCCGTTTTGATCCGAATACGTGGTATTCGATATTGGAGAAATATCAGGTTACGGTTTGGTACACCGCACCGACAGCCATCCGTATGTTGATGGCCAAGGGAGAAGCACTGGTAAAGTCGCATGACTTAAGCCACCTGCGGCATCTGTGCAGCGTGGGAGAACCCCTGAATCCCGAAGCCATCCGTTGGGGCCTCAAGGCTTTTGGGCTGCCGTTCCATGACACATGGTGGCAGACGGAAACCGGCGGCATGATGATGGTGAATCTGCCGACAATGGACATAAAGATCGGCTCCATGGGCAAGCCGTTTCCGGGGTTGGAAGCCGCCATCGTCGATGATGCAGGTGCTCCCGTCGCCGACAAGAAGGAAGGAAACCTTGCTTTCCGACCGGGATGGCCGTCCATGATGAAGACTGTGTGGCAAAATGAGGAGAAATACAAATCCTATTTTGTGGGGGACTGGTATATTTCCGGTGACCATGCCTGGAAAGATGAAGATGGGTATTTCTGGTTTATCGGGCGGGCAGATGACGTCATCAAAACATCGGGTGAGCGCGTAGGTCCGTTTGAGGTGGAATCAGCACTTGTGGAACACCCCGATGTGGTAGAGGCCGGCGTTATCGGTAAGCCTGATGAGGTACGCGGAGAGCTCATCAAGGCATTTGTCGTCCTGCGTGACCCCAAGAAATTTGCTGATGCCAAAAAGGCGGAGACTCTGAAAGCCGATCTTCGGGAATTTGTGAAGAAACATTTGGCGGGACACGCATACCCCAGAGAAATCGAATTTATCGACAAGCTTCCCAAAACGCGCTCCGGGAAAATTATGCGAAGAATTCTCAAGGCCAAGGAGCTCGGGCAGCCGGTAGGCGACACCTCAACCCTAGAGGAATATTAATCACACAAAGTGATAGAGAAGGACGAATTCCCCCTTTGGTTCCTTGAAGTGGGCTATGGCACCTGCTACAGAACCTTTCCAGACTTCTTCGTGAATTTTGGTAAGCTCCCGGGCAACCACAAGTTCAACATCTGAAAGAGATGACGCTAAATCTTCCAAGGTCGCCGTTAACTTATGCGGCGCACAATAAAATAAGCAGCTGGATGGTGTTATATCGTTAATGGCGCGGGTTGCCTGGAAGAATTTTATCCGTTGTGCCTGTTTTTCCGGCGGATAGCCCAGGAAAAAGAATTTATCAGTCGGAAGTCCCGAGCTGGTGAGCGCCGTCAGAATAGCTGATGCCCCGGGGACACTTTCTACACGGATACCCCGCCTGGTGCACTCACGTACCAGACGAAAACCAGGATCTGAAATAAGGGGAGTTCCTGCATCGGAGACCAGGACAACGTCTTCCCCGGAGAGGAGCCGGTCGATAGCCTCAGGTAGGCTTTTTTCTTCTATCTGATCGTAGTATTGGATGAGGCGGGGTTTATGTTCCGTGCTGGCGTCAAACTGCTCACCGTATCGTTTCGTAAGCTCCGCTATCAATAGTCCGGTACGGCGTGTATCTTCACAGAGAATAGTATCTGCGGCGAAAATCGTTTTGATGGCACGGATGGTAATATCATCCAGATTCCCTATCGGAGTGGCGACGACCGACAGTTTGCCCATAGTTGTATTATGACACAAATCGGCGAATGAGGCCGACGCATTTGCCCTGAATCTTGACGTGGGTCGTGAAAATGGGCGACATCTGAGAGTTGGCCGGCATTAGGCGGATTCTGTCTTTCTCGAAATAAATCCGTTTCAGGGTTGCCAGGCCATTGGGAAGCAGTGCCACCACGATATCGCCATTTTTTGCATCCTGTTGGTGCTGTATGACGACGAAATCCCCATCCATGATACCGTCTTCGATCATAGACGTGCCTTTGACTTGCAAAATGTAGCTCGCCTTGCCCGGGGATATCATTCCCGGTGCAACAGACATGTAGAAATTCGGATCGGTATATGGCTCCAAAGGGCTTCCAGCGGCTATATACCCCAGAACCGGCAGCTCGACCGCGGTGGAGTGCTGGCCTGCGCGGTATTTCTCGGCGACTACTTCAATCCCGCGGGATGTACCGTCAAGCTTCTTGATATATCCCTTTTGGCGAAGTTTATCCAAATGTTCATGCACCGTCGCCACTGAGTTCATCCCAAGGGCATTTCCGATTTCTTTAAGCGTCGGGGCGTACCCAAAACGCTGGATAAACTGTGTGATAAACTCTAGTGTTCTGCGTTCTTTGTTGTAGAGAGTTGGTGCCATCATAGTGGTAGACAAAAACCGAAACTATGTTATGATCATTTGTAGTATTACAAAACTAACCCGAACTGTCAATCATATCAATCCGTATAATTAACGATCAAATTGAAATAAACCCGAATATGTCGAAATTTCGATTAATCTCCAGTTATCAGCCTACCGGTGATCAGCCCCAGGCAATACAGGCGCTTACTGCGGGCGTCAACGGGGGCGTCGCCGAACAAGTACTGCTCGGGGTAACCGGTAGCGGGAAAACCTATACCATCGCGCAGGTGATAGAAAAAACGCAGCGGCCGACGCTGGTTATTTCCCACAATAAAACCCTTGCAGCGCAACTGTATCAGGAATTTCGTGACTTTTTCCCGGAAAACGCGGTATCGTACTTTGTTTCGTATTACGATTATTATCAGCCGGAAGCGTATATTCCCCAAAGTGATACCTATATAGAAAAGGAAACGGAAATTAATGAAGAAATTGACAAGCTCAGACTCGCGGCAACGACAAACATCCTTACCCGGAAAGACACCATTATCGTGGCGTCTGTTTCCTGCATTTATAACATCGGGTCGCCAAAGGAATATGGCAACTTCGTCCTTGAGCTGGCGCCGGGCATGAAAATAAACCGGGAAAGCGTGTTTGCGCGCTTGATCCAACTGCAGTATGAACGGGGAGATTTTGGGTTTCATAGAAGTACGTTTCGGGTACGGGGTGATACGATCGATATCTTCCCGGCATATACGGATACCGCCATCCGGCTCGTTCTCAACGGAAATTTTATTCGCGATCTGGAAGAAATTGATCCCCTCACAGGGAAAACCACTCAAAACCTTAAAGGAACGGTTATTTATCCGGCGAAACACTATATGACCGACCCAAGCGAGCATAAGGAAGTATTCAAGCAAATCCGTAATGATATGGAGCGCCAGGTTGAGCTCTTTAAGAAGCAGGGTAAACATATAGAGGCCCAGCGCATCAGCCAGCGCGTGAATTATGACTTGGAAATGATTACGGAAATGG
>CAZKLT010000026.1:0-3843 GCA_964553825.1 uncultured Gammaproteobacteria bacterium
TAGATCCCGCACAGCTACCTGGAAATTCTTTATATGATTAAACACAAATGGCTTGGAGAAAACAAATCCATACCGGTACTGGTTGTCGCGACGGACGGGCTCAATATTGTGACAAGCAAAGTTGCCCAACAGGCGCTTCTGGATGCCGTGAAGAAGAAATTGAAACTCCGATGATGCTTTCTGATATTAAGGTTATTATCTGGGATTTTGACGGAACATTGTATCCGCAGAACGCCGCAGTGACGCAGGCGATGGAGGAGGGACAGTATCAGACGATTATGCGGCATACCGGCTGGTCGCGCCAAAGGGCAAAAGACGAATTCTGGAAGGTCTACCCCAAGGAAACGACGAGCGGGAACGCAGCAGTGGGATTGATTTGCCATATCCCGACGCCCCAGGCAGCCGTCGAGAACGAGCGGGGATTTGACCGGCGTGTGTTTATACAGAAGAGTCAGGAATTAACCACGCTTTTTGCCAGCTTGGCGAATTTTCGCCATTTTATCCTCGGGAACGGGGTCAAGGAAAATTTGGTTGATACGACAAAGGCCCTGGGTATCCATGACCGGTTTGAAGAGATCGTGACCAGCGAAACGGTCGGTGCCAATAAGCCTGACCCGGCGGGATTTGTGTATATCATGGAAAAGACGGGGTGTACGCCCGCGCAACACCTGATGGTTGGCGACCGGGAGGTTGTTGATTTAGTGCCGGCCAAAACGCTCGGGATGCATACGTGTCTGGTGGCATGGGGCGAAGGGTTTGCAGAGCTCCCTAAGACTCTGGGGAGTGCTGATGTATCAATCCCCACGCCCTATGATCTCCCCCTGGTGATAAGTACATGATTTTTGGCGTCAAATAGGCCCGTATCGTATAATCAGGGCATGAAGCCGGAGAGCCCAAGCCGTTTCCAGCTTTGGTACGTATCACTCATGATGCGTCTGCCGGATCGAGTGCGTGCACTTCTTGTTGGTAAACGCGAAGCGAATACTGCCATTCATCCTTTGGTAGCGCTTTATCGCGCTGCGTACGAATATCAGATATCCCCCTATGATATAGAAGTGCTTCGCGCCAGGAATCAAATGCTTGAACTGGAGGTATCTATCGGACGCCGGGTTCGTCAGCTCCTTATGGAGCCTTTATTTCGGAACCGTCAGAAGACGTTCATATGGGACAGTGAGCCCGACGTGCGTGATCATGCGCTCGGGGTGCTTGCTGATACGGTTACGACATTTGCATTTCACAATGTGACCATCACCAAGGAGCAGAAAGAGGTCATCATGGAACATACACCGCAGGAAATGGTGGACGCGTTTCCGTACATGGTTGAGCAAACGGCGATCTCCATCTATACCAGACGGACAGCGTTTATACGGGAAACCGGTGAATTTGACCCGGAAAAATTCTCTGCCCACGTTGTAGACACACAGCATACCGATACGGCGATGGCGTATGAGATTGTTGCTGGGTATATGCTGCAGTCCGGATTTATAGAACTCGAGCGGGCAGATCATACCACGGACGCATATCTCACCCGGGCCGTGGACGCATATCTTGTGTAAACAGTGTTGTCGTTTTTTGTGATACCATGATGGCATGGCAACGGGGAAACTTATTGTTCTGGAGGGAGCCGACGGCTCGGGCAAAGGCACCCAATTTAAGCTTCTGACCGAGTATTTGTCCGCGCACGCGATTCCCTTTGAAACGATGGATTTTCCAAGGTACGGTAAATCTTTTTTTGGCGACTTGGCCGGGCGGATGCTTGCAGGAGACTTTGGAAAGTCGGGCACTATCGCCCCCGAGCTGGGTGTCCTTCCGTTTGCGTGTGACCGCTGGCTTCTTAAGGATGAGCTTATCAAATGGCTGAAAGAAGGCAAGATTGTTGTAAGCAATCGGTATACCGCCTCAAGCGCGGTCTACCATGCGGCGAAATTACCCAAAGACAAGCAGTACGCGTTCATAGACTGGGTCTATAAGCTCGAACAGGAAGTGATCGGTCTTCCTTCTGAGGATATCGCGCTCTATTTCCATGTCCCGGTATCCGTTTCCCAGGTTCTTATAGAAAAAAAAGGTGTCCGCGCGTATTTGGGTGATATGAAGAAGGATATCTATGAGGCTGATGGTGCGGTCCAGGCGTCAGTCGAAGCGTTGTATCTTGATCTTGCGGTCAACAGGAATAGCTGGAAAACGATTGAATGCGTGCGGGATGGGCTCATGCGTTCGCCTGACGAGATACATAATGATGTACTTGACGTCCTGGCTGTAAACAAGGTACTTTCACTGTAGGTGTCATTCCCGCGAAGGCGGGAATTAGTCTTTCAGCCCCTGCCCAAATACGGATGCCATGGTTACGAAAAAAAAGACTTCCAAAAAAAAGGGTCGACTGACCGTTGTTGCAGGGCCTATGTTTTCCGGTAAGACCAGTAAGCTGGTGGCTATGGTCGAGGTGTTTTCCCGTATGGGCCATATCGTCCTTACCGTAAAACCGAAGCTGGATAACCGCTACGGCGGCAAAGACGAAATCCATTCCCATGATCATAAAAAAACGCCTGCCATCGTCGTAGATGGAGAAGCGCCCGAAGTTATCATCGAAAAAATTCTGGAAACAGGGGCAGATAAGGTCATTTTTGACGAAGTGCAGTTTTTCGAGAAAGACAAGGTTATGCATGTCATTGATGTTCTCCGGAAGCGTGGTGTCCATATTATCGCGGCAGGACTTCTGTACGATTACCAGCGCAAACCGTTCGGCTGCACGCCGGACCTTGTCGGGTTGGCCGATGAGCGGTTGGAATTGTTTGCCATTTGTCAGAAGTGCGGGAGCCTCGCGCGCCATACACAGAGAAACAAAGGTGGTCGTGGTCAGATTGTTGTGGGAGCCGCAGACATGTATACCGCAGCGTGCGAAAAGTGCCACAAAATTTATAAATAAAGGAGTCATATGAGTAAAAAAGTTTCGGCAACAGCACCAACAACGGCAGGGAAGCAATACCATATTGAATGCAAAGAGGGCGACGTATCGCGCTACGTTATTCTTCCTGGGGATCCCGGCCGTGTCGCCAAAATTGCCTCCGTATGGGACGATGCCTATGAAGTTGCCCATCACCGGGAATATCACACGATGACCGGTCGGGTGGGGAATACGGAAATTTCATGCACCTCAACGGGCATCGGTGCGCCTTCTCTGCTCATAGGCGTAGATGAGCTTGCACGCATTGGCGCAGACACGTTTATTCGATTGGGTACCTGCGGAGGACTTCAAAAAGGGATGAATCTGGGTGATGTTGTGATTTCAACGGGCGCGGTGCGTTTTGATGGAGCATCCAAAGATCTCGTATCACCCGAGTATCCGGCAGTAGCACAGTACGAAGTGGTTATGGCGCTTGTTCAGGCTGCCGAAGAGCTCGCGGTGCCATACCATGTCGGCATTACTGCTTCGACGGACTCGTTCTATACGGGGCAGGGACGTCCCGCGCTCAATAATTATATGCCAAGCTTCAAGGAGAACATCTTACGGGATATGCAGGCTGCTGGGGTTAAGAATTTTGAGATGGAAGTGGCGCCGCTTCTTACCTTTGGGAGTGTCTTTGGGAAGCGGACAGGAGCACTCTGTTTTGTGATTGCCAACCGCGTCACGGATGAGTTTGAGATACGTGATGAGTGGGCACTGCGAGCGGCGCGAGTTGTTTCTCGCGGCATAGTAATCTTAACTCAGTGGGACAGTACGAAAACCAAAAAGTATAAACAGTTTTTCTATCCTGCCTTGTTGGAAGAAACTTCTTAGGATGATTGTATTACCATCGACGTTTGTTTTTGGTATTTCAGAATCTGATTTGCAAACCGTTGGATCAT
>CAZKLT010000026.1:3853-7784 GCA_964553825.1 uncultured Gammaproteobacteria bacterium
ATGTCTTCGCCAAAAAAAGGAAAATAGATGCGCCAGATTTCGGAGCCGGAAAGTATAAAAACATAGACCAAGACGTCGAGTTGCTTTCTGCACTTGGTCTAAAAGCATATCGAACATCAGTCTCTATGTCCCGTTTAATAGGAAAGGACGGGAAGATAAACAAGAAAGCGGTTAGATGGTATCGTGCGTACTTTGAAAAAATAAAAGCAAAGGGAATAGAATTGCATATCTGTATGTACCACTGGGAAGCACCCGAACAGGTGGCGCGACATGGGATTCTTGACGCCCATTTTCCAGAGTTATACCTCCGTCACGTAAAAGCAGTTTTGGAGTATTTTTCTGATATCGCAGATTATTTTATTCCCATGAATGAACAGTGGTCTATGTGTTTTGTACCGTTTTATTGGGGAGTTCATCCACCTGGGAATACTGGTCTTCATTTATTTTTTCGTTCCGCATTTCAGATGTTGAGACTGCAAGGGGAGGCGGTTCGCCTTATTAGCGATTATGAACCCAAAAAGAAAATAGGCATAATCAATATTCATTTTCCCAGTTATATTCAAAGGCAACATGTAAACAATCCCGCATTCCTAAAGGCGAGAACCGTAGCTGATTATCTGACGAATTATTTGTATAGCGATCCAGTGTACTTTGGAAAGATTGACAGTGATTTTGTTAGCCAGTTTAAAAAATATTTTCCAAACACATTTAAAGACGACATAGCCAGCGCTCAAGTTGGAGATCAACTCGATTATTACGGGATGAATTACTATAATTGTCAATTCATACGTCCTGCTCGGGTCCCCCTCACCTACGAATGGATAACTCCGGAGGGTGCTCTAACAAACAGTTTGGGATGGCCCATCTCTGTAGAGCCAATATATCCTGATGGTCTGTGTGATGGACTCGTGGGCTTCACCCAGCGGTATCGTCCTTTCGGGCTGAAGAGGCTTATGGTTACAGAAAACGGTATGCCAATGTACTCGAATGATCACATTCTCAATGGTGTACCCCAAGACGATATGCGTGTGTTTTATATAACGCAACACCTTAAACAAATCGAGAAAGCAATTACTAAAGGCGCTCTCGTGAACGGGTATTTTCTTTGGACATTGCTTGACAACTACGAATGGGCAGAGGGATATAAGCCAAGTAGTGCATTTGGTATTGTTGCAGTAAATTTTAAAACAGGCGCCCGTACTGCTAAGAAGAGCTATTATTGGTATCAAAATTTCCTGCACACCTTTTATGCCAAGTAGCGAGTATGATTCAACACTATCCCTCGGTGTGACGCTAAGACCATATATAACCGCTGCGACAAATCATTATGAGCTGAATCCAGGTGCTATTGATCGAGCTTTGAGAGGAGAATTTGACGACGAGGTGAATGTTCTCAAGTCATATTTTTCTGTGGTACAAGAACGTGATGCTGCATATTTGGAGCAAATTCAAGGTTTAGTTGCCAAACGAGCTGAAAGGCTTGAGTCTTCTGGTGCATACCCAGATCGTAGAATTCAAATGATTGTTCCTACATATCGTGAAAGTGAGCATTTGGGATTATTTCTTGAGGCTGTAGACAAACAATTTCAAACAACAGATAGACGGGGATGGGGTGTTACCTTTGTATTTAATTACAAGATTCCCTATGTCAACTCCCGTGAATATGAGGAATATAAAACAATGCAGAAAATAATTCATAATTTTCTAGTAGATAGGCCATATCTTAAACGACACATAGATACTATCTTTTATACGCGCGCCGCAAACACGGATCCCGAACTGCATTCGACATCCCTCGCTAGAAAAGTAGGTGAAGATGTCATTATGCTTGAACGCCTTCACGCAGGTGCACGATTGAATCAATACGAAGTCGCACCCTTTTATCTTGGCCTTATGGATGCCGATATAACAGGGTTGACAGATGGACTCTTCGGTCAAATAGAAAGTGAATTACCCGATAAACAAAATGACATTCCGGTCATAGTTCGAGCACGTGGGCAATTTGATAGACGCGACGTAAAAGATAATCTCTATTTGCACCCGTTACAGATGATCTGGGAGGGAGCAACTGCAGAAATAGCACGAGGTACAGGACATAACCCATTTAATATAGGAAGGCTAAGCGTTGTGCCTGCTCGTGAATTTGCCATGACTGGGGGCGGACTTCCACATCTATTGGAGTTTACAGATGAGGATATTCGTCGTGGTATTCAGATAGCTTGGCAGTTACGTTTTGTCAATGTAAAAGAGGTAAGCAGCTTTGAGACAAGTGCTCGAAGGGAGAAACATGTCATGTCGGACTTAAAACAAATGTTAATTGATTCAGAGGGCCGATTTGATCGATATGCACTGGAGTGTGCAGCGTTAATTCGGATGTACAGTGTGTGGGCGAATGAAACGTATCGGGGAGGCGAATCAATAGAGGACGCAAAAAATGAAGTATTAACCAATATTCATGAGTTCCAAAAAATAGTCCCCCCCCAACTGATTGAAGTTATGGCGAACGCATTTTACCGATTTACCCTATTTTCTGTTTATGCCATTGATGAACTGTGGCATTCTCCACATGCCCCGGAAATAAGACAGTTGAGAGACCAATTTCTCAAAGGAAAGATCCCGTATTTTAGAGTGCAGCTTGGTGTCATTGATTTTATTCGCCATCTAGATCAACATGATCACGCACGATTTGAATCACTTCGTCCTCTTCTTGAGGGGGTTGATCAGAAGGCACGAAAATCCATGGTATCCATACTTGCAGAGCATGATGTTGTATTTCAAGTTGATGACAGTGATCCGCTTTGTGGAATAATAGAGCGGGGCAAGCCAGATGAGGAAGGTATCCTCGCAAAGGAAAATTTTATAGTCAAGGCACCAATCAGGATTCCAGCGAATCAGGTCTTGTACATGCATTCAGTACGAGAGGAGTTAGAAGTATGAAAACAACGATTTATTTAGTACGGCACGGAGACGTCTATAACCCCGATGGTATTTTTTACGAGCGGATTGCGGGATTTCGTCTGAGCGATTTGGGAAGGGCGCAAGCCAAGGCGCTGGGGAATTTTCTTTCGCAGAAAGACGTACATGCCATATACGCAAGTCCGCTTGAACGGGCACAGGAAACCGCATCGTATATTCTTTCTCATCATCAACACCTTTCCATCATCCCTGACGAACGGCTTATAGAAGTTTCTTCTATGAAACGGGGCCAAAAGCAGAAAGATCTGGCGCTGGAGCGGTGGAATTTTTATAAACCGGCATATACCAAGCTTGGTGGCGAGAAATTAGGCGATATTTGGAAGCGAATGAACAGTTTTTTTCGCGACGTCCTCAGAAAGCATGAAGGTCAGAACATCGTAGCAGTATCCCACGGAGATCCGATTATGATTTCATCCGTGAAGCATCAGGGGAATCGGCTTTCCGTTTCCGCGATCCGAGACCAAGAGTATGTGGAAACCGCCAAGGGCTTTGAGCTTGTTTTTGAGGGGTTTGGCGCAACAGAAGTGAATAAATTACAGTTTTAAGATTTGACATTTACCGCCGGTTTTGATTAAAATAATTCATGGGTCAACAGATTCCGTCTTATCTGACTGATCTCGTAGAACTTCACCTCCACTTGGGTTCTTCTTCCACGCCGCATTTTCTCTGGGAACTGGCTCATGAGCAGGGTATCCGATTGGCCGAGAAAGAGTATTGGTCTTTCATTCGTTCCATCACGATCAAAGATCAGACAACCTACGATCATTACCTTTCATTCTTTGATTTGACGGAACTGATCCAGTCATCGACCTACGCAATCGAGAAAGCCACGCACAACGCAGTATCTCGTGCCTACCGGAAGGGAAATATCCGGACGCTTGAGATTCGCTTTAACCCGATGCTGCGCAATCGGGGCGGCGAGCAGGATTTGGACAAAATCATCTTCGGAGCGATT
>CAZKLT010000027.1:0-7110 GCA_964553825.1 uncultured Gammaproteobacteria bacterium
GCTATCTGGGGCGATAAGACCGCGCGGCTGTAGCGGATTCGTCTGGATGACGTCAATATCAAGATGAAGAACCTGCTGTGTGTCAGCCATGCTTATTGAGTTTTGGGCAGGACCGATACAAATTGTTTTCCTCGAACCGTTGAAAATGTTACCTTCCCCGTGGTGACAGCAAAGATCGTGAAGTCACGACCCATACTTACGCCCTCACCAGGGTTCACTTTTGTCCCTTTTTGTCGAACGATGATGTTGCCGGGGATAGCAGTCTGGCCGCCATACATTTTCACACCCAATCGCTTGGATACGGAATCTTTGTTTCCTGCCGCTGTTCCACCTGCTTTTACGTGCGCCATAGTTAAATTTTTTCTAGTATATAAAACATCCGCTTCACAACTGCCTGCGGACGGCTGTACTCTATCGGTCCAACCACGATAGTATATCCGAGGTTTTCACACATGTCAACAACTTTTTTCACGAAAATGGTCCGCCCCGACACGGCATATCCGGGCAGCGCAATAACAACTCTGCCGCCACGGACCAACAATGAATGCCAGTTTCTGAGGCATCCTATATAAAGTTTCTCTAAGCCTTTTATTATGTTCTTCACTTTCTGCATGTCAACTGTCCGCTCGTTTGCGATCGCCGTTGACCCCATGTATGGTTCAGTTACGATGGCATCCACAGATTCAGGTGCGATGGTTTCCCCGATGTGTACAGCATCCTGGACCGTAACGTCGACCACTTCACCGCCCGTATTTGGAAAAGAGGTGCCCAGCCATGCAAGATTTCGATTTGCCTTCTTTACAACCGGTTCTGAGATATCGCTTCCCATGACTCGCCATCCGCGCATGTATGCCTCCGCAAGGACCGTTCCCATACCGCAAAATGGATCGAGCAAAGTCTTTTGGGTTTTTACCGCCCGGGTGGGATCGGTGTCTACAATATTCACCAGCATCCGCGCCACTTTTGGCGGCAGCATGCCTGATTTGGCGTCAGCAAACGGACGACCATAATCGCGCTCTCCCCAGCCTTCATAATCCTGAACGGCAATCGTCTTTCCGACTATATAACCCGTATCGGTTTTAATGACCACGAGTTCTTCCACATCCTGCTTGTCGACGGCAACACTGGACACACTCTGCCCATGTCGCCACTCCGTATACCGGACATGCGCGCCACCCTGCTCAAGAAGCCGTTTCATGGATACCAGAAGGTTCCCGGCCAAAACCGTGCCATATACACTCACGCCAAATGAAATACGCGGTCTCGGGGTTACAGAGGAGACCATTGTCTCTGCGGTGGGATCAGAGATGAGTCCTTCTTCACGAGCGATCTTCACCGTGCCACCCAGCTTCGCCAGAAAATCCTGCACGTCCAGCTCTATGCCTTCTACACGGGCAACATCCTGAGTAATGCGCTTGGCTTCCGGGAAAAAATTAGTTAACTCAATAAATGCGAGATCTGGGGTTCTCCCAAGGACAAAAAGGTATGGATGCGGGGTCATGTCAGCCAACAGCGACAATTTCGAGCTTAGTCAGCTGTGGGCGAAATCCGATCTGTCTGCGGCTGCGAACCTTGGATTTGTATCTGCGGACATCAATTTTCTCGCCTTTTTCCTGTGCGAGGATCTTGGTCTTCACTTTTGCGCCTGAAACGGTCGGCGTTCCCACATTTGTGGCTTTGCTGTCTGCAGTGAGCAGAACGTGGTCAAAGGTGAGAGTGTCCCCTTCTTTTCCGTCGATTCGGTCGACTTCAATGACGTCGCCCGCCTTGACGGTATATTGTTTTCCGGCGATAGTTACCACAGCAAACATTGGGCTATTGTATCAAGATAGAGGCCCGATTGCAATGGCGCCCTCCTCTTGTTTTCCCCGTTGCAGCGACCAAAGCAACCCAAATGCGATGGCCAGCGACAGAAGTGAGCTGCCGCCGTACGATACGAAGGGAAGGGTGATACCAGTCACGGGAATGATTCCCATATTCATGGCAGCATTGATAAATATCTGCACAACCAGCATCGCAAAGAGACCGATGGAATAGATAAATAGTCTCGGCTCCCGGTACGGTGTCCAGACAAGAGGCGCGATAATCCGCGAAAGCAGCCACGCATACAGGGCCAGCAAAAGAAGCCCTCCCAAAAATCCCAATTCCTCAATAAGCGTCGCGAATATGAAATCCGTATGATGTTCAGGAAGAAACCGCAAATGACTCTGCGTTCCCCGCCCAAGGCCCCTGCCAAAAAACTGACCGCTCCCGACGGCAATCATCGCCTGCAGAGCGTTATACCCGGCTCCCCGCGGATCAAGCGCAGGATTAAGAAAGGTCAGAATGCGGTCTTTCTGGTACGGCAAAAGAGCATGCCAGAGCGCAGGAAAGGATAGCGTCCCAAGCACGCCAACCGCAATAACGATGAATACAGAGAGCCCACCAGCAAGCATCATAGAAATCCAAAATGATCCATAAATGATGCTACTTCCCAGATCTGGCTGCTTAAACACCAAAAGAAACGGAATGAGAAAAAGAAAAAGGTGAAGCGGAATATTCTTCACGTAGCGGGGGCTATACTTGGTCATGAAGTAGGCAAACGCAAGGAGAAATAGCGGTTTAGCGAGTTCTGAGGGTTGAAACTGTGCCCCGCCGATCATGATCCACCGCGTCGCTCCACGGATACTTGGACCAAGATAAGAAAGGGCAAGAAAAATAATCCCCAGGACATACCCGATGGGCGCAAACCACCACAGAACCGCATGATCTATCCGGGAAACGACATACAAAAGGACTATAGCGATGCCGACGTATATAAGTTGCTGCCAAAACGCAGCAGGATCAATCGTCAGAAATAGGAATAATCCGAATGCACAGAGACAGACAACAAGAATAAGCGTCAGCCAGTCGAAATTGCCAGCGTGTCTCCCCATACCACTGATTCTACCAGAGTCTTGGCCTTGATTTCGTCCAAAAGTCTTTCGGAAAGACGCTGATACCGTCTGGGTAGAACCACGGATACTTTTTGGTCCACCGCCAGGCCGTTTTCTTTTCGGATGGCCTGAATCTCACGAACCAACTTTCGCGCTTCGCCCTCTTGTCTGAGTTCTTCCGTAAGCTCAGTGGTCAGGGTTGCCGTTAATTCTCCGGTTCCCTTATGCATCATGACTTCCTTGATATTTACCTCATCACGGACGACGGCCAATACTTCTTCTGACAGGACATCTTCTGCACCATCCACAACGACTTTTGCCAACGGTTGCCGGATCGGCTGTGCTTCTGACTTGCGCGCTGCGTGAATTTTCTCCACCACACGCCGGGCGACATCCATTTGTGATTCCAAGTCCGTATCTATCGCCTTCTCGTCCACCCTAGGCCAGGCCGCAACATGGAGAGATCCTTTCGCAGACACCAGATTTTGATAGATGCGCTCGGTTATAAACGGCGCCACCGGCGCCAACACCAGAACAAGCTGTTTAATAGCCCATCCAAACACATGCTGGGCTACAGCATCATCCCGGAGTCGATCGCGACTCCGCCTGAGATACCATGTGGAAAATTCGGAAATGAATGCCTCCAGGTGTCGACATGCCGATACGGTGTCGTACGCATCCAGTGATTCTGTCACTGATTTCACCAGCTGGTTCGTGCGACTGACCACCCAACGGTCAAGGACGTGTACGGGCTTGGGCTGTGCATCCGTCAGATCGCCCGCGACATACAGTTTGTAAAAACTAAATACATTCCAGAGCGAGGAAACGATTTTCTGATAGACCTCTTTCACGCCGTCTTCCGAGAAATTCAGATTTTCCGCTTTCATGACCACCGATGCCATGAGATAAAATCGCAGCGCATCCACTCCATATTTCTCAAACAAGAGGGACGGATCAGGATAATTTTTCTTTGACTTGCTCATTTTGGAACCGTCTTCAGCAAGAATCGTTCCGGTAGTCACCGCGTTTTCGAAGGTATGTTTGTCAAAGAGTCCGACGGACATAACGTGCAGAGTATAAAACCATGCGCGTGTCTGGGCGATATATTCCGCGATAAACTGCGCCGGATGCGACTGCTCAAACAGCTCTTTGTTTTCAAACGGGTAGTGTATGGAGGCATACGGCATGCTTCCTGACTCGATCCAACAGTCAAAAACCTCGGGAATTCTTTTGCCTTTGACCGTCTTGGCGTCATCCACCCAAACCTCAATATCATCCAGAAATTCCCGATGAATATCAGTCAGCTTTCCCGCTTTTGCCTGGTCGACCGCCCACTGCCTGAGCTCCGCCAACGATCCGATCATCCGCAGCTTGTCTCCGTTTCTCCACACCGGCATCGGCGTACCCCAATACCGCGACCGGGAGATATTCCAATCGGGCGCCGTCTCCAAACCTTTACCAAATCGTCCTTTTTTCAGATGTCCGGGATACCAGTTGATGTTTTCGTTTTGACCCGTCAGGGTCGGCTTGAGTTTCTGCACGTCGATGAACCACGCGGGAACCGGTGCATGATACAATCTGGTTTCACAGCGGTAACAGACGGGCACGCTGTGAATACGTTCTTCATCGCGATAGATAAGATTACGTTTCGCCAAGTCTTCATTCACCAGCGGATTGACCTTCAACATAAACATCCCCGCCCATGGCGTCACTTCGGGGTTAAGTTTCCCTTCGTCATCCACATGGTATACCAGCTGGACGTTGTGCTTGGTCATGACGCGAAAGTCGTCTTCGCCGTACACCGCAAGGGTTACGACACCTGTGCCCTCGTCTGCCGTGACATAGGGATCCGCAATTATGACCCCCGCTTTTTCTCCGTTTTTTCGGTTAGGGTAGAAATCAAAATGCAGCTCGAAAGAAAACTTCTCCAGATCTTTGCCTTTATATGTTTCGACCACCTGATAGTCCGGTTCTTTGTTAAGTATCCCCAAGGTGCTTTCGGCCAGTATGTAATACTCTTTGCCCTGTTTCACTTTCATGTACGTCAGATCCGGATTCACGGCGAGAGCAGGAGTTGCCAGTTTATTCCACGGCGTCGTTGACCATGCCAGAAGATAGGTATGACCCTCGCCCACGAGCTTATATTTATAAACCGTGCTGGGTCCGGCCATGTCTTTGTAGCTGTTGTCCATGGCAATTTCGAAGTTCGAAAGTGGTGTCGCGCATCGCGGGCAATACAAGATGACACGCTTTCCCTCGTAGACCAATCCCTTCTCATGCAGACGTTTGAACGCCCACCAGACGGATTCCATAAAGGTGGTGTCCATCGTTTTGTATGAATGCTTGAAGTCCACCCATCGCCCGATCCTTCGCACGACTTTCTCCCACTCGGTATCAAACCGCAGAATGGCAGCGCGGCATGCAGCGTTGAACTTATCGATACCCAGGGCCTCTATACCTTTTTTGCCGCCTTTGAGCTCCAGTTCTTTCTCAATCATGTTTTCGATCGGAATACCATGGCAATCCCACCCCCAGACGCGGTCCACACGATACCCTTTCATGGTCCAATATCGGGGAATAACGTCTTTGATAGTCGAAGCAAGAATATGCCCGTAATGCGGAAGTCCCGTCGCAAACGGAGGTCCGTCATAGAACACGTAGCGCTTGCTCTCGGGGCGGGAAGAAACGGATGTCTCAAACGCTTTCACTTCGTCCCAGAATTCCAGCACATCGTGCTCGCTCTTGGCGATATCCAATCTTTCCTGAAAATTTTTGACTTTTAAGTCGTTCATTTTGATAAATCCCACAAGGGGATAAGTCTGCATCTACGCTCGTGCATATGAATTCACTCGCAAAGATGCTACTAAAAATGCCGCCTCCATATATAGATTACTCTATATAAGGACGAGCGGCTACTCGTGGTACCACCTTATTTGGTTCTCGTTTACTGCTGTTACGGGCTTACCCGGAAGGGTCTACTTGCCTGTCGGCGTTCTTCCTCCAGCTCGTCTGGTGATCTCAGACTTATGCGCTATTGAGTGAAGTATAACAAACGAATATGATTTGATCAACTTCGCTGCCTGAGAAACGCGGGGATTTATAGGACAGGATTATCTTTTAGCCTCAATCTCACCTAATCACGTTACAAAAAACCATGCCGTTTTTAAGCCTTCAAGTGAAATGTAGCAAAGAGGGTAAAGAAAAGCAACTTTAATTTCTTGGCACGGTCGTTCCTTTTTTGAGGATAAAACGTGCAATACCGATGCCTATAGCTGCAAACGCACCGAGCCCTACAAAACCGGCTGTTGTATTATCCCCTTGTGTTGTTGTCATTCCCATCACAGCCTCGGTAGGTTGAGGTGTTGCTGTGAGCATAGGGGTATTAGTAGGTGTTGGAATTGGTGTATTTGTTGGCGTTGGTGCACGAGTAATGTACGGTGTTGGAGTTGCTGTTGGCGGCTTGTAAACAGGAACACTGCCGCCATTGCACTGCGGATAGTAGGGTGCGCACGTAGCACTTAACGGACTACCGTCGCAACACCCACACCCGCAGACACCGCCATGATGACTGCAACAGCCGCTTCGTGCTTCAATCGGAGTCGCAAACGACAGCAAAACAATACTGACGAGCAGGGAGATAAACACTTTCATGTACCGAGGGCAGGAGATTTACTAGACAGATTGATTTACGGCTCTATTATACACCCTAGTTACAATGCGATTGTTAATAACGGCTATTGAGCCTTGCGGTTATTGCTGCCGTTTCATAGCTCATTTTGACAACCGAATCCCACATAAATAAGTCATCTTGGGATGGTCTTTGCCCATTTCCTAAACGATTGATTAAAGTTTCACAAAAGGCAATTTGTCTGGTAAATGAATCCAACAACGCATCAATGTCTGCCTTTGGATACCTACCACCGTTACGCGACCAATCAACTTTGAGCTCATGTAATCGCGACAAATACGTTCGGATGCTATTAACGTCAAGCGAGGGGGAACTGGCCGGTATATTTGGACTCTGCCGTCGGTACGTTACCGAGCTGCTTGGGATTGTAGACTCTTTTCCTTGGGCTATAAGGTCATTCATCAGGGGAATCAACAATTTTGAAGATAAAGCATTGCCCAAGCCTTCAATGCGGCAGGAAGAAGGCGTAGATGCCCAGGATCACGCCGAAGACGGCGCAGAGCTGCA
>CAZKLT010000028.1:0-6828 GCA_964553825.1 uncultured Gammaproteobacteria bacterium
ATATACATCGTCAGCATCACTATGTGTTTTTTCAAGTTCATCCAGAAACAGATTGCTGTCCTTGATAAAGTGGCCGGATATGGCGACATACGGACTGGGGAGTTGGCCCACCATCGGCTTCTCAACAATACCTCGGATTTGTTTTCCGTCTATCTTCAGGTATCCGCCGGGAAAATACTCCTTGGCGTTCCAGCCGGGAACGACTGCAAATACGTCATTCTTTCTGGCGTACGCGATCACCTGGCTATACAGGTCGGAGGAAACAACATCATCCGCAATCAGGATAAGTAAGCTCGCGTCACGTAATTGCCCCTTTGCGCTGAGAAGCGCATCTGCCATCCCGAGGGGCTGCGGTTGCAACACGGTCAAGCTCGGTTTATCGAATTTAAGGCGCGCGATTACGCCTTGGTTCTCATTACTGGATACGACCACGACACGATCCACCTCACGGGGAAGCGCTGACATCGTGCTTATGTCAAAAAGGGATTTTCCGAGAAACGGAAAAAAAGTTTTGTTGGCAGAGAATGGCCAAAACCGCTTGCCTGCCCCGCCCGCCAATACGACTGCAATAATCGGTCGTGTCGTCATACGCTTTCCTCCTTTACGCGGGTAATACTTGCGCCCAAAGCAGTAAGTCGGTCCTCGATCTTCTCGTAGCCGCGGTCAACCTGTTCAGCGCCGTGAATATAGCTCTCACCATGAGCAGCCAGCGCGGCAAGAATGAGGGTCGCCCCCGCGCGAAGATCGTGGATATCGACTACGGCATTATGAAGTTTCGCCGGTCCGATAATTCGTATCGCCTGATGATATCCCTCCACCCGATCCGCCCAGTTAAAATTATAAAAAGAGGCGGGATCAGAAACTGGCGGATCAAAAAATTCTATCTGCGCTCCCATTTTCTTCAGTTCACCGACATAATTGAAACGGCTTTCAAAAACCGTCTCGTGAATCGTCGACTGTCCGCTGGCCTGTGTCATAAATGCTGCCCATGGAGCCTGCCAGTCGGTCATAAATCCCGGATGAGGCACGGTAACGACGTCTGTCGCCACCGGTGCCTTGTCCATGAAATAAACGGTCGTCTTATCATCAACGGCCTCGTACTGCCCTCCAGCCTGACGGTACTTATCCAAAAATTCCGTAAGCACGGTTCGTCTAGATCCATGCACCGTCACTCTTCCCCGTGTCATCGCTGCCGCGAGAGCAAACGTAACTTCTTCATTGCGGTCCGGAAGAATGGTATACGTGGCCCCATGGAGACGCGCAACGCCTTGAATGGTGATTTCCCGATGTGCGGTACGTTTGATATCCGCGCCCATCTGATTCAGAAGCGTTATAAGCTCATCAACTTCCACTTCCTCCGCTGCATTGGAGAGTACGGTTTTGCCTTTTGCTAAAACGGCAGCAAGCAGCAGCGTTTCCGTACCCGTATGCGTATTTTTCGGAAAAGTAACTGAGGCGCCTCTGAGTTCATCCGTCTTTGCGTAAAAAAATCCGTCCTCTGAATTGTAGTCAATCGTTGCACCCATCTCCCGCAGCGCGTCGACATGACGATCGATAGGGCGAGCGCCCAGCCGGCAGCCACCCGGATTGGGAATCCTGGCTTTCTTATATCGTGCAAGTAATGGCCCCAGTACCAATGATGATGCCCGCAGTCGTGCGCCGACTTCCAAAGGAACCGTTGAATGTTTCAGCTGACCATTGCGGATCCGAAGCGAATGGGCGGTAATGTCGTAAGAAACACCCAGGCTTTTGAGAACTTCGAGGAGAGAAAACACATCAGCCAAGTGCGGTACATTCTCAATGACCAATTCATCATCCGTAAGAAGCGACGCAATAAGCACTTTCAGTGCGACATTTTTTGCTCCGCCGATTGTCACGTCTCCGCTCAGTGGTTTCCCGCCCTTTATAACAAACGTATCCATATTAAAATTCCCCCACGCGGACAATCTCTTCTTCCAATGTTACGCCGAATTGGCTTTTTACTTGATCTCGCGCCCTGTCTATTAATTGTATCACATCAGCAGCCGTCGCCTGCCCAAGATTAATAATGAAATTCGCGTGCATCGGGGATATCTGAGCGTCGCCAACTTTCACCCCTTTTAACCCTGCATGATCAACCAAAAATCCCGCACTTGTGGCTTCCGTCGGAAGCCCTTTGGCCATGATTTCACTTTTGGGGACGTTTCTGAATGTGCATCCCGCACTTTTCACTCCCTGAGGCTGTGTCTGCCGCCGGTACGCAATGCTCTCGTTGGCGATTGCCCAGAGCGCGTCTTTCTGATCACGGTCCAATCCAAACACGACACTCAGGACGATATCCTTCGATGTTTGCAGAATGCTTGTATCATAGGCAAACTGAAAATACGTCTGCGGCACGATTCGACGTTCACCCGTAGGCAACAGGATTTCGGCCTGATATACCGCGTCACCCACATATCCGACTGGCTTGGTCCATTTCGAATTCATAAATACCGCACCACCAACAGTTCCGGGTAAACCTAAGTGCATCTCCAGACCCTTCAAGCCCTCTTCCGCAGTGAATCGGACTAACTTGTTTATGATGACCCCGCTATCTGCCTCGACATACACCTTACTGGTATCTGTTCCGCCGGATAATTGACCCTTCATGCCCACGATACGGATTTTTGAGGTACTGTTTTTTATAACAAGGCCACGGATTCCCTTGTCTCCAATGAGGATATTGGTTCCCCCTCCCAGTATGAAAACCGGAATCCCCGAAAATCGGGCAATTTCGATCGCTGCAACCATATCTTCAGTTGTTGTTGCATTTAAAAAGAAATCAGCGGGTCCCCCTACTTTGAAGGTCGTATGCGCTCCCAGCAGCTCCCCCTCTTTCAAGGCATCTCCAAAACGAACTTTCAGTGCATTTTTCATAGGTTTGAGTGACTATGCCTGGCGTACAATGTCATTTTCCCAGCTGTATATGCTTCCGGCTCCCATAAAGAGCACAACGGCAGGCGAGCGCTTGCGCATACGAAGAACCTGCACTATATCATCTTTCCCGGGCGTATAGATAACGGCTGCATGCTGTTTGCGCAGCTCATCAAACAACGAGTTTCCCGTGATTTCATGGGTATCCGTTTCCCGTGCCGAAGCATAAATATCCGTGCACAGAACAACATCCGCATCCCCGAATGCCTGACCAAAGTCCCGCAAAAGCGCCTTCGTACGGGAGTAGGTATGGGGCTGAAAAACAGCAACAATCGTGTGATCTGGATACCAGGCGCGTGCCGAAGCCAGTGTCGCCTCGATTTCTTTCGGATGATGCGCATAATCATCGTAGTACACGGTGCCATCCTTTTCTCCAATCCGCTCAAACCGCCGCTTGGCGCCGCCAAAAGGAGCAAGTCCTGTGACACAGTCTTCCCAGGATACGCCGGCATGCATTGCGGCGATAGCTGCGGCGGCGGCATTGCCCACATTGTGTAAACCCGGAACTTCCAGGATAAACCTGGCTACCGGCTTCCCTGCATACTGAAGCGTAAACTCGCTTTTTCCTGTAGTAAACACTTCATCCGTTATCCGATACATGGCATCCGAGCTGCGCCCATAGGTTGCGACCGTACGGTCAGAGCGGCCCCGCAGAACGGCACTCGGTGAATCGTCAGCGTTAACGATAGCTATACCGCCGGCCGGCTGTCTGTCCTGGAGCGTGACGAACGCACCCTGCACCGCTTCAAGTGAAGCGTAAACATCCGGATGGTCAAAATCTATATTCGTGACTACCAATATATTCGGCTCTTGCCAGAGAAACCGGGGCGTTGCATCATGTAATGGGTCGGTAACATACTCATCTGCTTCTGCCACAAAATACTCGCCTTTACCGGCATGGCCTGGCAGGCCAAGCCCGCGAATTTCTCCGGACCCGATGGCGTAGGAGGCGTCTTTTTTTGCGTGTTTCAATATCGCCGCTACCATAGAGCTCGTTGTCGTTTTCCCATGGCTTCCCGCCACGGAAATTTGCTTTTTCCCTTTCATGGCCATTCCGAGCGCCTTACCATGGGGAAGTGTGGGAATACCAAAACGCTGGGCTTCGCGAACCTCCTCATTTGTACTGCCGCCATGGGCGCCCGTGTAAATGACAACATCAGGTTTTTCGTCAACCTCTGACACATGCGCTGCCGCAAAACCCACGAACGGCACGATACCCACGTCTTTTAAGATGGGATCACTGGGAAACGCTTCGGAAACGTCTGAACCCGTTACATGCATACCGCGTTCAGTGGCCCACACGGCAAGCGTCGTCATGGCAATTCCCTTAATACCCACAAAATGTATGCGTTTTCCTTCTGCCAAATCCATATCCATAGTTATTGTACCCCGATAACGGCAATAATTTCTCCGAACGTTTCTTTGGTGTCTTTACGAAAAGAAAAAAACCGGTCTATCTGGCACGAGGTGCACACGATGGGCGCATCGATTTGCGCATCAGAAAGGCCGGCATCCAGAAGCTCCGTTTTATTGGCCAAGCCAATATCCAAGTACCAAGTTCCGTTATTTTCTCCTGCCACCCGATCATCGCCATGGTACTTTTTTTGAAAAAGCAGTCCCCGCTCCCGGGGGACCGCGTAGCAGCACCTCCCGATGTGAGGACCAATGGAAACTCGGATATTTTTGAGCACTGCCCCACGGTCTGTCATTTTTTTAATCGCATTCGTGGCAATACCTGCAATGGTTCCGCGCCATCCTGCGTGTACCGCTGCAACTATGGCATTTTCCCCATCTGCAAACAAAATCGGCACACAATCAGCCACGACTACAGCGACCACCTTTCCAGTTTGGCCTACAGCTATAAGTCCATCTGCTCCCGCAACTTCTGACGGATACAAAGTGGTCTCTGCTACAAGCGCGCCATGAACCTGTTCTCCCAGAGCAAGATTATCGCCAGATAGTCCGAAAAACCGAAGGAATGAGTCCTTCGCCTCACTTCGTCGCATGTCCCCGAGACTTCTGACTGAATACGCATGAAAAACTTTTGAGGTGAGAAGAATACTTGATTGCAAATACGAATCTTTGTGTTGAATTAGCATCTTACCCTTTACCGCATTTTCGCCAATAGTTTCCTGGCTTCACGCTGATCGCTCCACGGATATTCCTTTGTCCCCCGACATAAACTTTGCTCATGCCCCTTCCCGGTAACGATAACCAGATCGCCCGGACGAGCTATAGAGAACGCGTATTTCAGTGCGTCACCGCGGTTAGCGTAGCGGTGAGTTTCAACATCAGGATCAATACCTCGGGCAATTTCATCCATGATCTGCTCAACATTCTCCGTCCGGTAATCTTCCTCGGTAAGAACAATCACATCTGCATATGTGCCGGAAGCCCTCCCCATAAGCGGGCGCTTCGAATGATCCCGCAGGCCTGCGCTGCCAAATACATGAATAAGGCGCTTCTTAGTCATCTTGCGCGCAGTTTTCAGAGCGCGGTCAACAGCATTCGGTGTGTGGGCAAAATCGACGATAACCTGAAAGGGGGTTGTCGCCACAACCTCCATGCGACCGGCAACCCCTGAAAAGTCAGCGAGCGCCTCCCGGATTGTTTTTGCCGGAATTTCAAGGGCACTTGCCGCCCCGATTGCTGCCAGGCAGTTGTATTTGTTGAATTCACCGGGAAGCTGCGTTTTAAACGGAAATATCTTCGGAGTGATTTTTGCTTTCCGACGGATACCGTAGGTAATGATACGCTTTCTCCTCGGCAGCACATTCATGGCTGCGTTATACAACTCAGACTCATCCCGGTTTAAAACGACGGCGTCTGAACGCGTAAGAAGAGATAATTTCGTGGAGAGATACCGCTCAAAGGTCTTGTGCCAGTCAAGGTGCTCATGGGTAACGTTGGTAATGACGCCCACGGCAAACGGAATTCCCAATACACGGTGCTGCGCCAATCCATGGGACGTAACCTCAAGCACCATATGGGTATCACCCTTCATGCGTGCATCGTAAAGGTATTTCTGCACGTAATAAGCGTTGGGAGTCGTCACATGAAAACCAGTGTCATATGATTTTCCGCCGATAACGGCATGAACCGAAGAAATCATGGAAACCTTGAGGCCTGCTTTCTTTAATATTTCGTATATGAGTGTTGTGGTCGTCGTTTTCCCGTCTGTGCCCGTAACGCCGATAACCGTCATTTTTCTCCCCGGGAAGCCGAACCGAAGCAAAGCGTAGCAGGCGACAACGAAATGATACAGACTTTTTATGAAGCTGATCATGGGTGATATTATACCATGTTTCGGGTGTTTTTTATCTTTATGACGGGCTTTTTAGAGCCTCGGCGCGATGCCTTTATAGATGAGCACATCCCGTGCAATGGTGAAGAAAAGCGGCGCTGCGGTTTCCGATCCCCAGGGAGAACTCGTGGGCTCCCGAAGCGTGATAAGCATGACAAACTTTGGATCATCAGCCGGGGCAAACCCGACGAACGACGCAATCGTTTTTTTCTCATCATAATGCCCGGCAACGGGTATCTGAGCAGTTCCGGTTTTTCCTGCTATGCGATAACCTTTGGGCTTTGCCCATTTCGCCTCACCGTTATCGACGGCGTTTATCATGATTTCTGTCATCACTTCTGCGGCTTCCTCATCAATGACCTTGCGAACTTTTTTGGGTTTAATATCAACCGTTTTACCTCGCTTATCCCGTATTGAGGCCACCACATGCGGCTCCATCAGCCATCCGCCGTTGGCAATGGCGCCTACTGCTCGTACCATCTGCAGCGGCGTAACGGCAATACCCTGACCGAAGGAGGCTGTGGCAAGATCAATCTCTCTCCACTCGTTATCGGCGCGCAATTCAGTGGCTG
>CAZKLT010000029.1:0-6169 GCA_964553825.1 uncultured Gammaproteobacteria bacterium
TCGAGATAGGGATTCACCCAGAATTTACCATAGACCACCTGCCAGGCGATAAGTTGAAGAGAAAACAGAAGAAAGAACCCGACAGTGTTTTTCAGGATTGATTTCAGAGTTGCTCCCTGTAAAAGAAGAATTCCATAGAGAGCGTCCTGCGGGCGGACGAGCGCCATGCAGCCCACGATAGCGCCCAGCGCGAGGTCATTGCGTTTCGGCAACAGGAAAACCGCCAGGAACGTGCAGGCAAGGAAAAAGGACAGGGCGTGGGAATTTACCGTATCCAGGGAGCCGTAAAACCACAGATTCGTCGCAAATGCCACGGCAAGTAAGGTGGTGAGAGTGCGATCCTGCGAGTAGAAATGTCCAAGCACCCGATACAGGAGGAGTATTCCTACGATGGCCGCCCATACGCCGACGATACCTATGGCAATTTGGTAGGGGAGGCTCCCGCCCCTGCCGCGGATGCCAACATCCAAACCAATAAATGTGGGCCACCAAAAGACCGCGGGACCGACGGGATAGATGTTTCCAATGAGTCCGACTTCCGTTGTTTTCTGGGTGATATCAAAGAGTCTATAGTCGTTGCGGAAATCGAGATCGTGGTCGATGGCAAGAGATCTGAGCCAGGAGTAGTAATACGCACCGTCACCGTAGACGGTTTTGCCAACAATGGCTGCGTGGGCCAGAAAGCCCACACAATAGACAACAAAGATTGTGGTAACGACCCGTTTGAGCGACATCCGGCGTAGTGTAAAGAAACCCTATCTAAGCTTCAAGCTGTAAACCAACAAAAATCGTTGTACAATCAATTTCAATGATATCTGCTGTTATTCTTGCGCACAATGACCAAGATGTGATCAAAAGAGCCATCGCCAGTGTCGCGTGGACAGATGAAACGATCGTCATAGACGATGCTTCGACGGATGCCACGCAGGCCGTTGCTAAGAAAGCAGGGGCAGTCGTGTATCAGCACTCCTTGAATGAAGACTTCGCCGCGCAACGGAATTATGCGCTGACAAAAGCAAAAGGGGAGTGGGTGCTTTTTCTGGATTCCGATGAGGTGATTTCCCGTGCGTTGGCAGACGAAATTACCAAACAACTCCAAACCGCCAAGGCCCGGGGGATCGCGGGATTTTATTTCAAGCGACACGATATTCTGTGGGGGAAAGAGCTCCATCATGGAGAGACGCGCTCCGTCCGACTTCTTCGTATGGCACGCCGGGGAGCCGGGAAGTGGGTCCGGCCGGTCCATGAGGTCTGGATGATCCAGGGAAAAACAGAAACACTCAATCGTGCAATTCATCACTTCCCTCACCCAAACGTCGCACAATTTCTTGAGGACATTGACCGGTATTCGACGCTCAATGCCAAACTGCTTCATAAAGAAGGTATACGCAGCGCTTTATGGCAGATTTTTCTGTATCCGTCAGCGAAGTTTTTTCTCAATTTCTTCGTCCGTCGCGGATTCGCCGACGGTGTGCCCGGGGCAATCGTGGTATTTATGATGAGTTTTCATTCGTTTCTGACACGGGCAAAACTCTATCTGATGAAGTAATATGCGGATTCTTTTCACCCTGTTATTGGGCAGTCTTCTGGTAGGGCAGCTTGGGGGAATCCCGCTCAAAGAAGGTGTCGTTGTCTATTTTCATGACATCGTAACCTGCGTCTTGGTTGGCCTTGTTGTATTCCGATATCGGAAGCAGGGCATGCAGAGATCTCCGGTGCTAGGTATTCCTATTCTGGTATTTGCGGCGATTGGTGTCTTATCGCTTGTAGTGAATATCCCGCGATATACACCGGCACAGCTGGGCGAGGCGTCTTTGTATCTCATTCGTTGGGTGTTGTACGCAGGAATTTATGTGGCGTCACTTCACAAACAAATAAACAGCCAATTTCTCAAACGGGGATTGTTTTTCACGGGGACGGGTGTTGCCGCGCTTGGGTTAATTCAATACGCTTTGTACCCTGGGCTTCAGAATTTATGGTATCTGGGATGGGATCCTCACTATTACCGGTTGTTTTCGACGTTTTTGGACCCCAATTTCGTCGGCATCGTGATTGCCCTTACGATGTTTATCGGATTGGCCGAGAGGAAATTGTTTGTCGGGCGGGTTTTTTGGGTGAGTCAGATGATAAACGGTCTGGCCCTGTATCTGACCTATTCCCGAAGCACGTATCTTGCGTTTGCCGCAGGTGTCGTCGCATGGATCATCGTTAAGAAAGAGTGGCGGCTTTTGTGGGGATTAGTACTCTTCGCCTTCGTAATCGCGCTTCCGAAACCAGGCGGAGATACACTAAAACTTACCCGGGTTAATTCCACGCTCTCGCGACTGGAAAATTGGCAGGCAAGTATAGCCAGATTTTCGGAGGCTCCCCTGCTGGGGCATGGATTTAACACGCTTCGGTTTCGGCCGATATTTACGCAGCCGCCGATTCTTGCCGGTGTTGTTTCCAGGGCAGCGGCGGGGGTAGACAGCAGCGTGCTGTTTCTCCTCATCACGACGGGTGTTCTGGGTACGGCAGTATATGGATGGCTCCTTATCCGAATGGGGCGGCTCTCATGGGGATTCTCCATACTGATTATAGTACTTCTCGTTCACAGTTTGTTTACGAATAGTCTCGTGTATCCGTGGGTTCTCGTAATTCTGTGGATGTATGCCGGCGCAGTTGAAAAGAAGGCTACTTCCGGTACGTCACGGTCCGCTCGATAGTCGTGGTATTTCCTGCGATATCGGTGGCAATGATTTTTAACTTATTTTCGCCGTCATTGAGTGGGTATTTATAGGTAAACGTGTTGTCGCCGGACACGACCATGACCCGGTCATTGACCGTAACGGAGGTGTCTTCCTCTGTTTTTCCGGAAATCGTAATCTTGTTGTCGTCTCCATTCAGTGTGGAGTTGTCTTCCGGCGCCGTAAGCTCCAGCGTCGGCCCCTTTTTCTTCACAAGCACGGTTAGAACATTGGACAATTCGCTTACCGTGCCCTTGTCGTCGCTTACCTTTGCGCTTATGTGCTTGGTGCCTTCCGTAAGTCCGTCCAACGTGAGGGTGAACGTACCGTTTCCGGAGACGTTTGATTTTTCGGCTTCCTTTTCGTCTACATAGAGAATAATCTCTAGATTCGCCTGCGCCGAGCCACTGACGACGAGCATGCTGCTGTTTGTCGCGTTCGGGATGGGGTCGAGGATAGGCGGAAGAATGAGCTCGGTCGTATTCTGTGAAGCCGGGGTGTTGCCACGGATTCGGTCCACAAGGAGGCTAAATCCGACGAGAATTCTCAGACCAAAGAGACCGAAAAACACCAGTATCGCAATGCTACCCACGATGGCGATAGCTAAACGGCGTTTCTGTCTGGTTTCTTCAAGTCTCCCGCTTCTGAGCATAGAGCGAATTATAAATAGTCTTTCGTATTTTGAGCCTCTAGTCAGAATCGAACTGACATCTACGGTTTACGATACCGCTGCTCTGCCATTGAGCTATAGAGGCCATCTGGAGAGACAACTACGTTTTCTCTCCAACTCTCTTTTCTACCGATGTGTCGCAGCTATTCCTTTTCGGTACGCACGCTGCGACATTTTTTGACAAATATTCACGGTCAGGAAGTCCGAGAGCCATTTTTTCCAGCGTGGACGTATTTTACCAAAAAACAGGGCATTGATGATACAATGACGCCATTGAGCCTCATATGAAGCGCATGATTCCAACGACTATGGCATCCCAGCATCCAGACCACGCTGGGAAACCGTACTGGCATTCCAAGGAGTTTATAAGCACCCGTCAGGAGGTGAAGGAGTGCTTTTTGTCGTTCAGTGATTTGGGAATCGATGAATATAAATGGGACTGGGAAGGAAAATTTGTAGACGAATCAGTCGTAGAGAAGCTTTTAGGAGAACACTTTGATTATTTTGCCCAGCATCAGCTCGGAAAAGAGAAATTTATTACGTTTCGCTTACCGAATCCGAAAGTAGAGACGGAGTTCCGGCTCGGTCGGGCATTTATGGGGATTCTTGCTGCAGCAAGTCTGGCCAAGCAGGTTGGCTTAAACAGTACGCCGCTTTTTGAGGTTATTTTGCCCATGACGGAGACAGCACGGGAGATGATCGCCATTCAAGAGGCATTCCGTGAGATTGCTTCGCTGAAGCACACCCTTTACAATTTTTCGGCGGAGACCATCAAACATATAGAGATTATTCCCTTGTTTGAAAATGTAGAAACGATTTCCCGGTCAGATGAGATTTTGCTTGAGTATCTCCAGTTGCACGAAACGGCATTCGGCTTCCGGCCCGCCTATATCCGGCCGTATGTAGCCAGAAGTGATCCCGCCCTCAACAGCGGACTGGTGCCGACCGTCTTGGCGATCAAAATAGCTCTTTCGCGATTTGCTGTGTTTTCCAAGCAAACAGGCGTCGACTTGTTTCCTATTATCGGTAGTGCCTCCTTGCCTTTCCGCGGCGGATTGACGCCGGCGACCGTAGAGCAGTTTGCCCGTGAGTACGCGGGCGTCAGAACGGCACTTATCCAGAGCGCATTTCGGTATGATTTCCCCTTTATCGATGTCGTAAAGGGCATCAAAACGCTGCACGCGCTCCTTGCTCGCGGGAAAGCAAATGACGTGAGCATGAAGGATGAAGCGATTTTGCGTGCGCAGTTTCCTGCGTTTGAGCATCCGTATCGCCAAACGGTGGAAGCGCTGGCGCCAATGGTAAATGAAGTGGCTACGCTGTTGCCAAAACGACGCGAACGCGTTCAGCACACCGGGCTTTTCGGATATTCACGCGGGGTAGGGAATGTGACCCTTCCCCGTGCAATCGGATTTACCGGAGCCATGTATTCATTGGGCATCCCTCCGGAATTGGTAGGGACCGGCAGGGGACTCAGTAAAGCGAAAGCAGCCGGTACAATCGAGTTCATAGAGGGAGCGTATATCGGCCTTAAGGACGAGCTTAAGCGCGCGGGGAGATTTCTCAACAAGAAAACGCTCCAGAAACTTGCAAGCGTCTATGCACCGGTTGCGGGGGTTCTTGAGGATGTAGCAGCAGTGGAGGCATATTTACAAGAAGAGTTGGCGCCTCAGACGAATGAGGAACTTGAGCACAAGGAGCTTGTCGACCTTATCGTCACACGGCTGGATCGGAACAATCTTACGGGAGATCTTCTGACACAGGCCGCACTGCTGCGAAAAAGCCTCGGGTAAGGGTTTCATACGTGATTGACCGCCTCTTTTGCGGCATGGTATCATTCTATAAGCTATTTCCCAGGAGAAATCACGTTTGGGAAATGCTTTGGAGAAAAATCTAGGTTTTGCTCCAAAATGGGATCGTAGCTCAGCCTGGTTAGAGCGCCTCCCTGTCAAGGAGGAGGTCAGGGGTTCGAGTCCCCCCGGTCCCGCAACATAGCGGAGATAATACTATCTCCGATTCGCACATTTCTGCCTGGAAAGGAGGAAACGAAATGCTGAAAGCTTTACGAAAGAGCCTTAGCACACCGGATTCCTACGTATCTCTCGCGCTTGGATTTGCTGTTGTTTTGGTCATCGGAATCATCTCATTTAATTATTTTAAGATGAGAACGGGACCAGGCGCACAGACCGCACAGCCGAACGAACAAGCCGCACAAATGACACTTCCGGCCAAACACATGGTCAAGGAAGGTGAAACGCTTTGGATGGTCTCAGAGACATATTACAAGAGCGGATACAACTGGGTTGATATCGCGAAAGCCAATAATCTTGCAAACCCCGACCAGATAACGGCGGGACAAGAATTGACTATTCCTGATGTGAAGCCACTTGCTCAACCGACCGGCGTCGTGTCGTCTGCAACAACGGAGAAACGACTCTATACGGTAAAGGCAGGAGACAGTCTTTGGAATATCGCCATGGCGCAGTATCAAAACGGATACCGCTGGAGCGAAATTGCACAAATGAATCACTTAGCGAATCCGAATGTTATTCACGCGGGCAATGTTTTGGAATTGCCGTAGCGGTTGCTTATGCAATAACCAAACATATCAACGGAAACTTTCGTTGATGTGGTGTTCGATTTGACCTGTTTAAACAGATTAAAAATTAATGGGACGAAACTGAAAGGTTTGGTCCCATGCGCGGGATTAGTACACCGGTAGTATGCATCCTTCCCAAGGATGAGAAGAGGGTTCGATTCCCTTATCCCGCTC
>CAZKLT010000030.1:0-5930 GCA_964553825.1 uncultured Gammaproteobacteria bacterium
TCGGTCGCCGGCGCGGGGGGCTCGGGCAGGGGGCCCTCGGCGATCGCCTCCGGTTCGCCGATTGCGGCGGAGATACCGGGCGCATCCACGTCACCGCGTCGCAGGCCGCCCCTCCATGCGACGACCAGCCTGCTGTTCACATCCGAGAATGTCGTTTCCATCCTTTGCCAGCACCTGAACACTCTTGCCCACGGCGACTATTTTCGGGGCGCGGATGAATATCGATGATACCTCGCCAATCGTTGTTTTTATGGTTTTTTCAAACGATTCGGTTTGTCTGCCGTACGCATTTCGATCTACGGAGATATCCATGCATTCAAGCGTCTGTTGGCCCGGTGCTTTGTGATACACATTTTTGGCGAGCATGATGGCGCCTGCGCACGTCCCGAAGATTGCGGGAACCTGTTTCATGGCCGTCCACATAGCTTCGCGCACAGAAAGAGTGTGCAGTGTTGTGCTTTCTCCGCCCGGAATGATAAGGCCCGCACACTGCAGCACATCCTCTCTGGTTCTGACGGGGATAACCGTTGCATTGATCTTGCGGCGTTTGACTGCGGTTTCAGCGGCTTGCATGTGTTCGATGACATCACCATGAAATGCAAGAACACCTATGAAAAGAGGTTTCATGATCGTTACACGCCACGGGAGGCAAGTCGGGTTTCCAGGGCGGCGATTTCCTGGCCTTTCATGGCTTGTCCTAAGCCCTCACTTGCCCGGGCCACCTTTTTGGCGTCCATATAATGGGCAACACTATCAACGATGGCGCGTGCTCGGGCGGCAGGGTCGCTTGATTTGAAAATGCCGCTTCCGACAAATACCCCATCCACACCAAGTTGCATGCAAAGCGATGCATCGGCAGGTGTTGCAATTCCGCCCGCTGCAAAGTTTACAACCGGTAGTCGACCAAGTTTTGCCGTCTTTTCGACGAGTTCGTACGGCACGCGGTACTCCTGAGCTTTCTTTTTCAGGTCTGCCGTTTTCCTTTTGGCCAAAAGACCGGAAATTTCTGCGATGTTTCGAGAAACCGTCCGAATATGCCGTACAGCCTCGACGATATTCCCGCTTCCGGCTTCGCCCTTCGTACGAATCATTGCTGCTCCTTCATTGATGCGGCGGAGTGCCTCGCCTAAATCGCGGGCTCCGCAAACGAACGGAACGGAAAATGGTTTTTTTTCAATATGGAACTCCTCATCGGCGGGGGTAAGCACTTCACTTTCGTCAATAAAATCTACCTCGAGTGCTTCAAGGACCTGAGCTTCTGCAAAGTGGCCGATGCGGCATTTGGCCATGACCGGGATAGTAACGGCCGCCTGGATTTCCCTGATCACGCGCGGATCAGACATGCGGGCAACACCACCTGCTGCGCGAATGTCTGCGGGAACCCGCTCAAGGGCCATCACGGCAACTGCACCTGCTTTTTGGGCGATCTCTGCCTGCTTTGCGTTGACAACATCCATGATGACACCGCCTTTAAGCATTTGTGCAAGACCGGATTTGAGGGGAAATGTGCCTTTGGTTTTCATGTGGCTATTATATCATGGCAGGATCACGGGTAAAAACTAAAACTGAATCGTCCTTACGCTCCCAAGCTTCTCGTGCGGTTCTGAATTTTTCTGCGTCATAAAATGGTCTATCTTCCCGGTCTATTCCGATTGGCTGTTTGCCGACATCCTCAAACATCGCATCGATTACAGACGCATGATCCTGTAATACTTTGCCCACGTAGGGGTATTCCTGGGCATAAAGAAGCAGCTTTTCAATCTGGTGGGCAAGAACATTTCCGCACAAGGCGCTCCAGTTACGTATGCGCTGATTACTCTGTCCCTCATACGTCCGAATGGCTGTTGCCAGGTATCCAATTTGCTCCACGGCATTAAACATGCGTCCGAGCTTCGTGGTCCTGTCCATGGCTACGGTGTCATAGGCCTCGGTAAACAATGCGCGTGCCTGCATATCACCGATGGTGCTGGCAACCATATGAAATACTTGGGCTTCGATTTTTTCATCCGCATCGGTGCGCAAAGAGTACGAAACGTCCCCGACACCAAATCCGTCAACTTTCAGCTCACCCCAATCGTGGATCCATGGCGTTGTGAAAAAAATGATCTGTTCTTCCTGGGTAAGCCTGATGCCATTTCGTTCGTTATAGTCGGCGAATCGAAGACAAATGGCGGCAGTTACCGCCGGATGAGTCAAGCTCAAAACGTCAGGGCCCAGCATGGAAACCCACAGCTCGGGGGATTCTTCGTCAAGGACGCGGTAGCGGTCGTACCGAAGCAGCTCGGATAGTTGTGTGTGGTGGACGTGGGCGACGCGGTCGACCTGATCAAGGGGAACAATGAGTGATGTTTCTGTCATATAAGTATTTGTGTTATGGGACAGGCAGAGTGTATCGTTATGCCGACAGAATCGCAAGATGATTGAATGTACTTATATCCTATAGTACAATAGTCCTCATGAGTGAGCGACAGGAAGTTCTTCAGACAGTGCAGGAGGGTTGGGAAACACTTTCCCGGAGTCGCGGATATGCGGTTCACCGCGATGTGCCCGTTTGTATATTCATATCCAGCCTCGTAGCCCAAGGGCTCGGAGGTGCTTCAGTCGTACAAGTTGATATACCCGGTGCAGTGACTTTGAGGCAGTTGTCCTGTGCGAGGTAGACGGACAACTAAGTCTTATTGAGGCTGCCCACCTTGTCTGGGCAAAGAAACGACCGGTAGATGAACCGGATCTAGAGAAGGCGACGCTGGTTTTGCCAATTCGCTCTGATCTTCAAATCCGTGAAGCGATACCGCATTGGGACGAACTGAAGGATGTTTATCTCGATGCGATGGAGGACTTTGTTCACCAGACGGCGCGGATAATGGATTTGTAAACTTGTTTTCGTGCGCTATACTCATCTCGGTCAGCTGACACAATGGGCACAGAATCATTATTGCTCCTGCCCGATAGGCGCGAAGAAGATATCGAAAGGCGCCTGTTTCATGTGTATGATTTCGCTACACAGATCATCGCATCCGAGCGCGGATCACCTGTCGACCGACACATGGATGTCGGAACATACAACGGGTTTGCGCTTCATAAGCTCGCAAACATTTCTCGTCAGGTTCACTCGTTTGATATTGATTGGGGCAAGCTGAATCTTGCTAAGCACCGTTGGGACGTAGCTCCACTTGTTGCCCATGAACACGCCTTCTTATATCAAATGAATGCCGTATCGCTCGGATTCGGCGATGATGTATTTGATTCTGCGAGTATCGTTGAAGTTTTCGGTGCTGGATTTGAAGGAGGCATGGATGATGTGGAGGCCGTTTTCCGCGGTGTACATCGCGCCCTTAAACCAGGCGGACTTGTGGTGTTCACGGTAAAAAGCAGAACGATGGAAGAAATTCTCAAAACGGTAGGAACCTTTGACCGCAAAGGCGTTACCTTGCCACGCCGTGTTCTTCATCCTATGCTGCGTCCATTATTTGGAGAACCCAGATGGTTCGGGCAGCTTGTTTTGAAACGCGCTGATGGTGGTGTCGTCATTCCGTCTGCGTGGTCTCCCAATGCGTATGTTCCACGTGCAGTAGATGAGGAGACGGAAGTCCCTATCTTCTGGATCGGTGTCTGCCAGAAGCCGAACTGGTAATACATTTGTTTCATTTAATCCCATAGTATATAATCCATGAGCTTTGGTATCTGATGCACCCTAGAAAAACTGAAAGGAGGTTTGCTATGGATTACACAAGGCAACAGCATGATCTGGAATTCGGGGCGGTCAACGAAATGTTGGCATGGATTCTGGAGTTATGCCAAAAGAACGGGTTAAACCCGAATGACAAGGCGGAGCTTGTCGGCAGTCTGCCAGACGGCAGAACGGTGCGCATCGTGCACACATCACCCGCGCCACGGATTGCATTCGTGGGGCTTGAAGTGTGGGCAAATGGCGATGAATGGGAAGCCGCAATGAATATCAAATACGTGCGGCCCACCAGAACAGTCAGCGACAGTACATCGTTTGACCTGGCGGGCAAGTACCAATCGGGCCACATCCAGGTGTGGATGAACCCGTTGGCGCACGATGAACTGGGTGCCTACAAGCGCTGGTACGACCTGGTGCAAAGCGCCAGTAATTGGCACCTGGAAGCACGCTCAAAGAAGAGTTAACCCGTTGCCGGTTGGGCAGACACCTCACGCTCCAGGAGTCTGCCCTTTTCTTGTGCTTTGGTGGAATTATTCCGATAAATAGCGTATACTGAATACATAAATACATCACGTAAATCACTCGTTCCTCAAAATCAACAGGAAATCGTCTCCGATATCATCGATAATCTTTTTCAAATTAGCGTGTGGGTGCGCGGGAATTTCCCCAAGCAGAAGGCCAACATCGAGTTGTACATGAAGCTCACCCGGAAGGGAACGGAGACGCTGTCCCAGCGAGATTTTCCTGCAGCATTTCAGACAACGCTTGATTCGTTCTGCAAGCAATACGACAAGCTGGAAAAAGAATATTTCCGGGGTGTCGCTGACCCCGGTTCCTGGGCGGATTCACTGGAAAATCTCGCCCGTGCTTTGAAGAAAGATGCACGCATGGCATAGCCGTTATTTGCTAAGTATCCCGGCATCTGGTATACTGCGAGGTGCAGCTGTATTGAAACAATACATCTGCTTAATAGTAAGTGTAGAAGTGTAAGAGAAAAAACGCCCCAAAAGATTTTTATTACCTGCGTCTTTTCCCCATTTCTGTAATTTTCCGGTTAAGCAGTTATATTCTTTTAATCGTATCTCTATGAGACATATGCAACATCAATTTCGTGGACGACCGTTTGCTAAACAAGGTGCACGGCCGGTGAGAGCCGTTCCGAAGCACCTTTTGCTTGCGGCTATCGCCCAGAGCAAGGACGTCCGGCCTGTCAGCGTGCCTACAACAGTGCAGCCCACGCAAACCGGGTCATTTGCTGACTTTGGGCTCTCGGAGACCCTCGTGGGCAACATACGGGCAAAGGGATACCAGACACCGACACCGGTACAGCTGCAATCCATTCCCGCGGTGCTTGCGCACAGAGATATCATCGGGGTCGCCAATACCGGAACCGGAAAAACAGGCGCCTTTCTTATCCCTCTTTTGCAAAAAGTAAGTATGGACCGGGCACAGCGCGTACTGATCGTCGCGCCGACCCGGGAACTTGCCTATCAGGTACATAAGGAATTGCGAGAGCTTGCGCGAAATATGTCCATCAAAAGTGCGCTGCTTATCGGTGGCGCTAGCCAATGGAGACAAGAGCAGGACGTGCGAAACGACCCGCATTTTGTGATCGCCACTCCCGGCAGACTCAAGGACTTCGTCGATACCCGTACCATCAGGCTTTCCGGGTTCCGCAATGTTGTCTTGGATGAAGCGGACCGGATGGTAGACATCGGCTTTATCAGTACGATTAAATTTTTCCTCACACTGCTTCCGAAAGAGCGGCAATCCCTTTTCTTTTCCGCGACCATATCGGGAAAAGTAGGGGAGATTATCGGCGATTTTGTAAAAGATCCGGTGCGGGTGTCCATAGCGTCATCTTCATCTCCCAGCTTAATCACACAGGATGTCATCCGCGTAAAACAGCCAATGTCCAAGATTGATACGCTTCATGATCTGTTGAAGAATACTGCATTTGAGAAAGTGCTTGTTTTTGGACGAACCAAACACGGCGTGCAGAAGCTGTCTGACGAACTCTCACGACGCGGGGTACGATCCGGTGCGATACACGGAAACAAACGTCAAAATCAGCGTCAATACGTGCTGGACCAGTTTGCCCGAAGCGAGATTCGGATTTTGTTTGCGACCGATGTCGCCAGCCGAGGTCTTGATATTCCCAATGTTTCCCATGTCATTAACTTCGACCTTCCGGAAAACATGGAAGATTATATTCACCGAATTGGCCGCACCGGCCGCGCAA
>CAZKLT010000031.1:0-5354 GCA_964553825.1 uncultured Gammaproteobacteria bacterium
AAAATCCGTTTCACTCAACACGAGGTGCACATGAATACAACACTCAACATACTACGAAGAATCCTTTTGGGGATGGGAGTATTGGGATTCGGCTCTCTGGGGAAAAGCGTCATGACGCAAGACTCACTTTTCACCTATCTGGGGCTCTTTCTTGTTGTCGCTGGTTTCGTCGGGACGTTTTTGCCCGCACCGACGAAATGGGGAGAATTTGCTTGCTTCTGGTTCATCAAAGCGTATGATGACAAGCATCTCCCGATCCACATATATGGCCATGCAAATGCGCTGATGCTGGTCTTGACCCTTCTTTTGGCATATGCCGCGATTACGGAGCTCACCCTTCCTGGTTTACCGGGACTTACACCATATTTTTTCTACATGTGTGTCGGCTCTGGAATCGCGCTTATTTTTATGGTGATTGCCAATGGACGGTCATACGCATGGTGGATACGAATACTGGAGTACAACAATCGGAAAGAGTAACGCATGCGGAGACGTCGCATCTCATGAATCGACATGAGTTCTTCTTGCCCCGGGAGTTGGCAGGAATAGGTCATCTGACCGTGCGAAGAGGCGCAAACGTGGTATTTGTATCGTGTTCGCAACGCGCGAATTGTTATACAACTCCATGATCGACGTGTGCGGATTTTCTTATCTCCACAGAACGTATTTCAGCCAAGTGCCTTCCCATCGGGTGTTGGCGCTTTGGCGTGGTGAAGGAATGCCACAAAAAAGCCCCGCTTGCGCGGAGCTTTCCCTTGACGTGAAGTCAACGCGAGTTTTATGCTCGTTTTACGTTTTTGGCGCTGGGGCCTTTTTGCCCGTCAACGACTTCAAACGTAACGGCTTCACCGACCTGAAGTTCGTCAAATGTGACGCCCACCAAATCCTTGGAATGGAAGAATAGGTCTTTTGTTTCGCCTTCTCGGGCGATAAAACCAAATCCTCTGTCCGTTTTCGTTTTGATTGTTCCGTTCATAGGTATCTCCTTTCTGTGTCTTTACTATAGCAGATTTCGAGGAAAATTACCTGAAAAGGGAAGATCTAGGCACGGGATGGTGCAGGAGTACCCAGCGTTTCGGTAAGCGTTTTGCGCAGCATATTCACACTTTGCTCGTCATACACAGAGCCGGCCAGCACCTGAGAAGCGCGGGGCGCAAATACCGCGACTGCCTGGCGGATGCGACCTTCGTCTACCAAGTCCGTTTTGTTGAGATAGATAATTTCCGTCTTCTCCAAAAGTTCGGCATTAAACGCCCGGAATTCCGCGCGGACCGTTTCATAGTCCTTCAGAAGATCCGTGCCCGTGATATCGATACAGTGGACCAGTATTTTTGTTTTTTCGATATGTTTGAGAAAGGTGGTCCCCAGGCCGACCCCTTTGTGTGCGCCTTCGATGAGTCCCGGGATGTCGGCAACGGGATACGCTCCCATCATGCCGATGTTTGGTTCTAACGTGGTGAACGGGTATGCGCCTATTTGCGGTGTCGCGTTGGTAAGAACTGACAGGAGACTGCTTTTCCCGGCGTTGGGAAGACCAATGAGGCCGATTTGGGCGATCAGTCGAAGCTCCAAATGATAGGTTTTGCGCTCGCCCGGTTTGCCTAATTCCCGTTCGCGCGGTGTCCGGTTGGTGGGGGATTTGAATTTAACGTTCCCATACCCTCCGACGCCTCCGCGCGCCAACAGGATGGGCTTGGTATCCGTTTCAATTTCTCTGACGGCTCCCGTTTCGACATTCGTAATACGCGTCCCCAAGGGCACGTCGATTATTATGTGCTGCCCGTTTTTCCCAAAGCCGTTATGTTTGGTTCCGTGTTCGCCGTTTTGGCCGACCACCTTTTTCTTATAGCGGAAGTATCGCAAGTCATGCACGTTTGCAGACCCGCGGAATAAGACATCTCCTCCGTGTCCGCCGTTGCCGCCGTCCGGACCACCCTTTGCCGTTGCCGCTGTTCTGCGGAAGGTGGCAACACCGTTCCCGCCGTCTCCCGCCTTTACTTCAATAGTGACGTTGTCGATAAGCATGGCTGTATTGTATCAGGTATCGTGCATTCTTCCCCCGTTGGGGAGTTTCACGAAGGATCCGCATGACCTATGCCCATCAGACTCCAAAATATTCGTGGTTTAATGCAAATTAGTTGCATTAATCTCAGCCGTGGGTTAGTATCATCCCATGCGTAACCGTGCGACAAAGACGAAGTTGGCTATAACGCAGTTCTTCCTGGAGGCGCAGGCACCGCTCAGCCTGCGAGAGGTATACGCCCTTGTGAAAGGGCAGTATCCGAAAACGGCGTATTCTACCGTCTATAGGATCGTTGCGAAACTTCGGGAAGACCAAAAACTCATAACTATCGACTGGCGGGAACGAGGAAGCAGATTTGAATGGGCCCAAAGGGAGCATCACCACCATTTGGTATGTGATACCTGTGGGGAAGTGGAAGATGTTAACGATGGGCTATTACAGTTTAATGACAAAAAAGTCACGGCAAAAACAGGCTTTGCGATTAAGAATCATTCTATCGAGGTATTCGGCACCTGTGAGCCCTGTCAAAAGAATTAGCTATGAACGATGTACTATTTTACAGTTTAGTGGGAGGTCTTTTTTCACTCATCGGCGGCTTTCTCCTGCTTCTTAATGAGAAATTAACCCAACGCCTTATGACGCCGCTTATCGCCTTTGGTGCGGGCGCATTTTTGGGAGCCGCATTCTTGGATATTCTGCCGGAGGCTGTCGAGCAAGCCGACGAAGCGCACCCGATATTTATCGCCGTCTTAGTAGGGTTTATCGGCTTTTTTATTCTGGAGCGGTTGATTATGCGACTCAAGGGGTTGCATCGGCACGAAACAGCCCATTCAGAGCACACGGAGCCTCTTCCTCTTTTGCTTATCATCGGAGATTGCTTGCATAATTTTCTTGATGGCATTGTCATAGCACTTGCCTATGTGGCAAGTCCAACCATCGGATTTCCTACCGCGCTTGCCATTGCCGCGCATGAAATTCCTCAGGAGATCGGGGATTTTGCCATTTTATTGAGTCTCAAGTGGGGGAGAAAGAAAATCATTGCCATCAATATTCTTCAATCGCTCCTGACTATTCCCGGGGTGTTCTTGGGATTGTATCTGGGTCATTTGTTGGAGCCATACATTACGCTTCTTTTGGGAGGCGCTGCGGGCGTTTTCATATACATTGCCGCATCCGATCTTATTCCTGAGTTGCACCACCGGGCAGGGCATACCCATGTGTTTCGTGTGGTGTTGCCTCTGATTTTGAGTGTTGTCCTTATTTATTATTTTACGTCTCTGGCACATGGTCATTGATCGGATGAGGAAAACAGAAGGGAGGTGGATACATGAAATCATCATTTTATGATGTAAAGCTTCGAAAAACGGTAGAAGCTGATGTCGTTGAGAAGAAACTCTATAGCGTCAATGGCGCAACGCGACATGCGTTCAAAGGAAAGACGACAGATGGACGAAATTTAACGAAGTTCGTTTCTAAAACAGATTACGACGAAGCACGCGTATAAGACATTTTGGCCAAAATGTCGTTGGTTCGACATGGTACACAATACCCCAAGGCTCCCGAAAGGGAGTTTTTGGGTACGTTATTCCCTTCTGCGGCATATTTGCATAAAATCAACGTGCATATGAAAAATGTTATTTACCTGTTGCTTGGCTTCTTTCTTTTCTTGGCCATAATTCCCTCTGTTTTTGTTGCCAGAGCACAAGGCTCTGAAGTGTATTACAAAGCGCAGGTTGAAAAAATCCTTGATCAGGGCGAAGAAACATCATTCTGCATGACTGCTCCGTATCAGCACGTCGTACTCAGAATGCTGGATGGAGACATGAGCGGGCGGGAACTTGCCGTAGACCACGGAAGAGGACTCAGTTTAGACAAGAGTCAGCTCGTGCAGGTCGGCGATACGGTATTAGTTATGCAGTATATGAATGCTGACAATGTCCCGGTTTTTCAGATTGTGGATACATACCGGTTAGACCGCGTTGTTCCCATTATTCTATTTTTCTTCTTAGGCATTCTGCTCTTAAGCGGTTGGAAAGGTATTGGCTCTATCATTGGCATGATCATAAGCTTGGGCGTGATCGCCCAATATATCGTGCCGCAAATTTTAGCCGGGAAGGACCCTTTATTTGTCAGCGTTGTCGGGTGTCTGATTATTATGATCAGCACCATATATCTGGCGCATGGGTTTTCTAAAAAAACCACTATTGCGCTCGTTTCCACGTTTATCACGTTGGTCATTACGGGACTGCTTTCTATTCTTTTTGTGAAACTGACGCAGTTAACTGGACTTGGCAGTGAAGATGCCTATTCGTTAAAACTTGGGCCTACGGCCAACATTAATTTCCAAGGACTGCTTTTGGGAGGCATCCTCATTGGAGCGCTGGGTGTCCTTGACGATGTGACGACAGGCCTTTCTGCATCCGTATTTGAGATAGCAAAGGCAAATCCTACGTATTCGTTTCACAAGCTTTTCGCCTCAGGTTTGGTCATCGGAAGAGAACACATCGCATCACTGGTCAATACGCTGGTTCTTGCGTATGCGGGCGCATCATTGCCTATTTTTATCATCATCGCCCTAAATCCAAACAATACACCCATGCACATCATATTAAACGACGGGTTGATAGTCGAGGAGATTATACGAACACTTGCAGGGAGTATCGGACTTGTCTTGGCGGTTCCGCTGACGACCATGCTTGCCGCGTATTATGCCAACAAAGCTCATGCCAGTTGATAAGTACCCCCATGGGGATTCACCACTTCGTGCTTTGCACTTCGGGTGTCCGTCACTACTAAACTCGATTACTCGCTAAGTAGCGACGTACGGACCCCTGGGCTTCTCACCTCGGGTATACAAAAACCGCTCGGACTGTGCCGAGCGTTTTTTTGTATGTACCCCCATGGGGATTCGAACCCCAGATTCACGGGCTGAAAACCCGTTGTCCTAGGCCGCTAGACGATGGGGGCAATAGGAACAGCATCATTTTATCAAAATCCGCTTGTAATTGGTAGGCGCGCGTCATTCTCTTCGTTACGGCCCAAAAACTGTTTTACGGTGCGGTTTGCCTCAGGGGTAGTGGTTTTCTGCCGGGAAAAATCGCACCTTTAGTAGTCGCGCGTCGGCTCCCGACGTGGCTTTGGTATCCAGTTGAGGTCATCGAAGGCAAATTGTAATTCGATTGCCCCGGGAAAATCCGACTCAAACGCTGTGATTTTGTACCCTGATATCCATTTAGCTGCTTTTATCACGTGTCTGATGTGCGCTGTATCCGCCTGAGGGATAGCAGCATCCACGACTGCTTCTGCAAAGGGTCTTCCCTTGGCCCGTTTA
>CAZKLT010000032.1:0-5295 GCA_964553825.1 uncultured Gammaproteobacteria bacterium
CGTATCCCCTTCCCCGCTTTTCAATCCGGTCTGCGATGGACGGAATGGAGTTTTCCAAATACACAATACAGTCCGGTTTGGGGAAATACGGTTCAAACGATTTATAAATCTTCTGATACAGCTTCCACTCCGCATCGTCGATATGTCCCAATACATGCTGCGCCTTGGCATACGAAAAGGCGTCCTGCTGAATGGGCGTATCCTGAACAACCGGACCCTTGGCAAGGAGCTTTGGTGTCTCAAGCATTTGCGTAATTTTTTCCATCAGGAAAAATGTCTGTGAGTGAAATGCCCAGCGGTTCATATCCTGATAGAACCGTGGGAGAAATGCATTCTCTCCGAAATTTTCCTCGACAAGATTGAATTTTAGCTCTTTGGCGATCAGCCGGGCTGCCGTTGTCTTTCCGCTGCCCATCGTTCCCATAACCGATATGTACTGATTCCTTTTTTTCATAGAAAATTGAACGGAAAACTACCTGACTGTTGTATCACAAACGCCGCCATTCTGCTATACTGTGGCCGTGAGCACTCTTCCCAAACCGCTTATCCACGTACCTACTTCAGGCAATACGCTCCTTGCCCAAACACTTGAGCGGATTAATGAAAACGAAGAAATTGTCACCCTCTGGAATATCCTCAATGTGAATGCTATCGACCGTCTGGGTATGAGCGATCATGGACCGGTCCATTTCCAGATTGTCGCCAATATCGCCCTCAGACTCATGCGTATCCTCGAAAAAAACAATATTCAGATGTCTATCGTAAAGGACTACAAGCTGTCCCGGGAACATGCTGAAGTTGTTGTCGTACTGGCAAGCATTCTTCACGACTTGGGTATGTCTATCCACCGGATTGATCATGAAGAATATAGTCTGTTTCTCGCCAACGCGCTTCTGCGCGAAACCCTTTCCTTTATGCCCATCACGGAACGCACCATCGTGATATCCGAGACGCTCCATGCGATTATCAGTCATCGGAGCAACGGCCGACCACTGACAAAAGAAGCAGGCATCGTTCGAATTGCTGATGCGCTTGATATGAGCTCAGGCCGCTCCCGTATTCCGTATGAGGCCGGCAAGGTAAACATTCATTCCTTATCGGCATATGCGGTGGAGGGCGTGGAGATAAAGGAAGGAAAAGACCGACCGATTGAAATATATATCACCATGAGCAACTCGGCAGGAATATTCCAAGTTGACGAACTTTTAAAAGAAAAACTCTCACATTCCGGTGTTGAGAAATATTTCGAGGTAAAGGCGATTATCGGCGGCAAAACCGAAAAGAAACTTCTCAAAGAATTCGTCATCAAGTATTAACCGTCATTTAACGGTAACACTCTTGGCCAGATTTCTTGGCATGTCCGGATCAAATCCCCGTTCGATGGTCAGGTAGTACGCAAGCAGCTGTGCTACCGCAACATTGGGGATAATAGTCGCCACGCCCACATCTTTCACCGGGATGTAGAAATCAAATACGTCATGCGGCTTATGCGAAATTCCAATGATATATCCGCCCCGGGCTTTCATCTCCATGGCCCCTGCCAGATTGGCGCCGTAAGTCTCGTCGTTCGGCAGAAACGCGATACAGGGCGTGCCTTTCTCAATAAGCGCAATCACCCCGTGTTTCAATTCGCCTGCGGCAAATCCCTCCGCATGAATATACGAAATCTCCTTTATCTTCAGCGCTGTTTCAAGGGCAGCCGGATAACTCATACCGCGGCCGATAACGTACACATGCTGCTTTTTCTTAATGCGTTTGGCCAAATCCTTAATGCGGGCCACATTCTTGTTTGCCATGACCTCCTTGGTTACCCGAACCGATTTGGTGAGCAACTTCTGCCCTTCAGCCACACGGCCAACCGACGCGTACGCAAGCAGAAGGAGATGCGCAATTTTACCGATAAAAGCCTTCGTGGACGCAACGCCCTTTTCCGGTCCCGCACCGATGAGCAGCTGATAATCACTGTCACGGTACAGTGTCGAACCCATCACGTTGACGATAGAAAGAATCTTCGCCTTATTTTTCCGGGCCTTGCGCACGGCCTCAAGCGTATCCATGGTTTCCCCGGACTGTGAGAGTGCGACCACAAGACTCTTGGGGCCTAAAAATCGTACTTCATCATCAAATTCACTCCCCAGCGACCATGCCACAGAACGGTTGGCTATCTTATTAAACAAAATTGATCCGGCAAGACTGGCATAGCTTGCTGTTCCGCAACCGATGATAGAAACATCGGCGCTTGCCGTAACCCGTTTGGCCAACTCAACGGCAAGATTCGCTCCATCAGCGGCGATGTCAGCTAAGATGCCGGGCTGCTCATAGATCTCTTTGAGCATGAAATACGGATAGCTGCCCTTCTCCACCTGTGAGAGCGACCAGGTTAAAAGCTGCTTTCTGGGCATGACGTGTGCGCCGGTTCTCGCGTTGAAAATCATAGCACCTTTTTCCGACACGATGGCCATCTCATCGTCTTCCAGAAAATGCACCTGCTTGGTGTACGGCAAGAGGGCTGCTGCGTCCGATGCCAGATAGTTTTCCTTATTCCCAAATCCGACGACTAAGGGAGACCCGTTTCTGACGGCAACAAACTGTTTAATCTTCGTATTCATCGCAATGAATGCGTTCAGGCCGGTCATCTCGTTAAATGCTTTCTGCACGGCCTTGCTAAAGAGCATGGTCTTGGCGTATTCCTCGATAAGGTGTACGGCAACCTCAGTATCGGTCTGGGAAATGAACTTATGCCCTTTTTTGACAAGTTTTGCTTTCAATTCCTGATAGTTCTCAAGGATTCCGTTATGGATGATGGCAATCGTTCCCGTACAGTCCAGGTGCGGATGTGCATTGAGGTCAGTCACGCCTCCGTGGGTAGCCCACCGGGTATGTCCAAACGCAAATGAACTTGCAGGAAAACCCTCAAGCGTTGCCGATCCGATTTTGCCTGTTTTTTTCTGGACGACAATCTTTCCCCCTTTTTCTTCCGATCCTTCCGGCACGGCTGCCACTCCCCAGCTGTCGTAGCCCCGATATTCAAGATCTTTGAGACCTTTAAGCACTAATGCTGCCGCTACCGGCCGCGGCCCTACATATCCGAAAATTCCACACATAGAAACTCCTTTGAAGAATAATGATGAGCAATATGATGAACGAGAGGCGGCATCCGTCAGGTTTCGTTGTTCCTCCCGTTACCGAGAGATTTTCCGAATTCCTGTTGTGGTAGGAATGGCTACCAAAGGGCACCCGCAGATTGTTCCGATACACCCTTTCCTCGTATCCCCAACTGAACCGCTGTCCAACCGGGGCCACACGCTTACAAATACCATTTTCCGCGCTCTTTTCCTGTACCTCCAAACGTATGGTAGTCAATGAGTGGGAAGGTGTCAAGCTGAGGAGAGTTACAGGGCTGAAGCTTCCTGCTCCAACGCATCGAAATCACTCTGACCCCCATCATCCACGGTCGTCTTAAGCTCATTGGACAAGTCCAAACTGGAGGCAGGCGTTGGGCTGGGCGTCTCGGCAGGATTAAACAGCGTGCCTAAAAATGTCGATGGCTGGCTTGACGCTTCCTCTCCGAACGGATTGGGGTACTCGCTGGCCTGAGGCGCTGCCACTTCCGGACGGGGCAGAAGTTTCACGGCAGTAGCCACGCCCAAAGCAATCACGAGGGCAATCATAGGCACAAAAAAGAGCATAGGCAATTTCTTCATTTGACTACCTCCTCAGGGATCTCCTCACCGCGAAGTTTTGCCAGCGCTGCGATGGCAGTTCCGACTGACTTACGGGCGGCAACAATTTTCTCATGGACAGCCTTGAGATCCGCTTCCATCGCCCGCATGGTGGTAGAGGCATCATTTTTCACGTTTGTCTCAGAGGAAATTTCGATAACATATGATTTTCCCGTTTGCGCGCTTACTGCATCCTGGGCGCTTGCTATAGCGCTCTGCGCGTTGGTTGCGGCTGTCTCAACAGCCGTGGTGTCCTTACCGTTTTCCTTCTCTTCTGCCACCTTTTCTATAAGATGACTCAAGATGGTCGTCATTTTTGTAAGATGCTCACTCATTTTCTCCGTTCTTTTGGTATTTATCGCTTCCACCCGCTCCTGTACTTTTGCCAGCGTTTCTTTCTTTTTGGCGTCCTTCAGCGCTTCCCGTTTTTCTTCAAACGCTGCCTTCCTGGACGCAAATGCTTCTTTGGTTTCTTCGTGCTTTTCTTTTACCGCCGTCACAAAGTCCTCATGATGTTCCTTGAGCGTTTGGCGGAGCACTTCGTGTTTTTCCTTCAACGTTTGACGGATTTGTTCCCGCCTCTTTTTCTGCGCCCCTTTGGCCTGTTCTCTTTGCGCTTTGAGCGCTTCGCGGGTCTGCGTGTTGTGGAGATTCGCATTATCCTCCCCGCTCTTATTTTCAGTTTCTGTTTCGTCCTCTGATTCATGCTCAGAGGTAACTTCTGTTTGCACCTTTTCCGTTGTTTCACCTTTTACGGAGCCGGTGAGGGGCGACTGAACGCCGAGTCCAAGAAGAATAAAGCCAAGCAACTGATCCAGCATATGTTTACTATGCACCTTGCCAAAAGACGTGTCAAGGACGCACGTACACAGTATAATAGGTATATGAATCTGAATGAACTCGTAAATAAGAATGTCCGCCCGACAAAAGCACGGATAGCAGTTATGGAAGCGCTGTCCCACAGTCATCTTCCCCTGTCTGTCGACGATGTCAGAAATTATCCGGCAGTCAAGAAACTCAAGGCAGATCCCGTCACCATTTACCGTATCCTTGATGTCTTTGTCGTATCAGGCTTGGTCAAACGCATTGAGCTGGGAGAAGGAAAATTCCGCTATGAGCGAACGGACCGTGAACACCATCACCATGTCATCTGTACGAGCTGTGGGGCTATGGAGGATGTCGCAGACATCACGGAAACAAACTTAGAGCGCGTCGTGGCCAGGAAAACAAACTATAGCATATCTTCCCACTCTCTGGAGTTCTTCGGCCTCTGTCCCGACTGCCAGAAAACCCGTTAGTATGCACCGATTTTTGCAATGGCATGGGCAGCAACCGTGGCGCCCCCGAGAAGCGAACCGGAAATATCCCCGGAATCCAGATAGTGAGCAACAAAGCCAACGATAAATGAATCTCCGGCTCCGGTCGTATCTACTACTTCGGAGGCAACGGGAAGCTGAGCGAATGTTGAGGTTCCGCGCCTAGCCATGGACCCATGTTTCCCCAACGTAACAATAATTACTTTTTCCGGGGATGAAAGAGCATCGATAGATTCAATCAGGGCACTGTCTGCCTC
>CAZKLT010000033.1:0-3779 GCA_964553825.1 uncultured Gammaproteobacteria bacterium
GAAAAACCCGAAATTTATCCAGCGGCGAGCACCCAGTGCGTGGATGCCAACGCCAGGAATAAGCACTACAAGCAGAAGCGCCAGGGTCACCAAAAGCATAGGGACGGCAATGGTATACCAGAATTTGTAGGGAATACGCGACGTAACGCTGAGCGCAATGAGACCCACTATGAGCCACTTGGACTGTTCTCGGACGAAATAATATTGATCGCCGAAATCACGGATAGCAATAGCAACGGAAGAGTCATACACCATGAGGACACCAAACAACGACATGAGAACGACGGCAATGATGAGCCATCGGTCAACCTTGCCAGCCGGTACCTCTGTCCGGCTCATGCTCCCCTTAGAGTGAACCGTTCTGAATTTTTTAAGGAAGTTTTTCATCGGCAGCTTTGCTGAACTCCGTTATATACGTTTGGAATAATTGTCCTTTTTCCACAAAGTTTTTCCAAATACTGTAACTGGGAGAGGCGGTGGAAAGAAGGCATACTAACCCCGGTTTGGTGTGTTTGTATGCAAAAGCAACGGCCTCTTTCATATCCCGCGTCGTAAGAATATTGAATTTTCTGGTTGCATATTTCTTCAGAAGTGCACCTATTTTTTCTCCCGAATCCGGAAACAGAACGATATTTTCTATGCTGCTTCTGTCTATCATCTGTACAAGCTCATCAAAAGCATACCCTCGGTCCTGTCCCCCCAGAAGGATCGTATGTACGCCATCGAGGGCCTCTATAGCCGATATGGTCGACTGAGGAGTTGTTGATATCGCGTCGTCATAAAAAAGAATGTTTTTGTATGTACCGACATACTGCAAACGATGTGGTAATGGCCGAAAGGAAACGATAGCACCTTTCATGGTGTTGGCGTCAATCTGAAAAAGATTACCCACGGTGACCGCTGCGCGGACATTGTCACGGTTATGTTTCCCCAAGAGCGGAATCTCATCATCTCGGCAAGGCAACACATCCGTGTATGCCAGGGCGCGAGCAGGTAATCCGCCAGCCAACTGTCGGAGCGGCTCAAATGCTGGATTGTACACGAAATAATCATCTTCCTTCATAAAAGCGGTTATTCGTTTCTTGGCCTGCCAATAGGCATCCACGGAACCGTGATGATCCATATGCTCCGGGAAAAAGCTCACGAACACCGCGATATGTGGAGAATACTCAATATCTTCAAGTTGATAACTGGATAACTCGAAAACATACACATCTTTTTCATCCTTTTCCGTAAGGAGTTCAGTCAATGCAGGATTTCCAATGTTTCCTACTAAGTGAACCCGCACTCCCGCGGCTTTCAGAATTTCATAAACGAGCGTCGTGGTTGTGCTCTTGCCTTTCGTTCCCGTAATTCCGATAACCGTTCCCTTTGTATTGGCAAAAAAAATATTCGTCGCTGTCGTATACGGGATAGTCACCAGCTCTTTTTTAACGCTCGGGGATTTAATGGCGAGATCATACCTTTTCTGAACTGCCAAATAGTCTTCTCCGTTTGCTTTATCCGCAACATCAATAACCGCATCAGGGTAATAGTGACGTAAAAAAGCAAGCGTTGCTTTGCCTTCTACGCCGAATCCGACAAGCAGTATCCGCTTATCCGCTAAGTCTTCCAGTTTCATAAGGATGCACGTATTTCAGAAAAATCATCCGGTACGAAATGCTTTTGGGATACACTATACACACCAGCCGGACTCATATCGTTTCGTGACGCAGACGCGCGTTGCGTTAGCGACGCTACGACACTGTCATTTGAAAATTCTCCCCGCAAACGGACGGCCTCAAGGGCAGCCGTGGATTCTTCCGGTGTTCCCACACATTCGAACGGCTTAAAGCCCTCGCGCCCCAATAATTCGTTGTACGTTGGGATGAGCGTTGCATCCGCAAAAAGATTTTTTCCGAAAATATCGACAACCGTATCTTTTTTCAGATGTGCGGCAAGCAAGAGAAAAACAAACGCGCATTTCGGGCACGTGCCGCACCATTGTCCGCGCCTGGGGTCACCGGTGATTTTGAAATTGGTATTACAACTTGTGAACGCATGGAAATATGATGAAAGGGCGGAGAAGAGTTTTGCGATTTTCATTTCCGTTACGGGTCGCAGCAAAGAAAAAACGGATATATCCGAGCTTATGTTTTTGGCGACGAACGATGCAAGCATTTGTTCATACTCGATGGATTTGCTCCATTGGTGATTCATTATTTCCCCCAAATATTCGACATTGCCGTAACTTGCGCTTTCCTCATTTGATGCGATGACAAACCGGTAGTCATAGAGCGCAGCGGCAAGAAGTCCCGTAAACATGAAAATGGATGTGATGGGCACATGTCCGTTGTATGTATCGGGTCTCTTGTTGAGCTTCACGAGGAGCGGATCAATCGTGCGTTTCATCGTGATCAAAGAGGCGCCCATTATTCGTGCGACCTCCTCGTGAATGGCGGTTGGATTGAGAGTAAAAAGATCAAACGGTTTGTTATGTTTCTTGAGTAATTCACCCGTCACTATCGAATCCTTTCCTGCTCCAGATAAAACAAGGCTGCGGTTTTTCGGATTCACTCTCACCGGAGATGGTGCAACAGCGCCACCGGAAGGGAAGGTCAAAAGCGGCCGAAAGTCTATAGAATTTTTATAAAAAAATTCTCCCAATCCCTTGGTGTAAAGTACGTGAAAAAATTCTGCCTCATTTGCGGTCAGGTCGTATGGTGTTTCGATTTCCCCCGGGCAAAACAGCTTCCAGTAGCTCATGCCAAGCGTGAGGTGAAGATATTTTGTGATTCTGGCAACGAGATCCTGGCGCTCCCCCGTAAACCCACCTTCAGGCGGTGTAAATTGCAGCGTTTCGGTAAACGAAAACTGCTCCCCTTCCGTGATAACGCTGTAGTGGAAATGGATAAGGCCTTTTTTTATGTCACTCTCGTAGGGAAGAAATACAAACCGACGCGCATTCGTCATATTTTAAGGATAGACAGCCACAATCCGAAAATGGCAAACACGATACTTATTATCCAGAATCGCATTACGATCTTGGGCTCGGGCCAGCCTTTGTGTTGCAACCAGAGATGAAGCGGTGCTGCCATGAGAAGTTTTCTGCCGAAATATTTTTTCCAAAATAACTGAAGAAACGATGATGCAACTTCTATAACAAATACGCCGCCGATAATGACCAAGGCAGGGGCCTTGCCCAGGATAAGCGCAACCACAGCAAGCGTAGCGCCGAATGATAGTGCTCCTACGTCTCCCAAGAAGATACGAGCAGGAAAAACATTGAAGTACATAAACGCCAATAATCCACCAAGCCACAGAGCGATAAATACCGATAGCGGAGAATCAAGAATAGATGCTGAAATAACCCAAAATGCCAACAGCGAAACCAGAAGTGATCCCGAGGCAAGACCATCCAATCCGTCGGTTATGTTGTACGCGTTGGCAAACGCAATAATGATAAGTATAGCCAGGGGAACATATATCCAGCCCAGTTGGATAATACCCACGAGCGGTACGTAAAATATATCAATCCGCAGGTCATTGACGAGCCAAAATCCGATAATGGTGGCAAGAATAATTTCGAGGATAAGCTTATGGCGGAGTCGAAGGCCAAAAAAGCCCGAGCTCGTTAACATGAAGGTTTTTTTGGCATCATCCAGAAGCCCAAGCAACCCAAAGGAAAGAAAGGTAAACAAGAGTATCCGGATCTCGCTTGCCATAGGATAGACCGAAGTAATCGGAATCCAGAAATACTTCATGATAAGCAGCGTTAACGGGAACAGAAGCGTAGTGAG